>NZ_LNSB01000003.1 GCF_001468285.1 Sphingopyxis sp. HIX | reverse complement strand
GTGTTCTTTTTGGTGCCGCCCGGGGGTGGGTTAGCATGGGCGAGGCGTTAGAGATAGGGGCGGCCTGCCGTGTCTTGGTTTTCGGCGATAAAGTGAACTGTAGCGTAAGCTGACTTGACAGCTATGCGTGTCTCTATCAGCCTTCGATCCAAAAAATCGTTGTTGTGCTGCACAGTGCTGCACTTTGCCGCAAGTCTTGCCTTAGGCGTGCAACATGTGTAATAAGTGATCATTGCGCTAAGAGGTGATTTATTCGCATCTCCGTAACCATTTCAGATTCGTTGCATCGAAAATTGATCGCTATCCGCGAAATGGAGAATTTGCGGTCAGTTTCGGAAGTGGCGGCGCGCTTCATTAAGTCTGCATCTGATGCTTATCCAGATCCCGATCAGCTAGCACTTCCATTTGTCGGTAAGGAAATCTCATGAATAGGGATCGAGCGCTGCACGACGCAGCGGAGGAGGGATTGGATAATAGCCGTCGCATCCGGGAGGGACTTCTATCGCTCATACGGGGTCAATCCATCGAATTTGAGAAGTGCAATACCCCCTTGATTGTTATATTTGATGTTCGCCCATCAATTTTTGTCTCGACGAGGATCCATCTTTTTCAGCAGTTTGTTGAGAACCATGTCGGGCAGGTGCCCAAGGTTGTACGTCAAGTGCCCGCTTGCGTTAAGGTCTTTTTTTCAATCGATCTTGACGCGTCTGAAAAGGTTTCGTTGTCGAGGGCGTTCTTAGGGAAAGAATTTGCAGGGCTCGCGAAGTCTTTGGGTATAACTTATATACAACTTTTTGATCGGCCATTCCGACTGTAAGCGGTCTGGCAAGGCTGACTTTTCGGGGGATGGGGATGGACGCCAAGCTGGATAAGTACGAGTTCTGTGTTTTATGCGCCAAACTTGAAGAAATGCGCGCTATTACTTCAGTATTTGATGAATGTTTTGACCAGGCTCCTGGGCATAGGCGCACGGACGTCGTCTATAAAGTTCCCTCGGAAGATGATCTTTTTCTAAAAGTGGCGATGTGCCCAGGGATGGGAGACATGAATGCTGCGGTTCGCACGACCCAGATTATCACATTGTCGCAGCCCACTTTTATTATTTTCGTTGGAACTGCTGCGAGTTTAAGGCCAAAACACTTACAAGTGGGAGATGTGGTGGTTCCAAACAATGCGATTAATCGGATTTATGAGAAGGTAACCGAAGAAGGCAGGTCCGACTACGATCGCTTGTCAGGTCGCAAAGATTTTAGGGAACAGTTCTTTGGTGCCAACGCTCTGATCGCTAATAGCCAAACGATGCCATGTTCTCCCGATGCTCTGGGCGCGCTTTCAAGAGTGCAGGCGGACCGCCTTGTGCTCGATTCACCCTTAGGAAAAACTTTTCAGCTGGGTAGCGAAGAATTCGAAATTCGTGAACCAAAACTGCACGACGATGTGAGCATATTTTCCTGTGGAATGGTCATCGACAGTGTTAGCTATCGCGACTTCATCGCGGACTTGATGGATATTGTGATGCGAAAAGTGCACGCGATAGATATGGAGTCTTTCGGCTTTTTTAAGTCTATCGATGCCGTGCAGCGAACGCCGGTCGGCGCCGCTAGCCAAGGCTTGATGATCCGCGGTATCTCCGATTATGCCGGAAGAAAGGATGAGACTGAAGCGCGACCCGACGATTGGAGGGGGATAGCCGTCAAGAACGCGGCAATCGTTGCCGCGCAGGTCATTCTCGAATTGGCAAAATTGTCTAAGCCCTCCATTTAGCCGACATTAAAAGGGGCCGGTCGCTTCGCAGCGCCGGCCCTTTCCCTATCCCTTAACCATCCGCTTCAGAACAGCTTCGTCACCGTCGCGCTGCGGCGCTCGGGTTCGGCTTCGCCGGTGTAGAGGCTCACCATCGGCTCGTCGCTCACCACATGGGTCTCATCCGCGCCGAAGCCGTTGAACTTGGTCCGCATCGCGCAGCCATAGGCGCCGAGCATGCCGATCTCGATGAAATCGCCGGCCTTCACGTCCGCGGGGAGATAGAAGGGGCCGGCCATATGGTCGAGGTCGTCGCAGGTCGGGCCGTAGAAGCTGAACGCGGTCGTCTCGGCGTCGCTCTCGGGCTCGCGGAGCAGCGTCACGGGGAAGCGCCAGCCGACATGCGCGGCGTCGAACAGCGCGCCATAGGCACCGTCGTTGATGTAGAGCTCGTCGCCCCGGCGCTTTTCGACGCGGACGATCAGCGAGCTGTATTCGGCGGCGAGCGCGCGGCCGGGTTCGCACCACAGTTCGGCCGAATAGCTGATCGGCAGGCTTTCGAACGTCCGGTGGATCGTGTCGAAATAGGCGCCGAGCGGCGGGGGCTCCATGCCCGGGTAGGACGAGGGGAAGCCGCCGCCGACATCGATGATGTCGACCGTCACCGCCGCCGCGACGATCGCGGCGCGGACGCGCTCCATCGCCTGTGCATAGGCATGCGGGGTCATCGCCTGGCTGCCGACGTGGAAGCAGATGCCGAGCGCGTCGCTGGCCTGGCGGGTCGCCATCAAGAGTTCGGCGACATCTTCGGGCTCGGCGCCGAACTTGGCGGCGAGGCTGAGCTTCGAATGGTCGGACGAGACGCGCAGGCGGACCAGCAGGTTGAGGTCCTGGGCGCCCTCGGTGGCGCGGACGATCTTCTCGAGCTCGTCCATCGTGTCGAGCGAGAAGGTGCGCACGCCATGCTTCCAATAGGCTTCGGAAATCGCTTCCTCGGCCTTTACCGGATGCATGAAGCAGAGCGTCGCCTTGGGCAGCGTGCGCGCGACGAGGCGCACCTCGGCGATCGAGGCGACGTCATAATGCGTGACACCCGAATCCCACAGCACGCGCAGCAGGTCGGGCGACGGGTTCGCCTTGACCGCATACATGGTCGTGCCGGGAAATCGCTCGATGAAGAAACGCGCTGCGCGCGCCGCGGCGTGCGGGCGGACAAGCGTAACAGGTTCGACCGGCGAAAGTGCCTGAATCAGCCCGTGGGCGCTATGATGCTGGTGCAACTCAAGGGACCCCCAAAAATAACGTTAAACATCCAAGGCTGCCTTGCGGTTATTGGAAGTCCCCCTGGGGCAGCGGAGGGCGATATATGCAGGGGGGTCCCCCCTGTAAAGACCCTTTGGCGCAATTTTGTAACGCATCGGTAACAGGCGCGGCGAAGCGGGCCTGACGCGCGGTAACCGGGGGACAAAGCCGCGCTTTCCCGCTATTGCTCGCGCCTTCTCCCGCGACAAGGACCATGGCCCATGAACCCGCCGCCCGACGTGAATCACACCTTTTCCGGCGCCGAACTGGAAGAGCTGATCGCGTTCGGCGCCGTCGAATCGCATGCCGAGGGCGATCTTATCCTCGCCGAAGGGACGATGGCGCCCGACTGTATCGTCACGCTGACGGGGCATACCGACATCTTTGTCCAGACCGACGAGGGCAGCCGCCGCGTCGGGTGGATGGAGCGCGGGCAGTTCGCGGGCGACCTGTCGGTGCTCACCGGGCAGCGGCATCTGTCGCGCGTGGTGATGGGCGCCGACGGCGATATCCTGCGTATCCCGCACGAGAGTTTCCAGCGGATGATCGCGGGCAACAGCCATTTCTCCGACATCTTCGTGCGCGTGTTCGCGGCGCGGCGCGAGTTCGGCAATCTACGCGGCTTTGCGGCGATCATCGTCCTCGGCGCGGGGATCGACCGCAGCGTCTATGCGCTGCGCGACCTCTTGATGAAGCATGGCGTCGGGCATCGCTGGTTCGACCCCGCCGACGGCCCGGTCGCGGCGCATCTGATGGCCGAGCGCGGGCTGAGCGAGGATCAGCTGCCCGCGGTGATCCTGGGCGCGACCGACGTGCTGGTGCAGCCGACGCCCGAGGAGCTGGCGCAGGCGATGGGGCTCGACCTGCTGCCCGACGGCGCGACGGCCGATGTGCTCGTCGTCGGCAGCGGGCCCGGCGGGCTCGCGGCGGCGGTCTATGCGGCGTCGGAAGGGCTGACGGTGATCGCGCTCGATTCGCTCGCGCCGGGCGGGCAGGCGGGGACCTCGTCGAAGATCGAGAATTACTTGGGTTTCCCGACGGGCATTTCGGGCAACGAGCTGGCGCGGCGCGCGACGGTGCAGGCGCAGAAGTTCGGCGCGCGGATCGTCGCGCCGGTGCGCGCGGCCGAGATCGGGCGCGACGGCGACGCTTACTGCCTGCACCTCGCCGACGGACGCAAGCTCAGGAGCCGCGCGGTCGTCGTCGCGAGCGGCGCGCAGTACCAGCGGCTGCCGATCGAGGGGATCGAGTCATACGAGGGCCGCGGCATCTATTATGGCGCGACCCCGATGGAGGCGCAGCTCTGCGGCAATGCCGAGGTCACCATCGTCGGATCGGGCAATTCGGCGGGGCAGGGCGCCATTTATCTCGCGAGCGTCGCGAAGAAGGTCTATGTCATCTTCCGCCGCGAGAGCCTGCGCGAGACGATGTCCGAATATCTGGTCAAACGGCTGGAGGAACATCCGAATATCGAGATCATCGGATCGACCGACGTCGTCGCGCTGCACGGCGAGGACCGGCTTGCGGGGCTCACCTATCGCTGCCGCGAGACGGGCGAGGAGGGGCATTGCGACTGCGGCTTCCTGTTCCTCTTCCTCGGCGCGACGCCGAACACGCGCTGGCTGCCCAAGGAAATGGTGTGCGACGAGAAGGGCTTCGTGAAGACCGGCACCGACATCGCTCCGATGGAGCTGGTCAAGGCGGGCTGGTCGCTCGACCGCATGCCGAGCCGCTACGAGACGAGCTGGCCGCGCATCTATGCGATCGGCGACGTGCGCAAGGGATCGGTGAAGCGCGTCGCCTCGTCGGTCGGCGAGGGGTCGGTGGTGGTCAGCGACATCCATCAGGCGCTGGCGGAGATCGCTTCCTGATTCCGGTTGCAAATGTGACGGACCATCAGTTAACCTCTTGTTATCCATAAGAGTCGGACCGGCCGGCGCGGCCGGCCAACTGGCGCGACAGTGGTGAGGAGACGATCATGGCGGTGATTCCCGGCGGACCTGGCGACGATATCCTTCCCGGCACGCCCGACGCCGACACGATCGACGGCTTCGACGGCAACGACCGGATCACCGCCGGCGAAGGCGACGACACAGCGACCGGCGGGCGCGGCAACGACGTGATCAACGGCGAGGGCGGCAACGACACGCTCTATGGCAATGGCGGCAGCGACATCATTTCGGGCGGTACCGGCAACGACATCCTCTATGCCGGCGGCGGCGCCGACGAACTGCGCGGGGGCGACGACGACGATCAGCTCTACGACGAAGATGCCCCGGGCATCGGCGGTGCCGGCGGCAACGACAAATTCTATGGCGGGCGCGGCAACGATCTGATCGTCATCAATCGGCCGGGCGTGTCGAGCCTGCAGGAAAACCTGCTGATCTGGGGCGACGACAATGTCCAGAATCCCGGCAACGACGTCGTCGACTATCGGAACGCCCATGCCGATATCGCGACGGTCGACCTGTTCGGCGGCGCCGATACCTTCATCCTGCGCGACACCGGTACCGGGCGCGTCGACCTGCGCCTCGGAACCGGTCCCGATCAGGATAGGATCGTCTTCATGGACGCGACCCCGGGTTCGGCGGGGCAGGCGGGGCTGGTCGTTTCGCAGTTCGGCACGGTGGGCCGGGAGTCATCGTTGACCGGGCTCGACGTCGTCGACCTGTCGCCGCTGCTTTCGTCGCTCACCAACTGGGACGGCGCGAACCCGTTCCTGACGGGACATTTCCGGCTGGTGGAATCGACAGCCGGCAGCGTGCTGCTGCAGGCCGACTTCGACGGCGCGGGCCCCGGGGGCTATTCGACGCTGATCCGGTTTATGCCCCAGAGCTTCGCCCAGGCCGACCGTCTGCGGGTTTCGGACTTCGGCGAGGCCAATTTCATCAACATCCCGCAGGGCGGCGTGACGCGCGTCGGCGATGCGGGCGACAATGTGCTGAACGGCAGCGCGTTCGACGACAATCTGACCGGCGCGGGCGGCAACGACGAGCTCTACGGCTTCGCCGACGATGACGTGCTGAACGGCAACGACGGCAACGACCTGCTCGACGGCGGCGCGGGCGCCGACACGATGACCGGCGGCATCGGCGACGATACTTATATCGTCGACAATATCGGCGACGTGGTGAGCGAAGGCACCGGAGGTGGCACCGACCGGGTCGTCTCGTCGATCAACTACACGCTCGGCGCCAATGTCGAGCAGCTCGATCTCAGGGGCGGCAACGGCCTCGCGGTGATCGGCACCGGCAACAATCTCGACAATAATATCCAGGGCAACGCCCAGAATAATTCGCTGATCGGCGGCGGCGGCAACGACGTGCTGGCCGGCGGCGAGGGCAATGACACGCTGAACGGCGGTGGCGGCAACGACGCGCTGCTCGGGAACGACGGGAACGACGTGCTCAACGGCGGCCCCGGGCTCGACATGCTCGACGGCGGCGCGGGGGCCGACCGCTACGTTTTCATCCCGTCGGGCATGAGTATGACGCAGGTCGACCGCGTCTATTTTTCGGCCGACGACGGCGATGTCATCGACCTCAGCCTGCTCGATGCGGTCACGGGCGGCGGCGACAGCGCGTTCAGCTTCATCGGCACGGACGCCTTCACCGGCGTCGCGGGCGAACTGCGCTACGAGCTCATCGGCACCTGGGACGAGGGACCGCGGTCGGGAACGACCTATTATGTCAGCGGCGACGTTAATGGCGACGGCGTTGCCGACTTCATGATCGAGATTTCGATGCTGGGCCCGCAGCCGCTCGATGCCGGAGATTTCATCCTCTGAGCACCATCAGCTCAGCCGCGTCTTGAAGTCCTCGTAAGCGAATTCGCGGACCAGCTTCAGTTCGTCGGTCGCGCTGTCCCACAGCCAGATCGACGGCAGCGGCACACCGTTGAAGCTGTTGGTCTTGACCATCGAATAATGCGCCTGGTCGAGAAAGGCGAAGCGCTGGCCAATCGCAGCGCCGCCGGGCAGGCGATAATCGCCGATGACGTCGCCCGCGAGGCACGAGGGACCGCCGAGGCGGGTCGGCGTACTGCCCTCTTCCTCGCCCAGCATCGCCGGGCGATAGGGCGCCTCGATGACGTCGGGCATGTGGCAGGTCGCGCTGATGTCGGTGATGCCGATCGGCATGCCGTTGTCGAACAGGTCGAGCACTTCGCCGACGAGGATGCCCGCGTCGAGCGCGACCGCCTCGCCGGGCTCGATCATCACGTCGCAGCCGGTGGTTTCGCGGACGTTCTTGAGAAAAGCGATCAGGTCTCCCACCTGATAGTCGGCGCGCGTCACATGGTGGCCGCCGCCGAAGTTGAGCCATTTGAGCTGGCCCAGATACGGCGCGAGCTTCGGCTCGACCGCGGCCCACGTGCGGGCGAGCGGCGGGAAATCCTGTTCGCACAGCACGTGCATATGGATGCCGTCGACGCCCGCCATATGCTCGGGGGTGAGCTGGTCGACCGGAAAGCCGAGGCGACTGCACGGCGCCGCGGGGTCGTATTTGGGGACCTCGCCCTCGCTGTGCTGCGGATTGATGCGCAGGCCGACGTCGAAGCTTTCGCCCGCGGCGCGAAGCTCGTCGAGCAGCGGGCGGAAACGCGCGATCTGGCCGGGCGAATTGAAGATCAGATGGTCCGAGAGCTTCGCGATCTCGGGCAGGTCCTCGGCCTTGTAACCCGCGCAGTATGTGGCGACCTCGCCGCCATATTCCTCGCGCCCGAGCTTCGCCTCGTAGAGCCCCGAGGCGCAGACGCCGTCGAGATAGTCGGTGACCGTCGATCCCAGCGACCACATCGAGAAAGCCTTGAGCGCCGCGAGTACGCGCGCGCCCGACGCGTCGCCGATATGGCGCAGCACGCCGAGGTTCGCGCGGATCTTTGCCGCATCGACGACGAAGGCGGGCGAAGGGACGCGGGTGAGGTCGAAATGGGCAAAGGCCCCGGGATCGCCGGCTCTGGTTTCCATGGGCGCGCATGTAGGGGCTTTGGAGGCAGGAAGGAAGGGGCGGTGTCTACGCCACCGGCACGGTCACATTGCCGCTCGCGGTCTGCACCGAATAATCGAAGGGTACCTCGTCCCAGCCGGTCTTTGCCGCGCCGTGCACGCCGTCGCGGCGGATGACCGCGATGCCGCCGCCGATGCTGTAGCCGGCATCGGCGATGCGGCGCAGCGCGGCCTCGGCCGCCGCCTGCGGATGCATGCCGCCGCGCATCAACTCGACCGCGTGATAGGTGGGCAGGAAGCGCATCATCACATCGCCATTGCCCGTCGCGACCGCGCCGCCCACCGCCTGATCGCCGTAGGCGCCGGCGCCCGGGATCGGCGAATCGCCGACGCGCCCCGGGATCTTGAACTCGCGGCCGTTGGTCGAGCAGCCGACGCAGAGATTGCCCGCGGCGTCGAGCGCGATGCAGCCGACGGTGTCGTGCGCGCGCAGCGTGTCGGACTGGCCGCGCGGCTCGGGGCCGAAGGCGTCGGACTTCGAATGGGTCGCCGCCCATTTGGCGAAGGCCGCCTGCGATTTCGGTCCGGTGAGCGAGGTTTCGGTAAAGCCCATGCGCGCGGCGAAGCGCGTCGCATCGTCGCCGACGATCAGCGTGTGCTGGGTCTCTTCCATCACCTTGCGCGCGACCGATATCGCCCTTCTGACGCGCTTCAGGCAGCCGACCGCGCCGATGTCGTGTGTCGGGCCCCATAATATCATCGCGTCGAGCGTGGTCTCGCCGACCTCGTTCGGGACGCCGTCGGCGCCGACCCAATAGTCGCCGAACTCCTCGACATGGTTGATCGCCGCCTCGACGGTGTCGATCGACGACGCGCCCCCCGCAAGCATCGGCCAGCCGACGGCATTGGCGCTCGGACCGAAGTTCCAGGTCGTGAGGATGAAGGGCTTGCCGATGGGGATCGGCGCCGGCTTGGGCGGTTTGGCCGTCGCCGCGGCCGGCAGCGCGGCGAGCCCCGCTGCGCCGACCGCAAAGCTGCGCCGCGAAATGCCCTTGTCGTCCGCCATGCTGCAGTCTCCCCTCGGTGGCGAGGCTAGCGACATGGCGATCAGGCGGCAATCGGCCCCTTGAAGATGAAGAAGGCGCCGCCCGCGATCAGCAGGAAGCCGACGAGATGGTTGAGCGTCAGCTTCTCGCCGAGCCAGAAGACGGCGAAGCCCGCGAAGACGATCAGCGTGATCACCTCCTGCATCGTCTTGAGCTCGGCGGTCGAATAGACGCTGTGCCCCATGCGGTTGGCGGGGACGACGAGGCAATATTCGAAGAAGGCGATGCCCCAGGCGATCAGGATCGCGAGCCACATCGGCCGCGAGATGTCCCCCAAATGCCCGTACCAGGCGATCGTCATGAAGATGTTCGAGATGACGAGCATGAAGATCGGCAGGACATAGGGCGTCATCGTCATTCTTCCTTGGTCAGCGGCAACACGTCGCGGAGCAGCGCGGCAAAGAAATGTCCCGGCTCCTCGACCATCGGCATATGCGCCGAATGTTCGAGCCAGACGAGTTTTTTGGACGGCGCCTTGACCTGCGCGAACCAGTCGGCCGCTACGGGCGCGGGCACGGTATAATCATGCCGTCCGAGCAGGAAGACGATCGGCACGTCCATCTTCTTCACCGGCTTGAAGCTGACGTCGGCGAGGCGCGGCCAGAGCGTGGTGACCGAAAAGGCGCTGCCCTTGCCCCACGCCTGCACGTCGGCGGGCCCATATTCGGGCGAGAGGCGCGGGGTCTGGAAATAATATTTGAGGTCGGGCTTGTTGTAGATCAGCGAACCGTACGGAATTGCATATTTGCGCCAGCCGTCGGCCTTTTCGATGGTGAACTCGCCCGCGGGATAGGGTGCGAGCGCGTCGATTGCGGCGACCGCCTCGTCATTCCCGGCCGCGACCGCCTTGGCGCGCGCCCAGGCCATGCCGGCCTTCTCGCCTTCGCGGAAATCGATGCCCTGGCCGACGCCGACATAGGCGTAGAGCAGGTCGGGGCGTTTCACCGCGACCGACAGGCCGACGATCGAACCCCAGCTGTGCCCCATCAGCACGACCTTCTTCTTGCCGTAGCGCTTCTGCAGCAGCTCGATCAGTTCGATCGCGTCGTCGCGGTAGCGTTCGGGGGTCATCGTCGGCGCGAGCGCCGCGGGGTCGCTCAGCGGATAGCTCCGCCCCGCGCCGCGCTGGTCGTATTGCACGACGGTGAAGACATCCTCCCACGGGCGCTGGAACGCCCAGGCAAAAGGCATCTCGACCGCCCCGGGGCCGCCGTGGACGAAGACGAGGATCGGGTTGTCGCGGTCGGCACCGCGGACGTTCACGACCTGCCGCGCGCCGCCGAGCGTGGCCTCGAAGGTTTCCTGCACGCCGTTGGGGGTAACGATCTTGCCGATGTCGGCGACGATCGCGCGCGCGGGGGCGTAGGCGTCTTCGGTTTGAGCGGCGGCGGGGGTGGCGAGGGCGGCAAGCAGGAGCAGCCCGACCGACCACTTCGAAAACGCCTTCAGCGCAGCAAACAAGCGGATGAGGTCGAAACGGGCAAAGGCCCCGGGGTTGCCGACTCTCGTTTTCATATATGGCATTTCCAAAGTTTCACGCAGAGGCGCGGAGGGTGCAGAGACCGCGGAGAATCATTCTTCCGGGCGGTAGTTATTGACGACGCGCCTGATGCCTTCCTTCATCGTCGATCCTGAGAAATTTAGGAGCAGCCCGACGGGCTGCTGTAAGATTCTCAGATAGGTCAGCACCTGCTTTGCATGGGCTTTTCCGAACTGCTCCACCGCTTTGATCTCTACCACCAAGCGGTCGTCCACCAGAATATCGACCCTGAAAGCCGCTTCAAAATGATGGTTTTCAATTGTTAGCGGCACGACCAATTGGCGAGCCACCTTCAATCCCCGCTGCTCAAGTCTGCTTGCCAATACGGTCTCATAGACGATCTCGAGCAAGCCGGGTCCCAAAAGCCGATGGACCGCGATCGCCTCATCGACGACGATGGCGCTGACATCGTCAATCCGCATCCGGCCCATCTCTCTGCGGTCTCTGCATCCTCTGCGCCTCTGCGTGAAACCGAATTAAAAATCCAGCGGCCCCGCGAGTTCCTTCACCTGCCACGGCAGGCCGTGCTGGTTCAGCATGTCCATGAAGGGATCGGGATCGAACTGCTCCATGTTGAACACGCCCGTGCCGCCCCATGCGCCGGTCACCATCATCGCGGCGCCGATCATCGCGGGCACGCCGGTGGTGTAGCTCACCGCCTGGTTGCCGGTTTCGGCATAGGCATCCTCATGGTCGCAGATATTGTAGAGGTAGAGCGTCTTTTCCTGGCCATCCTTGCCGAGGCCGGTCGCGATGACGCCGATGTTGGTCTTGCCCTTGGTCGTCTCGCCGAGGCTCGACGGCTCGGGCAGCACGGCTTTCAGGAACTGCAGCGGGACGATCTCGCGGCCTTCGTAGATTACCGGGTCGATGCGCGTCATGCCGACGTTCTGCAACACGGTCAGGTGCGTGATATAGGCCTCGCCGAAGGTCATCCAGAAACGGATGCGCTTGATCTCGGGGATATGGGTTTTGAGGCTTTCGATCTCCTCATGGTACATGAGGTACATCGTCTTTTCGCCCACCGCCTCGAAGTCGAACTTCTGCTTCACCGACATCGGCGGGGTTTCGACCCAGTCGCCATTTTCCCAGTGGCGCGCGACCGCGGTCACTTCGCGGATGTTGATCTCGGGATTGAAGTTGGTCGCGAAATGCTGGCCATGGTCGCCGCCGTTGCAGTCGAGGATGTCGAGCGTGTCGATGCGGTCGAAATGATGCTTCTTGAGCCAGGTGGTGAAGACGCTGGTCACGCCGGGATCGAAGCCCGAACCGAGCAGCGCCATCAGCCCCGCATCCTTGAAGCGGTCCTGATAGGCCCATTGCCAATGATATTCGAACTTCGCCTCGTCGCGCGGCTCGTAGTTCGCGGTGTCCATATAATGCGCGCCGGTCGATAGGCACGCCTCCATGATGGTGAGGTCCTGATAGGGCAAGGCGAGGTTCACGACGTGCGTTGCGCCGATCGAGCGGATCAGCGCCGCGGTCGCGTCGATATGGTCGGCGTCGACCTCGGCGGTCTGGATCGTGACGCCGGTGCGCGACTTCACCGACTCGGCGATCGCGTCGCATTTGAACTTGCGGCGGCTCGCCAGCGTGATGTCGGGGAAGATGTCGGGGTTCATCGCCATCTTGTGCACCGCGACCGAGCCGACGCCGCCCGCGCCGATCACCAAAACCTTGCTCATCGTGAAAATCTCCTGTCCGCGAACCTATGCGGCTTGCTCTCTATGCCGCGCCCTATAGGACGAAGCCATGACACAGCAAAGCCCCGAACCCCGTGACTCAAGCCTGCGCGATCCGGCGCGCGCACCGACCCTCGCGGGGGTCGAACGCGCGGCGGCGAAAGTCGCTGCATTGCTGCCGCCGACCCCGCTGCTGCCGCTCGAAATCGACGGCACGACAATCTGGTGCAAGGCCGAGTGCCTGCAGCCCGTCGGCGCGTTCAAGATCCGCGGCGCGTGGCACCGGCTGACCGATCTGACCCCCGAGCAGGCGGCGGCGGGCGTCGTCGGCGTGTCGAGCGGCAACCATGCGCAGGGGGTCGCCTGGGCCGCGAAGCGGCTGGGGATCAAGGCGACGATCGTGATGCCGAGCAACGCGCCGGCGATGAAGCTCGCCGCGACGCGCAAGCTGGGCGCCGAGGTCGTCCTCTACGACCGCGTCACCGAATCGCGCGATGCCGTCGCGGCGAAATTGCTGGGCGAGCGCGGCGGGACGCTCGTGCACGCCTATGGCGACCCGTGGATCATCGAGGGGCAGGGGACAGCGGGGATCGAGGCCGAGGAACAGCTGCGCGCGCGCGGGTTCGATGGCTTCGACAAGGTCGTCGCCTGCTGCGGCGGCGGCGGGCTGTCGGCGGGGCTCGCGCTCGCGCTGCCCGATGCCGAGATCGTCGCGGTCGAGCCCGAGGGCTGGGACGATGTCGCGCGTTCGCTGGAGGCCGGCGAGATTTTGTCGGTCGGGGACCTCGCCTATCCCACCGAATGCGACGCGCTCCAGACACCGCAGACCTGGCCGATCAACTTCGCGGTGCTGCAGGCGCGCGGGGTGCGCGGCGTCGTGGTGACGCGCGAGGAAGTACGCCACGCGATGCGTATGGCTTTCGAGCGATTGCATCTCGTCGTCGAACCCGGCGGCGCGGCGGCGCTCGCGGCGCTGCTCGCGGGCAAGGTGGCGCCGGGGAGGGCGACGCTCGTCACCCTTTCTGGTGGCAATGTCGACCCGCAGAAATATGCCGAGATTTTGAGCGGATACTAATCGCCGCTTGGTGCGTTGAGACCGCGAAGGAGAAAGTCGATGCAGAAGAGCATGATCCTGATGGGCGCCGCGGCGCTGGTGGTGCTGAGCGGCTGTGAAAAGGCCGAAGCGCCCGCGCCGACCGAGACCACCGAGGTGGTCGACGAGACGGTGCCGATCGCCGACGAAGCGGTCGAGGGCGAAGCCGACCCCGCGACCGCGCCACACCGCTTCGCGAGCTGGGCGGGCAAATGGATCGGGGTCGAGGGCATGTACGCCATCATCACCCCCGGCGAGCCCGGCAAATATAAGCTGGAAATGCAGGCGGGGACCGACGACAGCACCAAGGGTACCTACGACGGCACCGACAGCGAACATGGCATCAAGTTCAAGCGCGGCGCCGAGGAACTGAGCCTGCGCCGCGGGAGCGGCGACGAGACCGGGCTCAAATATCTCGCGGGCAAGAAGGAATGCCTGATCGTCAAGGACGGAGAGGGCTATTGCCGGGATTGATAGGTCCCCCTCCCTGAAAGGGAGGGGGTAGGGGTGGGTAAGTCCGGACGGGCTCGACGCCCGGCCGGGCTTCTTCTGGTCTAGGTCGCCGACCCACCCCCGACCCCTCCCTTGCAGGGAGGGGAGGGTTTTTTCACCCCTGTCCCCATTTTGTCACCGAAGCGTCGCGTGAATCGCAAGAATCGCTGCCATGGGCGGCCCCGGATCCACCTCGCTCCGGGAGACCTGCCATGGCCAGCCAGTCCAACCGCAAGATCGCCGCCGCCGTCGTCCGCGAGGATGCCGAGCAGAAGCAACGCCTGCTCGATCGCGCCTTCGCGCTCGCCTTTCGCGGCCTCGTCTACGCCCAGATCTGGGAAGACCCGGTGGTCGACATGGAGGCGCTCGACATCCGGCCCGGCAACCGCATCGCGACGATCGCGAGCGGCGGCTGCAACGTCTTTTCCTACCTCACCGCCGACCCCGCCGAGATCGTCGCGGTCGACCTCAATACCGCGCATGTCGCGCTGGGGCATCTGAAGCGCGCCGCCGCGGCGCAGCTTCCCGATTATGCGAGCTTCCGTCGCTTCTTCGCCGACGCCGACAGCCGCGATAATGTGGCGGCGTACAAGAGCCATGTCCGCCCCCACCTCGACGAGGTCAGCCGGCGCTATTGGGAGGGGCGCGACCTGATCGGACGCCGGCGGATCAACGGCTTTGCGACGGGGCTCTACAAGCGCGGGCTGCTCGGGAATTTTATCGGGGTCGCGCACCTGCTCGCGCGGATGATGAAGATCGACCCGCGCATGCTGCTCGAAGCCCGCGACCTCGACGAGCAGCGGCGCATTTTCGAGACCAAATTCGCGCCCTTCTTCGACCGGAAGTTCGTGCGCTGGGTCACCGACCAGCGCTCGTCCTTGTTCGGGCTCGGCATTCCGCCGGCGCAGTACGACGCACTCGCGGGGGGCAAGCCGATGGCCGACGTGCTGCGCGCGCGGCTCGAGAAACTGAGCTGCGACTTCGACCTCAAGGACAATTATTTCGCGTGGCGGGCCTTCGGGCGCGGCTACGGTCGCGGCGACGAGGCGCCGCTGCCGCCCTATCTGCAGGCGGCGAATTACGACGCGGTCAGGGCGCGCGCCGAGCGGGTGACGATGCTCCATGCGAATATGACCGACATGCTCGCGGCGGCGGCGGATGCGAGCTTCGACCGGTACATCTTCCTCGACGCGCAGGACTGGATGAGCGACGCGCAATTGCTGGCTTTGTGGACCGAGGTCACGCGGACCGCGCGGCCTGGCGCGCGCGTGCTGTTCCGCACCGCCGCCGAACCGAGCCTGCTGCCCGGGCGCCTGCCCGATGCGCTGCTCGATCGCTGGGATTACCGCGCGGAGGAATCGCTTGGGCTTACGCGGCGCGACCGCTCGGCGATCTACGGCGGGGTGCATCTCTATATCCTGAAGCGCTGAGCCGTGGCCGGGGGGGAGGGCCATGCCGCGCTGATGGACGATGTCTATCGCGGCCAGCGGCATATCTATGATATGACGCGCAAATATTACCTCTTGGGGCGCGACCGGCTGATCGACGAATTGCAGCCGCCGGTCGGCGGGCATGTGCTAGAGGTCGGCTGCGGCACGGGGCGCAATCTGATCGCGGCTGCGCACTGTTGGCCGGGTGCGCGCTTCTACGGGATCGATATTTCGGAGGAGATGCTGAAGAGCGCCCGCGCCGCGATCGCGCGCGCGGGCCTCTCTCGGCGGATCACCGTCGCGCAGGGCGATGCGACGGCGTTCGACCCCGACGCGCTATTCCGCGTCGCGAGTTTCGACCGCATCTTCCAGAGCTATACGCTGTCGATGATCCCCGACTGGCAGGGCGCGATGCGCGAGGCGGCGCGGCGGCTGGGGCCGAGCGGCTCGCTACACATCGTCGATTTCGGGCAGCAGGAGGGCCTGCCCGCGTGGTTCCGCGCCGGGCTGTTCGGCTGGCTCGGACGCTTCCACGTCGCGCCGCGCGCGATGCTGGCCGATGCGGCGCGTGAGATCGCGGGCGACGTCGGCGGGCGCATGACGCTGGTGCGCCTCTATCGGGGCTACGCCTGGTCGGTCCGGATCGACAAGGGGCCGCGCCGTTGAGCAGCGGCCGCACCAAGCTCAACCCGCCGGGCGCGTGGCGCTGAACGAGAAGGCGATGTCCACCCCAGCCGCGATGGCGTCGGTCGCGGCCCATTCGCCCTGGCCGACGCCGAAGGCGGTGCGGTCGATCCGCGTGCTCCCCGCCACGCGCGCGCGGTCGCCGTCGATGGCGAGGGTGAAGCGCAAGGTTGCGGGCTTCTCTACCCCGCGCAGGTCGAGCGTGCCGCGCGCCTCGTAGCGGTCGCCGCCGAGGTGACGGATGTCGCGCGCGCTATAGACCGCCTTCGGATGCGCGCCGCTGTCGAAGAAGTCGCTCCCTTTCAGCGAATCGTCGCGCTGGCCGTCGCCGGTGTCGGCCGAGGCGAGGTCGACGGTCACCTTGATCCGCGACTTGGCGAGGTCGTCGGGGCTGAACTTGATGTCGGCGTCCCAGCGGCCGAAGCGGCCCGCGACCGCGTCGCCGTTCCAGCGCGCGGTAAAGCCGAGGCGCCCGCCGGACGCGACGCTCCAGTCGGCGAGCGGCTGGGCGGCTTCTTCGGGTTCGGCTTCCTCGGTTTCCTCGGGTTTTTCCTCCTCGGCCACCGGCGCTGGGGTGGGCGCCGCCGTGACCGGCGTCTCATCCTGCTCGGCGGCTACGCGCGGCTTGTCGGGATAGACGAGCTTGCCCGCGGCCATCGCGGCGAAGATCAGCGCGAGCGCGCCGATCGCGGCGCCGGCCGCCTTGCCCTTGGCGAAAGGGATCATCCGCTGGAGCTCGGGCTTGCCGAGCAGCCACTGGTGGCGGAGCGCGCCCGCAATGTGAAGCAGGAACAGCCCGATCGCGAGCCAGGCCATCGCGCCGTGGATCGACTCGGCGGGATCGTGCCAGCCGTGTCCGACGGGCAAATGCGGCCAGGGGATCACGCCGAAGATCAAGGTCGGTACCTGCACCTTTGCGGTCGAGACGATCAGCCAGCCGGTGACCGGCCCGAGGATCATGACGACGTAGAAAAGCCAGTGGACCGTGCCCGCGAGCGCGCGTGTCCACGCCGGGCCGTCGGACGCGGGCGGGCGCGGTGCGAACAGCCGCACCGCCAGCCGCGCGAGGCTGAGCAGCAGGATCGCGATGCCGATCGACTTGTGGAGCTGGAAACGCGCGAACAATTCGGGGCTGTTATTGCCCTCGAGCGCCCAGCCGAGCGAAATCTGGAAGGCGAGGAGCAGCGCCAGCAGCCAGTGGAGAGCGATGGCGGTGCTACTATAGCGCTGGGTTGTCATGGCATCTTTCGTGCGGGGGAGGACGATTGCCCCACCGCTATCACGACCACCAATAGAGCGCCGCAATTAAAATCAGCAGTAGCGCGAAGCCGATAAAGCAGCCGATCCGGTTGCGGCGCTTGCGAAGGTCGGGGATTTCGGTCGCGGCTTCGCCCACCATGCCCAGCGCGTCGAGCAGGTCGAACGGCACGCGCTCAGTCGTCGAAGCCGACGAAGCGCACCGCGTCGGCGACGCTCTTGCGGTTCGATACCACCGCATTCGCGGGGAAGTCGTCGGCGGGCCAGCCCAGCGCGACGCAGATCATGATCACCTGGTCGTCGGGGATTCTTGCATGCTCGCGCACCACCGGCGACTGCATGATCCCCTGGCTGTTGATCACGCAGCCGAGCCCGCGCGACCAGGCGGCGTTGACCAATGCGTTGGTCACCGCACCGCAGTCGAAGGGGGCAATGTCGCTGCCGAGCAGGACACGGTCATAGGTGACCACGATGCTGACCGGCGCGTCGAACTGGCGGAAACCGCGCAGCACCCAGTCCTGCCGCGCATCCTTGTCGTCGCGCGCGATACCCATCGCGCCGAAGAGCTGCTTGGCGATCTCGATCTGGCGCGCGCGATGGTCGTCGGCGATGCCGTCGAAGCGGCGGAATTCGCGGCTGTCGGGCTTGCCCGCGAGAATGCCCTCGGTGTTGCCGCGGCGGATCGCGTCGAGCGCGGCGCCGGTGACGACCGAGAAATTCCAGCACTGGTTGTTGAACGACGAGGGCGCGCGCATCGCGACCTCGAGGATCTCGGCGATCAGGGCTTTGGGTACGGGTTTGTCGAGGAAGCCGCGAATGCTGCGGCGTCCCAGGACGACCTCGTCGAACCCCGGAGCGGCGCTCACGCGGCCTTGCGCAGCTCGAGACGGTCCCAGATTTCGACCAGCGCCTCGGTCAGTTCGCGCATCATCGCTTCGTCGTGCGCCGGGCCCGGGGTGAAGCGCAGGCGTTCGGTGCCGCGCGGCACGGTGGGGAAATTGATCGGCTGCACATAGACGCCATATTCGGCGAGCAATATGTCGCTGATCTTCTTCGCGCGCACCGGGTCGCCGACCATCAACGGGACGATGTGCGTCGTCGAGTCCATCACGGGCAGGCCGGCGTCGCGGAAGCTTTGCTTGAGATAGGCCGCGGCGGCCTGCTGCGCATCGCGCTCGACGCTCGATTGCTTGAGGTGGCGCACGCTGGCGAGCACGCCGGCGACGAGCACCGGCGACAGGCTGGTCGTGAAGATGAAACCCGGGGCGTAGCTGCGGATGACGTCGATGATATTCTTGTCGGCGGCGATATAGCCACCCATCACGCCGAACGCCTTGCCGAGCGTGCCCTCGATGATCGTCACGCGGCTCGCGGCCTCGTCGCGGTCGGTGATGCCGCCGCCGCGCGGGCCGTACATGCCGACGGCATGGACTTCGTCGCAATAGGTGAGCGCGTTATACTTCTCGGCAAGGTCGCAGATCGCGTGGATCGGGGCGACGTCGCCGTCCATCGAATAGACGCTTTCGAAGGCGATCAGCTTCGCGGCCTCGGGATCGTCGGCGGCGAGCAGTTCCTCGAGATGGTCGAGGTCGTTGTGCCGCCACACGCGCTTTTCGCAGCCCGAATTGCGGATGCCCGCGATCATCGAGGCATGGTTCAGCTCGTCCGAATAGATGATGCAGTTGGGCAGCAGCTTGCCGAGCGTGCCGAGCGTCGCCTCGTTCGAGATATAGCCCGAGGTGAAGAGCAGGGCGCCGTCCTTGCCGTGCAGGTCGGCGAGTTCGGCCTCGAGATCGATGTGGTAATGCGTGTTGCCGCCGATGTTGCGCGTGCCGCCCGATCCCGCGCCGACGTCGTGCAGCGCCTCTTCCATCGCGGCGATGACCTTGGGGTGCTGGCCCATGGCGAGATAGTCGTTCGAGCACCACACGGTGATCGGCTTCGGCCCGTTGTGGCCGGCGAAGCAGCGTGCGTTGGGGAAAGCGCCCTTGTTGCGGAGGATGTCGATGAAGACGCGGTAGCGCCCTTCCTCGTGCAGCCGGTCGATGGCGCGTGCGAAAATATCGTTATAGTTCACGTTTCAGCCCCGCAGTCAGGTGCCAGCACCGCCTCCCTCCGGGCGGCTATTAACATGCGGGCCAATAACGCCGGACGCTGCCGAAATCCAGTGCGAACGATTCGCAATTTGTCCCGCAAATCAGCCTGATCGAGCGGCTAGATCAGCTCGATCCGGTCGAGGCCATAGGGGGCCAGCGCCGACAGCGGCGGCGGCGGGCGGTCGTCGCTGCGTGTGAACACCGCGATGCCGGGCGCGGCGGCGGCGGGCCAGGGCTGGCCGTCGGTGAGGTGCGCGATGCGGCGCGCGATGCCCGCGGCGCCGTCGATCAGGCGGACGCCGGGGCCGACCTCGGCCTGCAGCTCGTCGGCGAGTAGCGGGAAATGGGTGCAGGCGAGCACGATCACGTCGAGCCGGTCGCCGCCGGGCTGTTCGGTGAGCCCCGCGATCGCGCGCGAAATGACCGCGGGATCGACCGTCTCGCCGCGCAGCTTCGCCTCGGCGCCGGTGACGAGCCCGGGGCTGCCGTGGCGCAGCACCGTCTTGCCCGCGGCGAAGCGCGCCGACAGGTCGTCGACATAGGGCTGGCGCACCGTCGCCTCGGTGCCGAGCACGCCGATCACGCCGGTCCTGGTCAGCTCGGCGGCGGGCTTGATCGCGGGGACGGTGCCGACGATCGGCAGGTCGAGCGCGGCGCGGACATGGGCGAGCGCGATCGTCGAGGCGGTGTTGCACGCGATCACCGCGAGCCGCGGCTGGTAGCGCTCGACCAGCCGGCCGAGCAGCGCGGGGACGCGCGCGGCGAGTTCGGCCTCGCTCTTCTGGCCATAGGGCAGGCCGGCGTAATCGGCGGCATAGACGATCGGTGCGGTCGGCAGCAGCGCGCGCGTCGGCCCGAGCACGGTGAGGCCGCCGAGGCCGGAGTCGAAGAAGAGGATGGGGGCGTGCGCCGCGGGGGAGGACATGGCGGGGCGTTAGCAGCGCCGCCACGCTCGCTCAATGGGCGCAACGAGTTTGTCCGATTTGGCGGTCACCATGCGCGAACTCGTTGATTGCTGCGCGCAACATCGCCACAAAGGCGCAAAGGGAGCTGGGGTTACCATGACCATCTTTTTGCTGATCGCCGCGGGCTATCTGCTCGGCTCGATCCCGTTCGGGGTGATCCTGACGCGGGCGTTCGGGGCGGGCGACCTGCGCCAGATCGGGTCGGGCAATATCGGCGCGACCAATGTGCTGCGCACCGGGCGCAAGGGGCTGGCCGCGGCGACCCTGATCCTCGACGGCGCGAAGGGCGCGGTCGCGGTGCTGCTCGCGCGATATTTCTTCCCCGAAACCGGCGACGACGGTGCGATGATCGCGGGCGCGGCGGCGATGATCGGCCATTGCTACCCCGTCTGGCTCAGGTTCAAGGGCGGGAAGGGCGTCGCGACCCTGCTCGGCCTCGCGCTTGCGCTTGCCTGGCCGATCGGGGTGATCTTCGCCGCGGTCTGGCTCGGTACCGTGCTGGCGCTGCGCATCTCGTCGCTCGGCGGGATGATGGGCGCGGTCGCGGCGCCGGTGGCGGCGCTGCTGATGGGCTATCAGGTCTATGCGATCGGGCTCGCGGGGCTCGCCGTGATCGTGCTGTGGCGCCACCGCGAGAATATCGCACGGCTGCGCGCGGGCACCGAACCGCGCGTCGGCGCGAAAAAAGAAACGACCGAATGATCGACGCCGAGCGGCTGGCGCGGCTGCGGTTGATCCGCACGCCGCACGTCGGCCCGGTCAGCTGGCACCAGCTGATGACGCGCTTCGGATCGGGCGAGGCCGCGCTCGCGGCGCTGCCCGATCTCGTCGGGCGCGGCGGTGGACGGTTGCGCATCGCGCCCGCCGAGCTTGCCGAGCGCGAGATCGTGCGTGTCGCCGAACTCGGCGCGCGCCATGTCTTCAGCGACGATGCCGATTATTCGCCGCTGCTGCGCGAGGTCGAGGGCGCGCCGCCGGTGCTGATCATCCGCGGCGATACCGCGATGCTCCAGCGGCCGTGCGTCGCGATCGTCGGTGCGCGGAACGCCTCGGCCGTCGCGTGCCGCTTTGCGCGGCAGATGGGCGCCGAACTGGCGGGGCACGGGGTGACCGTCGTCAGCGGGCTTGCGCGCGGGGTGGACACCGCGGCGCATATCGGCGCGCTGGGCGGCGCGACCGCGGCGGTGATCGGCAGCGGCATCGATATTGCCTTTCCGCCCGAAAATGCCGCGCTCCAGCAGAAGATTGCGGCCGACCAGCTGCTCATCGCGGAACAGCCGCCGGGTACCGACCCGCTCGCCCGGCACTTTCCCGCGCGCAATCGCATCATCGCCGGGCTGTCGCACGGCACGCTGGTGATCGAGGCCGCGCCGAAATCGGGCTCGCTGATCACCGCGCGTCGCGCCGGCGATTATGGGCGCGAGGTGATGGCGGTACCGGGCTCGCCGCTCGACCCGCGCGCGCAAGGGTGCAACATGCTGATCCGCGAAGGTGCGACTTTGATCCAGACGATCGACGATGTGCTCGAGGCCCTGGGGCCGATCGACCGACGCATGGTGCGCGAGCCTGCGCAGGGCTTTGCGCCCGTGCCCGCGGTTGCCGAGGCGGGCGAGGGCGATCGCGGCCGGATCGCCGGGCTGCTCGGCCCGACCTCGGTCGCGGTCGACGAACTCGTCCGCCAGTCGGGCTGCGCCGCGGCGGCGGTGCAATTGGTGCTGCTCGAGATGGAGCTCGCCGGGCGGATCGAGCGCCACGCGGGAGGGCGAGTGAGCCTGCGCAATGTTTGAAGCAGAATCTATGAGGGCGTCGATTTCCCAGGATCTTTAGGGGGTATGACGCCCAGCGACAGCTGTTTCTCCCAATTTTCGGACATGGCGATGTTCAGCGCGCTCCATCTCCGCGACAGTTCCGCGATATGAGGGCTTTGAGGAGGATCGGGCAATTCGAAATGCAACTCGTTGGCTATCGCATAGAGTTGATCGCGCTTGCGATAGAACCAGTTTGCGCGTTCCTGAAACTTTAGTTGATTGAGGACGATCGTGCACAGGGCGGGCACCAAGGCGATAGCGCCGACCAGGATGCTGTCAAATTTCAAAAATGCCAAGATGCTGGAGGCGACGCTAGAAATGGTCGCGACAACAACGAAAAAGAAAGCAAAAGAGTAGTTTCGCAGAGCCGCGCGTCCATTTACATCTATCGCCCTGTCGAGATCTGAAGACATTCGACTGCGCCTCAGATCGAATTCGGTAGCTGCCGACATTTTTTACCTCCCTATTTCGACCGTTCCTTATCATTCTTCGTGTCGATGTGCCAACTCGGCAGCGTGCTCGCTCTGCCGAGCTCGCCAACGGCATGTTGTGACGCCGCGCATAGCGGCCAAACCCAAAGTAATTCACGGCTTATCGCGGTTCAGCCACGGTTCAGCGACCGGAGGCGAGTTTGATGATATTGTATCACATAGCCGGGGAGTTTGATGATGCGCAGCCGATTTCTGACCGGAACGACGATGCTCGCGGTGCTGGCGACGGGGCTGGCGCCGACGCCGCTCTCGATCGCGTCGGCGCGGACGCCTGTCCAGAGCTTCTGCCGCAACGCCGGTCCGCTGCCGCGGCTCGATGCCGAGCAGCAGGTCCGCCAGCAGCAGAACGGCGGCTATGCCAAGGGCGCGAGCAAGCGCGACCGCAGCGGCGCGCTTCGCGCCGAGATGGCGGTCGAAGCCCCGCCGCCTCCGATGGCACCGCCGCCTCCGCCGCCGCCCGCTCCGCCGCCACCGCCGGCCTACGAACCGAGCAGCAGCGTCGATGCGATATCGACGCCGACGGTCGGCGCGCGCGCCGGCATTCTCGAAAGCCCATCCGAATCCTATGCGCCCGCCGCGGCTCCGCCGGTCCCGGGTTCGTCGACCGACTATGTCGAGCGCCGTCCTCCGCCGCCGCGCCCCTATCCGCAGCCGCAGCCGCAATCGGGCATCCTCACCGCGGGCGAGCATGACGACCTGCTCAACCCCGAGCTCTACGCCGCCTATGTCAACCGCACCAGCCTGGGCCAGGATATCCGCGCGCTGCCGCGGGTGGACACGACGCGCGTGGTGACGGTCAAGGTCAGCGACCGCAACGGCCAGCCGGTGCCCTTCGCCGATGTGAAGCTGACGTGCAGCGACGGCAACAGCATCACCATGGCGACGCAGGCCGACGGCAGCGCGGTCTTCTTCCCCGGGCTCGACCGGCTGAGCGAGCGCGTCACCGTGTCGGCGACGAAGGCGGGGCGGCCGATCGCGGCCGCGCGGCCGCTGTTGGTCGTCGACGCGCCAGGCGGACAGACCGTCGGGCTCACCGCGAACCAGCTCGCGACCAAGGCGACCAAGCTCGACCTGATGCTCGTCGTCGACACGACGGGCAGCATGGGCGACGAGATTCGCTTCCTGCAGGCCGAGATGCGCGCGATCATCGCGTCGATCGCGGCGAAGCACCGCGACCTCGACATCCGCGTCGGCTTCGTCTTCTACCGCGACCTCGGCGATGAATATGTCACGCGCACGGTGACCTTCGACCGCGACATCGGGCGGGCGCAGGGCGCGCTGGCGGCGCAATATGCGACCGGCGGCGGCGACTATCCCGAGGCGATGGACCAGGCGCTGATCCGCGCGGTGGCGCAGGAATGGCGCCCCGACGCGGTGAAATCGATGCTGCTCGTCGCCGACGCGCCGCCGCATGGCGAGCTGTTCGGGCGGACCTGGCAAGCCGCCGAGGCGGCGCGCGCCAAGCGCATCCATATCACCCCGGTCGCCGCCTCGGGGGTCGCCGACGAGGCCGAATATGCGATGCGTGCGATGGCCGCGGCGACGCAGTCGCGCTACCTGTTCCTCACCGACGACAGCGGGGTGGGCAATCCGCACGCGCCGCCGGCGATCGACTGCTACCTCGTCACGCGGCTCGACGCGCTGGTGCGCCGGGTGGTCGACAGCCAGATCAGCGGCCGCCGCATCGAGCCCGACGACAATGAGGTGATCCGCAGCGTCGGCAAATATGACGCGGGCAAATGTATCCTTCCCGCCGACTTCCGCTGGCAGGATCAAAGCTAAGCCCGCGTCAGCCAAGGATTGACAAGGCCCCTGCATCTGATTCATGCAGGGGCCACGGGTCGCCTCGTATCGCTCTCTTGCCGGCTAGTGGGTCTGTCGGTCGAGGGCCGGAGGAAGACCCATGAAAAAATTGCTGTCGGCCATCGCCATCGGCGCGATGCTGCTCCAGCCCGTCCCCGTCATCGCCAAGGAAAAGGAACCGGTGAAGATCACCGGCCCGGCCAATGCCAAGGGCGTCACCAACGTCGCGATCGGTTCGTTCAACGTCGGTTTCATCTTCGAATCGATCGACCGCACCGCGGCCAGCGGCGGGCTGATGGGGGCGTTCGGCGGGACCACCAAGGCCAAGAGCGAACTCGTCGGCGTAACCCCCGAAATGATGCAGGCGGTCACCGACGCGGCCTATGCCGACTTCGTGTCGCAGCTGACCGCGAGCGGCTACAGCGTGCAGGCGCCGGGCGACCTCTTCGCCCATGCGACGATGGCGAAGACCAAGTCGCAGGACATGCCGCTCGACATCAACATCGCGCTCGAAAAGGGGAGCAAGGGCAAGGCGACCTATTATAAGCCGACGGCCTTGCCAGCGCTGCTGATGATCCCCGGCGACTTCATGGGATCGGGGCTCAGCAGCATGGGCATGAACATGCAGGCCGGGCAGGCGAGCATGGCGCTCACCAACTATGCCAAGGCCGCCAATGTCGGGGTGGTCAACGTCGTCTACCTCATCGACTTTTCGCAGCAGAAACGCCCCGGCGCCTTCAGCTTCGGCGGGTTGCAGGTCAACAGCGCGCTGTCGGTCAGCGCCGATTATTCGCGCGCCACGCTGATCGCCCCCAATGGCAAGCAGTCGGTGATCACGGTCAAGGCGCCCGTCGCGGTCGAGGGCGAGTTCGTCGAGAAGAGCGACGCGTCGAGCGGCGGCGACAAGGCGCTGCAGGCCGGCGCCAATGTCGCGGGCGGGGTCGCCGCGGTGCTCGGTTTCGGCGGGCTGCGGTTCGGCAAGACGCGGAAGTTCGCCTTCACCGCGAAGCCCGGCAACTATGAGGAAGGCGCGGCCAAGGCGGCGAGCCTGACGAGCGAGATGCTGATCGGGCGGTTGGCGCCTCTGCGCTGAGAAAGCGTCGCCCCCGCGGAGGGGCGACGATGTTGGAAACCCGCTTGACGGGATCGCCCGGCCCGCGCCACCCTCGCGCACAAGATGCGGCAGGGGGTAATAGTGCAATTC
Source organism: Sphingopyxis sp. HIX (assembly GCF_001468285.1). Taxonomy (GTDB): domain Bacteria; phylum Pseudomonadota; class Alphaproteobacteria; order Sphingomonadales; family Sphingomonadaceae; genus Sphingopyxis. The sequence continues at coordinate 128,751 of NZ_LNSB01000003.1, read as the reverse complement.
GACGCAAGTCTGTTCGGACCGTTGCTGCGCGAGACGGTCGCCGCGATGAAGGCGAACGTGCGCGTGCTGGCGATGGTCTTTGTTGCCGCGACGGCCGTCGGGGTGGGATATGATCTGGCGCTCGGCATCCTCGGCGAGGCGGCGCTGCTCTATTATGTCATCTACATCTTCTTCATGCTGTTCCTGCAGGCGTGCGTGACGATCGCGCTGCTGGAACAGGGCGGCTTTGCGCTACCGGGCCCGCGCCGCTGGCGCATCGCGTCGCTGTTCGGGATCAGCATCATCGCGGGGCTGGGCGTCTTCTTCGGCCTGCTCGTGCTGGTGCTGCCCGGCCTGTTCCTGACCGGGCGCTGGTATCTTGCCGCGCCGGCGCTGTTCCACCGCGACATGTCGGCGTCGGAGGCGATGCGCGCGAGCTGGGATCTGACCGAACAAAGCTGGCTGAGCATCACGCTGGTCGCGATCACGGCCTTTGCGGTGCAGGCGGCGCCGCTGCTCGCCGCCGCCTATCTGCTCGAAAATGTCGGCCAGATCGACTGGCCGGTGAGCCTGGCGATGAACGCCGCATCGCAGGCGGGATGGTTGCTGGGTGTATCGGCGGCGGCGACCGCCTATATGATGCTCGGCGGCGAAGAGGACCGGATGCGAAAAATTTTCGGTTGACGCGGCGCGCCACGCCGCCACCCTCGCGCGTACGTACGTAAGAGTTATCGGGGAACCCGTTTTTCATGCAGTTGGTCATTGTCGAATCGCCCGCCAAGGCGAAGACGATCGAGAAATATCTCGGCCGTGATTTCAAAGTGTTGGCAAGCTATGGTCACGTCCGCGACCTGCCGCCCAAGGACGGGTCGGTCGATCCCGACGACGGCTTCGCGATGCAGTGGCAGCTCTATCCCGACAAGGCCAAGCGGCTGAAGGAAATCCAGGACGCGGCGAAGACGGCCGACCGCCTGATCCTCGCGACCGACCCCGATCGCGAGGGCGAGGCGATCAGCTGGCATGTCCGGGAATTGCTGCGCGCGAAGAAGGCGCTGCCGCAGGCGGTCGATCGCGTGACCTTCAACGCGATCACCAAGCAGGCGGTGACCGACGCGATGGCGCATCCGCGCGCGCTCGACGATGACCTCATCGACGCCTATCGCGCGCGCCGCGCCTTGGACTATCTGGTCGGCTTCACTTTGTCGCCGGTGCTGTGGCGCAAGCTGCCCGGCGCCAAGTCGGCGGGGCGGGTGCAGTCGGTCGCGTTGCGGCTGGTGGTCGAGCGCGAGCGCGAGATCGAAGCCTTCGTCGCGCAGCAATATTGGTCGGTGACCGGGCTGTTCGAAATGGGCGGCACGCCGTTCAAGGCGCGGCTTTCGCGTTGGAAGGGCGACAAGATCGAGCGGTTGTCGATCGGCACCGAGGCCGATGCGCGCGCCGCCGAGGCCGACGTCAAGGCGGGGCATTTCACCGTCGACACGGTCGAGACCAAGCCGCTGACGCGCAACCCGCCGCCACCCTTCACCACCTCGACCTTGCAGCAGGAGGCGGCGCGCAAATTGGGTTTCTCGGCGAGCCACACGATGCGCATCGCGCAGGGGCTCTACGAGGACGGCGCGATCACCTATATGCGGACCGACGGCGTCCAGATGGACGGCAGCGCGATCAGCGCCGCGCGCAAGGCCATCGCGACGCGCTACGATGGCGGTTACGTCCCCGACCAGCCGCGCCAGTATCAGACCAAGGCGAAGAATGCGCAGGAAGCGCATGAGGCGATCCGCCCGACCGATTTTTCGAAGGACAAGGCGGGAAGCGGCGACCATGGCCGCCTCTACGAGCTGATCTGGAAGCGCGCGATGGCGAGCCAGATGGCCTCGGCACGGCTCGAACGCACGAGCATCGATCTCAGCGACGGCACCGGCAAGACGGTGCTGCGCGCGACGGGGCAGGTGGTGAAATTCCCGGGCTTCCTCGCGCTCTACGACGAAGGCCGCGACGATGCCGAGGACGAGGACGCACGCCTGCTGCCCGCGATGGCGAAGGGCGATGCCCCCGCCAAGACCGGGGTCGAGGTCGAGCGCCACGAGACGCAGCCGCCGCCGCGCTATTCGGAAGCGAGCCTGGTCAAGAAGATGGAGGAGCTCGGCATCGGGCGCCCTTCGACCTATGCGTCGATCCTGCAGGTGCTGAAGGACCGCGCCTATGTGACGGTCGAGAAGAACCGCTTCATCCCCGAGGAGAGCGGGCGGCTGCTCACGGCGTTCCTCGAACGCTTCTTCGAACGCTATGTCGGTTATGATTTCACCGCCGGCCTCGAGGAAGAACTCGACGACGTCTCGGGCGGCCGTGCGCAGTGGCAGGCGGTGCTCGAGCGCTTCTGGCGCGATTTCAAGCCGCGCACCGGCGAGGTGATGGAGCAGAAGCCGTCGGAGATCACCGCGGCGCTCGACGAATTCCTCGGCCCCTATCTCTTCCCCGACAAGGGCGACGGCAGCGACCCGCGCCTCTGCCCCAATTGCGGCACCGGGCGGCTGGCGCTGCGCGGCGGCAAGTTCGGGCCGTTCATCGCGTGCAGCAATTATCCCGACTGCAAGTTCACGCGCAAATTCGCGCAGCCGGGCGGCAGCGACGGCGGCGATAGCGGGCCCGAGGCGATGGGCACCGATCCCGAGAGCGGGCTGGAAGTCACCAAGCGCAGCGGGCGCTTCGGTCCCTATATCCAGCTCGGCGAGGGCAAGGAGGCGAAGCGCTCGTCGATCCCGAAGGATATCCCGGGCGAGGATTTCGACCTCGATTACGCGATCCGGCTCTTGAATCTGCCGCGCGAGGTCGGGACGCATCCGGAGAGCGGCAAGGTCATCATGGCGGGGCTGGGGCGCTATGGCCCCTATCTGCTCCACGACGGCAAATATGCCAAGCTGACGGGCACCGCCGAGATCTTCGACATCGGCATGAACGCCGCGGTGGTGCGCATCGCCGAGGCCGCGAACGGCGGCGGGCGCGGCGCGCGGGCGAAGGCCGAGCCGCTCAAGACCTTCGGCGCGCATCCGACCAGCGGCGGCGACATGAAGCTGATGGCGGGGCGCTTCGGTCCCTATGTGACCGACGGCACGACCAACGCGACCTTGCCCAAGTCGATGGAGCCCGACGCGCTGACCGAAGAGGAAGCGATCGCGCTGATCGACGCGCGCGCCGCGAAGGGGCCGCCGAAGGGCAAGAAGAAGGCGGCGCCGAAAAAGGCCGCGGCGAAGAAGCCGGCGACGAAGAAGGCGCCTGCGAAGAAGAAGGCCGCGGCGAAGGGCGCATAGGAATCGTCGCCCCCGCGAAGGCGGGGGCCGCTATAGGCCTAGTGCGAGGCTAGCAGCGGCCCCCGCCTCCGCGGGGGCGACGGCTATGCCTACGGCCGCTGCTCGTTCCACGCCGTCCCGCTGACCTGCTGGCCGTCGAACGTCCCGCTCGCGGTTGCGAGCCCCTCGTAGACATAGGCGCCGTAGGCGAGGAACGCCTGATCATCGACCGGGGTCGTCACCGCGATCGACGCGCCGAAATCGGGAATCTCGACCTGGAAGTCGAGGAAGAAGAGCTGCCCGTTCGGTGCGGTCCACGTCCGCGTCCCCGGCGTCATCGTGCAGTCGCGGACAAAATAGGTCGTGCCGTCGGGGAACTGGATCGTTGCGTTCGACGGATAGGACTGCCCGGCCTGCGGCGGATTGTCCCCGGTCAGCGTCATATAGTGCGAGATGTGCACGCCGTTATCGAGTTGCATATCCTGCAGATACCACAGCACCGGCTCTGTCGACGACCCGAACAGCCCATATTCATGGTCCATCCAAGTCTGGCCGGTGACCTCGAACACCTCGTCGCCGATCGCGATCGTGCCCGACGCCTGCAGCCGGGTGAAGCTGTAGTAATAATTGTTCGCGGTCACCGACCCGCCGTCGTTGGGCGGGGTCGGGTTGCAGCCGGTGCCCCAGACGATCAGCGGCGGGCCCTGCTGCGCCATGACGAGGTCGAAGAGGATGATCGTGCCCGTGGCTTCGTCCTGAAGCTGCGCCTTCACCGTCATGTTGCTGGGATCGGCCTGCGGCGCGGTCATCCAGATCCAGTCGTGCTCGAGCTCGGGATTGCCGAGCTTGACGTACCAGTCCTTGCTCGGGTCGGTCTCGGCCCAGGCGCCCGGCGTCTGCGGCGCGGTCTTCTGGTAGTGGCGCTGGTTGGCAACGTCGGTCAGCATCACCTCGGAGAAGGCGGCGGGCGCGAAGCTCGCGGCGTTGATCTCGAAGCCGAAGGCGCGGTCGCCGGCGACGAGCGTGCCGGTGTGCCACCACCATTCGGTCGGCGCCTCGGCGTGGCAATATTGGTCCTGCGGCAGCTTGATCAGCACTTCGGACGGCGGCACGGGAACGGGTCCGGAATCTTTCGGCGTCATGGCTTGTCTCCCCCTTGAATGGCGCGGAGACTATCATGGCTTGCCAAAAAGTCAGGTGGATATTTCGAGATTTTTCAAAGATATTTTGTCCATTATTCATGTCGTGCATAATAATGCGGATACAATCGCGGTTTTAGGCGCACTATACTGACGAGAAGGCGGCGCAGCCTGCCATATGCGCTGCGCACGACTCATGTTAGGATGCGCCGACAGGGAGGTGTCCGATGCGCCATTTGCTGCTTCTGCTGGCCCTTGCCATCGCCGCGCCCACCGCGGCCCAGGCGCAACAGGCGGGCAGCCTGATCGCCGCGGATCCGCTGCCCGATGCGCCGCCGGGGGTGCAGGCGTGGCGCATCCAATATTGGACGACGAACGGCAGCGGCGCGCCGCTGCGCGTCACCGGGCTCGTCGCCGCGCCGATGGAGGCGGTGCCGCCGCGCCCGCGCCGCGTGATCGCCTGGACGCACGGCGCGTGGGGCGTCGCCGAGAAATGCGCGCCATCGCTCAGCGCCAACTTCTTCCCGGCCTCGGCGGGGGTCGAGCCGGCGGTGCGGCAGGGCTATGTCGTCGTTGCGCCCGACTATATCGGGCTCGGCAATCCGACGATGCACCCCTTCCTGATCGGCGACGACACCTCGCACGCGGTGCTCGACGGCGTGCGCGCGGCGCGCGGCATCGTCGGCGCGGCGGCGGGGAGCAGCTTTGCAGTCTGGGGCGAGTCGCAGGGCGGCCACGCCGCATTATGGACCGCGACCAACGCGCGGCGCTATGCGCCCGACCTGACCTTGGTGGGCGCCGCCGCCGCCGCGCCGCCGACCGATCTCGCCGCGAACCTCCGCGAGGGCAGCGACAAGAATGCGCGCGCGCTCTTGCTCTCCTTCGCGCTCCACAGCTGGTCGACGCTCTACGGCTATTCGATGGACGGGATCGCCAACAAGACCAATGCGGGTATCATCCACCGGCTGGCCGAGAATAATTGCGTCAGCCTGGAAAAGAAGCCGAAACTCGGCACGATCCTGGGAATCCTGACGGTCGCGCGCGCGACGCGGACCAAGGATATCGGCCAGATCGAGCCGTGGAAGTCGCTCGCGCGCGCCAACAGCGTCGACCCCGCGCGCGTGCCGGGGCCGCTGCTGATCGCGCAGGGCGACAGGGACACGATCGTCGCGCCCGCGGTGACGCGCAAATTCGCCAAATCGGTGTGCCGCAACCGCACCAAAGTCCGCTGGATCGAGATGCGCGGCACCGAACATGGCGCAAGCGCGAAGGACAGCGTCGGCGAGACGCTGAGCTGGATCGGCGCGCGCTTCGATGGGCAGTCCCCGCCCGACGATTGCCGGCGGATCTGACCCGCCTGGCAGCTATTCGAAGATTCCCGGATCGACCGGGGCCTTGCCCGTCAGCCAAGCGACTGCATCGGCGCGAAACAGGCATGCGATCGATGCGAGGGTCAACAGGGTGGAAATCAGCGATGCAGCGAGCGCGGCGCCGCGAACGGCGGTGGGTTCGAAGAGGGTGACGAGCGTCCACAGGCTGCCGAGGCCCATCCACACGGTGTAGATCCATTTCGCGATATTGCTTCCGCGCCGCGCGATGAAATACCAGAAGGCGATCGAAATCCCGATAGTTATGGCGAAAATGAACGCCAGAAAAACGATCCCTGTCGTCGAACTCACCGCGTCGCTCTCGATTTCGCGCGCGATGTCGTTCCAGGCAAAACCTGCGGAGAGAAATCCGATCAGGATCGACCCCCAGAAAAAGCGCTCGAACCAGATGATCGATGGCGGCCGGTGCATGAACATCTCCCCTCAGTCGACCCAGTCGAGCCCCATGTCGCGATAGACGCCGCGGTCCTCGTCCCAATTTTCCTTGACCTTGACGTGCAGGAACAAGTGGACCTTGCGCCCCATCAACTCGGTCAGCTCGGCGCGCGCGCGGGCGCCGATTTCCTTGATCCGGCTACCGCCCTTGCCGAGCACGATCGCGCGCTGGTTGTCGCGCGCAACGAAAATCTGCTGGTGGATTTCGGCGCTGCCGTCGGGGCGCGTCTTGAACAGCTCGGTCTCGACGGTCGACTGGTACGGCAGCTCCTCGTGGAGCTGACGATAGAGCTGTTCGCGGGTAATCTCGGCCGCGAGCATGCGCTCGGGGGCGTCGCTGACCTCGTCCTCGGGGAAATGCCACGGCCCCTCAGGCATCAGCTTGGCGAGATGCGCCTTGAGATCGGGCACGCCGTCGCCGCTGCTCGCCGCGATGAAGAAGGTCTCGTCGAACGCGACCTTGGCATTGAGCTCGGTCGCGATGGTCAGGAGCTTGTCCTTCTTGGTCAGGTCGACCTTGTTGAGGATCAGATATTTCTTCTCGGGGCGGTTCGCGATGCCTTCAAGCACGCGCTCGACGCGCCCGCTGAGCTTCGCGGCGGCGTCGACCATCACGAGGATCGCCTCGGCTTCCTCGAGGCTGCCCCAGGCAGCGGCGACCATCGCGCGGTCGAGGCGGCGGGTGGGGGCGAAGATGCCGGGCGTGTCGATCAGCACGATCTGTGCCTCGTCCGCCATCGCGACGCCCATCAGGCGGGTGCGCGTCGTCTGCGCCTTGGGGCTGACGATCGCGACCTTCTGGCCGACGAGCGCGTTGACGAGGGTCGATTTGCCGGCGTTCGGCGCGCCGACGACCGCCACGAAACCGCAGCGCTGGGTCATATCTTGTCTTCCTGTGTCAATATTTCGAGCATGGCGGTCGCCGCCGCCTTTTCGGCGGCCTGCTTCGACGCGCCTTCGCCCTCGGCCTCGGCGAGCTTGCCGACGGTCACGCCGACGCGGAAGCGCGGGGCGTGGTCGGGGCCGTCGCGGCGGATCAGGCGATATTCGGGAGGCTTGCGGCCTTTCGCCGCGGCCCATTCCTGGAGCGCCGCCTTGGGATGCTTGGGCGCCGCGACCTGGCCGTCGATCATCGCGCCCCATTTGGCGACGATGAAGGCGCGCGCGGCGTCTTCGCCGCGGTCGAGCCACAAGGCGCCGATCAGCGCTTCGAGCACGTCGGCGGCGATATTGTCGCTGTAACGCCCGCCGTCGCCGATCGCCTGCGTGCCGAAGCGGACGTGCGCGTTGAGATCGAGCCCCTGGGCGATCTTGGCGCAGGTCTCGCCCGAGGCGAGCGCGTGCAGCCGCGACGAAAGCTCGCCTTCGGCCGCCTTCGGGAAGCGCCGGAAAAGTTCGGACGCGATCACGAGGCCGAGCACACGGTCGCCGAGGAATTCGAGTCGCTGATAGTCACCCGCACCGCTGCTGCCGTGGGTCAGCGCCTCATGATAGAGGGCGAGGTCGTGCGGGGCGGCACCAGTGAGGGCTGCGATCGTGTCGGCGGACGGCCGTTCGGTCAAAAGCCATCCCCGATGCGGCTCCAGCGCGCCGCGGTGAACCAGCTGATCGGGTTGATCCAGCTCGCAGAACCGTCGGTCGAGAACATGCCGACCAGCGCCTTGCCGACCAGATTTTCTTCGGGGACGAGGCCGATGCCCTGGTTTTCCATCGCGGGGAAACGGCTGTCGGCGCTGCGGTCGCGGTTGTCGCCCATCAGGAACAGATGGCCCTCGGGCACGGTCTTCAGCGTCGTATTGTCCTCGGCGATGGTGGTGATGTCGAGGATCGCATAGCTTTTGCCGTTCGGCAGCGTTTCCTTGAAGCGCTTGTAGCGGCACTGGCGCTGGCCGTCGGCAGCGACCTCCTCGAACACGCTCTGGTAACAGGGGCGGAGGTCCGCATCGGCGGGCACGGGCAAGCCCTGGCGGCGATATTCGTCGCGGGCGGCCTCGAGCATGTTCGGGGTCACCGGGATCACCAGATCGGGCATCGCCTCGCGCGGCAGCGGCTTGCCGTTGAGCCACACGATGCCGTCGATCACCTGCACCGTGTCGCCGGGCAGGCCGATGACGCGCTTGATATAGTCATTGTCGTTGACCGGGGGCGCCTTGAACACGACGACGTCGCCGCGCTCGGGGGTCTTGGCGAAAATCCGCCCGGGGATCAGCGGCACGCTGAACGGCAGGCTGTATTTCGAATAGCCATAGGCCATTTTGTTGACGAGCAGATAGTCGCCGATCAGCAGCCGCGGCTGCATCGATTCCGAAGGAATGTTGAAGGGCGACAGGAAAAAGCTGCGGAAGACGATCACCGCGATCGCCAGCCAGGCGAGAAAGCGGACGGTGTCGATCGCCTCTTCCTTGGCACTCATCGGAGCGGGCGCGGGGGTGGGCGTCGCCGGGCCCGCGGCGGGCGGCGTATCGGCGGTCAGGCTGGCATCGGTCATCCGCGGCATTTGGCGGTGAATAGGTCTGCGCGCAAGCAAATATCGGCGGATCGCACTGGCGCGCGGGCGGCGGCGCGCCTAGAGAAAGCCGCCTGATCCGTCCGCAAGGGAGCTCCGACATGACCACCGCCGACCAAGCCTGGCAGGCGCTCGCCGGCTGGCAGCCGCAGACGCTGACCGGCCTCGTCGCCGCCGATCCCGAGGCGCGGCTGCAGGCGCTGGTGCGTAATGTCGCCGACATCCGCTTCGACTTCGCCAAGACGCATCTCGATACCGCGGCGGTCGGCATCCTGACGGACCTCGCCAAGGCACAGGATTTTGCGGGCCGCCGCAAGACCTTGTTCGCGGGCGGTATCGCCAATCCGACCGAGGGGCGCGCGGCCGAACATAGCGCCGAACGCGGCGACGGTGCGCCCGAATCGGTCCACCGCGCGCAGGCCTTTCACCAGCGCATGCGGATGATGATCGACGCGATCGAGGCGGGGGCTTTCGGCGAGATCCGCCATCTGCTCCACATCGGCATCGGCGGCTCGGCGCTCGGCCCCGACCTGCTCGTCGACGCGCTCGGCCGTCACGGGTCGCGCTATGACGTCGCCGTGGTGTCGAACGTCGACGGCGCGGCGCTGGCAGAAGCTTTCGCCAAGTTCGACCCCGCCTGCACGTTGGTCGCGGTCGCGTCGAAGACCTTCACCACGACCGAGACCCTGCTCAACGCCGCCTCGGCGCTGCAATGGCTCGAAGAGGCCGGCGTGCCCGATCCCTATGGCCGCGTCATCGCGCTGACCGCGATGCCCGAGCGCGCGATGGAGTGGGGCGTCGACGAGACGCGCATCCTGCCTTTCGCCGAGAGTGTGGGCGGGCGCTATTCGCTCTGGTCGTCGATCGGCTTTCCCGCGGCGCTCGCGCTCGGCTGGGACGCCTTCGCCGACATGCTCGAGGGCGCGGCCGAGATGGACCGCCATTTCCGCCTCGCCGACGGTGCCGACAATATCGCGCTGCTCGCGGCCTTCGCCGACCAGCTCTACACCAACCGCCTCGGCTGCCAGACGCGCGCGGTCTTCGCCTATGACGAACGGCTGCGGCTGCTGCCCGCCTATCTCCAGCAGCTCGAGATGGAATCGAACGGCAAGTCGGTGACGCTGGGCGGCGCGCCGCTCGGCCGGGCGAGCGCGGCGATCACTTGGGGCGGGGTCGGCACCGATGCGCAGCATGCGGTGTTCCAGTTGCTCCACCAGGGCACGCATCTGACCCCGGTCGAATTCGTCGTCGCGCGCGAGCCCGACCATCTGCTCGACGAGGCGCATCACGAAACGCTGGTCGCGAACTGCATCGCGCAGGGCGCGGCGCTGATGGCGGGGCGGGCGAGCGAGGACGGCGCGCGCCATTATCCCGGCGACCGGCCGTCGACGACGATCCTGCTCGATCAGGTAACCCCGCGCAGCCTGGGCGCGCTGATCGCCTTCTACGAACACCGCGTCTTCGCCAATGCGGTGCTGCTCGGCATCAACCCCTTCGACCAGTTCGGGGTCGAGCTGGGCAAGGAAATGGCCAAGGGCCTCGCCGAAGGCACGGTCGAGTTCGACGCCGCGACGCAGGCACTGATGGCGGCGGCGCTCGGCGAGTGAGACCCGCTCGCTGTCCCTGAGTGCAAAATTCGATTGGCAAGCCGCCGCGGCGTAACCACATAGGCGGCCGCTGCGAACAGCAGCCGATCCATTCAGGGGTTCCTCATGAGCGATTTCGACTATGATCTCTTCGTCATCGGCGCCGGGTCGGGCGGCGTGCGCGCGTCGCGCATCGCGGCCTCGCACGGCGCGCGCGTCGCGGTGGCGGAGGAGTATCGGGTCGGCGGCACCTGCGTGATCCGCGGCTGCGTACCCAAGAAGCTGCTCGTCTACGGCGCGCATTTCGCCGAGGATCTCCACGACGCGCGCCAGTTCGGCTGGGACGTGCCCGAGTGCCGCTTCAACTGGGACGTGCTGCGCGACAATGTTCTGGCAGAAGTCGACCGGCTGGAGGGCCTCTATGGCCAGACGCTGGGCAACCACAAGGTCGAGGTGTTCAAGACGCGCGCGACGATCGTCGGACCGCAGAAGGTGCGGCTCGCCGACGGCACCGAGCTGACCGCCGAGCGCATTCTGGTCGCGACCGGCGGCTGGCCGCACGTCCCCGAGTTTCCGGGCAGCGAGCATGCGATCACCTCGAACGAGGTTTTCCACCTCGAAACGCTGCCCAAGCGCGTCGTGATCGCGGGCGGCGGCTATATCGCCAACGAATTCGCCGGCATCTTCAACGAGTTCGGCAGCAAGGTGACGATCGTCAATCGCGGCGACACCATCCTGCGCGGTTACGACGAACAGATCCGCGACCGCCTGCTGCAGATTTCGATGACCAAGGGCATCGATTTCAAGTTCAACGCGCCCTTCCAGTCGATCACGAAGAACGACGACGGCACGCTGACCGTGATGCTCGAAGGCTGCGACCCGATCATAGCCGACGCGGTGCTCGTTGCCGCTGGGCGCACGCCGAACACCAAGGGCATCGGGCTTGCGGAGGTCGGGGTCGAACTCGACGAGCATGGCGCGATCAAGGTCGACGAGACCAACCAGTCGTCGGTGCCGAGCATCTATGCCGTCGGCGACGTCACCAACCGGATCCAGCTCACGCCGGTGGCGATCCGCGAGGGGCAGGCCTTCGCGGACTCGGTGTTCGGCGGCAAGCCGACCGTGGTCGACTATCAGAATGTCCCGAGCGCGGTGTTCAGTCACCCGCCGATCGGCGCGGTCGGCATGACCGAGGCCCAGGCGCGTGGGCAACTGGGCAGCATCCGCGTCTACACCAGCGATTTCCGCGCGATGAAGAATGTCCTCGCGGGCCGCAACGAGCGCGCGCTCTACAAGATGATCGTCAACGCCGCGACCGACCAGGTCGTCGGGCTGCACATGATCGGCCCCGACGCGCCCGAGATTTTGCAGGCCGCGGCGATCGCGGTGAAGGCGGGGCTGACCAAGGCCGATTTCGACAACACCGTCGCGCTGCACCCCAGCATGGCCGAGGAACTGGTGCTGCTGAAATAGCGTTTCGAGCTGCAACGCAAATGCGCTACTTTCGCCGCCATAACAGGCAAGGGAGGGGCGCATGGCGGGCACGGTATTGGTCACCGGAGGCAGCGGCTATATCGCGGGCTTCCTGATCCGGCAGCTGATCGAAAACGGCTGGCGCGTCCACACCACGGTGCGCAGCCTGAAGCGCGAGGCGGAGGTGCGCGGCTGGCTCGCAGTCGATGACAGCCAACTGCGCTTCTTTGCCGCCGACCTCGAACATGACGCCGGCTGGGCCGAGGCGATCGCGGGCTGCAGCCATGTCGCGCATGTCGCGTCGCCCTTTCCGCTCGATGTGCCCAAGCACGCCGACGATCTGGTGATTCCGGCGCGCGAAGGCGCCTTACGCGCGCTGCGATTTGCCCGCGCCGCCGGGGTGAAACGCTTCGTGCTCACCTCGTCGATGGCCGCCATCGCTTATGGCCATGGCAAGGGCCGCGATCTCTACAACGAGGCCGACTGGAGCAATCTCGCCAACCCTGAGGTCATGCCCTATCCGCGCTCGAAGACCGTCGCCGAGCGCGCCGCGCGCGACTGGGTCGCGGCCGAGGGCGGCGAGATGGAATTCGCGTCGGTCAATCCGGCGGCGGTGTTCGGGCCGTTGCTGTCGGACGACCTCTCGACCTCGATCGAAGTGGTGAAACAGCTGCTTGAGGGCAAGGTGCCGATGTGCCCCGACGTCGGCTTCGGCATCATCGACGTGCGCGACGTCGCCGACATGCATTATCGCGCGCTGACTGCCGAGGGGATCAGGGACGAGCGCTTCGTCTGCTCGGGGCCGTTCCTGAAATTCATCGACGTCGCGAATATCCTGAAAGCCAATCTGGGCGAACAGGCGCGCAAGGTGCCGACGAAGAAGATGCCCGACTGGCTGCTGAAATTGATGGCGCTCGTCCGCCCCGAACTCAAGCAGGTCGTCGCCGAGCTCGGCAATGTCCGCGGCGGCGACAGCAGCCATGCGATGGAGCGTCTCGGCTGGACGATGCGCCCGCCCGAGGAAGCGATCCTCGCGACGGCGCAGGATCTGATCGGGCGGGGGATCGTGAAGGTCTAGTTCCCCTCCCGCTTGCGGGAGGGGCTAGGGGAGGGCATGTTTCGTTGCTCTCTTTCCTAACAGGCCCTCCCCCGACCCCTCCCATGAATGGGAGGGGAGAGTTTTACGCAATCGTCGGCACGATCCCGCCCTCGGCGCGGATCGCGGCGCCGTTGGTCGCCGCGGCCAGCGGGCTCGCGAGGAACGCTACCGTCGCGCCGATCTCGTCGGCGTCGATCAGGCGGCGGATCAGCGACAGCGGGCGCAGTTCCTCGAAGAAGGTCGCTTCGCGTTCGGCCTCGGGCGCATCGGGGTTCGACACCACCGACTGGATGAAGTCGACGATGCCCTCCGAGCGCGTCGGCCCCGGCAGCACCGAATTGACCGTCACGCCCGTGCCCTTGGTCTGCTCGGCGAGTCCGCGCGCGATGGTCAGCTGCGCAGTCTTGGTCATGCCGTAATGGATCATCTCGGCCGGCGGCAGCAGCCCGCTCTCGCTCGCGATGAAGATCACGCGGCCCCAGTTCTTCTCGAGCATCTTGGGGAAATAATGCCGCGACAGCCGGGCGCCGCTCACCACATTGACCTCGAAGATATGGTGCCAGTCGGCGTCGCTGATCTCGGCGAAGGGCTTGGCTTCGTAGATGCCGAGGTTGTTGATGAGGATATCGACTTCGGGGACCGCGGCGATCAGCGCCGCGGCGCCCTCGGCGGTCGCGGGATCGGCGAGCACCGCGCGGATCGTGCCCGCCTGCGCCAGCTCGGCGGCGGCTTCGTCGAGCTTCGCCTGGTTGCGACCCGTGATGACGACCGCGACGCCCGCCTCGGCGAGGCGCTTGGCGATCGCGAAGCCGATGCCGGCGGTCGATCCGGTGACGAGGGCGGTCTTGCCGTTGAGTTTCAGGTCCATGATGCGTCTCCTTGGATGGAAGCCATTTGATGAATGCAAGATAGCGCCGCGGTCCATTGTTGATTAGAATGTCATTCATCACTTCAGTGGTGATTCAAAATCAGGAATGGCGATGGACAATCGGTTCGGCGATATCGAGACCTTCCTCGCGGTGGCGAGCGGCGGCAGCTTCGCGGCGGCAGCCAAGGCGCTGCGCCTAACCCCCTCGGCGGTCAGCCGCAGCGTGGCGCGGCTCGAGCAGAGGCTCGGTACGATCCTGTTCCGCCGCACGACGCGCTCGCTCGCGCTGACCATCGAGGGGACCGCCTATCGCGACCGGATGAGCGTGCTGCTCGCCGAGATCGAGACGGTCGAAGAAGGCCTCGGGCGCGAGAAACAGGGGCCCCGCGGGCTGCTGCGCGTCAACGCCTCGCCGTCGATCGGCGTGCCCTTGCTGCCGATCCTGCCGAAGTTCACCGCGCGCTATCCGGAGATCACTCTCGACCTCGCGCTGTCCGATACGGTCGTTGATCTGGTCGAGGAGCGCGCCGATATCGCGATCCGCATCGGCCCGCTGCGCGACACCAGCCTGCGCGCCAAGAAGCTCGGGCACAGCCGCATGGTGCTCGTCGCCAGCCCCGCCTATCTCGCGCGGCGCGGGACGCCGCGGACGCCCGACGACCTCGACACCCACGACTGCCTGCGCTTCAGCTTCCGCCGCTCGATCGACAGCTGGCCCTTCCTGATCGGCGGCCGCGTCGCGCACCGGCCGGTGCCCGGCAGCTTCTTCGGCAATTCGGGCGACCTCGTGCGCCAGATGGCGGTCGCGGGCGGCGGGATTTCGCGCCATGGGCAGTTCCACGTCGCCGCCGACCTTGCGGCGGGCCGGCTCGTCGAACTGCTCGCCGATTACCACCCCGGCGACGGCGAGGATATCCACGCGCTCTATGCGGCCGAGGATCGTGCGGCTGCGCGTATCCGGGCGTTTCTCGATTTCCTCGACGAAGAACTGGTGATCGCCGGCTAGCCGATCCGGTAGGGCACCACGTCGCGGCGGTCCGGATCGACCAGGATCGGCCGGTCGCTCGGCGGGAAGGCGCGCTGGTCGCAATCGTCGCGCGGGCAGATGCGGCACGACGATCCGATGCGCGTCGCCGCCTGCGGCGCACCGACATCGACCCCGTCGGCATAGACGAAATCGGCGGCATATTGCGCCTCGCACCCCAGCGCGACGGCATAGCGGCGGGGCGAGCGGGCGTAGCTGCCCGAGGGTTTCACCAACCCCTTCGCCATCGACACATAACGCAGGCCATCGGGGGTCTCGGCGAGCTGGAACAGGATGCGGTCGGGGATCGCCGCCGCTTCGTGGACGATCCACAAGGGGCAGGCGCCGCCGAAGCGCGCGAATTGCAGCCGCGTCGCCGAGTGCCGCTTGGTGATGTTGCCCGCCATGTCGACGCGGCAGAAGAACATCGGGATGCCGCGCGCGCCGGGGCGCTGGAGCGTCGAGAGCCGATGGCACGCCTGTTCGAAGCTCACGCCATAGTTCAGGCGCAGCCGGTCGATGTCGTGGCGCACCGCGCGCGCGCTGGCGCGGAACGGGGCATAGGGCATCAGCACCGCGCCCGCGGCGTAATTGGCGAGCCCGACGTGGAGCAATTGCCGCGCCGCCGCGGTGCGCAGCGGCGACGCCTCGACCACCGCGGCGATCTCGTTCGCCAGCGCGAGCGCGGCGAGCTGGTGCGCGAGCTGGAAGCGGCGGCTTTCGGCGGGCTGCGACGGGTCGATCACCAGATGGCGCATCGTCGCGTCATAGTCGCGCAGCGCCTGCGTCTGGTTGTAGACGATCGAAATGCCGAGCGCGTCGCGCAGCCGCCGCTCGATCGTCTCGATCGCGGGCGACGGATCCTTGCCGCGCAGCTGGCCCGCGAGCGTCTCGGCGGCGCGGTCGATGCTGTCGACATAATTGCCCGCGTCGTGGAACCAGTCGCGCACCTCCTCCCACGGCAGGCGGCTGCCCTCGGCGGTGCCGCCGGTCAGCGCCTCGTCGATGATCTGCAGCCGCTGGCCCGCGCGGCGATAGGCGGCGTGGAGCGCGACGAACTGGTCGGCGAGCTGCGGCTGCTGGAGCGCCGCGCGTTCGAGCTGTTCGGGGGGCAGAGGGGCGGCCGCGAAGAGCGGATCGGCGGCCGCCTCGCGCAGCGCGCCGGCGCGGCGGTCGCCGGTTTCGGCGGCGACTTCCTCCCATTCGAGCGGGAAGAGCTTTTGCAGCCGGTCAAGGAGGGCGGGGGTCAGCGGACGGTCGTCGTGTTCGATCTGGCTGAGGTACGATGCCGAGATGCCGAGCTGCGCGGCAAAGTCGGCCTGGCGGATCGCGCGGCTTTCACGAACTTTGCGAAGTTGCCGCCCAGCGTAGAGTCGGGTTGGCTGCATGGTGCAATGCTACTTTGCAAACCATGACTTTGCAACTTTGCAAATTCGCATTTGCATCCGGACGCGCCGCGGCGCAGACGGCAGTCTCCAGAAAACCGGAGAGCCGCATGTCCGCCAATATCGCCGAAATGGAAGCCCGCCGCGCCGCCGCCCGCCTGGGCGGTGGGGAAAAGCGCATCGAGGCGCAGCACAGCAAGGGCAAGCTGACCGCGCGCGAGCGGCTCGACGTGTTGCTCGACGAGGGGTCGTTCGAGGAACTCGACGCCTATGTCGAGCATGACTGCGTCGATTTCGGCATGCAGGACCAGAAGATTCCGGGCGACGGCGTCGTCACCGGATCGGGCACGATCAACGGCCGCCTCGTCTATGTCTTCAGCCAGGATTTCACCGTCTTCGGCGGCGCGCTGTCGAAGCGCCACGCGGAGAAGATCTGCAAGATCATGGACAAGGCGATGCAGGTCGGCGCCCCCGTCATCGGCCTGAACGACAGCGGCGGCGCGCGCATCCAGGAGGGTGTGGCGTCCTTGGGCGGCTATGCTGAGGTGTTCCAGCGCAACGTGCTCGCCTCGGGCGTCGTGCCGCAGATCAGCCTGATCATGGGCCCCTGCGCGGGCGGCGCGGTCTACTCGCCCGCGATGACCGACTTCATCTTCATGGTGAAGGACAGCTCGTACATGTTCGTGACCGGCCCCGATGTGGTCAAGACGGTCACCAACGAGGTGGTGACGCAGGAGCAACTCGGCGGCGCGATCACGCACACGACCAAGAGTTCGGTCGCCGACCTGGCGTTCGAGAATGACATCGAGACTTTGCTCGCGGCACGCGATTTCTTCGATTATCTGCCCGAAAACAACCGCAGCGGGGTGCCGGTGCGCCCGACGAGCGATCCATACGACCGCGCCGAGGACAGCCTCGATACGCTGATCCCGCCCAATGCTAATCAGCCCTACGACATGCACGAGCTGATCCGGAAGACCGTCGACGAGGGCGATTTCTTCGAGGTGCAGCCGGCGCATGCGGGCAATATCATCTGCGGCTTCGGGCGCATCGAAGGGCGCTCGATCGGTATCGTCGCGAACCAGCCGCTGGTGCTCGCGGGGGTGCTCGACATCAATTCGTCGAAGAAGGCCGCGCGTTTCGTGCGCTTCTGCGATGCGTTCGAAATCCCGATCGTCACCTTCGTCGACGTCCCCGGCTTCCTGCCCGGCACCGCGCAGGAATATAACGGCATCATCAAGCATGGCGCGAAACTGCTCTTCGCTTATGCCGAGGCGACGGTGCCCAAGATCACGGTGATCACGCGCAAGGCCTATGGCGGCGCCTATGACGTGATGGCGTCGAAGCATCTGCGCGGCGATCTGAACTATGCCTGGCCGACCGCCGAGATCGCGGTGATGGGTGCGAAGGGCGCGGTCGAGATCATCTTCCGCAAGGACATCGGCGATCCCGAAAAGATCGCCGAGCGCACCAAGGAATATGAGGACCGCTTCGCCAATCCGTTCGTGGCGGCGTCGCGCGGCTACATCGATGAGGTGATCTACCCGCACTCGACCCGCAAGCGGATCGCGGTGGGCTTGCGGAAGCTGCGGAACAAGAGCCTGGAGAACCCCTGGAAGAAGCACGATAATATTCCGTTGTGAGTGAGGGTTCGGGCTGCTGAGGCGAAGGCGATGGAATTTCTCTGGGCCGCGATTTCTATGTGCTGGACGCTCGGCGCCTGGGTCGTCGCGCGCAGCGCGTGGATGATGGCGCGCCATTGGGGGCAGGCGGGGGTGATCGATCGCGGCATGGGCCGCGGGCTGACGCGCGAGGCCAATCCGGTGGGTTTCGCGTTCGCGGTGCACGGTACGCAGTTCGTTGCGGTGCTGGCGCTGGTTTTTGTCGCGATCGGGATCGCGATCACCTTTGGATGGATATCGAGGGCCTTATGAAACTGGGACGTTTGAACCACATCGGCGTCGCGACGCCGTCGATCGCCGACAGCATCGTCTTCTACCGCGACGTGATGGGCGCGACGAAGATCCACGACCCCTTCGACCTGCCCGAGCAGGGCGTCAAAGTGTGCTTCGTCGATACGCCCGGCGCCGACGGCGCGCTGAACGGCACACAGATCGAGCTGATCGAGCCACTGCCGGGCAATGAATCGATCGCGGGTTTCCTGCAGAAGAACCCCGCAGGAGGCCAGCATCACATGTGCTACGAAGTGCCCGACATCCACGCCGCCAAGGCGGAGTTCGAAGCGCTGGGCAAGCGCGTGCTCGGCGAGCCTCGCATCGGGGCGCATGGGACGTTGATCTTCTTCCTGCACCCCAAGGATATGGGCGGGGTGCTGACCGAGATCATGGAGACGCCGAAGGGCGATCATTGATGATCTTCTACGACAGCCCCAATCCCGCGCCCAATCCGCGCCGCGTCCGCATCTTCGCGGCGGAGAAGGGCATCGACCTGCCGAGCGAGACGATCTCGATCGTCGCTGGCGAGCATAAGGCGCCCGCCTTTCTCGCGATCAATCCGCGCGGCCAGACGCCGGCGCTGAAGCTCGACGACGGATCGGTGCTGACCGAGAGCGTCGCGATCTGCCGCTATCTCGAGGCGCTGCATCCGGATGCGCCGCTGTTCGGGATGACCCCGGCCGAGATCGGCGCGATCGAAATGTGGATTCGCCGCATCGAACTGGTGCTGATGGAGCCGATCGGCAAGGTGTGGGTGCACACCCATCCCTTTACCGCGCGCCTGCCGATCCAGCGCTTTCCCGATTATGGCGAGACCAATCGCCCGCGCGCGCTCGACGCCTTTGCAATGTGCGATGCCGCGCTCGGCCAGTCGCCCTGGCTTGCGGGCGAGGCGTATAGCATGGCCGATATCCTGCTTCTCACCACTGTCGATTTTGCCGCCTTCATCGGCATCCCGCTCCCCGAAGACCTAATCCATCTGCGCGCCTGGCACGACCGCATGTCGGCCCGGCCCAGCGCGCAGGCCTGAAAGCAAAGACCATGACCGACAAACCCACCCTCGACCAATGGGCGACCGCCGCCGACAAGGAAGTGAAGGGCAAAGACCTCACCTGGGCGACGCCCGAGGGGATCGACGTCAAGCCGCTCTATACGGCCGACGACGTGCGCGAGGACCCCGGCCTGCCCGGCTTTGCGCCCTTCACGCGCGGGGTGCGGGCGTCGATGTATGCGGGGCGGCCGTGGACGATCCGGCAATATGCGGGTTTCTCGACCGCCGAGGAATCGAACGCCTTCTATCGCCGCAACCTTGCCGCGGGGCAGAAGGGGCTGTCGGTCGCTTTCGACCTCGCGACGCACCGCGGCTATGATAGCGACCATGTGCGCGTCGTCGGCGACGTCGGCAAGGCGGGGGTCGCGATCGACAGCGTCGAGGATATGAAGATATTGTTCGACGGCATCCCGCTCGACCAGATGTCGGTCAGCATGACGATGAACGGTGCGGTGATCCCCATCCTCGCCTTTTTCATCGTCGCGGGCGAGGAGCAGGGGGTCGAGCGCAAATTGCTCGACGGGACCATCCAGAACGACATCCTGAAGGAGTTCATGGTCCGCAACACCTATATCTACCCGCCCGAGCCGAGCATGCGGATCATCTCGGACATCTTCGGCTACACCAGCCGCGAGATGCCCAAGTTCAACAGCATCTCGATCTCCGGCTATCATATGCAGGAAGCCGGCGCGACGCAGGTGCAGGAGCTGGCCTTCACGATCGCCGATGGCGCCGAATATGTGCGCTACGGCGTCGCCAGCGGGCTCGACATCGACAAGTTCGCGGGGCGCCTGAGCTTCTTCTTCGCGATCGGCATGAACTTCTTCATGGAGATCGCCAAGCTGCGCGCCGCGCGCGTCCTGTGGCACCGCGTGATGACCAATCTCGGCGCGAAGGACGAGCGGTCGAAGATGCTGCGCACCCACTGCCAGACGTCGGGTGTCTCGCTCACCGAGCAGGACCCGTACAACAACGTCATGCGCACGACGATCGAGGCAATGGCGGCGATGCTCGGCGGCACGCAGAGCCTCCACACCAACGCGCTCGACGAGGCGATCGCGCTGCCGACCGATTTCTCGGCGCGCATCGCGCGCAACACCCAGATCGTCATCCAGGAAGAAACCGGGATGACCAAGGTCGTCGACCCGCTCGGCGGCTCATACTATGTCGAGGCGCTGACGCAGGAACTGGTCGACAAGGCGTGGGAGATCATCGCCCGCGTTGAGAAGGAAGGCGGCATGGCGAAGGCCGTCGCCGCCGGCTGGCCCAAGGCGATGATCGAAACCGCCGCCGCCGCGCGGCAGGCACGCGTCGACCGCGGCGACGATGTGATCGTCGGTGTGAACAAATATCGCCTCGCCAACGAGGATTTGCTCGAAACGCTCGAGGTCGATAACACGAAGGTCCGAGAGGCGCAGATCGCGCGGATCAACAAGACCAAGGCGGGCCGCGACGAGGCCGCGTGCCAGGCGGCGCTGAAGGCGCTGCGTGATGCCGCGGCGGGCGAACAGTCGATCGAGAACAACCTCCTCGCCCATGCGGTGGAAGCGGCACGTGCGCGCGCGACGCTCGGCGAAATCTCGTCGGCGATGGAGGAAAGCTTCGACCGCTATGGCACCCAGCCGACCCCGGTGAAGGGCGTCTATGCCGCGCCCTATGAGGGCGATGCACGCTGGCAGCAGGTGCTCGACGGCGTCGCGGCGGTCGAGCGCCGCATGGGGCGCAAGCCGAAATTGCTCGTCGCCAAGATGGGGCAGGACGGCCATGATCGCGGCGCGAACGTCATCGCCTCGGCCTTCGGCGACATGGGCTTCGACGTCGTGTCGGGCCCGCTGTTCCAGACCCCCGAGGAGACGGTGGTGCTCGCGCTCGAAGCGCAAGTCGACGTCGTCGGCGCGTCGAGCCTGGCGGCGGGGCACAAGACGCTGATTCCCGAGCTGATCGGCAAGCTCAAGGAAGCGGGCCGCACCGACATCAAGGTCATCGCCGGCGGCGTCATCCCGCCGCAGGATTACGACTATCTGCGCGACGCCGGGGTGCAGGGCATCTATGGCCCCGGCTCCAATGTCGTCGAGTGCGCGGCCGATGTGCTGCGCCTGCTCGGCCACAATATGCCGCCGCTGGAGGATGCCGCGTGAGCCCCGCGATCAACGGCGTTGCGGGCGGGGCGATTCCGCCGCAAGATATGACCCTCGGCGCGATGCCGGCGCGCCACCTGGTTTCCGGCAGACGGTGATGGAGGAGGCTTGATATGAAAAGGCAATTTCTCGTCGCAATGGCCGTGGCAGCCGTGCCGCTCGCGGCCGCCGGCCCCGCGAATGCGGCGCTCGATCAGCCGGGCGGGCTGGGCGTGACCGGCCTCGAAGCGGCGGTCGCCGAATTCGACGACCTGTGCCTGTCGATTTTCCCGAACCCCAAGCGCTTCGACTATAATGTGTCGAAAAGCAGCTTCGGTTATGAAAAGGCCGACGACGATCGCTGGCGCTCGGCGCGCACCGTCATCACCCGCACCGACCCCGGCCAGTGCGATTTCGACGCCGCGCTGAGCGCGGAAGAAAGCGGCCGCGAGACCGTCGCCGACGCCGTCGAAAAGGGGCTGCGCAAGGAATTGGGCCTGCGCCCCGTGCGCGTCGTCTATGAAGGCGGCATGCGCTGGGAATGGTCGATGGACGGCAAGAAGCACAGCGTCTCCTATTATTTCGGGCCGACCGTTCCGGCCCGCCAACTCGCGCTGACCTATCGCGTCGGCGCCTGACGAAAGAAAAACCGCCGGACGAAGGCGCCGCTTCGGCGGCCCTTCTGTCGGCACGCCTGTCTCTCCCTCCGCTGAAAGAATATCGATGACCCGTACCGACTGGACCCGCGAGGAAATCGCCGAGCTGTTCGACCTGCCGTTCGACGAGCTGATGTGGGAGGCACAGGGCGTCCATCGCCGCCATCATGCCCGCGGCGAGGTGCAGCTGTGCACGCTGCTCAGCATCAAGACCGGCGGCTGCGTCGAGGATTGCGGCTATTGCTCGCAGTCGAAGCACGCCGACAGCGGATTGAAGGCCACCAAGCTGATGGACGTGCGCGCGGTGTTGCAGGCGGCGGCGCAGGCGAAGGATGCGGGATCGCAGCGTTTCTGCATGGGCGCCGCGTGGCGCAATCCGAAGGACCGCGACATGCCCGCGATCGTCGAGATGATCGAGGGCGTGCGCCAGATGGGCATGGAAACCTGCATGACGCTCGGCATGCTGAGCAAGGACCAGGCGCAGACGCTCGCGGTCGCGGGGCTCGACTATTACAACCATAATATCGATACGAGCCCCGAGAATTACGAGAATATCATCTCCACGCGGACCTTCCAGGACCGGCTCGATACGCTCGAGGAAGTGCGCAGCGCCGGCATCAACGTCTGTTCGGGCGGCATCGTCGGCATGGGCGAGACGCGCGCCGACCGCGTCGGTTTCATCCATGCGCTCGCGACCTTGCCGCGCCATCCCGAAAGCGTGCCGGTCAACGCGCTGGTGCCGGTGAAGGGCACGGTGCTCGGCGACATGCTCGCCGACACGCCGCTGGCGCAGATCGACGAGATCGAGTTCGTCCGCACCGTCGCGGTCGCGCGCATCGCCATGCCGCTATCGATGGTCCGCCTGTCGGCGGGGCGCGAGAGCATGTCGGAGGCGACGCAGGCCCTCTGCTTCATGGCGGGCGCGAACAGCATCTTCACCGGCGACAAATTGCTCACCACGGGCAACCGCGGCGACAGCGCCGACGCGGCGCTGTTCGCGAAGCTGGGCATCGTGCCGATGGTGAGCGAGGAGCCGATGCGCCAGGATATGCTGACGGAAGCGGCGGAATAGTGGCCCGCAAGCCGCTCCTTGCCCTGTTGACGTCGCTGCTGCTGCTGCCCGCGTCCTGCGCGTGCGGCTATTCGGCGAACCGGATGCAGGGGGTGCGGCTGGGCACCGAGGCCGGCGGAAGCTCGCCCTTGTGGATCGAGAACCTGCTGTGGCTGGGCGCGCTGACGCTGATCATCCTGTGGGCGCGGCAGATCGCCAAAATCTATCGCGCCGAGGCGGGACCGAAGGAGACGGGCGAATGATGCTGATGTCGTTGATGCTGCTGGCCGCCGCGGCGCAGGAGCCCGAGGTCGATTGCGACAACCCGCAGTACCAGGTCGAGATGAACTTCTGCGCCGGCAAGGATTATGACGCCGCCGATGCCGAACTCAACGCGCAATACAAGCTCACCGTCGCGGCGCTTAGGGCGCGCGACAAGGATATCGACCGCAGCTACGACACCCAGCCGACGCATTATGAGACATTGCTCGCGGCGCAGCGCGCGTGGATCACGTTTCGCGACCAGCAGTGCCTCTCCGAAAGCTTCGCCGCGCGCGGCGGGAGCATGGCGCCGATGCTGCACAGCGGCTGCATGGCGCGGCTGGCCAAGGAACGCACCGAACAACTCAAGGCACTTGTCGAGGAATATTGATGTTCAAGAAAATCCTGATCGCCAATCGCGGCGAAATCGCCTGCCGCGTCATCAAGACCGCGCGCCGCATGGGCATCGCCACCGTCGCCGTCTATTCGGACGCCGACGCGCGCGCGCCCTTCGTGCAGATGGCGGACGAGGCGGTGCATATCGGCGCCTCGCCAGCCGCCGAATCCTATCTGATCGCCGACAAGATCATCGCGGCGTGCAAGGCGACGGGCGCCGAGGCGGTGCATCCGGGCTATGGCTTCCTGTCGGAACGCACCAGCTTCGCCGAGGCGCTCGCCAAGGAAAATATCGCCTTCATCGGCCCGCCGGTGGGCGCGATCGCGGCGATGGGCGACAAGATCGAGTCGAAGAAGCTCGCGATGGAGGCGGGCGTCAACGTCGTCCCCGGCTTCGTCGGCGAGATCGACGACACCGAGCATGCGGTGCGCATTTCGGACGAGATCGGCTATCCGGTGATGATGAAGGCCTCGGCCGGCGGCGGCGGCAAGGGCATGCGGCTGGCCTATAGCGAGCAGGACGTCCGCGAAGGCTTCGAGAGCGTCAAGCGCGAGGGGCTCAACAGCTTCGGCGACGACCGCGTGTTCATCGAAAAGTTCATCCTCAATCCGCGCCATATCGAGATCCAGATCCTCGGCGACCAGCACGGCAATATCCTCTACCTCAACGAGCGCGAGTGCAGCATCCAGCGCCGCCACCAGAAGGTGGTCGAGGAAGCGCCGTCGCCCTTCGTCACGCCCAAGATGCGCAAGGCGATGGGCGAGCAGTGCGTCGCGCTGGCGAAGGCGGTCGGCTATTACAGCGCGGGGACGGTCGAGCTGATCGTGTCGGGCGCCGACCCGACGGGCGAGAGCTTCTACTTCCTCGAAATGAACACGCGGCTCCAGGTCGAGCATCCGGTGACCGAGGCGATCACCGGCATCGACTTGGTCGAGCAGATGATCCGCGTCGCTTACTGCGAAAAGCTCGAGCTCAAACAGGAAGACGTCAAGCTGGACGGCTGGGCGATCGAGAACCGCGTCTATGCCGAGGATCCCTATCGCGGTTTCCTGCCCTCGACCGGGCGGCTGGTGCGCTATCGCACCCCGGTGCCGGCGTGGGAGGGCGACGAGCGCGGCGACGGTGGCGTGCGCGTCGATGCCGGGGTCGAGGAAGGCGGCGAAGTGTCGATCTTCTACGACCCGATGATCGCCAAGCTGATCACCTGGGGCGCGACGCGCGACGAGGCGGCCGACCTGCAGGTCGCGGCGCTCGACCGCTTCGAGCTCGAGGGGCTCGGCCACAATATCGACTTCCTGTCGGCAATCATGCAGCACCCGCGCTTCCGCTCGGGCGAGCTCACCACCGGCTTCATCGCCGAGGAATATCCCGAGGGCTTCCACGGCGCCGAGACCGACGCCGACGTGATGCGCGCGCTCGCGGCGATCGCGGGCTTCATGGCCTCGGCCGAGGCCGACCGCGCACGGCGCACCGACGGCCAGCTCGGCGA
The DNA here is from genome assembly GCF_001468285.1 of Sphingopyxis sp. HIX. GTDB lineage: Bacteria > Pseudomonadota > Alphaproteobacteria > Sphingomonadales > Sphingomonadaceae > Sphingopyxis. Next base: position 103,605 of record NZ_LNSB01000003.1, on the reverse strand, counting down.
CCGGCTCGACCCGCCCGCCAAATGGCAGGTGACGATCGACGGCACGCCGCACAAGGTCAAGGTCGGCGGCAAGCACATCAAGGTCGAGGGCGACAAGGTCGACATCGCGCTCGAATATACGCCGGGCGACCGGCTGGTCGTGGCCGAGATCGACGACAGCGAGCTGGCGGTGAAGGTCGCGAAAACGCGCACCGGCTGGAAGATGACGACGCGCGGGCGCATCCACGACGTGCGCGTGCTGCCCTGGCACGTCGCGCCGCTGGCGTCGCACATGATCGAGAAGGTGCCGCCCGACCTGTCGAAATTCCTCATCTGCCCGATGCCGGGGCTGCTCGTCGCGCTGCACGTCGGCGAGGGCGACAAGGTCGAGGCCGGCCAGCCGCTCGCGACGGTCGAGGCGATGAAGATGGAGAATATCCTTCGCGCCGAGAAGACGGGCGTGGTGAAGACCGTCAACGCGGCGCAGGGCGACAGCCTGGCGGTCGATGCGGTGATTTTGGAGATGGAGTAATCCGCACCCGTTCGTGCTGAGCTTGTCGAAGCACCGTCCTTCCTTCTACGGCAGTCGAAGAGAAGAACGGCCCTTCGACAGGCTCAGGGCGAACGGAGTGTGTTGGAATGCACGTCAATCACGACACCGGCGCGGGCGCGGCACCCGAAATCGCCTTCGACGATTTCCTGAAGGTCGACATCCGCATCGGCACGATCGTCGAGGCCGAACCCTTCCCCGAAGCGCGCAAGCCGGCCTTCAAGCTCCGGATCGACTTCGGCCCCGCGATCGGGGTGAAGAAGAGCAGCGCGCAGATCGTCGACCGCTACGCGATCGAGGATCTGCCGGGGCGCCAGATCGCCGCGGTGGTGAACTTCCCGCCGCGCCAGATCGGCAAGTTCATGTCCGAGGTGCTGACCCTGGGCTTCGCCGACGAGGCGGGCGCGGTGATCCTCTTCGCGCCCGACCATGCGGTGCCCAATGGGTCGCGCTTGTTCTAGGCGGCCGCGACCAGCCGCTTGCCCAGCAGCAGCTTGAACAGGACGAAGGCGATCAGCCCGACGACGGCGGTCGCGACGTGGAAGAGCCAGAAGCTGGTCGTCGGCATCGACGAATACCAGCCGCCGACCTCACCGACGATCTTGTTCGCGCCGAAGAAGGCGAGATAATAGATGCCGACCACCGTCGCGTTGAGCGCGCGCGGCGCGACCTTGGTGAACAGCGCTAGGCTGACCGGCAGGATGTGCGCAAAGCCGATGCTGTTGAATAGGTGGAACATCAGCGGCCAGAACAGCCCGATCTTGCCGTCGCCCTGCGTTGCCGCGGCCATGACGAGGCAGAGGCCGCCGGCGATGGTGAAGAAGCTGCCGATGATCATCTTGCCGAGCTCATCGGGCTCCTTGAAGCGCTTGCCGTACCAGACATAGAAGGCCGCGACCGCGACGAGCATGCCGAAACTCGCCGCGGCGTCGATCGTGATCATATAGCTGGTCGGCAGGGTCGTGCCGAAGAAGGTCAGCTGGAAATGCTGATCGGCCCAGACCAGATAGGCGTTGAAGATCTCCTGGTTGGTGAGCAGCGCGACCGCGAGCACGGGGACGAGGATGAGCAAGGCGACGATGCGCGTCCAGTCGTCGCGCGTCAGCGGCTCCTTGGGCGCCGCGGCCTTTTCGGCGCGCTCCGCGCGACTTTCGGCGGGCAGCCAGGGCTTGGCATAGAGGTAGAGGATCAGCCCCGCGACCATCACCACGCCCGCGGTGCCGAAGCCCCAGTGCCAGCCGACCTTCTCGCCCAGCGTTCCCGAAATCAGCGGCGCGACGATCACGCTGACGTTGATCGCGATGTAGAAGATCTGGAACGCCATCGCGCGGCGCAGGTCGTTGGGGCCGTAAAGCTCGCCGACCTGGCTCGCGATATTGCCCTTGAACAGCCCGACCCCGACGATCAGCGCGAGCAGTGCGAAGAGGAAGGCGCCCTCGAACGCCATCAGGAAATGCCCGACCGCCATGAAGATGCCGCCGAGGATCAGGGTCGTGCGCCGCCCGAGCCAGCGGTCGGCGATCAAGCCGCCGGCGATCGGGGTGAGGTAGACGAGCGAGGTATAGTCGCCGAAAATCTTCGACGCGAGCGGCTGGCCGTCGATCCCGCCATACCAGTCGCGCAGCGCCGCGAGCCCGACCACCCCCGCGGCATTTTCGGGCAGCAGCAGATATTTGACCATGTAGAGCACGAGCAGCGTCTGCATCGAATAATAGGAAAAGCGCTCGCATCCCTCGACGAAGGCGAGATAGCCGAGCCCCTTGGGATGCCCCAGAAAGGCGCGGTCGTTGCGCTCGGCTTCGAAATCGGGCGTCGCTTCGGCGATGGTCATTCGATGTCGCTCCCCGGACATTTTCTTTTACCGCGACGATAATCGCCCGGGTGCAACTTGCCAGTGGCAATCGACGAACGACGGGTTAGGCTGCGCGGAGATTGGGGGAGCAAGGATATGACTTTACCGGTTACCGCGTTTGTCGGCGCCGTCTGTGCGCTGCTGTTGCTGTTCACCGCGATGCTGACGGTGCGTCAACGCCTGCGGTTGAGCGCCGCCTTCGGCGATCATGGCGATGCCAAGCTGATCGCCGCGAGCCGCAGCCACGGGAACCTCGCCGAACATGCGCCGATCGTCGTGATCCTGCTCGGCCTGCTCGAAAGCGCGCGTGCGAACCATATGGCGCTGATGGCGCTCGGCGCGCTGTTCCTGATCGGCCGCATCGCGCATATCGCGGGGCTGCACGCCCCGGTCGAACCGGGCAAACCGCCGGTGACGCGCCAGATCGGCGTCGCGGCGACATGGATCACCTTGCTGGCGCTGGCGGGGTGGACGCTGTGGATGCTGGCGACGGTGAATTTGTAGCGGCGCGGCGCGGTAGGAGCGGACCTTTCTAATCCTCCCTGCGGCGAAGCCGTGGGGAGGGGGACCACCCGCAGGGTGGTGGAGGGGCCGAGGCCTCAAGCTTTGGTCTAAGGCCGTCACCCCTCCACCATGCTTCGCATGATCCCCCTCCCCATCGCTTCGCGACAGGGAGGATTAGGATGTCCCCTTCCGCCCGATACCCGCCGCTCGCCTTCAATCCTCCACCAAAGCCACCGCCCGGATCCACCCCGCGCTCGCGCGTTCGATCTTCACCGGGAAGCAGCTCAGCGTCCATCCCGTCGGGGGTAGCGCTTCCAGATTGGTCAGCTTTTCGATCTGGTAATAGGGCCGGATGCGCCCCGCCTTATGGCCTTCCCAGATGATCTTCGGGTCGCGCGTCTCGGCCCAGCGCTTCGCGGTGTGGCTGAACGGCGCGTCCCAGCTCCACGCGTCGGTGCCGACGACCTGCACGCCGCGCTCGGTCAGGTAGAGCGTCGCTTCCTCGCCCATGCCGCAGCCCTGGTCGGTGAAATTGTCGGTGCCATAGAGTGCGCCCGACTGGACGAGCACGATGTCATAGGGCTGCAATTCATGCCCGATCCGCGCGAGTTCGGCTTCGACCTCCGCGGCGCTCACGACATGCCCCGCGGGCCGATCCGAGAAATCGAGCTTCACCCCCGGCCGGAAGAAGAGGTCGAGCGGCGCCTCGTCGATGCTCGGCGCGGCGGTCGCGCCGCTATCGGTGGTCGAATGGAAATGCCAGGGCGCGTCCATATGCGTGCCGTTGTGCGTGCTCAATGTCAGGCTCTCGACCGCCCAGCCTTCGCCGTCGGGCAGGTCGTCCTGCGTGAGGCCGGGAAAGAACATCGCGATCTGCTGCCACGTATTTTCGTGGGTCATGTAGGTGATCTGCGGGCGCATCACCGGCGGGTCGGAGACGACGTCGTTGGTGATCGGGATCGAGAGGTCGATGAACTGCATGGACCCCAGTCTGCCACCGGAATGGCGCTACGCCAAGAAGGCTTGCGCGGCGATATGCGGCGGCTAGAGATGCTCAAAAGCCCGAATGGGGCAGGGGAGAGTTTATGACCGATAAAGCCGCGGCCGCCGACCATGGCGCCGCCTATCAGCCGACCGCGAAGGACATTCGTATGGTCATCGCCGCCTCGTCGGCGGGGACGATCTTCGAATGGTATGATTTCTTCATCTACGGCACGCTCGCGGCGATCATCGGCAAGGCCTTTTTCCCCAGCGACAATGCGACGCTCGAAATCCTGCTCGTCTGGGCAGGATTTGCCGTCGGCTTCGGTTTCCGCCCGCTCGGCGCGGTGCTCTTCGGTTTCCTCGGCGACCGGCTGGGACGCAAATATACTTTCCTAGTCACCGTGACCTTGATGGGGATCGCGACCGCCGGAGTGGGCATGATCCCCTCGGCGGCGACGATCGGCATCGTCGCGCCGATCATCGTGATCCTGCTCCGCGTGCTCCAAGGGCTCGCGCTCGGGGGCGAATATGGCGGCGCCGCGGTCTATGTCGCCGAACATTCGCCCCCCGAAAAGCGCGGTTTCTATACCAGCTTCATCCAGGCGAGCGTCGTCGGCGGTTTCGTGCTCAGCCTCATCGTCGTGCTCGGCTGCAAGGCGCTGATGTCCGACGCGGTATGGGAAAGCTGGGGCTGGCGCGTGCCCTTCCTCCTCTCGCTGATCCTGCTCGCCATTTCGCTGTGGATGCGCCTCAAGCTCTCCGAAAGCCCGGTGTTCCAGGCGATGAAGGCCGAGGGCGAGCTCGCCAAGAATCCGCTCAAGGAAAGCTTCACCTATCCCGGCAATCCGAAGCGCATCTTCGTTGCGCTCTTCGGAATCGCCGCGGGCCTCACCGTGATCTGGTACACCGCGATGTTCTCGGGCCTGTCCTTCCTCAAAGGCCCGATGAAGGTCGAGGATACCGCCGCCGAGATCATCGTCGGCTTCTCGGCCGCGCTCGGCATGGGCTTTTTCCTGTGGGCCGGACATATCTCCGACAAGATCGGGCGCAAGAAGCCGATCGTCTGGGGCTATGCCGTAACCTTGGTGCTGCTCTTCCCGCTCTTCTGGCTGATGGGGAGTGTCGGCAACCCCGCGCTCACCGCGGCGGCCGAAAAGGCGCCGGTCGTCGTCACGGGCTCGCAGTGCGACTATGATCCCTTCGCGCAGGTGCAGGAAACCGCGTGCGGCAAGACGCTCGGCGAGCTTACCAAGCTCGGTGTGCCCTACAGCATCGTCGGCAGCGGCAGCGGCTTCGACAGCGTCAAGGTGACGATCGGCGGGCGCGAGGTCGCGGGCGAGGATCCCGCGGTGCTCAAACCGGCGCTCGAGGCGATGGGCTATGATTTCGAAAAGCAGATCCCGGGTCCGCTCGGCATCGCGGTGATCGTCGCCGCGCTGCTCGGTTTGAGCGCGCTGTCGGGCTTCACCTACGGTCCTGTCGCGGCGCTGCTCTCTGAGATGTTCCCCCCGCACGTGCGCTATTCGTCGCTGTCGATCCCCTATCACCTCGGCACCGGCTATTTCGGCGGCTTCCTGCCGCTGATCGCGAGCTTCATCATCGCCAAGACCGGCGATGCCTATGCCGGTCTCTGGTACACCTGGGTGGTGGTGCTCGTCGCCTTCCTCGTTAGTGCCTTCATGCTCAAGGATCCGGTGCCGGGGCAGTGGAAGAAGGACGCCGCGGCGCCGTCGGCCTGAGCGCCCCATTGGCGCTACCGTTTTTCGCGGCTAGGGGCGGGGGATGATCGACATCGCCGCTCCGCTCCGCCTCCGCCTCGACAGCCGGGCGCTCGTCGCCAACTGGCGCTGGCTCGCGAAGGCGAGCAGCGGTGCGGCGACCGGCGCGGCGCTCAAGGCCGACGGTTACAGCCTCGGCGCGCGCGCGGTGATGCGGCATCTGGCGGGAGCGGGCTGCCGCGACTTCTTCGTCGCGACCTGGGCCGAGGCCGCGGCGCTGATGCCGCTCCCCGCCGGCGTGTCGCTGTCGGTGCTCCACGGCGTCGGCGCCAGCGACATGGTCGCGGCGCGCATGCTGCCCGCGCGGCCGGTGCTCAACAGCATCGAACAGGCCGCGCGCTGGCGCGAAGCCGGGGAAGGGCGGCCGTGCGACGTGATGGTCGACACCGGCATGAACCGGCTGGGGCTGACCGTCGCGGAGGCGCTGGGCGGCGCGCTCGACGGGCTCGCGATCGAGACCCTGCTCAGCCATCTCGCCTCCGCGGACGAGGACAGTCCGCAAAATGCGCAGCAGCTGGCGGCTTTCCGGGCGCTGCGCGGAGCGATTCCGGCGCGGCGCTTCAGCCTCGCCAACAGCGCGGGCATCTGCCTCGGTGCCGACTATGCCTTCGACCTCACGCGCCCCGGGCTCGCGCTTTATGGCGGCGTGCCGCGCGGCGAGGCGGCGGGACAACTGCGCCAGGTCGTCTTCCCCGAAGCGCGCGTGCTGCAGGTCCGCACGGTCGAGGCGGGCGATAGCGTCGGTTATGGCGCGACATGGACGGCGCAGGACCGCTCATGGATCGCGGTTGCCAATATCGGCTATGCCGACGGTTACCTCCGTTGCCAGTCGGGCGGGGTCGGTTTCGCGAGCTGGCGGGGGCGTCACCTGCCCGTCGCCGGGCGCGTTTCGATGGACCTGACTGCCTTCGACGCGGGCGACCTTGCGATAGGCGAAGGCGACTGGCTGACGCTCGGCTACGACCTGCCCGAGGTCGCGGCGCGCTCGGGCCTGTCGCAATATGAACTGCTCACCGGCCTGGGCGCACGCTTCGAGCGCGTCTGGGACTGACGGGCAGCTGCTTTACGGGCGAAACAAGACGTCGCCCCCGCCTTTGCGGGGGCGACGGTTAAGGAACGTCTGCTCACCACCCCAAAACCGTCCAGTTCCTCCAAAGAAAAAGGCCGCCTTCCCAAGGGAAGGCGGCCCGTTTCCGTGGCCCATGCCGACTGGCTTACCAGTTGGCGCGGATGCCGGCGTAGAAGTAACGACCGAAGGTGTCGTACGGATCGCCCGCCGCGGTGCCGAGCAGGCCGAACGGCGGCTGCTTGTCGAACGCGTTGTCGATGCCGACGTAGAAGTTGAACTTCTTGTCGACTTCGACGTTGGCGCGGAAGCCGTGGTAGAAGGCATCCGGGTAGTAGACGCGCGGGTTGGCGTCCGCGTTCTGGGGGGGCAAGCGCACGACCGTGCCCGGGGTGCAGGTGCCGCCGCCAGGGTTGTTGCCGCTTGCGGGGCACGCGCCGAGGTAGCTGTTCTGCGTTTCGTAGGCCGCGATCGTCTGCTTGCCGATGTAACGCACGTTCCAGCTGATATCGAACGCACCGAAGTCGTAGTTGATGCTCGCATTGGCCGACCAGCGCGGGTCGCCAAGCTCGCTCATCTGACGGTTCGGAATCGTCGGGGCCAGCGGGTTGGTGTAGTTGTCGAGGCGCAGCAGGTGCGTCGCGATGGCGCGGAAGTTGACGCGATGACCATTGTCGAACGTCCGGCGATACTGGACGTCGACGTCGATGCCCTCGGTCTTCTGCGCCGCGAAGTTCACGCCGCCGACCTGTGCCGCACCCTTGATGGTATCACCGAAGGGCTGGAACAGACCGGTCACCGGGTCGCGCGGGAACAGACCCGTGGGATCGTCGGGGGTCACCGAGCAGAAGGGGTTCGACGCAAAGGGCGACGCATCGTCGAAGCAAAGCGACAGCATGTTCGCGAGCGTCGGCGCCGCGATCAGGCTTTCGACCTTGATGTTGTAATAGTCGACGGTGAAGTTGAAGCCCGGCAGGAAGCTCGGTTCGAAAACCGCGCCCAGCGTGAGGCTCTTGCCCTTTTCGACTTGCAGCGCCGAGTTGCCGCCCGATGCGAAGGTCGTCGACGAGGTGCGCGCAAGGCAGTTGACCCAGGGGTCGCCGAGCTCGCGCTGGGCTGCCGGAACGCTCGAGCCGACGCAGGCATCGACCATCGCCTGGTTGAACACCGTCGGAACGCCGGCCGCGGCGCAGTTCGCGGCGCGGTTCGGGTTGCCGGTGATGTTCACGCTGTCGCAGGGATCGCCGACCTGGGCGAAGTTCTGCGAGAAGGGCGAGAACAGGTCGCTCTGGGTCGGCGCACGCACCGAGCGCGCATAGGCGGCGCGGAAGCGGACGTCGGGGATCGGCGCATAGAGGGCCTGGAAGTTATAGGCCCAGACGGTGCCGGCCGACGTGTTGTAGTCGGAGACACGCGCCGCCGCACCCAGCGTCAGTTCCTCGGCGAAGGGCATGTTGGCGAGCAGCGGGATGCTGATTTCGCCGAAGGCTTCCTTCACGTTGAGCTTCGGCGGCGCGAAGGTCGCGATGGCGTTCAGGAAGGTCGCGCCCGACTGGGTCAGGTCGTCGAAATCGCTGTACGCCTTTTCTTCGCGATATTCGGCACCGAGAGCGAAGCCGATCGGACCGCCGGGCAGTTCGAACAGCTGCGACAGGTCACCCGAAACGCTCGCCAGCGCGACGAACTGCTCGGCCCGTTCCTCGCGGGTCGCCGTCCGGTTGACGAAATCGAGCGCAGCCTGGGTGGGCGCGCCGACGCCGAAGACGTTGATCGGAACGCAATCCGGACGGTCGTTGGTCGTGATCGCATCGGCGTTGACGCGGCAGACGATCTGGCCGGCGCCATTGCGCACGGCGTCGATCGCCAGGTTGAAGCCGTCGAAGTCGTTGCCGTCCTGCGTGTAGAGCAGCAGGTTGTTCAGCGACTTCATCTTGGTTTCGAGACGGCCGTAGTTGAACGACAGTTCGTAATTCCAGTCGTCGTTGAACGTACCCTCGACACCACCGACGATGCGATAGGTCTCGCGCTTGTGGAGCTCGCCACGGCCACCGAAGTCGGTGTTGAAGCGCGACAGCGCGAAGGTGCCGGTTGCGGGGTTGGCGCAAAGGCCGAAGCCCTGAAGCGTCTGGAGCGCCTGGGTCGTCAGGAACGGGTTGTTACAGCGCATCGCCGGGCCGCCGAACTGGACGTTCGGACCGCCGCTGAAGAAGGACGGCTGACCTTCCTGGACCGCATCGACGCGCACATATTTGGCTTCGACGAACGGGCGGAAAGCGTCGCTGATGTCATAGTGCGACAGCAGGTTCACGGCGTAGCGCTTCAGGCCGGCCGCAAGCTGGCCGGTGTTGCGCAGCGTCGAGCCCTGGCCGCCCTGGATATTGGCCGAACCACCGGCTTCGAAGTTGCCGGCCGGAACGTCGACGAACAGGTCGCCGTTGGGACCGAAGCGCAGATACTGGCCGACGCCGACGCGGCCGATGGTGCCGCCGTCCGAGATCGAGCCGTTCTTCACGCCGCAGACGAACTGGGTGTCGGGAATGCCGTCGCTCGCGCTCGGGCCGGTTTCGCCGCCGGCTGCGCCCTGCGGGTCGACCGTCTGGAACTGACAGCGGCCCGAATAGGCGCCGGTCAGCTTGTCGCGGTCGCTGAAGTACAGCGGGTTGGCTTCGGCATATTCGCCCGAGATCGCGATGTTGCCGCGGCCGTCGGCGAAATTCTTGCCCCAGGTGCCGCTGATGAACATGTTGCCGCGATCGCCGCGCGACGAAACGCCGCCCTGCGCGCGCAGGTTGATGCCGTCGAAGTTGCGCTTGGTGATGAAGTTCACGACGCCGGCGACGGCGTCCGAGCCGTAGATCGCCGAGTTGCCGCCCGTGACGATGTCGACGCGCTCGAGCAGGTCGACCGGGATGGTGTTGACGTCGACCAGATAGTCGCCCGGCAGCGCGGTGATGTGGCGCTTGCCGTTGACCAGCACCAGCGTGCGGGCGATGCCCAGGCCGCGAAGGTCGAGGATGTTGAGGCCGGCGGTGCCGATGAAGCGGGTCGAGTTGCCCTGGCTGAAGGTCGAGCGCAGCGACGGCAGGTCGTTGAGCGCGTCGCCCAGCGAGACGTCGCCGGTGTCGGTCAGCTCGCCGACGTCGACCGAAGTCAGCGGAACCGACGATTCGAGCGTCGGGCGCGCGATGCGCGAGCCGGTGACGACGATGGCACGATCGGTATTCTCGTCCGAATCGCAGACGCCGTTTTCATTGGCGTCGACGCAATCCGCGGCGTCCTGTGCAAGAACAGGCTGGCTTACGGACATAGCTACTGCAAAGGCAGCAGCACCCATAAGCAGGTGCGACTTATTCATGTGGTAACTCCCCGGTTGTCCGTTCAAAAATAGAGATGAACGGATTGCGCCCTAAAAAGACCGAAAACGAAAGTGGCACAAGCCCCCTGTGGCAATTTTCTGACGGCTTCGCGCCATCGGCATGACATTGTGTCATTTTCGCAACAGTTCCTGGGCGGGCGTCGGAATAGCGCAAAATAACAAGGTTGTTGGCAGGCGAAACGAAGGCTGCTCAGGATGGCGAATGGGGCCGCAATTATGTCAAGGAGGCCGTTTCAGGTGAAACTAAATTACGTCGCTCGACTTGTCGCACCGCGATCCCGGCGCACGGAACTTCGCTTGGCGGCGCTTTCCGCATCGCCAAACAATCGCTTCCACCTTGGCAGCGTCGGCGAATCGTCGTCAGGCCCGCCTTCATGTTGCGACGCATCATAGATTGATGCTATTGCCGCTTTTCAACGTTCAAGCCCGGCGCGGCGGGGTCGCCTTTGTCACGGGTCAGGGAGCAGCAGCATCATGGCGAAGTCCAAGGCGCCGGCCGACGGCGACACGGTTACGATCAAGAAATATGCGAACCGGCGCCTCTACGATACCGAGCGCAGCTGCTACATCACGCTCGAGGATCTGGGCACGATGGTCCGCGACGGTCGCGACTTCCGCGTCGTCGACGCCAAGAGCGGCGAGGACATCACGCATAATGTGCTCACGCAGATCATCATGGACGAGGAGACGCGCGGCGAAACGCTGCTGCCGGTCAATTTCCTGCGCCAGCTGATCGGCATGTACGGCGACAAGATGCAGTCGATGGTGCCGCAATATCTCGAAGCCTCGATGGCGACCTTCCGCAAGAACCAGCAAGACGTGCGCGCCGCGCTCGAGGGCGCGCTCGGCTCGAACCCGCTCGCCGAACTGACGCGCCGCAATCTCGAGATGTTCCAGCAGGCGACGAGCGCCTTCATCCCAGGCGGCGGGAATGCCAAGGCCAAGGATGCCGAGATCGCCGCGCTCAAGGCCGAAATCGCCGACCTCAAGGCCGAGCTCGCCAAAAAGAAATGATCCGGGGCCGCTCTCCCGCCCCCCAGTTTAGAAATCAGGACAGATGATCAAGCATGCGCTCAGCGTAACCCGTCAGGCCGACTTCGCGGCCTGGTATCAGGACGTCATTGCCGAGGCCGACCTCGCCGAGGAATCGGGCGTGCGCGGCTGCATGGTGATCAAGCCGTGGGGCTACGGCATCTGGGAACGCATCCAGAAGGTCATGGACGCCGCGATCAAGGATGCGGGCGTGCAGAACGCCTATTTCCCGCTCTTCATCCCCTTGAGCTTCTTCGAGAAGGAAGCCGATCATGTCGACGGCTTCGCCAAGGAAATGGCGGTGGTCACGCATCACCGGCTGATCCAGGACGGCAAGGGCAAGCTCATCCCCGACCCCGAGGCGAAGCTCGAGGAGCCGCTGATCGTCCGCCCGACCTCGGAGACGGTGATCGGCAGCGCGATGAGCCGCTGGGTGCAGAGCTGGCGCGACCTGCCGCTCAAGGTCAACCAATGGGCCAATGTCGTGCGCTGGGAAATGCGCACGCGCATGTTCCTGCGCACCAGCGAATTCCTGTGGCAGGAAGGCCATACCGCGCACGCCGACAAGGACGACGCGATGGCGGAGACGCTGCGCGCGCTCGAAATGTACCGCGCCTTTGCCGAAGATGTGCTCGCGATGCCCGTCGTCGCGGGCGAGAAGCCCGAGAATGAGCGTTTCCCCGGTGCGGTCGCGACCTATTCGATCGAGGCGATGATGCAGGACGGCAAGGCGCTGCAGGCGGGCACCTCGCATTATCTCGGTACCGGCTTCGCCGAGGCGGCGAATATCCGCTATCAGGACAGGGACGGCGGTCACAGCCTCTGCCACACGACGAGCTGGGGCACCTCGACGCGGATGATCGGCGGCGTGATCATGACGCACGGCGACGACGATGGCCTGCGCTGCCCGCCGCGCATCGCGCCGCACCAGATCGTCATCGTGCCGATGCTGCGCGACAACGAAGAAGATGCCACGATCCTCGACTATTGCCGCGACCTCGAAACGCAGCTGAAGGCGCTCGACGCCTTCCGCGAACCCGTGCGCGTGCTGCTCGACACCAGCGGTGCGAAGGCGCAGACCAAGCGCTGGGGCTGGGTCAAGAAGGGTGCGCCGGTGATCGTCGAGGTCGGCCCGCGCGACGTCGCGGGCGGCAATGTCGCGGTGATCCGCCGCGACCGGCTGTATCAGGAGAGCGGCAAGCTCGACACGGCGTTCGTCGCCAAGGGCGATTTCGTCGCGAGCGCGGTGGCGATGATCGAGGAGATACAGGCGAACCTCTATGCCGAGGCCAAGGCGCGGCTCGATTCGAACATCGCCCGCGATGTCACGGATCTGAAAGCGCATTTTGCCGGTGACGACAAGTTCGCGGGCTGGGCCGAGGTGCAATGGTCGCGCCCGAGCGGCGCCGCGCTCGACAAGATCGTCGAGCAATTGAAGGCGCTCAAGCTGACGATGCGCAACACCCCGCTCGACGCCGCTCCCGCCAACGGCACGTGCCTCTTCACCGGCGAACCCGCGGTCGAACGCGTGCTCGTCGGACGCACCTATTGAGGCACCGCACATAGCGTGGTTAGCCGCGCTTAAACCCCGAATGTCGTTCTTTGCGAACGGCTTTTCCGCTATACCGCGCGCTCAGGGACTCGCTCGACAGAAGTTCCGCGCACTGCGTAGCGGTGGGGTCGTGCGCCGCGCGCGCTGACAGGGGAAAGATCATGATGCGACGGACGATCGCGGCCTTGGCGGCCGCCTCGATGATCGGGGCCGGTATGGCGCCGGCCTATGCCAAGACACCGGGCAGCCTCTCCGACCTCGTCGGCGCGCGCGCGCCCGGCGCCGAGAGCGAGATGCAGGACCGCGGTTACAAGATGGAGACCTTCAAGAATGGTGGCCAATATTGGTGGAACGGCGACAGCGACACCTGCGTGCGCGTCGTCGTCAGCCAGGGCCGCTACGCCAGCGTCGACAAGGCGGACGCAAGCGACTGCGGCAAGGGCGGCGGCGGCAATGCCGCGGCGGCGGTCGGTGCGGTGGCGGCGATCGGGCTGATCGCGGCGCTCGCCAGCCACAAGAAAAAGCATGGCGACGACCATGGCGGCGCCAACCACGACAGCGAATATTCGCGCGGTTACAACGACGGCCTCTACGGCGGCTCCTACGACCGCAACGACAGTGAAGGCTATCACGACGGCTACATGGCCGGCGAGGCCGAGGCGTCGAACCGCCGCGCCGCCAACCGCCCCTATGCGCGGGGCGGGACCGATGGCGGGCGCGCCGCGTGCGAACGCCGCGCCGACGAATATCAGAACGCACCTTGGGGCAGCAGCGTCGTGGTTAGCCAGCGCGACGGTCGCGGCACCCATGTCTATACCGTTGCGACCGGCAGCTATCGCTCGGTCTGCACCGCCGATGCCTCTGGCCGCGTGATCGACATCCAGCCCTATTATTGATCCGCCAGATGGGGGTGACGCGCCGTGCGTTGCCCCCTATCAGCGGATCATGCCACGAAAAATCCAGGCCGGACTCCCGACACGCGACCAGATCATGCGCTTCATCGCCGACAGCCCGGGCGCGGTCGGCAAGCGCGAGATCGCCAAGCATTTCGGCCTCCACGGCGCCGACAAGGTCGCGCTGAAGGCGCTGCTCAAGGACATGACCGACGAGGGGCTCGTCGACATGGCGCCCGGCCGCGCCTTCCACAAACATGGCGGATTGCCCAAAGTTACCGTGCTGCGTATCGCCGCGATCGAGGGCAGCAACCTCTGGGCGGTGCCCGACCGCTGGGAAGGCGCCGGCCCGCCGCCGCGGCTGCGCGTGATGGAACAGGGCCGAAAAAGCGCGCTCGGCGTCGGCGACCGCATTCTCGCGCGCACCGAGGAACGCGGCAGCGGCCATGTCGCGTTTCCGATGAAAAGGTTGCAGGCGAGCGCCGAACTCATCGTCGGCGTGCTCGTCCACGATGTCGGCCCCGGCGGCAAGGCGATGGTCTGGCTGCGCCCTGCTGACAAGCGCGCGCGCTTCGACTTCGCAGTCGCCGACATGGGCGACGCCGGCATCGGCGACCTCGTCCGCGCCGAACTGACCGGTCGCGGCCCCGCGACCAAGGCCAAGGTGGTCGAGCGCATCGGCGACCCCTTCGCCCCCAAGGCGCTCAGCATGATCGCGATCGCGCGCCACGAAATCCCGCACGTTTTTGGCGCCGAGACGATCGCCGAGGCCGAGCGCGCCGCGAAACTGCCGCTCACCCCCGAGGGGCGCGAGGATCTGCGCGACCTGCCGATCGTCGCGATCGACCCGATCGACGCGCGCGATCATGACGACGCCGTCTGGGCGATCCCCGACGAGGATGCGGGCAACAAGGGCGGCTATAAGGCGATCGTGGCGATCGCCGACGTCAGCTACTATGTCCGCCCCGACGGCGAACTCGACCGCGAGGCGCGGCGGCGCGGCAACAGCGTCTATTTCCCCGATCGCGTCGTACCGATGTTGCCCGAGACTTTGTCGGCGGGCGTCTGTTCGCTGAAAGCCGGCGAGGATCGCGCCGCGATGGCGTGCCATCTCACCGTCGACAAGCAGGGCAAGGTGACGTCGTGGCGTTTCACGCGCGCGCTGGTGCGGCTACGCGCGAACATCGCCTATGAACAGGCGCAGGCGGCCTATGACGCCGATCAAGCGCGCGCCGAGTGGGATGCCGATGTGCTGCCCGCGCTCCAGAATCTCTGGGCGTGCTGGGCGTTGCTCGCCAAGGCGCGCGCCGCGCGCAGCCCGCTCGACCTCGACCTGCCCGAGCGGCAGGTGATCCTCGACGAGCAAGGCGGCATCGCCGAGATCCGCGTGCGCGACCGGCTCGATTCGATGCGGCTGATCGAGGATTATATGATCGCGGCCAATGTCGCGGCGGCGAAGGCGCTCGAGGCGAAGAAATCGCCGGTGATGTACCGCATCCACGAACCGCCGAGCCGCGAGAAGCTCGTCAGCCTCAAGGAATATCTCGAAACCTTCGACCAGAGCTTCGCGCTGGGGCAGGTGATCACCCCGGCGGTGTTCAACCGCCTGATCGACGGTTTTTCGGAAGACGACCGGCTGCCCGAGATCATGCAGGCGATCCTCCGCAGCCAGACGCAAGCCTATTACGGCCCCGCCAATTCGGGGCATTTCGGCCTCGCGCTCGGCTCTTACGCGCATTTCACCTCGCCGATCCGCCGCTACGCCGACCTGATCGTCCACCGCGCTTTGGTCGACAGCTACAAACTGGAAGTCCCCGGCAAGTCCAAGGACCTGCCCGCGCGGACCGGGCTCGGCGAAGCCGACGCCAAAGGGCTGTCGCGCATCGGCGAGGCGATCAGCGCGCTCGAACGCCGCGCGATGGAGGCCGAGCGCGAGACGATCGACCGCTATGTCGCGGCCTATCTCGCGAACAAGGCGGGCGAGATCGTCGCGGCGCGGATCACCGGGGTGCAGCCCTTCGGCTTTTTCGCGACGGTCGACGGGCTCGGCGGCGACGGGCTGGTGCCGGTGTCGAGCCTCGGCAGCGAACGTTTCTTCTACGACGAGGCGGCGCGCACGCTCGACAGCGAGCATGGCCGGGTGAGCTACACCGTCGGCCAGCGGCTCGACCTCCGGCTAATGGAGGCGAACCCGGTGAGCGGCGCGCTGCGCTTCGAGCTGCCCGACGCGCCCGAGCGCGGCTTCCGCGACCGCCCGGTGCGGCGCGACGGGACGCGCAAGGACAAGGCCGGCAAACATATGGTCGGCAAGCGCGGCCGGCCCGCGAATATCAAGCACAAGGGGCGAAAGCGCTAGCGCCCCGTCGGGGCCTTGCGCGCCGCCACGCCTCGATGGCGCCGATCAGGGATTGATCTGGACGAAGTCGACGTCTTCGGCGCCGGTGTACAGCGAACAGGTCCCGCGGCCGACGACATAGACGCTTTTGCCGTTCTGCTGCGCGGTGATGACATTGTTGTAGAGCGCCTGTCCGCTGAGACTGGAGGTGTTGATCGTGAACTGGTGGTTGACGTTGCACGTCGACCAGGGCGAGGCGGGCGCCGAGTTGATCGTGAAAAGGACGATGCCCGTCTGGAATGCGACGACGTCCTTGATCGTGTTCAGCCCCGAATAGGTCGGCGCGGCGAAGGCCGTCGAAGGCATGGCGAGCAGGGAAAGGAACATGATCGGAAATTTGACGAGTCTCATCGCTTTCATGAAAAATCTCCTTGTCTCTGCAAAAAAATCCCGGGCAATATTCCTTCGATCCGGGAATCCGTCCCGGAATTCTTGACATGCATAGTTTGGACAGCGACGGCTTGAGTTGATTCTCTAATATTTCGAAACTTCACCAAATATTCTCTATCGTCAATAGGGTGGTTATTGGTCGACCACTATTTGGCGGAATCTTTAAATCATTCTTTTACCATCGGCCTTTTTTCGCCGGTCACTTCGCCGCCAGCCGCGCGAGCAGCGCCGCGCTCTCGGCATCCGCCGGAAAAAACGCCTCGATCGCCAGCTCCGACAGCGTGATGTCCACGGGCGTCCCGAAGATCGTCACCGTCGACACGAAGCTGATCCGCCCCGCGATCGTATCGAGCAGCAGCGGCACCGCGATGCTGCTCACCGCGCCATGACCGATATCGTTCGCCGGCCCCGGATAACCCGCGATCTCCTCGCGCAGCGCCATCAGCCCCGCGTCGGCGCTGGCCTCGATCTGCAGGTCGAGCCGGTGCAGGATATGGGCACGCCACATCGCATAATTGACGATCTGCGGGGCCAGCCCGTCGGGATGCAGCGCGAGGCGCAGGACATTGACCGGCGGCGCGAGCAATTCGGGCGACACCTGTTCGACCAGGATCGCGATCGCGTCATTCGCCGCGATCATGTTCCAGTGCCGGTCGACCGCTAGCGCGGGATAGGGCTCGTGCCCCTTCAGCACATGTTCGACGATCGTCTTCATCCCCGCCATCTCGGCACTGTCGAGCGGACGCTCCTGGTAATTGGGCGCGTAACCCGCGGCGAGCAGCAGCGCGTTGCGCGCGCGGTGCGGCACCTCGAGGCAGTCGGCGATCCGCTGCAGCATCGCCGCGCTGGGTTTCGAGCGGCCGGTTTCGATGAAGCTCAGGTGCCGCGTCGAAATCTCGATGTCGAGCGCGAGGTCCATCTGGCTCATCCGCCGGCGCGTGCGCCATTCGCGGAGCTGCTCGCCCAAGGGTGCTACCTGCATTGCAATTCTCCTTCGCCCCGGGAGCTATACCTCGGCCTTCGATATTTCCATTACCTCTCGCGTAATCGACCCGCGTCGATTCGCGGCATATCTGGACCGGGTTCGAAAGGAGAACCCACATGTCGATCCGCAATCTCAAGACCGTCCTCGTCCTCGATGCCATCACCTGCGCCGGCGTTTTCGCCGTCGGCCTGCTCGCCGCCGCCCCCGTCGGCGAACTGCTCGGACTTCCCGCTAATATCGTCGCGATCGGCGGCTGGATCTGCCTTGCCGCGGCGCTGCTGATGGTGATCGCCGCCCGGCAGGCGGTTCCTAGCCCCGCGCTGGTCAAGCTGATCGCGATCGGCAACCTCGGCTGGGTCGCCGCCAGCCTCGGCGTCGTCGGGACTTTCTCGGGCGCGATGACCGGCCTCGGTCTCGCGGTCGTGATCGCGCAGGCGGTGGGCGTCTTCGCCTTCGCAGTGCTGGAATGGAAAGCTGCGGGCGCGGGCGCCCGTACCGTGCTCGTCTGATCTAACTCAGCGCATCGAGCCGGGCGATATCGATCCCGCCCGGCACCAGCATCACCGGACAGGGGAGCGTGCCCGCATCCTGTCCGGTGAAATGCGCGACCAGCGGCCCCGGCGCGCCGCTCGCCGCCGTCGCCAGTACCAGCGCGGCGATTTCCTCATTCTCGGCGATCACCTGGCACACGACCTCGGCGGGCTTGCCCGACTTGACCAGGATTTGCGGCGTCACGTTGCATTCCTGCGCGATCGTATCGGCCGCCGCGGCAACCAGTTCCTCGGCATGTTCGCGCGCCTCGGCCTCGATCGTCGCCTGCACGCCCCCGAACGCCACGAAATCCTGCGGCGGAATGATCGCCAGCACCGCGACCCCGCCGCCGGTGCGCGCCGCGCGCCGCGCCGCGAAGCGCAGCGCCAGGCTCGCTTCCGGGCTGTCGTCGATCACGACCAGATAAGTACGCATGCCCCGACCCCGCTATGCTTTTTGCGAGGAGAGAGTGCGTCACATTCGTATGAAACGCAAGTTTGCCCCGATGGACGTTGACGAACGATGGTCTTATGACGAGGGGGTAATCCGTAGCGGCAGGCCCCGCCTGCAAGACTGACAGGGACAAGTCCAACGATGCCGATCGAACTCAAAATGCCCGCCCTTTCGCCGACGATGGAGGAAGGGACGCTCGCCAAATGGCTGGTCAAGGAGGGCGACACGGTGAAGTCGGGCGACCTGCTCGCCGAGATCGAGACCGACAAGGCGACGATGGAGTTCGAAGCGATCGACGAAGGCGTGATCGCGTCGATCCTCGTTGCCGAGGGCACCGACAATGTGAAGGTCGGCACGGTGATCGCGACGATCGCCGGCGAGGGCGAAGATGCCAGCGCCGCGAAGGCCGCGCCCGCCGCGGCTGCGCCGGCTCCGGCGGTGAAGGAAGATGCCAAGGCAGCGGAACCCGCGCCGGCTCCCGCTCCCGCAGCTGCCCCGGCTCCGGCCCCCGCCGCCGCGCCCGCAGCATCGGGCGAGCGCATCAAGGCCAGCCCGCTCGCCAAGCGTCTCGCCGCCGAGCGCGGCATCGACCTCTCGACGATCAAGGGCAGCGGCCCCGGCGGCCGCATCGTCAAGGACGACCTCGACGGCGCACCGGCCGGTGCGGCGGCACCCGCCGCGGCTGCAACGCCTGCCGCTGCGGCTCCTGCGGCCGCGCCCGCCGCGGCGCCAGCTCCGACGACGGCCGGTCCGATCCCCGATTTCGGCATCCCGCACGAGGACGAGAAGCTCAGCGGCATGCGCAAGACGATCGCGCGCCGTCTCAGCCAGTCGATGCAGGAATCGCCGCATATCTACCTCACCGTCGACATCCGCCTCGACGCGTTGCTCAAACTCCGCGGCGAGCTCAACGCCAGCCTCGAAGGTCGCGGGGTCAAGCTCAGCGTCAACGACATGCTGATCAAGGCGCTCGCGGTCGCGCTCGAACGCGTGCCGTCGTGCAACGTCAGCTTCGGCGGCGATGTGATGCGCTTCTACAAGCGCGCCGACATCTCGGTCGCGGTCAGCATCCCCGGCGGGTTGATCACCCCGATCATCGTCGATGCGGGCGGCAAGTCGATGTCGAAAATCTCGACCGAAATGGCCGAACTCGCGGCAAAGGCCAAGGAAGGCAAGCTCCAGCCCGCTGAATATCAGGGCGGCACCGCCTCGATCTCGAACATGGGCATGATGGGGATCAAGCAGTTCACCGCGGTGATCAACCCGCCGCAGGCGATGATCATGGCGATCGGCGCGGGCGAGAAGCGGCCCTATGTGGTCGACGACGCGCTCGCGATCGCGACCGTCATGTCGGCCACCGGCAGCTTCGACCACCGCGCGATCGACGGCGCCGATGGCGCGCTCTTGATGAAGACCTTCAAGGAGCTTGTCGAAAGCCCGCTGGGACTGGTGGCGTAACATGGCCGACACCAATTACGACCTCATCGTCCTCGGCTCGGGCCCCGGCGGCTATGTCGCGGCGATCCGTGCGGCGCAGCTCGGGCTCAAGACCGCGATCGTCGAGCGCGAGAATCTCGGCGGCATCTGCCTCAACTGGGGCTGCATCCCGACCAAGGCGCTGCTGCGCTCGGCCGAGATCTATCATTATATGCAGCATGCGGGCGATTATGGCCTGATCGCACAGCAGATCGGCGCCGATATCGACGCGGTGGTGAAGCGGTCGCGCGGCGTCGCCAAACAGCTGAGCCAGGGCGTCGCCTTCCTGATGAAGAAGCACAAGATCACCGTCCATATGGGCGAGGGCAAGCTGACCGCGCCGGGCAAGCTGGAAGTGAAGGGCGAGAAGGGCAGCGAGACCCTCACCGCGAAGAACATCATCGTCGCGACCGGCGCGCGCGCGCGCGACCTGCCGTTCGCGCCCGCCGACGGCAAGCGCATCTGGACCTATCGCCACGCGCTCGTGCCGCCCGAAATGCCCAAGAAATTGCTCGTCATCGGATCCGGCGCGATCGGAATCGAATTCGCGAGCTTCTACAAGGATATGGGGTGCGACGTGACCGTGGTCGAGATGCTCGACCGGCTCGTTCCCGTCGAGGATGCCGATGTGTCGGCCTTCCTCGAAAAGCAGCTCAAGAAGCAGGGCATGACGATCCACACCGGCGCCGGGGTCGAGGAACTGAAGGCGACCGCGACCGGCTTATCCGCCAAGATCAAGGGCAAGGACGGCAAGGTCGAAAGCGCCGAGTTCAGCCACGCGATCGTCGCGATCGGCATCGTCCCGAACACCGAGAATATCGGGCTCGAAGCGCTCGGCGTGAAGACCACCAAGGGCCATATCGACACCGACGCGATGTGCCGCACCAATGTCCCGGGCCTTTGGGCGATCGGCGACGTCACCGCGCCGCCGTGGCTCGCGCACAAGGCGATGCACGAATCGGTGATTTCGGTCGAAGCGATCGCGGGCAATCACCCGCACGCGATGGACCCGCGCAACATTCCGGGTTGCACCTATTGCCGCCCGCAGATCGCCAGCGTCGGGCTGACCGAGGCCAAGGCCAAGGAACTCGGCTACGAGGTCAAGGCGGGCACCTTCCCCTTCATCGGCAACGGCAAGGCGATCGCGCTCGGCGAGGCCGAAGGCTTCACCAAGACCGTGTTCGACGCGAAGACCGGCGAGCTGCTCGGCGCGCATATGATCGGCGCCGAGGTCACCGAGCTGATCCAGGGCTATACGATCGGCAAGACCGCCGAGCTGGTCGAGGATGACTTCATCGGCACCGTCTTCCCGCACCCGACGCTGAGCGAGACGATGCACGAGGGCGTGCTCGCGGCGTTCGGACGGCCCTTGCATATCTGACATTCCGATCCTCCCCGTCGCGTAGCGATGGGGAGGGGGACCACCCGCAGGGTGGTGGAGGGGCCCCTCCGTCGGCCCCTGCGGGGCCGCCACCTCCCCATGGCTTCGCCACAGGGAGGATCATTTTGAATTTCGCGAGCCGCCACACCCGCTTCCTCATCGCCGCCGCCGCACTGCTCGTTGCCGTCGTTCTGCTCGGCTTCGCCGTCGTTGCGGGCTGGACGCAGGCGATGGACTTGCGCATCTCGACCGATCTCGTGCTCCAGGTCGGCAAGAGCGACCCGCTGTTCATCGCCTTCATGCAGGGGGTGAGCTGGATCGGCGGCGGCATCGCGCGCTGGGTCATCGTCATCATGCTGGCGGCGCTCGTCTGGCGTTGGTGCGGGCCGCGCTGCGCCGTCGCGCTCGCGGGCGCGTCGCTTCTGTCGAACCTCGCCTCCAGCGTTCTCAAGCTCGGCTTCGGCGTCTCGCGCCCCGACCTCATCCCGCATCTCGATCACCAGACGAGCTTCTCCTACCCCAGCGGCCATGCGACCAGCGCCGCGGTCGTCTACCTCATGCTCGCCTGGCTCGTGCCGCCGCGCTGGCGCCGCGCGGCATGGAGCCTCGCGGGGGTGATGATCGTGCTCAACGGCGTGTCGCGCATGATGCTCGGCGTGCATTGGGCGAGCGACATCATCGGCGGGACGATGCTCGGCGCCGCCTTCGCCTTGCTCGGTGCGGTCTACGCGCGGCGCGACGGGGCGGCGGCATAAGGAAATCCTAACCGGCGGGTGCTAGGGCCTTTTCCGCACAAGGAAGAGGATTTCGCATGCGCGCTTTCATCGGCTGGCTCCTGGCGTTGATTCCCGTCGCCTATATCGGCTTCTTCCTCTGGCATTTCATGGGCGTTGGCGGCGGGTCGATGGAGGGTATCGTCGGCATCGGGCTCGGTCCGACCGTGCTCGGGCTCGCGATCGTCGGGCTGCTCTTCCTCATCGGCCCGCTGGTCAGGATGATCCGCGTCGCATCGGGCAGCAACCGCGTGCCGGGCGCCAATCTCGACATCGGCGACGACCTGCCGACCGAAGGGTTCGACGCCGACGCCGCCTTCGCCAGCTACATGAGCCGCCGCGAAACCCCACCGCCGGCCGGAAGCGACCTCGAGCGCCCGGCGCCGCGCCCCGGCGGTTTCGGGCGCAAGGGCGTCTGACCCCTCGACAGGCCCGCCGCGGCGGCTAGTGTCGCCGCATGGCTCAAGGCACCCACGATTTCGTCCCCGACCCGCGCAACGACGCGATCCTGATCAACGTCAACGGCACGCTCGTGCCGCGCGCCGAGGCGACGGTGTCGGTGTTCGACAGCGGCTTCATGCTCGGCGACGGGGTGTGGGAGGGCATTCGCGTCCACAAGGGCCGCATGGCCTTCCTCGAGCAGCATCTCGACCGCCTCTTCGAGGGCGCGAAGGCGATCGCGATGGATATCGGGATTTCGCGCGAGGCGCTGATCCAGCGGCTCGACGACACCATCGCGGCGAACCGGATGACCGGCTGCCACATCCGCCTGATGGTGACGCGCGGTATCCGCTCGACGCCGTACCAGGACCCGCGCGTCGTGGTCTCGCCCGCGACGATCGTCATCATCGCCGAGCATAAGGACCCGCTGCCCGCGACGGTCGAAAAGGGGCTGACGCTCTTCACCGTCCACGTCCGCCGCGGCGACCCCGCGGTGCAGGACCAGAAACTCAATTCGCACAGCAAATTGAACTGCATCACCGCCTGCATCCAGGCGGCGCAGGCAGGTGCCGACGAAGGGCTGATGCTCGACCCGCACGGCTTCGTCGCCACCTGCAACTCGACGCATTTCTTCATCGTCCGCAAGGGCGAGGTGTGGACGTCGAGCGGCGACTATTGCCTCGGCGGCATCACCCGCGCCAACGTCATCCGCCTCTGCCGCGAGAATGGCATCTCGGTGTTCGAAAAGAATTTCTCGCTCACCGACGTCTATGGCGCCGAGGAGGCATTCGTGACCGGCACTTTCGCGGGCGTCGTTCCCGCGCACACGATCGACGGGCGCAAGCTGACCGAGGGCAGGGGGCCGATGGTCGAGCGGCTGCAGACCCTCTACAAGGCGCTGATCGAGCGCGATATTTCGGGTCAGGCCTGACGCATGCCCGACTGCATCCGCATCGCCATGTGGTCGGGTCCGCGCAACCTGTCGACCGCGATGATGCGCAGCTTCGACGCGCGTGCCGACAGCCACGTCAGCGACGAACCCTTCTACGGCGCCTATCTCAAGGAAACCGGCGATCCGCAGCCGATGATGGATCAGGTGATGGCCTCGATGGACTGCGACTGGTCCGGCGTCGCGCGCGCCATGACCGGCCCCAACCCCGCCGGCACGCCGATCTGGTACCAGAAGCATATGGCGCATCACATGGTCGGGCCGATCGCGCACCACGACCTGCCGGGCCTCCGCCACGCCTTCCTCATCCGCGACCCCGCGCGCGTCGTGGCGAGCTATGCCGCGAAGCGCGTGATGGTGCGCCCCGATCATCTCGGCACCGACAAGCAGGTCGAGTTCTTCGACCGCGAGGCGGACCGGCTCGGCCGTGCGCCGCCGGTGATCGACAGCGCCGACATCCTTCGCGACCCGCCCGCGATGCTGGCGAAGCTGTGCGCCGCGCTCGGCATCGCCTGGGATCCTGCGATGCTGCACTGGGAGGCGGGGCTGCGCGCCACCGACGGCATCTGGGCGTCGCACTGGTACGACGCGGTGATGACCAGCACCGGCTTCGGGGCGCCCGACAAGCCCGTGCCCGACCTCGATGCGCAGGGGCAGGCGGTGGCCGACGCGTGCCGTCCCGATTACGACTATCTGGCGCGGTACAAGATTCCGCTGTCCTAATAAGTCCTGATTTGCCATCCAGTTACCGGGCACCAGCAACAGGGCGGAGAGATCATGCAATCGCGAATGAAGTTCGGCAGTTTTCTGCGGGGAATCGCGCTCGGCTCGGCGGCGCTTCTGGCGACGTCGGTACAGGCACAGGATGGCGGCAACAGCGTCATCACCGCCGCGCGCTACATCGACGTGCTGACCGGCAAGACGGTCGACTATCCCGCGATCTTCGTCGGTCCCGACGGGCGCATCACGAGCATCGCCGACGCACGCACCGTGCGCTGGGGATCGGATGTCAAGCATATCGACCTCGGCGACAAGACCCTGCTGCCGGGCCTCATCGACATGCACGTCCATATCGACGGCCCCGCCGACATCGGCGGCTATAACGGCCTCGAATTCACCGACAGTTTCTGGGGCATGACCGCGGTCAAGAACGCGCGCGATATGCTCGACGCGGGCTTTACGACGATCCGCAACGTCGGCTCGTCCGAACGCAACGACATCGGGCTCAAGCAGGCGATCGACGCGGGTTACGCCGTCGGCCCGCGGATCATCGGTGCGGGTTACGCGCTCGGCGCGACCGGCGGCCACTGCGATTCGACCTTCTTCCCGCCGAGCTTCGAGAAGGAGGACGCCAAGAAGGAGGGCATCGGCGATACCCCCGACGAGCTGCGCTACCAGGTCCGCCGCCAGCGCAAATATGGCGCCGAAGTGATCAAGATCTGCGCGACCGGCGGCGTCTTTTCGCGCAACACCGAACCCGGCCAGCTGCAGGTGCCCGAAAATGAACTGAAGGCGGTCGCCGACGAGGCGCATCAATGGGGGCTGCAGGTCGCGGCGCATGCGCACGGCGCCGAGGGCATTCGGGCCGCGATCGCCGCGGGGATCGACACGATCGAGCATGCGAGCTTGGTCGACGACGAGGGCATCCGCATGGCGGTGGCGCGCAAGCGTCCCGTGTGGTTCTCGATGGATATCTTCAACACCGACTACACCCAGGCCGAGGGCGCGAAGAATGGCGTGCTCGAGGATAACCTCCGCAAGGATCGCGAGATCGCGCAGATCCAGCGCGACAATTTCCGGAAAGCACACAAGGCTGGCGTGCGCATGGTGTTCGGCAGCGACGCCGGCGTGATGCCGCACGCGCTGGTCGGCGGCCAGTTCAAGGTCATGGTCCAGTACGGCATGACCCCGCTCGAGGCCATTCAAGCCGCGACGCGCAACGCGGCGCAGGCGCTGGTGCGCGAAAAGGACGTCGGGGCGATCGCGGTCGGCCGCTACGCCGACATCATCGCGGTGGATGGTGACCCGCTCGCCGATGTACGCCAGCTGGAGAACGTCGACGCCGTGGTCAAGGGAGGGGTGCTGGTGAAGGGCAGCTGAGGAGTCCTCGCCCCCGCGAAGGCGGGGGACAGCCCTTTTACACGACCAGCCGGTCCACCATCGCCTCGTGCATCTCGGGCGTCAGGTTCAGCACCGCTTCGGCATAGGTCGCGACATCGCCATGGTCGCGGCGCACCGTCGCCAGCGCGGCGTCGAGGAAGGCGGGGTTGACCGACATCAGCGCGCGGATCGCATCTTCCTGGATCTCGGCGCCGTAGCGTGCGCGGATGTGCGCCGCGCCCTGCGCGATGCGCTCGTCGATCTTGCCCGCGCTGTTGGTCAGCAGATAGTCCTGCATCAGATCGTCCTCATGGACGCCGAGCAGCCGGTGGACGACCGCCACCGCGAACCCCGTGCGGTCCTTGCCCGCGACGCAGTGGACCAGGCTCGGCGCATCATATTCGGCGAGCGCCGACAGGTAGAGCCGCAGCGTCGCGACCAGCGCGGGGCGGTACGGCATGCCGGCATAGGTATCGATCATCCGCTCGCGCGCCGTCGCGACGTCGATCGCGCCGCCCGCCGCCTGCAGGTGCGGCGCCAGCCCCGCGGTCACCCCGCCTGCGAACAGCACGCGCGCGCTGAAATTATCGCTGCGGCGGCACGGATGCACCTCGCGCTCGTCGTCGCCGCGCAGGTCGATCACCGTCTCGATCCCCAGCCCGTCGACCACCGCCAGATCGTCGTCGCTCGCCTCGACATGATGCGCCGAGCGCCACAGCGTCCCGCTCCGCAGCTTGCCGCCGCCCTCGACGTCATAGCCGCCGTAATCGCGGAAATTGTGGATGCCGGACAGCGGCAGGACGCGCTCGGCGAGCATGATCAGTCTCCTGTGAAAACGGGGGGGCGCTTCTCGACGAAGGCGTTGATCGCCTCGCGGTTGTCGGCGGTTTCGTGGACGATCGCCTGATAGGCGGCGCTCAGCTCGAGGATGTCGCTCATCCGGCTGTGCTGCGCTTCGCGGAGCAGCCGCTTGGTGAGCCTGAGGGCACGCGGCGGATTGCACACGATGCGCTCGGCGATCGCGATGGCGCGGTCCAGCAGTTCCTCGCCGGGCACCACCTCGGTGACCAGCCCATATTCCTTCGCCTGCGCTGCGTCGAAGCGATCGCCGGTCAGGAACAGCTCGGCGGCGCGCGGATAGCCGAGGATCTTCTGCAGCAGCCAGGCTCCGCCGTCGCCGGGAACGATGCCGACCTTGATGAAGCTGCATGCGAATTTGGCGCTCGCGGCCGCGATGCGGATGTCGCAGGTGCAGGCGAGGTCGGCGCCGAGCCCGATGGCATGGCCGTTGACCGCCGCGATCATCGGGACTTCGCAGTCCATTAGCGCGCGGATCACCGCCTGCACGCCGCGGCGGTAATTGGCGCGGGTCGAATCGGGCTGGTCGAGCACCCCGATGCCCTGCCGGTCCTGCATGCCCTTGAGGTTGCCGCCGGCGCTGAACGCCTTGCCGCTGCCGGTCAGGATGATCGCGCTGACGCTGCGGTCGGCCCCCAGGTCGCGCATCGTGTCGATGATGTCGTCGCAATCTTCGTGGGTGCCGATCGCATTCATGCTCTCGGGCTTGATCATCGTCAGGATCGCGATCTTGCCGCGCCGCTCGACGCTCAGAAATTCGCCCATTATTCTCTCCTTATCGGCCGCAGCAGGCTACGCCTCGCGGCCCCTCCTTGCAAGGTCAGCGCACCGCGCCGCCACTACGCAATGCCGCGATCTTGCCCGCGTCGTAGCCGAGCCCCGCGAGAACCGCGTCGCCATCGCTGCCCGGGACGGGCGCCGCGCGCGGGGTGTCGTTGACCGTCGCCGAATAGCGCGGCGCGGGAGCCGGATGCGGCACGCCCGCGACGGTGACGAAGGTCTCGCGCTCGACATTGTGCGGGTGATGCGGCGCTTCGGTCAGCGACAGTACGGGCGCGAAGCAGACGTCGGTCATTTCCATCAATTCGCACCACTCGTCGCGCGTCTTGGTCGCGAACAGCGCGGCGACCTTGACCTTCTTGGCAGGCCAATTCTCCTGGTCGTCCTGCACGTCGAAGGCGGGGTCGGCGTCGAGCCCGGTCTTCGCACGGAGCAGCGCGTAAAATTGCGGCTCGATCGACCCGATCGAGATGAACTTGCCGTCGCTGCAAGTATAGGTGTCGTAATAGGGGGCGCCGCCGTCGAGGCGATTCACGCCCGCTTCGTCCTTGATCATGCCCGCGCCGTGGAACCACCAGCTCATGCCCGCGAGCAAGGCCGACCCGTCGGTCATCGCGCAGTCGATGACCTGGCCTTCGCCGGTCTTCGCCGCGTGGAGCAGCGCGCTCGACATGCCAAACGCCAGCATCATGCCGCCGCCGCCGAAATCGCCGACATAGTTGACCGGCGGCACGGGCTTCTGCCCGGCAAGGCCGATCGTGTGGAGCACGCCCGACAGCGAGATATAATTGATGTCGTGGCCGGCTGCCTGCGCATAGGGACCGAACTGGCCCCAGCCGGTCATGCGACCATAGACGAGTTTCGGATTGTCGCCGAGCAGCACGTCGGGCCCGAGCCCCAGCCGCTCCATCACGCCGGGGCGATAGCCCTCGATGATGCCGTCGGCGCTCTTGCACAGGTCGCGGGCGATCTGCACCGCGTCGGGATTCTTCATGTCGAGCGCGATCGAGGTGCGATTGCGCGACAAGGGATCGCGCGGGTCCATGAAGCCGCCGGGGCGATCGATGCGGATGACCTCGGCGCCATGATCGGCGAGCATCATGCCGCAGAAGGGGCCGGGGCCGATGCCGGCGAATTCGATGATGCGGATACCCTGAAGCGGACCTGCCATGTCTTTTCTCCCAATATGTCCCCTCGGCCATGCCGGTGCGAAAAGGGCAGCGCAAGGGCCAAGGACCCTTAGGATGGAAAGGATTTCTTTGCCGTCCGAATTGTGCCTCCGGACCCGCAAATTTCGCGATACCGAATGTTGCACTAATGTGCCGGCGAACTTCAAATTGTTGTCAAAATGTCAGACTTCCGCAATCTGCCTGTCACGTCATGAGCGTATCGCGCGGCCATGGAACGGGCATCCATCGCTCTCGATCGCCGCGGCTTCGCCAGGGGGCTGATCGCCACCGCATTCGCCGGCCTTGCGCTCCACGGCCGCCATGTCTCCGCCGCGATGCTCGCCGACGCCAACCGCTTCGGTGCGCCTATCCCCGACCCCGCGGGCGTCCTCGATCTGCCGAAGGGCTTTTCGTACAAGATCGTCTCGCAATTCGGCCAGACGATGAGCGACGGGCGGCAGGTACCGAACAGCGCCGACGGCATGGGCTGCACGACCTTGCCCGACGGGCGCCTCTGCCTGATGCGCAACCACGAACTCGGCACCGACGAGCTCGAGCATGGCGCATGCCCGGTCGGGACCAGCGGCGACGCCGCGGCGTTCGACTGCTACCGCGGCGGCAGCGGCGAGGCGCTGCCGGGCGGCGTCTCGACGATCATCCTCGATCCCGTAAGCCTCGACGTCGAGGAGCAATATCTCTCGCTCGTCGGCACCATCTACAATTGCTCGGGCGGCATCACCCCGTGGGGCACCTGGCTGAGCTGCGAAGAGGACGTCTCGCGCGCCGGCGGGAAACACAAGGAAGACCATGGCTGGGTCTTCGAAATCCCCGTCGCACCGGGCGGGTTGGTCAGCGCCGCGCCGATCAAGGCGATGGGCCGCTTCAATCACGAGGCGGCGGTCGTCGATCCCGCGAGCGGCGCGGTCTATATGACCGAGGACCGGCAGGACAGCCTCTTCTACCGCTTCCTGCCCGCGGTGCCGGGCGAGCTCCACAGGGGCGGGCGGCTGCAGGCGCTGGCGCTGGTCGACCCGGCGCTATCGGATACACGCAACTGGACGCGGCCGGTACTGGCGACCGGCGGCTGGCACGATGTCCGCTGGATCGACCTCGACGACGTCGAAAGCCCCAGGGACGATCTGTGCAAACGCGGTGCGCGGGCCGGTGCCACGATCTTCGCGCGCGGCGAGGGCGTGCACAGCGGCGATGGCGAAATCTATTTCACCTGCACCTCGGGCGGTCCGGCGCGCCGCGGGCAGATCATGCGCTATCGCCCGTCGCGCGCCGAAGGCACCGCGGCCGAGGCGGCGCGACCGGGGCAATTGCAATTGTTCGTCGAAACGACCGACCCTCGGCATTTCAGCTTCGGCGACAATCTCAGCGTCGCGCCCAACGGCGACCTGATGGTGTGCGAGGACCGGCGCGGCAGCCGCCCCGACAATTGGCTGCGCGGCGTGACGCCCGAGGGGAAGGTCTATCCCTTCGCGCGGGTGAGCGCGGCGACCAAAGTATCGGGCGTCTGCTTCGCGCCCGATGGCCAGACGCTGTTCCTGAATCTCTACAACCCCGCGCGGACGATCGCGGTGCGCGGGCCGTTCTGAGCCAGTTCCCCTCCCGCTTGCGGGAGGGGCTAGGGGAGGGCATGTCCGACGGGCTAAGCGCCATAAACAGACCTTCCCCGACCCCTCCCGCAAGCGGGAAGGGGGAGGAAAGGCCCGCTCTGATCCTCAGATCCGTTCGATGATGATCGCCGGCGCCATGCCGCCCGCGGCGCACATGGTGACGAGGCCATAGCGCCCGCCCGAGCGTTCGAGTTCGTCGAGCGCGGTGCCGATCAGGATCGAGCCGGTGGCGCCGATCGGGTGGCCGAGCGCCATCGCACCGCCGTTGATGTTCACCTTTTCGCGGTCGAGGTCGAGGTCGCGGATGAACTTTTCGGCGACCACGGCAAAGGCCTCGTTGATTTCCCAGACGTCGATGTCGTCGGTGTTGAGGCCCGCCTTTTCGAGCACCTTCTTCGCTGCGGGCACCGGGGCGTTGAGCATCAGCGTCGGATCATCGCCCTGGTTGGCGTAAGCGACGATGCGCGCGCGCGGCTTCAGCCCATGCTTGTCGGCATAATCCTTCGAGGTCAGCAGCAGCGCGGCAGCGCCGTCGACGACGCCCGACGAGTTGCCGGCGTGGTGGACGCCTTCCCATTCGAGGTCGGGATAGCGGCGCTGGATCTGCTTCTTAAAGGTCACCCCGCCGCCGAGGTCGAAATCGGCGAGCGCGCCGAAGCTCGCCTTCAGCCCGGCCAGCCCCTCGGCGGTGGTTTCGGGACGCGGGAATTCCTCGCGGTCGAGTGCGACGCTGCCGTCCTCGTTATAGACGGGGACCACCGACTTGGCGAAGCGGTTCTCCTTGATCGCGCGGTCGGCGCGCTGCTGGCTGACGAGCGCGAGCGCGTCGACGGCTTCGCGGCTGATGCCTTCCTTCGCGGCGATTGCGTCGCCGCACACGCCTTGGTGCGACTGCGGGTGGATTGCGTCGAGCGCGGCGTTGCCCGAACCCATGCCCAGCGGCTTGAGGCCCGCATTGGCTTCCTCGGCGCCGATCTGCGCGGTGTAGCTCATCATTTCGGTGCCGCCGGCGATGACGCAATCTTCCATACCCGACATCACCGACGCGGCGGCGAAGTTGACGCTGCTGATGCCGCCGCCGCAGAAACGGTCGAGCGTGGTGCCCGAGGCCTTGGTGTCATAGCCCGCAGCGAGCGCGGCCATGCGACCGAGGTCGCCGCCCTGCTTGCCCTTTTGCGTCGAGGTCGACCAGACGATGTCGTCGACGGTCGCGGTGTCGAGATTGTTGCGGTCCTTGATCGCCTTCAGCACCGTCGCGGCGAGATGCTGCGGGTGGAGGTGCGAGAGCGCGCCCTTGCCGGGCTTGCCGATCCCGCGCGGGGTACGGACGGCGTCGATGATATAGGCTTCGGTCATCACAGGTTTCCTTCTTCGAGGGGAGCTTTGGGGACTAGCGCGGGGCCATTCTGATCGCGCCGTCCAACCGGACGGCCTGGCCGTTGAAATAGCTGTTGCGGACCATCTCCATCGCGAGGCTGGCATATTCCTCGGCCTTGCCGAGCCGCTTGGGGAAGGGGACCGACGCGCCGAGGCTGGCGAGCACCGGCTCGGGCAGGTTCGCGACGAGCGGGGTCTTGAATACCCCGGGCATGATCGAATTGACGCGGATGCCGAGGTCCATCAGGTCGCGCGCCATTGGCAGCACCAGCCCGTTCACCCCCGCCTTGGCCGAGCCATAGATGACCTGACCGATCTGCGCGTCCTGTGCCGCGACCGAGGCGGTGAGGATGATCGCGCCGCGCTCGCCGTCCTCGAGTTCGGGCAAGGTCGCCATGCCCTCGGCCGAGATCGAGGCGATGCGGTAGCTCGCGGTCAAAATGCCCGCGACGCCGTAGGCATAATCCTCGGTCGGGGTGCGGCGGAAGCTGCCGCTCGCCTTGTCGAAGGCGAGCGTCTTGCCGCGGCGCGAGGTCATCGCGCAATGGACGCAGACGCGCTCCTGCCCATGCGCGGCGCGCGCCTTGGCATAGCCGTCGAGCACCGACTGCTCGTCGGTGATGTCGACATGGACGAACAACCCGCCGATCGCCGCCGCGACCTCTTCGCCGAGCGCATCGTTGATGTCGAAGATCGCGACCTTTACCCCCGCCGCGGCGAGCGCCTCGGCGGTCGCGCGCCCGAGGCCCGAGGCCCCGCCGGTGACGACGGCTGCGATATCATTGTCGATCTTCATGCGCGCGCCTCCTCAGGCCGGGATCTGGTTGAACGGCACGCCCTTGTCGGGGCGATGGTCCTGCGGCAGGCCGAGGATCTTTTCGGCGATGGTGTTGAGCAAGGTCTCGTCCGAGCCGCCGGCGATGCGGCCGGTGGGGGCGTTGATCCAGCTCGACGTCCAATTTTCCTTTTGCGAGGCATGGTCGTCATAATGGAAGCCGCCCGACCCCTGCAGGTCGATCGCGAGTTCGGAAAGCTTCTGGCGCGAGCGCACCGCGACGAGCTTGTTGAGCGAGCCCTCGGGCCCCGGGACCATGCCCGCCTGCATCATCGCCATCGCGCGCGCGGTGATCGACTGCAGGCCGCTCCGCATCGCATAGTTGCGCGCGATCTGCTGGCGGATGCGCCCGTCCTCGATCGCGGGCTTGCCATTGAGTTCGGTGTCTTTCGCAAGATCGACGAACAGGTCGAGGTGCGGGCCGAACCCTGCGCTGTCAGTCGCGACATAACGTTCGATCATCAGCGTCGCGATCGCGACCGCGAAGCCGCCGCCGACCGGCGACATGCGGTGATCGTCGGTAATCTTCACATCATCGAAAAAGACTTCGTTGACGTGGCTGTCACCGCCGACAAGCTTGATCGGCACCACGGTGACGCCCGGCGCCTTCATATCGACCCAGAAGTAAGTCAGTCCCTTGTGCTTGGGCACATTGGGGTCGGTGCGCACGACGATGACGCCATAGTCGCAATATTGCGCCCAGCTCGTCCAGATCTTCTGCCCGTTGATCTTCCAGCCATTGCCGTCGACTTCGGCCTTTGTGCGCAGGCCTGCGAGGTCCGATCCGCCCGAGGGTTCGGAGAAGAGCTGGCACCAGATTTCCTCGCCCTTCAGCGCCTTGAGCACGCGTTCCTTGACGAACGCTTGGTCGCTGCCGAACTGCATCAGCACCGGGATCGGCATGCCGAGCGAGATGCCGAAATAGAAGCTGGGGAAGCCGTGCTTCATCTCTTCGGTGTCGAAGGTGACCTTTTCGAGATGGCCGAGCCCCTGGCCGCCATATTCGGTCGGCCAGTTGATCCCGGCATAGCCCGCGTCGAACTTGGCGCGCTGATATTGGCGTGCGACCGCCAGATCCTCCTCGACGCTGAGGCCCTTGCGGGCCTCCTTGCCATAGGTCGGGACCATCGATTCCAGCCAGGCCGCGGCCTTGGTCCGATAGGCGTCGAGATCGCTCATGCAGCTTCTCCGGTCAGGCGGTCGACGAGGATGTCTTCCCAGAACAGGAGATTGCCCTGTTCGATGGCGAGGCTGCGCGCGCGGCGGGTGTGGAGGTGGAGCCCCAGCTCCCACGTCACGCCCATGCCGCCGTGGATCTGCACGCAGTCGCGCGAGGCACTGTCATAGGCCTCGGTTGCCGAGATGCGCGCGGCCGCTGCGGCGGTGATGAAATCGGCCTGTCCCTCGCGCGATGCCGCATGGATGCAATTGGCACGCGCGAGTTCGACGAAGCCGTAAAGCTCGGCGATGCGATGCTTGATCGACTGGAAGGCGCCGATCACCTGTCCAAAGGCGCGGCGGGTCACGGCATAGTCGCGCGCGATTTCCATCATCGCCTCGGCGCCGCCCGTCTGTTCGTGCGCGGTGATGACGGCCTGCAGCGCCAGGATATGCAGCGCCGCATCGCGCGCCGCGCCGCCGACGACCAGCGTTTCGACCGGGGTCGCGTCGAACACAAGGTCCGCATAGAGGCGACTGTTGTCGAAGCTGTCGATCGCGTTTCGCGTCACCTTCGACAGGTCGGCGACGACGAGCGCCGGCATACCGGGGCCATTGGCGTAAACGACCGCGACGTCGGCCGCGAGCCCGCCCGCGACGCCGGTCTTGGTGCCGTTCAACTGATGGTCGGTCACCGTCACGCTCGGCAGCACGGGCAGCGCGCTCGATCCCGAGGCGAAGGCGACCGCCCCGATGGTCTCGCCGCTCGCGAGGCCGGGCAGATATTTCGCCTTCTGCTCGTCGCTGCCGTAAAGCTCGATCGCTTTCGCGGCGCCGAAGCTGCCGGTGAGGAAGGGCGCGCCGCTCAGGCTGCGGCCCGCCTGATGCGCGATCAGCCCGAGCTCGACGAGCCCGAGGTCGAGCCCGCCATAGGCTTCGGGAAGGGCGAGGGCGGTCCAGCCCTGTTCCTTCGCGGTGTTCCAGAAACCGTCGTGATATTGGCCGGTGACTTCGAGCAGCGGCAGCAGCTCGTCCTTGTTTACCCGGGCTTCGAGCACGCGCCGCGATTCCGTCGCGATCGCTTGCTGGCCCTCGTCGTACAGAATCGACATGCGCGTTCGAGTCCTCACCCTCTATATGTTGAGACCATCCAACCGGACGTTGACGTAAACGTCAAGCAGTAGTTGACGCTACGGCTATCGCACCGTGAATTTCTTCGCCTTGTCGGCCATCAGCGCGGCGCGGTCGACCTGCGGCACGCCGACCGGATTGCCGATCTGGCAATATTTGAGGCCCTGTTGCAGCGCGACCGAGCGGGGGAGGTCGAGCGATTCCCAGATCGCCTTGACCGATCCCGCGGTCGCCGCCGGCGGCTTGGCCGCGATCGTCGCCGCAAGCTCGGCGGCGCGCGGCCACAGCTCCTCCAGCGTCGTGATCTCGCTGACCAGCCCGATGCGCAGCGCGGTGCCCGCGCCGATCCGCTCGTCATTGCCGAGCAGCACCATGCGCAGCACGTCGTGCAGCGGCATATGATAGGTCATGCCGATCGGCTCGAGTGCGCTCGTCATCCCGTACGTCACATGCGGATCGAAGAAGGTCGCCTCTTCCGAACAGATGATGATGTCGCTCTCGTTGAGCCAGTAGAAGGCGCCGCCCGCTGCCATGCCGTGCACCGCGGCGATCACCGGCTTCCAGCATTTCATCGACTTGGGGCCGAGATAATTGCCCGGATCCTCGCAGTGCCAGATGTTGGCGAGGTCGACGACGGTGCCGCCTTCTTTCTGCGATTCCTTGAC
This sequence comes from Sphingopyxis sp. HIX, assembly GCF_001468285.1. Taxonomy (GTDB): domain Bacteria; phylum Pseudomonadota; class Alphaproteobacteria; order Sphingomonadales; family Sphingomonadaceae; genus Sphingopyxis. The sequence goes on along the minus strand of NZ_LNSB01000003.1, from coordinate 68,570 downwards.
GTCGACCCCGGTGCACCAGGCCTTGCCCGGCGCCGCGCGCAACACGCAGCAATGCACGTCGTCGTTGCTGCCGATCCACTTCCACAGATGCTCGAATTCGTCCATCATCCGCTTGGTGAAGCTGTTCATCGCCTCGGGGCGGTTGATCGTGATCGTCGCGACATGATCGGCGACATCGACCAGGATGGTTTCATATTGCATGATGGGTGCTTCCTCTCCGCGCACTTGTCATGGTTGACCTAGTTATACAACTCGCTATGACACAGACCGATATGGAGGGGCAAGGCCTGCGATGAATTTCGACCTTAGCGATGAACAGAAAATGCTCGGCGAGCAAGCCCGCGCGCTGCTTTCGGATCTGTCGTCCTTCGACCGGCTGCGTTCGCTGATCGACTCGGGCGCCGAATGGGACGAGCCGCTATGGCGCGCGCTCGCCGAAATGGGTTTCCTCGGCGCTGCGATCCCCGAAGAGCATGGCGGCCTCGGCCTCGGCGCGCTCGACCTCGGCGTCATCATGGAGGCGCTCGGCGCCGCCAATGCCGCGGTGCCCTTCACGAGTTCGATCATTCTCAGTGCCGAAGCGATCCGGCTCGCGGGCAGCGAGGCGCAGAAGGCGGCGTGGCTCCCGAAGCTCGCGAGCGGCGAGTCGATCGCGACCTTCGCTTATGCCGAGGGGCCGGGCCCGGTGTTCGCAACGGGCGCGACGCTGGCGGGAGGCAAGCTGAGCGGCAGCAAGTCGCCGGTAGCCGATGCCGGCATCGCCGATGTCGCGGTCGTGCTCGTCGCGGGCGGCGGCTTCGCGCTCGTCGAACTCGACCAGCCCGGCGTGACCCGCACCAAGCTTGACAGCTTCGACCAACTCCGCGCCCACTACCGCCTCGACTTCGCCGATGCCGCCGCCGAGGCTATGCCCGGCACCGGCAAGCTCGACCGGCTGATCGATCAAGCCGCGGTGCAGGCCGCGTTCGAGGCTGTCGGTGCCGCCGAAGCCTGCCTCCATATGGCGCGCGACTATGCGATGGAGCGCCAGATGTTCGGGCGTCCGCTCGCGGGCTATCAGGCGATCAAGCACAAGCTCGCCGATGTCGCGGTTGCGACCGAGCTCGCGCGGTCGAACGCTTATTACGGCGGCTGGGCGGCGGAATCGTCGCCCGACGATCTCCCCGCCGCCGCCGCCGCCGCGCGCCTTTCGGGCATCAAATGCCTCGAACTCGCCGCGCGCGAGAACCTCCAGGTCCACGGCGGCATCGGCTACACCTTCGAGGCGAACTGCCATTTCTATTACCGGCGCGAGCGGATGCTCGCCGTGCATCTCGGCAACCGCGGCTTTTGGGCCGACCGCCTGCTGAACGCGCAGCCCGGCAGCCAGGGAAAGGCGGCGTAAGATGGATTTCAACGACAATGCGCAAGAAGCCGCCTTCCGCGCCGAAGCCCGCGCCTGGCTCGCCGCCCACGCCCCCGCGCATGTGCTCAAGCCGGGCGAGAAGATTCCCGACACCGAGGAAGCCGACCGTGGCCGCGCCTGGATGCGCGAGCTTTACGCCGGCGGCTGGTCCGGCCTGACCTTTCCCAAGGCGCTCGGCGGGCGCGGCCTATCGGGACCCGAAGCAGTGATCTTCGCCGAGGAAGAGGGCAAATATCATCTCCCCAAGGGGCCCTTCACCTCGATCGGCACCGGCATGGCGCTGCCCGTCATCGCCAGGCACGGCAGCGACGAACAGAAAGCGCGCTTCATCGAGGCGACGCTGAAGGGCGACATCACCTGGTGCCAGCTCTTCTCCGAACCCTCGGCGGGTTCCGACCTCGCGGCGCTGCGCACCAAGGCGGTGCGCGCGGGCGACGGCTCGGGCGACTGGATCGTCAACGGCCAGAAAGTCTGGTCGAGCTGGGCGCATCTCACCGACTGGGGCATCCTCGTCGTGCGCACCGATCCGAGCGTCCCCAAGCACAAGGGGCTCACCTTCTTCGTCGTCGACATGAAGACCCCGGGGATCGAGACGCGCCCGATCCGCCAGATCTCGGGCGCGAGCGAGTTCAACGAGACCTTCCTCACCGACGTCCGCATCCCCGACGCCAATCGCCTCGGCGCCGAGGGCGAGGGCTGGGCGTGCTGCATGACCGTCCTGATGGGCGAACGGCTCGGCTCGGGCGCGCATCGTAGCGGGGTCGAGCCGCTGATCGACTATGCCGCGTCCACCCCCGACGGCTATGGCGGCACGATGCTCGACGATCGCGCGATCCGCCAGCAGCTCGCCGAGGCGCTGGCCGAGGAACAGGGCGAGCGCTTCTTCCAGGCGCGGCTGCGCACGATGGTGTCGAAGGGCGAGAACCCTGGCGCGCTCGCGGGCATGGTCAAGCTCGCTTATGCCGGCCGCTACCAGAAGACCAACGGCCTCGCGCTCGAACTGCGCGGCCTCGCCGGCATCGCGCCCGAAGTGGGCGATACCGCGACCGGCGACGTCCAGTATGACTATATCTATTCGACCGTGATGCGCATCGCGGGCGGTGCCGACGAGGTGCTGCGCAACCAGATCGCCGAACGCGTGCTCGGCATGCCGGGCGAGGTGCGCATGGACAAGGACGTGCCGTTCGAGACGTTGAAGGGCTGAAACCCCCTCCCCTTTAGGGGAGGGTTGGGGTGGGGCATGTCGAAGTTGCGCGAGGCTGCGGGACCCCACCCACTGCGACTAGGCGGCAAGCCGCCAAGTCTCGTTGCCCTCCCCTAAAGGGTAGGGCCTGGACTGTTTAAGCCGCCCGCCGCGCTTCGGCCGCCTTCGCCAGCGGTTCCGCCAGATCCTTCTTCAAAATCTTCCCGTTCGGATTGAGCGGCATATGGTCGAGCACGACCAGCGTCCGTGGCACCTTGTTGTCGCCCAGATGCGCCTTGCAGAAAGCGATGATGTCGTCCGCGGTCGCCTCGCCGCAGCCCGGGCGCAAGGTAACCGCCGCGGCGATATCCTCGCCAAGCACCTCGTGCGGGACGCCGACCACCGCCGCCTGCTGCACCGCGGGATGCAGATGCAGCACCGTCTCGATCTCGAGCGGGGTGATGTTGTAGCCGCCGCGGATGATCAACTCCTTCGAGCGGCCGGCCATGATCAGGTCGCCGTCCTCGTCGACGAAGCCCAGGTCGCCGGTCTTGGTCCAGCCGCCCTTGAAGCTCGTCGCGGTCGCTTCGGCGTCGTTCCAGTAGCGCCGCGCATGCTTCTGCCAGCCATAGATTTCGCCGACCACGCCGGTCTCGGTCACGACGCGGCCATTCTCGTCGCGCAGTTGCATATGCGCGGGCATCTTGCCGACGCAGCCGGGCTTCAGCACCTGTTCCTGGCTCGACGTGCCGATGCCGACCCCGCCTTCGGACATACCGTAGCTGTTGCGAATGCGGAGGTGCGGCCAGAGGTCCGACGCGCGCTTCACCGAATCGTGCGGCAGCGGCGCGGTGCCCGTCATCAGATATTTGACCCCGTCCATATCGTAGTCGGCGACATCGGGGTGATCGAGCACCAGCCGCAGCATCGAGGGCACGAGGTAGACGAGGTTCGGCCGCTTTTCGCGCGCCAGCTCCAGAAAACCCTTGGGATCGAATTTCTGCTGGGTGATCGCGGTCGCGCCGCCGCGCGCGGGGAGCATCACGATGCCGATATTGCCCCCCGAGCCGGTGAGCGGCAGCGCGTTCAGCGTCGAGCGCGAGCGGTCCATATTATAGCCGGTGACCCCGGTCATCAGATCGGGGTGTGACACCACGACGCCCTTGATCTTGCCCGTCGTGCCCGAGGTGCCGAGGATTTCGGCATCGGCATGGGGGTCGAGCTTCGTCTGGTCGGGCAGCGCGGCGATATCGCGCGGCATCTCGCCGACGTGCCAGCAACCCGCGAGGTCGAGCCCCGCGACCAGTTCGGGCGCGTCGGTGATGCAGAAGCGCGGCTCGCACAGCGCGGCATAATCGGCGACCTCGCGCGGATTGAGCCGCGGGCTGATCGGGCAGGCGATGCCGCCGGCGCGGAAGACCGCGAACACCGCGATCGCCATTTCGACCGCATGCGCATTGCTGATCGGCAGGAACACCCGGTCGCCCGGAACCAGCCCCGCCGCCGCCAGCCCGCCGCCGACCTCGTCGGCCTCGCGATCCCATTCGGCGAAGGTGATCTGCCGCCGGATATCGTCGTGCGCGATGTCGTCGGCCTGATGGCCGGCGCGTATCTTCAAGGCATCGCTGATGCGGCGAACTTCCATTGCGGCTTAATCCCCTTGCGTCACTCTTGGGGATGTATTACCTAGTTATATAACTCGTGACAAGGGAGATTAAGATGGCCGAGGCGAAAACCGACATCAAAGAGAGCGATGAGTGGCAAAAGGCCGTCGCGTACGAGATTACCGACGCGGATATCGAGCGGCAGCGCAAGCTGCTGGGATTCGACCAAGCGGCGAAGACGCGCGAATATATCCAGACCGCGACCGAGGATAATATCCGCAATTTCGCGCACGGCATGGGCGATGACAAGCCGCTCTACACCGACCCCCACTATGCGAAGAAAACGCGCTGGGGCAGCGTGATCGCGCCCGGCATGATGGCGGGCATCATCAACAAGCCGATGAAGGGCGACCCCGTGCCCGACGAGATCAAGGCGCTGAAGAAGTCCCTATTCAAGGGCGTTCACGTCTTCGTGTCGGGGTCGCAATGGGATTTCTACCGCCCGATCTTTCCCGGCGACACGATCTACAGCTTCAACGGCGACGAATCGTGCGAGGTCAAGCAGTCCGAATTCGCCGGCCGCTCGGTCATCGGCGTGCGCCGCGACGTGAAGATGAACCAGCGCGGCGAGGTCGTCGCGGTCTACCGCATCCTGCGCGTGCTTACCGAACGCAAGACCGCGGTGAAGAAGGGCAAATATTCGGCGATCGAACCCGCCAGCTATACCGACGAGGAAATGCAGGCGATCGAGGACATCTACGCCAAGGAGCATGTCCAGGGCGCCGAGAAGCGCTGGTTCGAAAGCGTCGAGAAGGGCGATTCGGTCGGCCTGCAGGCCAAGGGCCCGCTGACCGTCACCGACGTCATCTGCTTCCACGCCGGCGGTTATGGCTTCGTGCCCTATGCGCCGACCGCGAACCGCCTCGCGCACAAGAATCGCCAGCGCATCCCCGCCTTCTATGTGAAGAACGAGCATGGCATCCCCGACGTCGCGCAGCGGCTGCACTGGGATCCGCTGTGGGCGCAGGCGATCGGCAATCCGATGGCCTATGACTATGGCGTCATGCGCGAAAATTACCTGTGGCAATATCTCAGCGACTGGGCGGGCGACGATGCCGTCATCACCCATATCCACGACGAGATCCGCAAGTTCAACTATATGGGCGACGTCCAGCGCGTCACCGGCGAAGTGCTCGCGAAGCGGCAGGAGGGCGGGCAGAGCCTGGTTGACGTCGCGGTGAAATTCACCAACCAGCGCGACGAGGAAACGGTGCGCGCGACCGCGACGATCGCGCTGCCGAGCAAGACGCGGCCGCTGCCGCTCTATCCGGCGGTGCCCGAGGAGCTCGCGGAAAAGGCGGTAGCGATGCTGGCGCGCCACCGCGAACTCGGCGGGGATTGACGATAGAATCCTCCCCGAACTTGTTCGGGGAGGGGGACCATGCGAAGCATGGTGGAGGGGTCGCGACGGCGGCTTTGATACGCCAAGATTGGCGGAGGTGGGCGAGGGCGAACCCCTCCACCGTCCTGCGGACGGTCCCCCTCCCCAAGCAAGCTTGGGGAGGATTAATGAGCGACGAAATCCTGATCGACGACGACGCCGAAGGCGTCCGCACCATCACCCTCAACCGGCCCGACCGGCTCAACGCGCTGACCAGCGCGATCATGGCGCCGCTCGCCGACGCCTGCGCCGACGCCGCGCGCGATGCGTCGGTCGGCTGCGTCGTCGTGACCGGCGCAGGGCGCGGCTTTTGCGCCGGCGGCGACCTCAAGGAAGGCGGCGCCGACAAGGCGGTCGTGCCCGCCAACCCGCAAGTCGGCAGCCGTACCGAACAGGGTCATGTGCGCCTCCGCACCTTCATGGAAACCTCGCGCCTGCTCCACGAAATGCCTAAACCCACGATCGCGATGGTCAACGGCCCCGTCGCCGGCGCGGGCATCGGCATCGCCGGCGCATGCGACCTGCGCTTCGCCGCGAAAAGCGCGAGCTTCCTCACCGCCTTCGACCGCATCGGTGCGGGCGGCGATTTCGGATCGACCTGGTTCTGGACCAAGATCGTCGGCACCGGCGTCGCGCGCGAGCTCTTCCTGCTCGGCGAAAAACTCAGCGCCGAGGAGGCCTTCGCCAAGGGCCTCTACACCCGCCTGTTCGACGATGAGGCCCTGCGCGACGAGACGATGAAAGCCGCGCGTCGTCTCGCCGACGGGCCGCGCATGGGGTATCGCTATATGAAGGCGAACCTCAACAATGCCGAGGATTGGGCCTTCGAGGCCGCGCTCGATGCCGAGGCGCTCAACATGACCCTCTCGACCAGCGCCACCGCGATGATCTGGCGCGAAAAGAAGAAGCAGGAAGAGTAGGGCGGTGGCTGATTTCGAGCACATCCGCATCGACCGCCACGACGGCGGCATCGCCGCGGTCGTCGTCGCGCGCGCCGATATCGGCAATGCCTCTTCGCCCGAGATGCTCGGCGAAATCCGCGACGCCTTTGTTGCGTTGAGTGCGGACCGCGAAGTCCGCGCGATCCTCTTCGCCGCTGAAGGCAAGCATTTCTCGGTCGGCGCCGATTTTGCTTTCCTGCAACGCCTGACCGGCATGTCGGCGAGCGAGATCAAGGACACCGTCTACGCCAATTTCCAAGGCGCGGCGCGCGCCATCTATCGCTGCCCCAAGCCCACGCTCGCGCTGGTGCAGGGCGCGGCGGTGACCGTGGGCTGCGAACTCGCGCTCGCCTGCGACTTCCGCATCGCCGCCGACAGCGCGATGTTCCAGGAAAGTTGGATCAAGCTCGGCATCATGCCCCCGCTCGGCGGCACCTTCCTCTTGCCGCGCATCGTCGGCCTCGGCCGTGCGATGGAGATGTGCCTGCGCGGGAAACAGGTCCGCGCCGAGGAGGCCCTGAGCATTGGCTTGGTCAGCGAGGTGGTCGCGAAGGACGATCTGGCGGCGCGCGGGATGGAACTGGCGCGCGAACTCGCAGGCTCGGCGCCGCTCGGTTATGCGACGGTCAAGCAGTCGATCCAGCGCGCGCTCGAAAGCAGCATGGAGGCCGAATGGCAGGCCAACCTGCCCAATCAGGCGCTGCTCCTCGGCTCCCAGGATCATCGCGAGGGGTTGGCGGCGGTCACCGAGAAACGCGCGCCGGTGTTTCGCGGCGAATAGACTAGCGAGGCCGCCCCGGCCCGACGAACACCGTCTGCGTCCCCTTGGCATAGACCCCATCGGCATCCGCAAACACGCTCTGCGCCACCGCATGCCCGTTGCCCGCACCCTCGGTATGGCAATCGAGCAGGAACCACGCCCCGCGCGGCCTGCGCAAGAACTGGATCGAGATGTCGAGGTTGGCATAGCTCCATTCATGCGCGTGCGTCGCGCTGCCGACGCCATTGCCGAAATCGGCGAACAGGCACGCCTTGACGAAGGGCGAGGCGGCCACGCCCGCCACGACTTCGCCGTTCATGCACATCCACGCCACCCCGCGCCCCGGCTCGCGCACGCGGCCCATGATCGGCCGCGTCTTGATCGCCCCCGCCATGCTCGCGCCGATCAGGAAATTATCCTCCGCCACATCCTCGGGTGCCGGATGCGGCTGCGGTGCCGGGAATTCCGGCGTTTCCAAGTCGCGCGCCAGCAGCACATGCGCCTGCGCCACCATCTTCGCGCCCGCGAACAATTCGATGCGGTGCAGCTGCGCCTGCCGTCCCTGCCGCACCGGCACGACGCGCGGCGTGAGCAGCGCGCGCGGTACCACGCCCAAGATATCGATCGTCACCCGGCAAATCTCGAACCCCGGCTCGAACCTCGCCTGCTCGATCACATGCCCGAACAGCGCCGAAACCGGCCCGCCCGCGACCGCATCGGCGAACCAGGGGTTGCGCGACAGGCCGGTGGGGTCGAAACCTTCACCATTAGCGACGAAGTAATGCGGGATCGGATCGGTCGTTTCGGTCATCGGCGCCCCTTATCATGCTTCCCTCGCCGCACAACATGGTTGACGTAGTTATATAACTCAAGCATAGATTCGCCGACGATACAGGGAGAGCGAGCGATGGACCTGAGCTATGGCGCGGCCGCCGAAGCCTTTCGCGCGGAAGTCCGCGCCTTCCTCTCGCTGCACTGGCCGCCGCCTGCCGACGCGCGCAGCGCCGATCTCAAGGCCTCCATCCGCACCTTCCGCGCGCTCGCGACCGGCGAGGGCTATCTCTATCGCGCGATCCCCAAGCGCTACGGCGGCTCCGAACAGCCGGTCGATGTCATCAAGGCGCAGGTGATCCGCGAAGAATTCGCCCGCGCCCGCGCCCCGATGGAGGTCGGCGGCAACGGCATGAACATGACCGTGCCGACGCTGCTCGAAAAGGGCACCGACGAGCAGAAGGAACTCTTCATCCGGGGGACCGTCGAGGGCGATTATATCTGGGGGCAGGGCTACAGCGAGCCCGGCTCGGGCAGCGACCTCGCGAGCGTGCGCACCAAGGGTGAACTCTCGCCCGACGGTACCAAGTGGGTCATCAACGGCCAGAAGATCTGGACCTCGCAGGGCATGCAGTCGACGCATATGTTCATGCTCGTGCGCACCGAACCCGACGCGCCCAAGCACGACGGGATTACCTATCTGCTGATCGACCTCGACCAGCCCGGCGTCACCCGCCGGCCGATCCGCCAGATGACGGGCGAAGAGGGCGATCATACCTTCTGCGAATTCTTCTTCGACAATGCCGAGACGCCGGTCGCGTGGCAGGTCGGCGAGCGCGGGCAGGGCTGGTACGTCAGCCGCACGACCCTCAAGCACGAACGCGCGAGCATCGGCGGCGCCGACGGCCTCGGCAAGCAATTCGCCAAGCTGGTGGATCTCGCGAAGGAAGTGGGCCGGATCGACGACCCGATCGTCCGCGACAAGCTCGCGCAGATCGAGGGCTCGGTCCTGGCGCACCGCTATTCGAGCTACCGTATCTTCAGCTGCGCCGCCGCGGGCGAGGACCCCGGCCCGGTCGCGCTGATGATGAAATTGCTGCTCACCGAAATCGGGCACGAGATGGCCTTGCTCGCGCAGGAACTGATCGGCGAGCACGGCTTCCTCGAGCCCGCGGGCGCGGGCGGGCGCGGCAATCGCGGCCCGCGCGGACCCGAAAAATGGCTCGATCAGATCATGGGCAGCCTCGGCAATTCGATCGCCGGCGGCGCATCGAACATCCAGCGCAACATCATCGGCGAACGCGGCCTCGGTCTGCCGCGCGACCTCGCGATGAGCGGGGAGCGCTGACGTGCATTTCCACCTGACCGAAGAGCAGGCGGCGATCCAGAACGCGGTGCGCGGCACGCTGGCCGACAGCTGGCCGATCGAGCGTATCCATGCCTTCGCCGATGGCGACGCGGATTTCGATCGCACCAGCTGGGACGCGCTGATGGCGCTGGGCCTCGGCGGGATGCTGGCGCCAGGCAGCGGCATGGGCCTGCTCGACGCCGCGCTCGTCTGCGAGGTCGCGGGCGAGGCCGCGGCGGCGGGGCCGCTGATCGGGCAGCTGCTGGCGGTCGCTGCCGTCGACGCGAGCGGGAAGAGCGATGTCGAGGCGCTGTCCAGCGGTGCGCAGGTCGCGACATTGGTCCACGGCGGCAGCGACTATGCGCCGAGCGCGCGCGCCGCCGACCTGTTCCTGATCGTCGACCGCGCAAAGGGCGTCCGCCTCGTTCCGGTAGCCGATGCAACGATCGAACCCGTAAAAGCCGCCGACCGCACCCGCCCGATGTCGAAACTGGCCATTGCTGACGGCGCAGGCGAAACCCTCTTCGCCGCGGCCGACCCGATGACCGCGCGCCTCGCCGATGCCGCGCTCGTCCTCGTCGCCGCCGACGCGCTCGGCGGGGCGCAGAAGGTCACCGACATGAGCGTCGCGTACGCCAAGGAGCGCGAGCAGTTCGGCCAGCCGATCGGGCGTTTCCAGGCGCTCAAACACCAGCTCGCGCACATGGCGCTCGCCGTCGAACCCGCGCGCGCGCTCGTCTGGTACGCCGCCTATGCCTGGGACGCGCAGCTTGCCGACGCGCCGCGCGCCGCCGCAATGGCGAAAGCGCATCTGTGCGACACCTATGTCCAGACCACCCGCGCCGCCGTCACCGCGCACGGCGGCATCGGCTATACATGGGAATATGGGCTCAATTACTGGTTCCGCCGCGCGATGGCCGACCGCGCCTGGCTCGGCAGCCCCGCCGAGCATCGCGCGCGCGCCGCCGATCTGGCCGGCTGGTAGGGCATGAGCGCCGTCGATCCGCTGAAACTCGCGCCGGGCGTCCGCCGCCTGCGCCCCGACGATCATTTCATGGTCCTGTCCGAGACCGACGCCTCGCCGATGCATGTCGGCGCGCTGATCCTGCTCGACGTGCCCCAGGACCGGCAGGGCGAGCTCGCCGCCGCGCTCCGCCGCCAGTTCGCCGACCGGCTCCCCGCGACGCCGCTGCTGGTGCGGCTGCACGAAGCGCCCGATGGTTATGACAGCGACGTCTGGGCCGATATCGCCAATGCCGATCTCGAAAGCCTGATCGCGGTCGAACCACATGACGGTGCGTGGAGCGAAGCCGACCTTTACGCGTCGGTTGCGAAACTCAACATGCGCCGCCTCGACCTCTCGGGTCCCCCCTTCGCCGTCCACGTCTTCGAACGCCTCGCCGAGGGCGGCAGCGCGCTCTATCTCAAGATGCACCACGGCGTCGCCGACGGCATCGGGTTCCAGGCCGTGATGGGCCTGCTCAGCGACGCCGCCCCGCCCGCGACCGCGCGCTTCGCCGACGCGCGCCTACCCGAGCCCGAGAAATGGCGCGAAAAGGCCGATGCGCGCTTCGCAGCCGACGCGGACCTGCGCGCCGAACAATCGGCACGCCGCAAGGAGGCGCTCGCTGCGCTCGAAGCCTATGAGGGTGACCGCGAACCGACTCCCGAATTCGCGCTGTCGGGACCGACCTCCGCCGAGCGCTGCTATGCAACGATCAGCCTGCCGCTCGCGCGCATGAAGGCGGTCGGCAAGGCGGCGGGTGCGACGATCAACGACATCTTCCTGACCCTCGCCAGCACCGCGCTGCGCAACTATCTTATAGAAACCGGAGAGCTTCCCGACGCGCCGCTGGTCATCAATTCTGCGCGCTCGTACCGCCGGCCGGAGCATGGCGATTTCGGCAACCGCATCGTCGCGCTGCACCCGCATCTCGCGACCCATCTCGCCGATCCGGTCGAGCGCCTCCGCGCGATCCAGGCGTCGATGGCCGCCGAGATGCGCCGCACGCCGCACGACGAAGCCCTGCTCGACGCCGCCGAAAAGCCGTTCGGCGCACGCGACCGCCGCGCGGCCTTCGCCGATCGCCTCGCGGGCGGCAAACGCCTGATCCCCGGCAACCTCACGCTATCCAACGTGCCCGGCCCCGCCGCGCCGCGCAGCTACGCCGGCTTTGCCCAGCGCCACAATTATCCGGTGCCGATCATCGGCTCGGGGCGTTTTCTCAACATCACCTCGCGGCGAAGCGGCGACAATCTCGACATGGGCGTGATCGCCGATGCCGCGAAGGTCGCCGATGTGACCCGCATCGCCGCGCTGTTCACCGCCGCGCTCGACGAACTGGAGAGTATCGCATGACCGAAGACCTCGCTTTCAAGCCCGAGGACGACCGCTACCACCAGCTGTCCGACGATCCCTATGAGACCGAGACCAATTGGTGGTCGTTCAACATCCCCGAGCGCAAGATCGGCTGCTGGATCCACGCGCCCTATTATCCCAACCGCAAGGCGATCACCTGGCGCATCTTCGCGTGGGACGACGAAGGCTATGACCAGGCGCGCATGGCCTATTACCGCAAGGTCGAGGAGGCGCCGATGCCCGACGCCCCCGACCTCACCGACATCACCTTCCCGGGCGACAAGAACGGCGGCGGCTACAGCCTCAAGATGCTCGAGCCAGGCATGAAATATCACCTCCGGTACGAAGACCCTTCGCGCGGCTTCGCGCTCGACTTCACCCACACCGGGCTGCACCAGCCGCACCGCTTCCCGCCCGGCAGGCCGCCCTTCATGGCCACGCCGCATTATGACCAGCTCGGCCATGTCGAGGGCTGGATGACGCTGCGCGGCGAGCGTATTCGCATCGACGGCATCGGCGTGCGCGACCGCACCTGGGGGCCGCGCGGCGGGCCTTATGCCGCTAGCCCCAAAGTCTATGCCAATGACATGGAGCGCGTGAAAAATCCCGGCGGCGCGCGCTGGCGCGAGATCGAACGCGAGCGCGGCCGCGGCCGCATCCAGTATATCTTCGGCCACCGCCGCGACAGCACCGGCTTCCTCGGCTTCGCGCGCGTGCAGGACGGCGATGCCGACGGCTGGTCGCCGATGAACGCCGGCTGGATCCGCCGTGACGGTCAGTTCGGCAGCCTCGACACCGCGAAATCGCGCATGCGCGTGTTCCGCAGCCCGCAGACCGGCTGGAGCACGCATATGCAAGTCGAACTGATCGACGAGCATGGCCGCGAAATGCAGAGCGAAGGCTTTGTCGTCAGCACGATGAGCGAGGCCGGCTATGGCGTAAACCAGCTGATGCGCTGGGACATTGACGGCGGCATCGGTTGGGGCGAGGATCAGGATGTGTGGAACCCCGTCCATTTCGTCCGCGTCCTCGACGCACTGAAGGCGATCGCCTGACCGCGATGTTCGCTGGCCTCTCGCTTCCGCTGATGTGCGCGCCGATGAGCTTCGCTTCGTCGGTCCCGCTCGCGACGGCTTGCTGCAACGCGGGGGTGATCGGCGGCTGGCAGGGCGGGACGATCACGCCCTTCGAGCTGTTCGAGGACTATCTGACGGCGCTCGCCGACACGGGCGGCGCCCCGCCGATCGTCAACATGCCCGCGCGCTGGGGCAGCGATCCCGCGGGCGCCGACCGCCTCGCGCTGCTCGAACGCTATCGCGTCCCGCTCGTCCTCTCGAGCCTTGGCGATCCCTCGGCGCTCGTCGAGCGCGTCCATGGCTGGGGCGGGCGCGTCATCCACGATGTGACGACGATGAAACACGCCGAAAAGGCGATTGCGGCGGGCGCAGACGGGCTGATGCTGACCTGCGCCGGCGCGGGCGGGCATACGGGGTTCCTGACCCCGATGGCCTTCGTCCCCGCGGTGCGGCGCATGTTCGGCGGGCTGCTGATCGTCGCGGGCGGCATCGCCGACGCGCACGGCATCGCAGCATCGTTGGCGCTCGGCGGCGATCTCGCCTGCATGGGTACGCGCTTCATCGCGACGCCGGAGAGCGGCGTGGTCGAGGGGCATCGTGCCATGATCCCGGCCGTCAATGCCGACGATATCGTCGCCTCTGCGGCGATGAACGGCGTGCCCGCGCACTGGATGCGTCCGTCGATCGAGGCGGTCGGGCTCGACGCCAAGGCGCTGCCCAACATCCGCTCGCCGATGCCCGAGGGCGTAATGCCTTGGCGCGACATCTGGAGCGCGGGGCAGAGCGTCGGTCTGATCGACGCGGTCGAGCCCGTGGCTGAGTTGGTAGCGCGGTTGAAGAGCGAGTTCGAAGCGCTGCTGCCGGGACCCGACTGGCGCGCCCGTCTGACGGCAGTCGAAGCCGACTGGACCTAGTCCATGACCAGCACGATCCGCCCGGCGCTCTTGCCTGCCGCCGCGTCCGCCATCGCCGCGCGAAACTCTTCCAAGGGATAGGTCCGGGCCACCGCCGGCCGCAGCTTGCCTCCGCCCGCCAATGCAAAAATCCTGTCGCGGTTGGCTTCGCTCTTCTCGGCCTCGAAAATCCCGAACTGGCGAACGTCGACCCCGATCAGGCTCGCGCCCTTGAGCAGCGGGAGGTTCGTCTTGAGCGCCGTCATCCCGGCCGGGAAGCCGACCACCAGATGCCGCCCGTTCCAGGCGAGCGAGCGAAACGCCGGATCGGTCGCGTCGCCGCCGACGGGATCGAAGACGACATCGACGCCCTTGCCGGCGTTTGCTGCCTTGACCGCCTCGCGCCAGTCGCCGCCGCGCGCATCGACCACCGCATCGGCACCGCCCGCCGTCGCCAGCGTGCGCTTGGCCGCGTCCGACGCCGAGCCGATCACGTGGGCGCCAAGCAGCTTGCCGATCTGCACCGCCGCATAGCCCGTCGCGCCGCCGGCACCGAGCACCAGCAATGTCTCGCCCGCCTTCAGCTGACCGCGATCGACCAGCGCATGCCACGCCGTCGCATAGCTCACCGGAAACACCGCCGCTTCCTCGAACGTCAGCGCTGCTGGCATCTTGCGCACCACCCGCGCGGGCAGGTTGACCGCCTCGGCGAACATGCCGCCCCAGCCGCTCGCGACGACCTTGTCGCCGACCGCCAGCCCGGTCACCTCGGCGCCGACCGCCTCGACCACCCCCGCGCATTCGCTGCCCGGGATGAAGGGAACCGGCGGCTTGACCTGATAGCCGCCCCCCGCGGTGAGCACGTCGACGAAGCTGATCCCCGCCGCCCTGATAGAAATCCTCACTTGAGTGGGCGACGGCGGGCCCGGATCATGTTCGACGAGGCGATAGTTTTCGGGCGGGCCGAGTTCGTCGGCCCGAACGGCGCGGGGCAGGGGAGCGGTCATCGGACACCTCTTGTCATCATGCGTTTAGAAGTATAACCAAGTTATATAACTATTGGAGGATGGGCAGATGGGTTTCAAGACGCGGATCACCGAAATGCTGGGTATCGAGCATCCGATCGTCCAAGGCGGCATGCAGGCGGTGGGCACCGCCGAGATGGCGAGCGCAGTGTCGAACGCCGGCGGCCTCGGCATCATCACCGCGCTGACCCAACCGAGCCCGCAGGCGCTGCGCGACGAGATCGAACGCTGCCGCTCGCTGACCGACAAGCCTTTCGGCGTGAACCTCACGGTGTTTCCGACGATCAACTCGCCCGATTACAATGCCTATGCCGACGCCGTCGTCGAGAGCGGGGTCAAGATCATGGAGACCGCGGGCACCCCAGCGGTGCGCGAGATATGGGCGCGGGTGAAGCCGCATGGCGTGACGATCCTCCACAAATGCACCGCGGTGCGCCACGCGCTGTCGGCCGAGAAGGCGGGCTGTGACATCATCTCGATCGACGGTTTCGAATGCGCGGGGCACCCCGGCGAGGACGATATCCCCGGCCTGATCCTGATTCCCGCCGCCGCCGACAAGGTGAAGATCCCGATGCTTGCGTCGGGTGGCTTCGGCGACGGGCGAGGCCTCGTCGCGGCGCTCAGCCTGGGTGCCGAGGGCATCAACATGGGCACGCGCTTCTGCGCCACGAAAGAGGCGCCGGTCCACGACAATGTGAAGCAGGCCTATCTCGATAACGACGAGCGCGGCAGCTTCCTCATTTTCCGCAATTTCAAGAACACCGCGCGCGTCGGCAAGAGCCCGGTCAGCGAAGAGGTCGTCCGTCGCCTCGCCGAGCCCGACGCGAAGTTCAGCGACGTGCAGGAACTGGTCGCGGGCACCGCGGGGCGCGAACTGCTCAAGACCGGCGACCTGTCGAAGGGCGTTTTCTGGGCGGGCATGATCCAGGGGCTGATCCACGATATCCCGACCTGTCAGGAACTGATCGACCGGATCATCTCGGAGGCCGAAGCGATCCTCGACCAGCGGCTGGCGGGGTTCCGGCGCTAATTTCTCCCCTTCCTGGAAGGGAGGGGGCGGGGGTGGGTAGGCGGCAAAGAAAGAACGCCTGCGGCGACCCACCCCTAGCCCCTCCCTTGCAGGGAGGGGAATATCACTGCTGCCCGCCATCGACGCGCACCAGCGCTCCCGTCGTATAGGACGACGCAGGGCTCGCCAGCATCAGCGCGGCAGTCACGATCTCCTCGGGCCGCCCCGGGCGCCCTAACGCGACCGGCTGCGTCTCGCGCTTCTTCGGGTCCCAGGCCTCGGCGATATCGGTCAGGAACGGCCCCGGGCTGATCGTGTTCACGCGCACCTTCGGCGCATATTCGCGGCTCAGCGACACCGACATCGCATTGAGCGCGGCCTTCGCCGACCCATAGGGGATCACCATCGGCAGCGGCATCAGCGCGCCGGTCGAGCTGATGTTGATGATGCAGCCGCCGTCGCCCTCGCTCATCCGAAACGCGACCTGGCTCGCGAGGCGGAAGGGGCCCTTGAAGTTCAGATTGAGCACCGAATCGAAGAGGTTCTCGGGCATCTCGTGGCTGGGGCAGGCGGGCGACATGCCGGCGTTGTTGATCAATATGTCGACGCACCCGAACTCCGCATAAGTCGCTGCGATAAGTCCATCGATCTCGTCCCAGCGCCCGCAATGCACGCCATAGGCCATCGCCTTGCGCCCGAGCGCGCGGCATTCCTCCGCCACCATCTCGCAATTCTCGAGCTTGCGGCTCGCCACGATGACGTCAGCGCCGCGCTCGGCGAGCGCCTTCACCATGCGATAGCCGAGCCCGCGCGACCCGCCGGTGACGAGCGCGACCTTGCCGGTGAAATCGAACAGCGGATCGGGGGTCATGTCATTCTCCTGAAGGGGCGGTCATCGCGGCGGCGGCGGCCATCAGTCCGGCGTTGCAGCGGTCGGCGATCGCGGCGCCGGGCACCGCGTTGAAGGCATGGATCGCGCCGGCATAGCTGTGGATTTCGACGGGCACGCCCGCCGCGGTCAGCCGCCGCGCATAATCGAGATTCTCGTCGAAGAAGAGGTCGAGGCTGCCCGTCGCGATATAGGCAGGGGGCAGGTTCGACAGGTCTTCGGCCAGGCTGGGCGAGAACCAGCCCTTGCGATCGTCATCGGCGGTATAATCGCCCTTGAGCGCGCGCCATCCGAAGCGGTTGCTCGCGCGCGTCCAGATGAATTCGCCGGTGTTCGGATTGGCATAGGGGCAGGCGTCGCTCCCCGTGCGATGGTCGAGCATCGGATAGGTGAGCAATTGCCCCGCGATCGCGGGCCCGTCGAGATCGCGCGCCATGATCGCCAGCGCCGCCGCCAGCCCGCCGCCCGCGCTTTCGCCCGCGACGACGATCCGCCGCGCATCGAAACCGAGCGTCTCGGCCTGCCCAGCGAGCCACATCAGCGCCGAATGGCAATCCTGCTGCGGCGCGGGAAAAGGATGTTCGGGCGCCAGCCGATATTCGACCGACGCCACCGGCACCCCCGCCGAGACGGCGAGCATCGCCGGGCTGGTCTGGATATCCTTGGCCGAGCCCATGACCATGCCGCCGCCATGAATATGCAGGATCGCGCCGCCGCCCGCCTTCGTCTCGGCCGGGCGATAGAGATAGACGGCGATATCGGGTCCGCCGTGCACCGAGGGGATGATCACTTCCTCGGGCAGAATCGCGGGCGGGGGCATGATCGCATAGGCCCGGCCCGCCTGCTCGCGCAGTTCGGCGATCGGCGCCGATGCGAGATCGATCGGCGGGAACATGTCGAGCAACGGCGCGATCTGCCTGTCGACGAGATGGCGGGTGGTCATGCGAACTCTCCTCTCAGCCCCGCGCCCGGATCGCCTCCAGCCGGGTCGGGATATGTTCGCTCGGGAACAGCCCCGGCGCGGGCGTCGCATTTTTGAGATAGGCCTTCGCGACCTGGACCTTGTGCACTTCGGTCGGGCCGTCGGCCAGTGCCATTGCGGGGAGGCCCATCCACATGTCGGCGAGCGGCAGCTCGAGCGTCATGCCCAGGCTGCCGTGCAGCTGGATCGCGCGCTGGACGATGTCGTGATAGACTTTCGCCATCTGCACCTTGCACATCGCAATATGTGTGCGCGCCGCGCCGTGCGGCTCGTTGTCGATGATCCACGCGGTCTTGAGCACCAGCAGGCGGAACTGTTCGAGCTCGATGATCGAATCGGCGATCGCGCCCTGCACGAACTGATGCTCACTGAGCGGTTTGCCCTGCGTCCGCCGCGACACCGCGCGTTCGAGCATCATGTCGATCGCGCGCTGGCATTTGCCCACGGTGCGCATCGCATGATGCACGCGCCCGCCGCCGAGCCGCGCCTGCGCGACCTTGAACCCCTCGCCGGGCCCGCCGAGCATCGCGTCCAAGGGCACGCGAACCTTGTTGTAGCGGATATAGGCGTGCGTGCCGTCGTCTTCGCCCTTGCTGTCGCCCATCGTCTGCGAATGGCGGACGAACTCGACCCCCGGCGTGTGGGTCGGTACGATCAGCATCGACATGCGCCCGTGCGGCGGGTTCTCGGGATTGGTCACCACCATCACGATCAGGAAAGCGGCAAAGCGCGCGTTCGACGAGAACCATTTTTCGCCCTCGATCACCCACTCGTCGCCCTCGCGCCACGCGCGGCAGGTGAATTCCTTGGGGTCGGCGCCCGCCTGCGGCTCGGTCATCGAGAAGCAGGAGACGATCGTGCCGTCCATCAGCGGCTGGAGATAGGTCGCCTTCTGCTCGTCGGTCCCGAACATCGCGAGGATCTCGCTGTTGCCGGTGTCGGGCGCGGCGGTGCCGAACACCGTCGGCGCCCAGTAACTGCGCCCCAGAATCTCGTTCATCAGCGCGAGGGTCAGCTGCCCATAACCCGGCCCGCCAAGCTCCTTGTCGAGGTGGCAGCCCCACAGACCCTGCGCCTTCACCTGGTCCTGCAGCGGCTTCATATAGGCCCGCGATTCCTTGTTTGCGACGTCGTAGGGCGCGCCATGGCCGGGGAAGAGCAGGTCCATCGGCTCGCATTGTTCGCGGACGAACGCCGCCATCCAGTCGAGCTTCGCCTGCAATTCGGGTTCGATGCGGAAATCGATCATGTCGTCGTCCTTGTCCGGAGGATGGGGATCAGCCGATCAGGCGGATGAGTTTTTCGGCCTCGGCGAAATTGCCGCGCACCAGCCGGTCGAAGAAGCGCCCGGTCTCGGCGCTGAGGATGCCCTTGGCGGCCTGCGCGACCTTATATTCGAGGATGCAGCCGCCCTTGAACATCGCGAGGATCAGGTAATAGTCGAAGCTCGCCATGTCGCGGCCGGTGCCCGCGGCATAATGGACCATCAGCTCCTGCCGCGTCGGCCAGTCCATGACGTTGTAGAGCGACTTTTCGGGGATATGGCCCGGGAAACGCTCGTCGCGGATGCCGTTGCAGAACCAGGCGAGGTCGAGCAGCGGGTCGGCGATCGTCGACAGCTCCCAGTCGATCAGCGCGGTCAGCCGGCACGGCGGGTCGAAGGCGAAGAGCGCGTTGGGCGTGCCGACGTCGCCATGGATGATGCCGGGGCGGAAATCACTGGGCCGGTTCGCGCGCAGCCAGTCGCGCGCGAGCGCATAGCCGGGCAGCTCGCGCCACTCGAAGTCATAGAGGCGCTTGTAGCTTTTGATCTGGCCTTCCCAGCGATCGACCTGCCGCTCGAGGAAATTGTCGGGGCGCCCGAAATCCTCGAGCCCGACAGCCTTGTAATCGACATTGGCGAGCGCGATCAGCCCGTCGACCATCGCGAAAGGCACTTCGCACGCGTGCGGCGGTTTGTCGAAGGGCGGGCGGTCGTGGATCTTGCCGTCGGTCAGGTCGGCGGGCCAGCCCTCGACCAGCTCCATGACATAGAAGGGCGCGCCGATCACCTCCGGATCGGCGCAGCTGCCGTGGCAGACGGGGTGGGGCACATCGGTGCCGTTCAGTGCCGTGAGCACCCGTGCCTCGCGCAGCACGCTCTTCTCGCTCCCCGGCGGCGGCACTGCGGGCGGACGGCGCAGGATCAGCGTCGCGCCGCCGCGGCGCAGCGACAGGATGACGTTCGAGGTGCCGCCATGGATTTTCGCGACTTCGAGCGGCCCGTCGCCGAGCGCTGGAATATGCGCGTCGAGCCATGCGGTCAGCCGTCCGACATCGGCCAGCGCTGCCAGTTCGTCGCTCATGCCTCGCGCTCCCGCAGATAGGCTTCGATCTCGGTGCGGATCGCATGCATCCGTGTGGCGGCATCGGCGAAGGTCGCGGCGTCGATCCGCGCCATCACCGCGCGCGTCACCGCCTGCGCGCGCTCATGGTCCGCCGCCTTCAAGCTGCGCCCCGCCTCGGTCGCGACGATCAGCGACGCGCGCTTGTGCTCGGGATTGTCGGCAAAGGCGATCAGCCCCAGCTCGGCGAGCCGGTTCGCGGCGCGCTGCACCACCTGCCGCGGATGTCCCAGGCTGCGCCCGATCTGCGCGACCGTCGGCGACGCCGCGGCGTTGACCACCGCGGTGAGCACCATCAGTTCCATTTCGGGCAGCCCGCTCTCGGCGCGCGTCTCGGCGAACAGCGCGCGCATCCGCCCGCGCAGCCGCGCGACCTCGTCGGCGAATCGTTCGAAATCGGTATAGCGTTGCGACATGGCACTTCGATGTCAAATTGACACTTAAGTGTCAATACTGCCACGGATCGACATGCGCTCCTGTCGGTTTCGATTTGTTTCGCGCAAAGACGCAAAGACGCAAAGAGGTTGTGTATGGCGGCCGCGCCACTCGCCTGCCGCAGGCCTATTTTTTGGGGGGCGCTTTGCGCATACAGGGCATTTGCAGGGCGTGCCCGGCCTCTTCGCGTCTTTGCGTCTTTGCGTCTTTGCGCGAAATTTTCAGAGCGCAGCGTTTGAAAGAAGGATCAGCGCGACGTCATCCGCTCGAACAGCGACCCGTCGGCCTGCCAATCGATCCGCACCCGCCGGTGCGCGAAACGCCAGCCATCGGGGGTGCGCACCAGCCGGTCGTCATAGGTGCCGCTATGGTCGGGCCCGAAATTGCTGTGCACGGTGAAATAGCTCCGCGCCGTCGCACTATCGCCCTCGACCGCGATCAGCGGGTTGGTGATATGGTGGCGGATGAAGGTCAGCCGCGCGTCGCGCGTGCCCGACGCCAGCGCCGCCGCGATCGCGGCCGGCCCCCGCGGCGCCTTGCCCAGATATTCGAGTATACCGTGGTCGGCGAAACAGGCGGTCATCTCGCCGAGCCGCCCGCGGTCGCCATGATAGGTATAGCGCGCGAGCAGGTCGCGGATCGCGTCGCGGTCCTGTGCCAAATCAGCCATTATAATGAAGCTCCAGTCCGGGCTCGTCCCAGCGCGTCTTCACCAGCCGGCCCGTCGTCGACAGGGTAATCCACGCATCGCGCATGTCGACGCCGCCAAAGGCGATATTGGTGACATAGCGCTCGCCCG
Source organism: Sphingopyxis sp. HIX (assembly GCF_001468285.1). Lineage (GTDB taxonomy): Bacteria > Pseudomonadota > Alphaproteobacteria > Sphingomonadales > Sphingomonadaceae > Sphingopyxis. The sequence goes on along the minus strand of NZ_LNSB01000003.1, from coordinate 47,266 downwards.
GAATGTCGAGCTTGGTCACCGCGCCCGCGGGCGTGATCGTCGAGATGCCGCCCTCATAGAGCGTCGCGACGCAGATGTTGCCCGCTGCGGTCACCGCCAGGCTGTCGAAACCCACCGCCCCCGGCGCCGTCGCAACCCACACCGGCTTCTGCTCCTCGACGCGCCGGTCGTAACGCCACAGCCGCGCCTGATGCGTGTCCGCGACATAGACGTGTTGGCCATCGGGCGACAGGCCGACGCCGTTGTACGAGATCGCGTGGCGATTGATCGCGGCGATCGCCGATCCGTCGGGCGAGGCCGCGAACAACCCGCTCGCGGTGCGGATGCCGTCGTGCGATTTGCCCAGGTCGGTGAACCACATCCGGCCGTCGGCGTCGAAGACGATGTCGTTCGGCGCTTCGAGCGCGATGCCGTCGCACGCGTCGTAGAGCCGCTCATGTTTGCCCGTCGTCAGGTCGACGCGCTCGATCCGCCCCTCATGCCCCGGCCCGCGGGCGTTCTGGAACTTGGCGAGGTCGAGCCCGCCGTTATTGCATACATAAAGCGCGCCGTCGTGGCCGATCGCCGCGCCGTTCGGCCCGCCGCCGATGTCGCAGACCGTCTCCTTGCGCCCGTTCCAGCAGCGCGTGATACGCCCGCCGGCGAGCTCGACGACGATCACCGACCCGTCGGCCATCACCACCGGCCCTTCGGGAAAGGCGAGCCCCTCCGCGACGATCTCCATAGCGCCTCTCCTATATAACCTAGTTAGTCATGTCTTGACACGCGCCGGGTCCGGGCGCAACCCTGTCCACAGGGAGAGACGATGCCAGTACCAGCCCATCATATCGTGGCGACGCCGCCGCCGTTCGACGCGCCGCCCTATCCGGCGGACATCTTCGCGGGGCAGGTCGTGCTCGTCACCGGCGGCGGCTCGGGCATGGGGCTCGCCATGGCCAAGGCCTTCGCGCAGGGCGGCGCCGACGTCGCGGTGATGGGGCGCAGTCTCGAACGCGCGCAGGAAGGCGCAGCGCAGATCGCGGCGCTCGGCGTGCGCACCCACGCGATGAGCTGCGACGTGCGCCTGCCCGAGGCCGTCGCCGCGGCGTTCGACGAAGCCGAGGAAGCGCTCGGTCCGATTGCCCTGCTCGCCAACAACGCCGGTGCCAATTTCCCCGTGCTCGCCGAAGACATCTCGCCCAACGCCTGGAACGCCGTCACGCGGATCGCCATCGACGGCACCTTCCTCTGCTCGACCGAATATGCCCGCCGTCGCATCAAGGCCGGCAAGGGCGGGGCGATCGTCAACAACAGCGCGCAATATATCTGGACCGGCTTTCCCGGCGACGCGCACAGCGCCGCCGCCAAGACCGCGCAGGCGACGATGACGAAGAAGATGGCCGCCGACTGGGCTCCGCACGGCATCCGCGTCAATGCCGTCGCCGCGGGCTTCTTCCCGCACGAGGGTTCGGTCTCGGGCCGCCGCGAGGAGGGCGTCGAGCCTTTGCAGGCGATGATCCCCGCGGGCCGCACCGGCAGCATCTGGGAATTCGGCTGGCTCTCGGCGATGACCTGCACCCCCTTGTTCGGCGCGATGACGGGGCAAGTGATCGTGCAGGACGGCGGCGAGAGCCTGCGCCGCTCGCTGATCATGCCCGACTATGTTCCGCCGCGCGAACGTGCCGACGGCCCTTGGGGATGGAAATGAGCGGCTGGCTGGCGGGCAAACGCGCGAGCATCGAGGGCGACAGCCCGGCGATCGCCAAAGCCTTCGAGGCCGCGGGCGCCATGCTCGTCGAAGGCGAAGCCGACATCTGGGTCCATGTCGCCCCACCCCCCGCGACCAAGCCCGCGCACGAACTCGCCCACGCCGAATGGCGCGCCAGCCTCGACGCGGGTCTCGACCGCCGCTTCCTCGGCGCCAGGGATTTCGCCACCACGTGCCGCGCGCGCGGGCAGGGTGGGGTGGTGCTCTTCGTCGGCGCCCCCGAACAGGCGCTCGGTGCCGATCAGGCGGCGGCGGCGGGTGCGCTCGGCAACCTCACCAAGACGCTCGGCGTCGAATGGGCGCGCGACGGCGTTCGCGTGAACAGCATCCTCACGAAAGAAACCGGCGACACGCTCGGCCATCTCGCCGCCTATCTCGCCAGCGACTATGCCGCTTACATCACCGGCGCGGTCATGGGCATCGCCCTCGATGACTGACCGCATCCGCCTCGACGGACAGGCAGCCTTCGTCACCGGCGGTGGGGGCGGCATCGGCCGCGCCATCGCGATCCGTCTGGCCGAGGCGGGCGCCGACGTCGCGATCTACGACATCTTCCCCGAACGCGCCGAGGAAGCCGCAGCGCGTGTCCGCGAAGCAGGAGCCCGCGCGCTCGCGATCGCCGGCGACGTGATGGACGGCGACGCCCTCCGCACCGCCGTCGATCAAACCGCGGCCGAATTCGGCCGTCTCGACATCCTCGCCAACAACGCCGGCGGCGTCTCGGCGCGCCCCTTTCTCGACCAGAGCGAGCGCAGCATGCGCAAGCATATCGACATCAACCTGATGTCGATGCTGGTCGCGACGCAGGCCGCCGCAAAACATATGGTCGCCGCCGGCCGCGGCGGCTCGATCGTCAATGTCGCGAGCATCGAGGCGAGCCGCGCCGCGCCCAATTTCGCGGTCTACGCCGCGTGCAAGGCGGGAATGCTGAGCTTCACCAAGTCGATGGCGGTCGAGCTGTCGGAACACGGCATTCGCGTCAACTGCATCGCCCCCGACCACACCGTCACCCCCGGCAACCAGGGCAACCGCGCCGGTCCGGTCGATCCCGCGACATGGAAACGGCATAGCGCCGAAGCCGTCGATGCGATGAACCGCTTGATCCCGCTCGGCCGCGAAGGCGTCGACATGGAGTGCGGCGACGCCGCGGTGTTCCTGTCGAGCGCGATGGCGAGCTATATCACCGGCGTGCTGCTGCCTGTCGACGGCGGTACCTGGGGCTCCTCGGGCTGGGTCCGCGGGCGGAACGGCAAATGGACGCTCAACGAAGGATTGTCTTTTGGGGCTTAACGCGAGGAAATGGCTGCGACATTGCGGCCCCCCGACAAAAGCCCTACAGACGCGGCTTGAGTAACGGTTAATTATAGAGTGGCCGGGGTAGGGGCAGGATTAGTGAATATGGAAAATGGCAGCGCGCGCATCCGGGTGCCCAAGACGTCTGAACTGGTCGCCGACCAGATCCGGGCCCAGATCGTGCGCGGGGAATTGAAGGAAGGCGACTCGCTGCCCCCCGAAGGCACGCTGATGGCCAGCCTCGGCATTTCGCGTCCGACGCTGCGCGAGGCGTTCCGCATCCTGGAGGCCGAAAATCTGATCAGCGTCGTGCGCGGCTCGCGCAGCGGCGCGCGCGTGCACCAGCCCTCGACCGAGCTCGTCTCGCGCTACGCCGGCTATGTGCTCGAGGCGCAGGGTACGACTATCGCCGACCTCTATGCCGCGCGGCTCGCGATCGAGCCCACGGTGGTGCGCTGGCTCGCCACCGCCAAGGGCCAGACCCCGGGCTTCGCCAAGCTAAAGGCGACGCTCGCCGAGCTCGACGCGATGTTGCAGGGCGGCGACTATGCGCTGTTCGTCGACAATGTCTCGCACTTCCACCAGACGCTCGTCGAAGCGACCGGCAACAAGACTTTAAGCTTCATGAACCGCATGCTGCTCAACCTTGGCCGCCACCACCAGAACGACTATCAGCGCCGCCATCCGCGGACGACCGAAGACAAGTCGAAAAGCCTGCGCGCGGGCTTCAAATCCTTCGACAAGCTCGTCTCGCTGATCGAAGAAGGTGACGTCGAGGGCGCGGTGTCGCACTGGCGACTCCACCTCCGCAACGCCAACGAGACCTGGGCGGCGCGCGGCGAGGGCGAGCGGACCGTCGACTCCCTGCACGGATGAACTTCGCCGACGCGATGATCGCCGCGGCGGCGCGCGCGCCGCACGCCGGCCTGACCGTCGCGTCGGACAGCAACCCCGCCGAGACCACGCTCGGCGAAGTCGTCGCAGCGGGGCGCCGCATGGGCACGCGCATGACCGCGCAAGGGATCGCACGCGGCGATATCGTCGCCTCCATGCTCCCAAACTGGCGCGAATGGCTCGTCGTCGCGGTCGCCGCGGCGCAGGCGGGGGCGGTGCTGCTGCCGATCGTCACTATCTATGGCGCGAAGGAGCTGGGCTTCATCCTGCGCCAGTCGAAGGCGAAATGGCTGTTTACGCCGGATCGCTTCCGGCGTGTCGATTATGCTGGGCTCGTGGCCGATTGCGGCGACCTGCCCGCGCTCGAGCGCCATATCGCGACCGGCCCCGACTTCGATGCGCTGGAGGCCGAGGGCCCGGTCGCCGAGCCGGTCGCGGTCGACGCGAACGACCTCGCCTTGCTCGTCTATACCTCGGGCACCACCGCCGATCCCAAGGGCGTGATGCACAGCGCGCGCGGTTTCCTCGCCGAGATGGAAACGATGCGGCTGATGCGCGCCGGCAGCGACGACGACGCGGTGATCTCGCCCTGGCCGCCGGGCCATGTCGCGGGCGCGCTGTCGATGTACCGTTTCCTGACGCAGGGCGTGCCGCTGGTGCTGATGGACCAGTGGGACGCGGCGCTGGCGGCCGAGCTCGTCGACCGCCACCGCATCACCTCCTCATCGGGCACGCCCTTCCACCTCTCGGGCATGATCGCCGCGGCCGATACGCACGGCCACGACCTCTCGTCGCTCCGCCAATATCTCGTCGGCGCCGCGCCGGTGCCGCCGTCGCTGATCGAACGCTGCCAGGCCTTGGGCCTCGCGGTCTATCATTGCTATGGGTCGAGCGAGCATCCGACGGTCACCTCGGGCGTCGTCGACGACCCGCTCGACAAGCAGCTCCATACCGAAGGACGCGCGATCATCGGCTCCGAGATGCGCTTCGTCGACGACGACGGCCACGACGTGCCGCCGGGCGAGGACGGCGAAATCTGCACCCGGGGCCCCGAGCTGTTCATGGGCTATCTCGACGCGTCGCTGAACGAGGCGGCCTTCCTGCCCGGCGGCTGGTACCGCACCGACGATATCGGGCGGCTCGACGAGGGTGGCTATCTGCTCATCACCGACCGCAAGAAGGACATCATCATCCGCGGCGGCGAGAATATCTCGTCGAAAGAAGTCGAGGCGGTGCTGCTCGGCCACCCAGCGGTTGCGGATGTGGCGGTGGTGGCGGCCAAGGACGACCGCATGGGCGAGGTCGTGCGCGCCTGCGTCGTGCTGGCACCGGGTGCGATGCTGACGCTCGACGAAGTACGCGATCATTTCTTCACGGCGGGGATCGCGAAACAAAAGACGCCGGAGCGGTTGAGCATCCTGCCCGAGCTTCCGCGAAACGCCTCGGGCAAGGTGCTTAAGCATCAGTTGCGCATGATAAACCCGCCGTCGACGTTGAGCGCCTGACCGGTAATCCAGTCCCCCGCCGGCGAACATAGCAGCAGCAGCGCCCCCACCAGATCCTGCGGCTCCCCGCGCGGTTGCTTCACCACCCGCGCCATCGCCGCCTGCACGAACGGGCTTTCGTCGGGGGTCAGCGCCTTGCCCGCGTCGGACATCGTCATCCCCGGCGCGATCGCGTTGACGTTGACGTTCATCCGTCCGAGCTCGGTCGCGAGCGTCGTCGTCAGCCCGAGCAGCGCAACCTTGCTGATCCCGTAAGTCGTCTGCGCCGGGAAACCGCCGGCCGACAACTGGTTGACGATCTTCCCGCCGCCGCGTGCCTGGAACAGCGGCACCGCCGCCTTGGCACAGATCAGCGCACCGGTGAGGTTGACGCGCATCAGCTTGTCGAAATCGGCGATGCTCGTCTGGATCGCCGGCGTGCCCACCGCCTCGACCATCAGCGCGGCATTGTTGACGAGGATATCGAGCCCGCCGAATGCGGCCTGCAGCGCTTCCATCATGGCCGCGACCGACGCCTCGTCGGCGATGTCGACCTGCACCGCGATGGCCTTGCCGCCCGCCGCTTCGATCTCGCCCGCGACGCGCTCAGCGCCTTCCTTGTTGAGGTCGGCGACCACGACGCTCGCCCCCGCATTGGCGAGCCCGACGGCATAGGCGCGCCCGATGCTGTTGCCGCGCCCGCCGGCACCGGTCACGATCGCCACCTTGCCGTCGAGCCGGAACTGGTCGTTGGTGAAATCAGGCATAAAATCTCCCCTCCCGCTTGCGGGAGGGGCCGGGGGAGGGCCTGTCCCGATATGGAAACTGGGGGAGGCAACAGACCCTCCCCTACCCCTCCCGCAAGCGGGAGGGGGATTGATCATTTTGGAAATATCGGCGCGCCGACGCCGATGGTGACGGTCTTGTAGTGCAGGAATTCGTCGATTCCCGCCTTGCCGCCTTCCTTGCCGAAGCCCGAGATGCCGATGCCGCCGAAGGGCGTGTACGGATTGATCTGGAACCCGCCGTTCACATAGACGCCGCCGGCGCTGAGCCGCTCCGAAATCCGGTGAACGCGCTGCAGGTCGTTCGACTGGATCATCGCCGCGAGGCCATATTCGCTGTTGTTGGCGATCGCGATCGCCTCTTCCTCGGTCTCGAATTTCATCACGACCACCGCAGGCCCGAAAATCTCGACCTGGCTGATCTCGTGATCGGGATCGGCGTCGACGATCAGCGTCGGCTCGATGAAGTTTCCATCCGCAAGCTCGCCGCCGCAGCGCCCGCCGCCCAGCTCGAACTTCGCCGCGCCGTCGGCCTTGGCGCGCTCGAACATGCCGAGGATGCGGTCGACCGCCGCCTTGTTGATCACCGGCCCGACCGCGACGGTCGGGTCCGTCGGATCGCCGACCTTGAACTGGCCGATGATCGCTTTGAGCCGTGCGACGAAATCGTCATAGACGCTCGCGTGGACCAGCTGGCGGGTGGGGAGGGCGCAGCCCTGCCCCGATAGGCAGCCGACGGTCCAGAAGACGGCGCGCTCGGCCGCTGCTTGCAAGTCGCAATCGGGAAAGACGAGGCTCGCCGACTTGCCGCCCAGCTCCATCACCGACGGCTTAATCTCCTCGGCGCACGCGGTCAGGATCTTGCGCGCGGTGATCGGCCCGCCGGTGAAGCTGATCTTGCGGATCTTCTTGTGCCGTACGATCGCATCGCCCGCCTCGCCGGTGCCCGGGAAGATCGACAGCACCCCGTCGGGCACCCCCGCTTCCTTGCACAGCCGCGCGAACATCTCGGGCGCGAAGGGGGTGATTTCGGCGGGCTTGCAGATCACGCAATTGCCCGCCGCCAGCGCCGCCGCGACCTTCATGCCCAGCGAGATCAGCGGGCCGTTCCAGGTGATGATGATGCCGACGATGCCGATCGGCTCGGGCACGGTATAGCTCAGCTCGCCGCGCGTATCGAAGGTCGAGATCAGCTCGCCCGACATCTTGTCGCACCAGCCGGCATAATAGCGCGTCCAGCCCACCGCGGTATCGACCCCGCGCTCGCCGACCATCAACGTCGTGCCACCGTCGAGCGCCGCCATGCGCGCCAGTTCCGCCTTGTTCGCCTCGAGCAGGTCGGCGAGGCGATTGAGGATATCGCGCCGCACCTCGGGCGCGGTCCGGCGCCAGCTCTCCTGCACCGCTACGGCCTTGGCAACCGCCTCCTCGACCTCCTTCGCCCCGGCGAGCGGGATGTCGGCCTGCGTCTGCTGGCTGACGGGATGGAGATGCGGATGCGTTCCACCGCTACCGCTCGTCCGTTGTTCGTGCCCCAGATGCAGATGCACTGCGGGTGCTGCGCTTGCCATGTCTTTGTCTCCCAATGAAATCGTTCAGGCGTCCCACGCCAGATGTAGATGTTCGAGCGCCATCACGCTGCCGCCGCGGCACGTCTCGTCGCCCTTGGTGACCTGGCGAAAATGGCCGATGCGGCCGAACCAGGCGCGGTAGAAGATGATGAGTTCCATGCGCGCGAGATGCAGGCCTAGGCAGGTATGGATGCCCGAACCGAAAGCGGCATGGCGATAGAATTGCCGCTCGACCGACACCGTCTTCGGATCCTCGGTCAGCGCCTCGTCCCAGCCGACGAGCGGCAGCGGCGCGAGGATGCAGTCGCCCGCGCGAAGCTGCGCCCCGCCCAGTTCGGTATCCTGCGTCACGTAACGCGGCGTCGCGACGAAGGCGTAGCGGCGCAGCAATTCCTCGACCATGTTCGGGATCACCGCGGGATCGTCGATCGCGCGCTGGCGGAGCTTCTCGTCATGCGCGAGATGGCGCATGCCGAAGCTCATCGCATTGGTCACCGTGTCGAGCCCCGCGAGAAACATCAGGAAGCCGATCGACATCAGCTCCTCGAAGGTCAGCTTGCGCCCGTCGACGTCGCCCGCGATGATCTTCGAGATCATGTCGTCGCGCGGTTCGGCCATCCGCTGCTGGATCAGCTCGGCGAGATGGCCGACGATTTGCTGCGCCAGATTGTTGCGGTTCTCGTTGCTTGCCTGCGAATGGAAAAAGCCCGTGACGAGGGCGCGAAACGCCTCGAACTTCTCCATTGGGAAGCCGAACAATTCCATGAACACCGCGACGGGCAGCCGCGATCCGATCGCTTCGACGAAATCGCATTCGCCTTTGCCGACCACGCCGTCCAGCAACTGATCGGTCCACGCCGCAATCCGCCCGTCGAGCGGCTCGATCGCCTTGGATTCGAAGAAGGGGCGCAGCATCTGGCGATACGGCCGGTGCTCGGGCGGGTCGAGCATCTCGGGGATCATCTTGGGCTGGTCGGGGTTGGGCGGGATCGAGAGATAGCGGCTCGAGAAGAGCTCGGGATGCCGCACGACATGCTGCACCGTCGCGCCGGTGTTGCACACCCAATGGCCGCCATGCGCGCTGGTCCAGAACACCGGCGGCGCGGTCTCCTTCAGCTCCCAATAACGATCGTGGCAATCGGCCAGCACGCCGGGGTCGGCGATATAGTCGAATTCAAAGACGGGCGTGCGCTCCGCAACCTGCGACTCGGTCATCTTCTCTCTCCCATTGACGTAAGTAAACGATGGTTTACATAGCGAGTCAATCGGGAGAGTTTATGGAAACGACGATCGAAGCACCGGCCCGCGACGCCGACCGCACCCGCGCAGCAATCCTCCATGCTGCGCAGCAAATCTTCGCGGCCAAAGGCTTCGCCGAGGCCGGCGTGCGCGACATCACCGCGCTCGCGGGGGTGAATCCCTCGCTGGTCAGCCGCTATTTCGGCGGCAAGCTCAAACTCTTCGAAGCCGCGCTCGACGCCGCGCTCGACCCGCGCCTGATGACCGACCTGCCCAAGGACCGGTTCGGCAAGCTGATCGTCGCGCGCTTCGCCGACGAGGACGACCGCATCAGCCCGCTGCCGATGATGTTCAGCGCCGCCGCCGACAGCGAGGCGCGCGCGATTGCGCAAAGATTGCTCCGCGACCGCGTGTTCGAACCGCTGAAGCACTGGTTCGGCGGTGAGGGCGCCGACGTGAAGGCGGCGCGCTTCATGATGGTCTCGCTCGGCTTCTTCGCCTACCGCGACCAGCTCCCGCTCGCCGAATTCGCCGGCCGCGTCGAACCCCGCCTGCGCCAATGGCTCGAACGCGAGTTCCAGGCCATCGTCGACGAGTGACATCGCATCAGGCCAGCAAGGTTTCGCGCGCCGCCGGCGCGATGAACTGGAGCAGATGTGCGCGCTTCAGCGGCAGGTGCGCCGCCGCCTCGTCGGTCATGCCGATGCCGCCATGGACCTGGATATTGGCGCGCCCATTGTCGAGCGCCGCCCGGTCGGCGAGCCGCTTCGCCGCCGCAACATGGAAGGCGGCGTCCGCAGCATTTTCATCGAGCGCGCAGGCCGCATAATAGAGCTGCGACCGCGCCGCCGCGGCGCGTACCGCCATGTCCGAACAGATATGCTTGAGTGCCTGGAACCAGCCGATGGGCCGGTCGAACTGCTCGCGCAGCTTGGCATAGTCGGCCGCCATGTCGCGCGCCGCATCCGCGCAGCCGACAGCATAAGCCGCGCCCAGCAGTTGCAGGTGCAGCGCCGGGGCGGGGTCGTCTTCGGTCCACAGCGAGCTGGTCCATTCGTGACGGCTCTGCATCGTCGACAGGTCTATCGTCTGCGCGTGCGCGGTCGTGTGCAGCGTGCCGCCTTGGTCTGTGAAGCTGTCGGGCAGGTCGAACAACCGCAGACCGCCCGGCTCGCCCATGAGCACCGCGCTCGACCCCGCCGGATCGAGCACGCGCAAAGGCTCTGACTGGCTTGCGGTCAGCGCCAGCGCGACCTTGCCCTCGGCGACATCGGGGAACCAGCGGCTCGCCACCGCGGTCGAGATCAGCCCGATGGGCGCGAGGAAGCGTCCGAGTTCGGCAAAGACCAGCGCCTCGCTCGCATGGTCGAGGTCCATGCCGGGCGCGGTCAGGCCCGTCCAGCCCATCGCCTCCAGTTCGGCCCACAGGCTTTCGGGCCGCGCACGCGCATCCTCCAGCGCCATATTGCCGCGGCACCAGTCGGTGGTTGCGGTCTGGAAGGCGATCTGCTCGTCGTTGGGCGTCAAGTCCATCGGATCACCTCGATTTCGGAAGGCCGAGCAGCCGCTCGCCGATGATGTCGCGCTGGATCTGCGCCGTGCCGCCCGCGATCGTCGCGGCAAATCCGCGGAGATAATCGCCGACCGCATCGTCGTCGCCATAGGCGAAGTCGATGATGTCCTCGCCCATCAGCAGCACCGCCATGCGTTCGAGCCGCTGGCCGAGTTCGGAGGTGAAAAGCCGGATCACCGACGCCTCGGGTCCCGGCTGTCCGGTGCGCACGACCTCGGAAATGTTGCGATAGGTCATCGCGCGCACCGCCGCGACCTCGGCGCGCAGCTGCGCCAACTGGTCAGCGATCCGGTCGTCCTTGATCATGTCGTTGGCGCGCGCCGCGGCGATCAGCTCCTCGATCTCCTGGCTCTGCTTGACCTGGTCGGCGATGAAGCCGGTGCCGCGCTCGAAGCTCAAGGTCGACATCGCAACCTTCCACCCGTTGCCGAGCCCGCCGACGACATTGGCCAGCGGGATGCGCACATCGTCGTAAAAGACCTCGGCAAATTCGGTCTGCCCCGACATCTTGCGGATCGGCCGCACGGTGATGCCAGGCGCGTGCATGTCGCAAATGACCCAGCTCAACCCCTTGTGCCGCAGCGAGCCCTCTTCGGTGCGCAGCACCAGTTCCTGCCAGTCGGCGACGTGCGCGAAGCTCGTCCAGATCTTCGACCCGTTGATGACGAGTTCGTCGCCCTCGATCCGCCCGCGCGTCTTGATGCCCGCGAGGTCTGACCCCGCACCGGGTTCCGAAAAACCCTGGCACCAGATCGCCTCGCCCTTCAGGATGCGCGGCAGGTGATACGCCTTCTGCTCCTCGCTCGCGTTGAGGATCAGCGTCGGGCCGCCATGGTTGATCCCGACGAAATTCGCCCCGATCCACGGCGCATGAGCCTTGGCATATTCCTCGAGCCAGATGACCTGCTGCACGATCGACAGCCCGCGTCCGCCATAGTCGGTCGGCCAGTTGATCCCCGCCCAGCCGGCATCGAACAGCCGTCGCTGCCACGCCTTGTCGAAGCCGATCGCGTCGGCCGCGTCGAGCGGGCGCTTATCGGCAGGCACATTGGCGTGCAGCCAGTCGCGGCACTCTTCGCGGAAGCCGGTCTCGTCGGGAGAGAAACCAATATCCATCAGCCGGCCTTCTTCGCAGCGGCGATCGGCTCGCCCTTCTTGCGCATCGCCGGATCGAACCCGGCGTTGCGCATCAGTTCGTGGTTCAGCCCCGCCGCGATCGCCATGCCGTCGGTGTCGTAGATCAGCCTCTTGTTCTCGGCATTGCTGTGGCGGCTGTTGCCGAGGATCAGCGCGGCCAGCTCGGCGACCTTGGCGTCGAGCGCCTCATCGGCGACGCAGTAATTCGCGAGCCCCATCGCCGCCGCATCCTCGCCCGCATAGGGCTGGCAGGTCAGCATCATCTCGAGCGCCTTCGCTTGCCCGACGCGCCGCGGCAGCCGCTGCGACAGCCCCCATCCGGGCACCAGCCCCCACTTCCCATGCGTGTCGGCAAAGCGCGCACTCGTGCCGCAAAGGATGAAATCGGCCGCGAGCGCGAGTTCGAGCCCGCCGGTGTAGCAAGTACCCCGCACCTTCGCGATCACTGGCTGGCGCAGCTTCGTCAGCCGCTCGACGATCAGCATCTCCTGCCGCAGCCAGCCGAGCGCATCGGCGTGCGGCGGCGATTTGAGGTCGTGGCCGGCGCAGAAATGCTCGCCCGCGCCGGTGATCACCACCAGCCCGGCATCGCCGACGCCCTCCTCGATATCGCGGATATGCGCACGAAATTCGCGGAACAGCTCGCGGTTGATCGCATTGCGCTTGTCGGGCCGGTTGAGCGTCAGCGTGCAGACGCCGTCCTTGTCGTCGCGCAGGACCAGCGGCTCGCTCATGCGCCGTCCCCGCGCGTCTTCGCGATCGCCTCGCGCGCGCTGCCGCTTTCCATCGCGCGCTTGCCGAACTGCTCGCGGATCGGCACGAACTCGGGCATCACCAGCGACCGGCGCAGCCAGTTGGCGGCGTCGACCACCAAAGTATGCCCGCTGATATAGGTCGCATAGGGCGAGCAGAGGAAGGTCGCCGCCCAGCCCAGTTCGCGCACCTCGCCGACGCGCATCCCGGGGATCGTATTGTCGCCGCGCTCGCCCTCGCGGTGGCGCGTCATATGCGCCGGCAGATCGTCGTGCGGGAAGCGCCCCGGCGCGATGCAATTGACCCGGATGCCGTCGGGCGCCCATTCGACCGCAAGGCTCTGGGTCAGGTTGGTGACCCCCGCCTTCGCGGCTGCCGAATGCGAGGTGCCGGGACCGCCGGTCCAGCTGTACGTCGCACCGATGTTGAGGATCGCGCCCGGCAGCCCCGCCGCCAGCCGCCGCACCGCGAACTCGCGGCTGCAATTATACGTCCCGTTCAGCACGATATCGACGACGGTGCGAAAGCCGTTCGGGGTCATCTCCTCGGCAGGTGCCGGGAAATTGCCCGCGGCATTGTTGATCAGCACATCGACCGGACCCAGCTTCGCCTCGATCTCGTCGAAGGCGCGCGCGATCGCATCGGGGTCGCGCACGTCGCAGGCGACCGCGATGACCTCGGCGCCGACCGCCTCGATCGCGGCGATGCCCGCCGCCAGATGGTCGGGCTTGCGGCTCAGCACCGCGACCTTAGCGCCCAATCGCGCGAACTCGACCGCCATGCCCTTGCCGAGCCCCGTGCCGCCGCCGGTCACCGCGACGACCTGTCCGGCATAGGTGCCGTCGGGCAACGCCTTGGCACCGACGGGGGGAGGGGGAGGGAGGCCCATCAAATCCTCCCCGCTTGCGGGGAGGGGGACCGCGAAGCGGTGGAGGGGGCTCGCGTGCGTCCGCGACGTAGCGCAAGGACGCCATCCCCCTCCGTCAGCCGCTCCTCGGCTGCCACCTCCCCGCGAGCGGGGAGGATTTGCGTCTCGACCATCTTATTTCCCCTTGTAGCTCGGCGCGCGCTTCTCGCGGATCGCGGCGCGGGCTTCCTGATAATCGTCGGTCTTGAAAAGGTAGCTCTGCGCGTAGAGCTCGGCGCGGGTGCCGGTGCGGATCGTCGGGCCGTGCATCAGATTGATCATCTCCTTTGCCAGCGCGAGGTTGATCGGCGGTCGCGCCGCGATGTCGCGCGCGATCTCGAGCGCCTTCGCGTCGAGCTCCTCGGGCGCGACGACGAAGTCGACCGCGCCCCATTCGAGCGCAGTGGCGGCGTCAATCTTCTGCCCCGACATCACCATATATTTGGTCCGCGACGGCCCGATCAGCGCGGTCAGCATCTGCGTGCCGCCGGTGTCGGGCAGCACGCCATAGAGGATCTCGGGCAAGGCCAGCTTCAGCGTCGTGTCGCTAATCCTGATGTCTGCGGCGAGCGCCAGTTCGCACCCGCCGCCGATCGCGCCGCCCTTCAGGGCCGCGATGATCGGCTTGGTCGATTCCTGCATCTTCAGCCGCCCTTCCTGGTGCCGCCGGATAAAGTGGAAATCGCTTTCGTCGCGCGCGCGGTGGCCGAGCACAGCGGTGTCGCGCCCCGAACAGAAGCTCTTGCCATTGGCGCGGATCAGGATCGTGCTGGTCTCGCTGTCCTCCAGCGCCTCACCCAGCAATTTCTGGAACAGCGAGGACATCTCGTCGTCCATCGCATTGTGCCGGTCGGGCCGGTTCAATGTCAGGATGCGCAAGGCGCCCTCGCGCTCGCTCAGGATCAGCTCGGCCATCTCCACTCCCATTTTCTTTTCGGCAGGGCTTGCACGACTTGTATAACTAAGTCAATTATGTCGAAACGCTAGGGGAGAGAGAAAATGGCGGAGCTCAGCGGCAAGACCGCGCTCGTCACCGGCGCATCGCGCGGCATCGGCGCCGCGATCGCGCGCCGACTCGGCGGGGCCGGGGCGCATGTCGCGGTGAACTATGCGGGAAGCAAGGATGCCGCCGACGCGCTCGTCGCCGAGATCGTTGCAAACGGCGGGCAGGCCTTTGCGGTCCAGGCCGACGTCGGCACCATGGCGGGTATCGAATCCATGCTCGCGGTCTGTGACACGGCCTTTGGCGGCACCCCCAATCTCGACATCCTCGTCAACAATGCCGGGGTCGGCGGCGAGGGCGACACGGGCAGCCTCAAGAAGTGCGACGAGGCGCTGTTCGACCGGATGATCGCGGTGAATCAAAAGGCGCCGCATTTCATCACCCAGCTCTGCCTCGACCGCCTCCGCGACGGCGGGCGCATCGTCAACATCGGCTCGCTCGGCGGGCGCTCGGCGCTGCCGCCCTTCGCCGCCTATGCCGCGACCAAGCGCGCGTTGCAGAGCCTGACGATGTCGACCGCGGTCGTCGTCGGCCCGCGCGGCATCACCTGCAACCTCGTTGCTCCCGGCGCGGTCGATACCGAATTCAACAAGACGCTCTCCGAAAAGCCCGGCTGGGCCGAGGCGACCTCAAAGCTCACCCCGATGAAGCGCCTTGGCGTGCCCGAGGATATCGCGGGCGCGGTGATGATGCTCTGCCGCGACGAGGCGCATTGGGTCACCGGCCAGATCGTCGAAGCGAGCGGAGGGCTGTTCCTGTGAGCGACCTTAGCGGAAAGACCGCGCTAGTGACCGGCGGCTCGCGCGGTATCGGTGCGGCGATCGTGCGGCGGCTGGGGCACGCGGGCGCGCATGTCGCGATCAACTATGCCGGCAGCAAGGATGCTGCCGAGGCATTGGTCGCCGAGATCGTGGCTGCGGGCGGCAAGGGCTTCGCGGTGCAGGCCGACGTCTCGTCGCTCGCGGGCATCGAAGCGCTATTCGCGGCGTGCGATGCGGCTTTCGGTGGCGCGCCCAATCTCGATATCCTTATCAACAACGCGGGGGTCGGCCGCGGCGGGCGCGACGGCACATTGAAGGGCGCGGGCGAGGCGCTGTTCGACGAGCTTTTCGCCGTCAACGTCAAAGGCCCCCATTTCGTCACGCAGGCCGCGCTGCCGCGCCTCCGCGACGGCGGCCGCATCGTCAATATCGGCTCGATGTCGGGCAAGGTCGGCCAGCCCTTCGCCGCGAGCTATGCGATGACCAAGCGCGCGATCCAGAGCCTG
The DNA here is from genome assembly GCF_001468285.1 of Sphingopyxis sp. HIX. Taxonomy (GTDB): domain Bacteria; phylum Pseudomonadota; class Alphaproteobacteria; order Sphingomonadales; family Sphingomonadaceae; genus Sphingopyxis. The sequence continues at coordinate 31,613 of NZ_LNSB01000003.1, read as the reverse complement.
ACCTTCTCCACCGCGCTCGCAGTGGCGAAGCGCCGCATCACCTGCAACTGCATCGCCCCTGGCGCGGTCGCGACCGAATTCATCGCGGCGCTGCGCGAACAGCCCGGCTGGGACGAGGCGACCGCGAAACACACCCCGATGGGCCGCCTCGGCGAGCCCGAGGATATCGCCGGCGCGGTGATGATGCTGCTCGGCAACGATGCGCGCTGGGTCACCGGCCAGATCATCGAAGCGAGCGGAGGCCTTGCGCTCTGATGGCGCTGATGACCGAAAAATTGCGCGCGATCATGGCGCTCGATCCCGATCGGACGCAGATCGATTTCGGTGGCATCGACTATAGCTGGCGCCAGATCGCCGACACCGTCCGCGCGATTGAGGACGCGCTCGATACGATGGGTCTGCCCGAGGACGCGCGCGTCGGCGTGATGCTGCGCAACCGCCCCGGTCATGTCGCCGCCATCGTCGCGGTGCTCTCGACCGACCGCTGCCTCGTCACGCTCAACCCGATCCTCCCCGAGGCCAAGCTCTTCGCCGACGTCGAGACGCTGGGCCTGCCCGCGATCGTCGCCGACGCCACCGACCTCGCGCGCGCCGGCCTCGCCGAAGCGCTCGCGCGTGCCGGCTCGGCAGTGATCGAGATCGACCCGCTTCTGGGCGGCGTGCGCGTCGTGCAGGGCAAGGTGCGCACGCAAATCCAGACCTCGCCGGGGGTCGCGATCGAGATGCTTACTAGCGGCACCACCGGCACGCCCAAGCGCGTGCCCTTGAGCCGCGACGCCTTCGACGCCAGCTTTCGCGGCTTCACCAGATATGAGCGCGGGCGCAGCTTCGACGATCCGCCGCGGCTCAACTCGGGCTGCACGATGGTGGTCAATCCGCTCACCCATATCGGCGGCATCTATGGCTGCATCGGTGCGCTTGCGGCGGGGCGGCGGATAGCCTTGCTCGAAAAATTCAGTGTTGATGCCTGGGTGTCGGCGGTGCGCCGCAACCGCCCCGCGGTCGCCTCCGCGGTGCCCTCCGCGGTACGCATGCTGCTCGACGCCGACGTCGACCCCGCCGACCTCGCCAGCCTCAAATCGCTGATCACCGGCACCGCGCCGCTCGCGCCCGACCTCGTCGACGCCTTCATGGCCAAATATGGCATCCCGATCTGCAGCAATTATGGGGCGACCGAATTTGCCGGTGCGATCGCCGGCTGGACCATCGACGATTTTCGCACACTCTGGACCGCGAAGCGCGGCGCGGTCGGCCGCGTGCACGCCGATATCGAGGCACGCATCGTCGAGGCCGAGAGCGGCGCCATCCTGCCGCACGGCGAAGAGGGCCTGCTCGAGATCAAGGGCAAGCAGCTCGGCAATGCCATGCAATGGTTGCGCACCACCGACCGCGCGGTGCTCGACGCCGACCGCTTCCTCTTCATCAGGGGCCGCGCCGACAACGCGATCATCCGTGGTGGCTTCAAGATCCATCCCGACGACGTCGTGACCGCGCTGAACGACCATCCGGCGGTCCGCGAATCCGCCGTCGTCGGCGTCCCCGACGCCCGCCTCGGCGCCGTCCCCGCCGCGGCGATCATCCTCAAGGAGGGCGCGCCTGCGCCCGAAGCCGACGACCTCAAGGCGTGGCTCAGGGACCGGCTGATCGCCTATCAGGTCCCGGTCCATATCCGTTTCGTCCCCGACTTCCCGCGCACCCCGTCGATGAAACCCTCGGCGCCGGGGTTGCGCGCGCTATTTGCAGGAGAGAGCTGATGGAAAGCTTCGCCGGAAAATCGGTGATCGTCACCGGCGGCGGCAAGGGCGTCGGGCGCGGCATCGCCGAAGCCTTTGCCGCGGCGGGGGCCGAGGTCATGCTCGGCGCGCGCGCCCTGTCCTATGCCGAGGATGTGAAGGCGGGGATCGAAAAGACCGGCGGCATCGCCGAATGTTTCGCCGCCGACATCGCCAAGCACGCCGACTGCCGCGCCCTCGTCGCGGCGACGGTGCAGGCCTTCGGCGGGGTCGATATCGTCGTCCACGCTGCCGCCGACATCCCGCACGGCGGGCTCGGCCATGTCGATGACGACCGGCTCGAAGCGGGCTTCGCGAGCATCGCCAAGGCGGCCTGGTGGCTGCTCGACGCCGCGCGCCCGCACCTCGCGCAAGCGCGCGATGGCGGCCGCTTCATCGCGATCGGATCGATCAACGGCACCTTCAACGTCGTGCCCAACATGACCGCCTATGGCATGGCCAAGGCGGCGCTCGACGCCTTCATCCGCGCCGCGGCGGGCGACGTCGTCGGCGACAGGATCACGGTCAACGCGATCAACCCCGGCCTCGTCGCCAGCGACCGCGCGAAGGCCGTGCTCGGCGACGAAGGCCTCGCCGCTTATGGCGCGACCGTTCCGGTCGGCCGCGCGGGCACGCCCGCCGACATCGCGCACGCCGCGCTGTTCCTCGCCTCGGCGCGCTCGGACTATATCACCGGCACCACGATCAAGATGGACGGCGGCTCGACCGTTGCGGCCTCGCCGGGCCGCAACGATATCCTCCAGGAACGCTTGAAGCTCCAGCAGGGAAAGGCACCGTAAGATGGATCTCGGCATTTCCGGCAAGGTCGCGCTCGTCTTCGGCGGCTCCAAGGGCATCGGCCTCGGCTGCGCGCACGAGTTCGCGCGCGAAGGTTGCAAGACCGTGATCGCCGCGCGCACGCAGGCGACGATCGACGCCGCGGTCGCCGAAGTGCAGGCGGCGGGCGGTCAAGTCATCGGCATCTCCGCCGACTGCACCGGCAAGGACGGCATCGCCAAGGCCGTGCAGGCCGCGACCGACGCCTTCGCGCCGCCCGATATCCTGATCTTCAACGTCGACTCCGGCCCCAAGGGCAGCTTTCTCGAGGTCGACGACGACACCTTCGCGGCGGCGAACAACAACAATGTCATGGCCTTCCGCTGGGCGGTGCAGGCGGTCGTCCCGCATATGCAGCACCAAGGCTGGGGCCGCATCCTCACCATCGGGACCAATTCGGTGAAGGCGCCGCACCGGAAGCTCGCGCGCGCGGCGCAGAACACCTACCGCGTCGGCGCGCTCGCGCTGTCGAAGACGATCTCGGCCGAGCTCGGGCCGATGGGCATCACCGTCAACACGCTCGGCACCGGCGCCATCGCGACGCCGCAGTTCAAGGAGGTGTTCACCAAGATCGCCGAGGCGCAGGGCCAGACCTACGACGAGCATGTCGCCCAGCGCACCGCCGCCTATCCGATCCCGCGCATGGGCACGCCCGAGGATATGGCCGCCGCTGCCGCCTTCCTCTGCTCCGACCGCGCGGGCTTCATCACCGGGCAGGTGCTCGTGATCGATGGTGGCAATCTCGAAGTTCTGCAGTAACGATTAGCAATCGAAGGAAGAGACATGAAACTGGGTAACGACATTGCGGCAGTGGTCACCGGCGGCGCCTCGGGTCTCGGCCGCGCGAGCGCCGAGGCGCTGGCGGGCGAGGGGGTCAAGGTCGCGATCTTCGACGTCAACGAAGAGGGCGGCAAGGCGGTCGCCGACGCGATCGGCGGGACCTTCTGCAAGGTCGACATCACCAGCGAGGACAGCGTCGTCGCGGGCTACGAAGCGGCCCGCGCCGCACACGGCCAGGAGCGGATCCTCGTCCATTGCGCGCAAATCTCGAAGAACAGCAAGACCGTGCGCTTCGACAAGGCGACCGGTGGCTATGTCCGCTATTCGACCGAAGATTATGCCTTCTCCGCGCAAGGCATCCTCATCGCGAGCTACCGTCTCGCCTCGCTCGCCGCGCTCGGCATGGCCAACGCCGATCCGCTGAACGAGGATGGCGAGCGCGGTGCGATCGTGCTGACCGCGTCGGCGGCGGCGCAGGACGCGCAGATCGGACAGGTCGGTTACGGCTCCTTGAAGGCCGGTGTGAACGGCCTCGTCCTGCCGATGGCGCGCGATCTGATGGACCTCGGCATCCGCGTCAATTCGATCATGCCCGGCATCTTCGCGACCCCGCCGATGCTGAGCGTCAAGGACAAGGCGCCTGCGATCTTCGAAGGCCTCGCCGCCTCCGTGCCCTTCCCCAAACGCCTCGGCCATCCGCACGAGTTCGGCAGCCTCGTGCTCGAACTCGCGCGCAACGGCTATTTCAACGGCCAGGCGCTGCGCCTCGACGGCGCGATCCGCATGCCTCCCAAATAGGACAGACGATTTGAACGCACCCCAGCAATTCCCCTTCGCGCGCCAGTCGGCGGGGCCCGCGCCGCTCCGCCGTCCGGGATCGATCCGCCGCACCAGTTCGATCGATTCCGACTGGCCCGACGGCTTCGGGCAGCCGTGGATCATGTCGGGGCGCGTGCGCGACCTGCTCACGCCGTTCGAGGGAATGCCCGTCGCGCTCGCGAGCGGCGAGTTCCGCATCCGCACCTCGCCGATCCGCGAGATCATGGAGATCGACGTCGCGCCGCATCATGCGCGCGCGCAGGAGATGGTCGGGGTGCGGGCAGGGGGCGCGAGCCGTCAGGCGCTGGCGGCGACGCTCGGCGACCTGCGCGGATCGCCCTTGTTCCAGCTGCTCGACGATTTCGCGGGCGCCAGCCTCGTCGCGGGGTGGATCTGGTCGCGCTGGACCCCCGACTGGCACGACCGCATGCGCGCCAGTCGCACCCAGTCGACCGCCGGCAACAAGGGCCGCATGGTCAATATCTGCACCGGCTTCACCGAGGGCGGCAGCTCGCTCGGCGAAGACGGCAGCGTCGATCATAGCGACCAGTCGGCCACCATCGTCGGCCCGCTCGTCAACCCCGACGACCCGATCGGCTGGCACGAGCTGCCGGTACAGGAGGGCCGCCCGATGGCACGACGGTCGCGCCGCATCGACCTCTGGCGCGCGGAGGGCGTGCTCAAGGTCGACGCGGGGTTTCAGGACAGCGGGCCCAACCCGGAGGGCAGTCGCACCGCGATCCACGAATATCGCGTCTATGCCGAGATCGACGAGGCGAACGGCACCCTGCTCGCGCTCCAAGCGCTGCCCTTGATCCTGCCCTTCCGCGAATGCCCCGGCGCCTCGATGAAGGCGGCGCGCATGGTCGGGCAGGACGTCGGGACCTTCCGCCAGGCGGTGCTCGATACGCTCGTCGGCACGATCGGCTGTACCCACCTCAACGACGTGCTGCGCGCGCTCGCCGACGTTCCGGCGCTCGCAGCAATGTTGCCCGAAAACAAGGTTTGACACCGTTTCCGTAGCGTATTGTGACATTTTGCCGCAATCCACTTGTCTAACGTGTTAGACTTAGTTATATAACTGGCCAAGCGAGGACGCCAGGAAGCCTCGTGGGGAGGATGTTGACCATGAATTTCAAGCAAAAGCGCGATTCGGCTCGCTTGCTCGTCGCCGCGTCGATGGCGGCGTTGGCGCTGTCGTCGGTCCCCGCCTATGCGCAGGATGCCGCGGCGTCCGCCGACGAATCCGAATATGACGACGACGCGATCGTGGTCATCGGCGTGACCAAGCAGGATGCCAACATCCAGGAAACGCCGATCGCGATCACCGCCTTCAGTGGCGAGAAACTGACCGAGCAGGGCATTTCGAAGGTCGAGGACATTGCGAGCTTCACCCCCGGCTTCAACATCCGCGGTGCCGGCAACAACCCGACCGCCTTCTCGCTCGCCATGCGTGGCCAGGTCCAGAACGACAATATCGCGACGCTCGAACCGTCGGTGGGCACCTATCTCGACGAGATGTACATCGCGCGCGCCTACGGCTTGAACGTCGAACTCGTCGACGTCGAAAGCGTGCAGGTGCTGAAGGGCCCGCAGGGCACGCTCTTCGGCCGCAACACCTCGGCAGGCGCGGTGCTGATCCAGACCGCGAACCCCCGCTATGGCGAGATTTCGGGCAAGGCCAGCGCCACCTACGGCCGTTTTGACGAACGCACGGGGCAGGCGGTGCTCAACCTCGGCCTGTCCGATACCATCGCGATCCGCGGCGCGCTCTATTACCAGAAGCGCGACGGCTACAAGACCGACATCAACACCGGCGCCAAATATGAGGGCCGCGAGACGTGGAACGGCCGCGTCAAGATCGGCTGGAAACCGACTGATACTTTTGAAATCCTTCTGTCGGGCGAGTGGTACGATACCTATATCGACGGCCCCGTCCGTCAGAATCTCTTCTTCAATGCGCCTGCGGCCTTCGGCCCGGCCAAGCCGATCGTCGATGGCATCGCCGCCGCCGAACGCGCCGCCTTCGGAGGCAACCCCAATCTCGCCGCCTATACGCCGCCGTCGGCGGTCGTCGGCGCCGACCCGCGCGGGCCGTTCAACAAGACGAAGACGCAGACCTACACCGCGAAATTCATCCTCGATACCAACTTCGGCCAGATACGCTGGATCAACGGCTATCGCGGCGTGCAGAGCGAGAACCTCGTCGATCTCGACGGAACGAGCTTCGCGGGCCACTTCACCGAAGGTACGCAGGACCTGAAGCAATATTCGACCGAGCTGCAGGCCACCGGCGTTGCCTTCGACGATCGGCTCAACTTCGCGACCGGTATCACCTATTTCCGTGAGACCGGCTTCGACCAGTCGCGCTCGAACCTGTTCAACGGCAAGTTCGCGGCGGGTCCGACCGTGCCGGCGCAGTTCGTCGGCCGCACGAGCTGGTCGAACTTCTCGGGCAATCTCGATAACGACAGCTTCGGCATGTATGGCCAGCTCAACTATGCGCTGACCGACCGCTTCAACATCACCGGCGGCCTGCGCTATTCGATCGACGACAAGCGCGTGGTCACCCAGTCGGGCGATGTCGTCGACAACACCGACCAGTTCGTGCGTTGCACCCCTTCGACGGTGGCGATTCCGTGCCTGCGCGAGCGGCACAAGACCTTCACCAACCTGTCCTACACGATCGGCGTCGATTACGACCTGACCGACGACATTCTCGTCTATGCCAAGCACAGCAAGGGCTATCGTTCGGGTGCGCTGCAACTGCGCACGGTGACGCTCGCGGATTCGATCCCGTCGGATCCCGAAATCGTCCACGAGCAGGAAATCGGCATCAAGACGACCTTCCTCGGCGGGCGCGGACGTTTCAATATCGCCGGCTATCACAACAAGGTCCGCGATGCGCAGCGCAGCCCGGTGCTTGCGCCGAACGGCATCAGCCAGACGGTGATCGAGAACGCCGACACCGAAACCTGGGGCTTGGAGGTCGATACTTCGTTCGAGGTGGTCGATGGCTTCACCATCTTCGCGTCGGGTGCGCTCAGCGATCCCAAATATACGCGTTATGAGGGTAAGGCGCTTGCCGGCACGCCCCCGAACCAGACGATCGTGACCGTCGACAAGAGCGACTATCTGCTCGTCGGCATCGTCAAGAAGCAGTTCACCGTCGGCGCCAATTACAAGCAGGACTTCGGCAACGTCGGCTTCGACGCCAACATCGTCTACGCGTGGCAGGGCAAGATGCCGCAGATCGACATTCCGGCGAGCATGTTCACCTCGACCGCACCGGGTGGGCTCGGTCTGACGCAGGCGCAGGCCGACCAACTCGCCGCGGTCGCGCAATCGGGTTCACTCGGCCTGCTCAACGCGCGCGTCGCGGTGAGCTTCGGTCCGGAAAAGAACTTCGAACTGGCGCTGTGGGGCAAGAACCTCACGGGCGACCAGGAACAGCAATATACGCTGCTGCTCAGCAACATCTATGTCGGGACTTCGTACAACGAGCCGCGCAGCTACGGCATTACGGGGACGTTCAAATTCTGAGGACCACAGGGCGCTCTCTAGGGAGCATTGGGGGAGGGACGGCTTGCCGGACCTCCCCTCTTTTTTTCCGGCCCCGCCTTTTTTGCCTTCGTATCCCCCCGCGAAAGGAATGACATGTCTTCGGAAATCTCGAGCCGCCGCGGCCTGACGCTGGGCCTGCTCGTCGTCGTCGCGATCCTCTCCTACGTCGATCGCCAGGTCTTCACCCTCTTCCAGGACGATATCAAGGTCGAGCTCGGGCTCGACGACGGCCAGCTCGGCTTGCTCACCGGCATCGCCTTCGCCGCCTTCTATGCGCTCGCTGCCTTTCCGATCGCGCGCTACGCCGACCGCGGCGACCGCCGCCTCGTCATCGCGGTCTGCGTCTCGATCTGGAGCGCCGCGACCGCGCTTTCGGCCTTCGCGCACAGCTTCTGGCAGATGCTCCTCGCGCGCATCGGCCTTGCCGCGGCCGAGGCGGGGGCAGGGCCCGCGGGCCTGTCGCTGCTCACCGACATCTTTCCCAAGGACCGCCGCACGACGATCATCTCGGTGATGCTCGCCGCCAACGCCGTCGGCCTGTCTGGCGGGCTCGCGCTCGCGGGCTGGCTGTCGCAATGGTATGATTGGCGCACCGTCTTCCTGATCGTCGGCTTGCCGGGGATCGCGGTCGGCCTGCTCGTCTATCTGCTCGCCGCCGAGCCGCGCCGCCGCGGTGTCGTCGAACCGGTGGCCCCGCCGCAGACCAGCCTCGGCGAGGTCCTCCGCACCATGGCCGCCAGCACGTCGCTACGCTGGGTCGGGCTGCTGCTCTGCATGGTCCCGCTCACCGGCTTCGCCTTCATCCTGTGGGGTGCCTCCTTCTTCCAGCGCGTCCACGGCATGGACAAGACCGAGACGGGCTTCTGGCTCGGTGGCGCGATGGCGGCGGGACTCGTCATCGGCAATCTCGTCGCGGGCTGGGTCAGCGACCGCTATGGCCAGGCCAAGCCCGGCTTCAACGGCTGGTTCGCGGGGATCGGCCTGCTCGTCAGCTTCCCCTTCGGCGTCGGCTTCGCGCTCGCCGAGAACGCCTATGTCGCGCTCGCCTGCTTCGTCGTGGTGAAGTTCATGATGACGCTGCACCTCGGGCCCATCATCGCGCTCTGCTTCGCGCAGGTGCCGGTGCAGATGCGCGCGATGATGTCGGCGACGATCAACATGTTCATCGGGCTGGCGGGGGTCGGCCTCGGCGGCACCGTCGCGGGCTATCTCAGCAAGGCCTTTACGCCGGGCTATGGCGAACTGTCGCTGCAGCCCTCGCTGGCGATCCTGTCCTGCTGCCTGCTGGTCGGCGGGATAGCCGCGATCATGGCGGGGCGGACGGCGAAGCCGTTGGAGGAGTGAATGAAAACCCCTCCCGCAAGCGGGAGGGGCAGCGAGACTTGCGAACTTGTTTCGCTAGTCGCAGCGGGGTGGGCAAGGCCGCAAGGTGACGATGCCCACCCCGCTCGACCAAAGGCCCGGCTACGCCGGACCAGGTCTCACAGCCCCTCCCGCTTGCGGGAAGGGGAGGGCGCTAAGCCGCCACTTTCTCGCTCGTCGCCACTTGCGGCTCCAGCCCGAACAACCGCGCGGCGTTCAACCCCAGGATGTTCCGCCGCACGTCGTCGCTGACCGCCATCCCCTCGAACAGCTCGTCGACGATGCGCCGGCTGATCGGGAAGGTCCCCTCGGCGTGCGGATAATCCGATCCCCACATGACATTCTTGGCTCCCGGCAGCCCCGCGGCGGCCGACGCGATGCACGCGCGATCGTGCTGGAAGCTCGCCCAGATCTGGTCGTCGACGATCTGGCTCGGCGAACGCGTCAGTTTCGGAAACACGAAATTCGCATGCGCCACCGACACCTCGTCCATCCGCTCGGCGAGCGCGACGAGCCAGCTCGCGCCGCTCTCGATGAAGGCGACCTTCGCGCCCGGATTGCGGTCGAGCACGCCGCCCGCGGTCAGGTACATCGCGCTGTGCTGGGCATCGTTCATCTGGTTGGTGTAGTTGATGATCCCCGCGCCCGGCCCACGCTCGACGATCACGCTCTCCAGCCCCGTGCCCGTGTGCATCACGAACACGATGCCCAGCGCCGCGCCCTTGGCGAAAACCGGGTCCCAGGCCTCGTTGTTGTACTTCGGCAGGCCCGGCGGCGTCACCGCGGGCAGCATCGCTGCGGTGAAGCCCTTCGACGCCAGATAGTCGAGCTCGGCCAGCGTGTTCGAGAAATCGAGCACCGGCAGCATGCCGCAGCGCACGAAGCGGTTCGGATGCCCGCCGAGGAAGCTGTCGTTCCAGTCGTTGTACAGCCGCGCCGACGCCGCCTCGGCATCGGGGCTGTCGAGGCAATAGAGCCAGAGGCCCAGCGACGGGAAACAGATTTCGCTGTCGATCCCTTCGAGTTCCATGTCCTCGAGCCGCCCGGCGATCTCGCGGATGCCGCGCCGCTGTGCATCGCCGAGCTGCTTCTCGCGGTGCTGGCCGACGCGCAGGCGATAGATGATCTTGTCCTTGGTCCCGGTCACCAGATATTCGCCTTCCATCCGCGCGTGGATCGCATGGTCCTTGAGCGACGCGGGCAGGCCCTCGAGGAAGATGTCCGACGGTTCCATGATGTGGCTGTCGGCGCTGAACACAAAGGGTTTCATCGGCAGTCTCCTCGCGACTCGCTATCGGTCTTTCGGTCATTAAAAGATACCTAGTTATATAAGTCAAGAGCCGGATGGGCTAGACATTGGGCGGCATGAAGCTTAAACAGATACCTGTTATGGCAATCACTACCGAAACCCTCGCCACCCGCACCGCCCGCAATCTCGCGCAGCTCAGCCTCGCCGCCGACCCCGGCAGCCACCTCGGCGCTGAGGACGACCTCATCGCCCGCTTCGGGGTCAGCCGCCCGACGTTGCGCCAGGCCGCAAAGCTCGTCGAGCGCGACCGGCTGATCAGCATCCGCCGCGGCGCGCAGGGCGGCTATTATGCCGAGCGTCCCGACGCGCGCGACGCGATCCAGTCGCTTGCGCGCTTCCTGCGCATGAAAGGCGCCAACCTCGGCCATGTCATCCAGGTCACCCGCCCGGTCTCCGAGGAAGCTGCCGTCGCCGCCGCGCGCCACCGCAGCACCGCCGATGTCGAGGCGCTGCACGCCTTCGTCGCCACCATCGACGCGCGCGATACGCCGCGCGACCTCATCGCCGCCGAAGTCCTGATGGCGCGCCTGATCGCGGGCATGAGCGGCAATCCGGTGGTCGAACTGATCCTCGAAATCGGCTACAGCTTTGGTCTCGACGAACGCGGCAGCGACCTCTACGCCGATCCCGACCGGCGCGCGCGCACCCGCGCCATGCAGCACAGCCTGTGCCAGGCGATTATCGACGGCGATGCCGACATCGCGCGGCTGATGATGCGCCGCCGGTCGGACCAGTTCGACGCATGGCTGCATCTGGGCAGCACCGAGGAGAAGAAGCAGGCATGAGCATCGTCGAATATCGGGGTTTCGCGGGCGTTCGGCTCGAGGCCGAGGTGATCGGCGCCGAAAACGACCCTGCGGTGCTGCTGCTCCACGGCGCCGGCCAGACCCGCGCGGTCTGGGGCGGCGTAGCCCAATCGCTCGAAAAAGCCGGCCGCCGCGTCATCAGCCTCGACCTCCGCGGGCACGGCGGCAGCGAATGGCCCGAGGATGCGCGTTACGATTTCGAGGCGCTGGTCGAGGATCTGCGCGCCGTGCTGTCGCAGATGGGCACGCGCCCCGTCGTCGTCGCCTCGACGCTCGGCGGCTGGATCGCCAGCGCCGCGCTCGAACGCGACGCCGCGGTGCTCGCCTCGGGCCTGGTCCTCGTCGACTCGCCGGTGCAGGTCGACCCCGCGCTCGCGCGGCGTGTCGGCGAACGCATCCGCGAGGCGGCGACGCTCGCCCCCGGGCAGGCGCAATGGGACGTTCGCCTCTTCGACACGCTCGATACCTCGGCGATGGCCGATCGCCTCGACGGCGTCGCGGCGAAGATCGCGCTGCCGACCCTCTACGTCCGCGGTGCGATCAGCGAACTGGTGTCGAAAGCCGACGCCGCCGCCTTCGTCGCGCAGCTTCCCGACGGCGAACTCGTCGAGGTCGAGAACAGCGCGCTGGTCGTCACCGACGACCGCGCCGACGCGCTCGGCGGCTATCTCATCGATTTCCTCGAACGCCGCGCCCCGCGCGGTTCGCCCGAATTTCGCGCCGGCAGCGACGCGCGCACCTTTCGCGACGCCTTGGGCTGTTTCGCGACCGGGGTCACCGTCGTCACCGCGATCTGCCCCGACGGAACCCCCGTCGGGCTCACCGCGAACAGCTTCACCTCGGTCTCGCTCGACCCGCCTTTGCTGCTCGTCTGCATCGCCAACAACGCGGGCAGCGCGCCCTATCTGCGCGACGCCGAGCGTTTTGCGGTCAATGTCCTCCAGATCGGCCAGCAGCCGACCTCGAACCGCTTCGCCGGCAAGGGCGAGGACCGCTTCGGCCTGACCCCGTGGGAGGTCGGCGAATATGGCACGCCGGTGCTCACCGGATCGCTCAGCAGCTTCGAATGTTCGCGCGATGCGGTGCACGACGGCGGCGACCATTTCATCCTCGTCGGCCGCGTGCTGAAGGCCATTTTCGAGCCGCGCCGCGACCCCTTGCTCTATTTCCGCGGTAAATATCGCAAACTCCATTTCGCTTGACGACTGGACAAGCGGGCGTCAGCATCATATCCAACCTAGTTAGATAACTGGGAATCGGGAGAAGAAGCGGATGGCCTGGGTCAATCAGGACAAATGCGCGATCGTCGGGGTCGGGGCGACCGACTATTATGTGCGCGGCAAGAGCTGGCCGCGCACGATCAACGACATGGCGGCCGAGGCGATCATGAACGCCTGCGCCGACGCGGGTATCAGCCACAAGCAGATCGACGGCTTCTCCTATTATTCGACTGCGGGCGCGGGCTATCTCGACAAGTTCGATACGGCGTCGCTGATGGAAACGCTTGGCATGCCGCACATCAGCTGGTCGGCGACGCTGACTAGCGGCGGCGGCGGCTGCCCCGGTGCGATCGGCCTCGCGACCGCGGGGCTGATGAACGAGGATTGCACTTATACGGTGACGCTGATGGCGCTGCAGCAATTGCCGCAGCATCGCCTCGGCGTCGTCTTCGGCGCCGCCGCGCCCAATCCCGAAAACAGCTTTCTCCAGCCCTCGGGCCTCGTCGGTCCCGGCCATCTGATGTCGGTGCTCGCGCGGCGCCACATGCACCTCTACGGCACGACGCAGGACGCCTTCGGCGAGGTGGTGATGGCGACGCGCGCCAACACACACAATCGGCCGAAAGCCGTGCGCAAGGACCCGCTGACCAAGGAGCAGTACGACGCTTCGGTGATGCTCGCCGATCCGCTCCGCCGCCTCGACTTCTGCCTCGAAACCGACGGCGCGGTCGCGGTGATCACGACGACGATGGACCGCGCGAAGGACTGCCGCCACAAGCCCGCGGTCGTCCACGCCGCCGCGCATGGCGGCCAGCGCGAATGGGGCCGGGCCTTTGCGTGGATGGGCATGCCCGATCCGCATTTCGCGAGCTCCGGCCACAAATTCACCGCCGACCGCGTCTGGGCGCAATCGGGCCTGACCGCCAAGGACATGGACGTCGCGCTGATCTATGATCATTTCAGCCCAATGGTGCTGATGCAGCTCGAGGATTATGGCTTTTGCGAGAAAGGCGAGGGCAATGATTATGTCCTCTCCGGCAAGCTCCGCTACGATCCCGCGACCGGCAAGGGCGTCAACGGCGGGGTGCCGGTGAACACCCACGGCGGCAATTTGAACGAAGCCTATATCATCGGCATGACCCACATCGTCGAGGGCGTCGAGCAGGTGCGCGGCACCGCGATCAACCAGGTCAAGGACGCCGAATTCGCGCTCGTCTCGGGCGGCCCGGCGTCGCTTCCCGTCTCCAGCCTCATCCTGCGCAAGGACTGACCGACATGACCTATGGCCCCGCCCGCGCGCTTCCCGGCGACCAGATCCGCATCACCACCAACCCCGATACCGAGCCCTTCTGGCAGGCGGCGAAAGAGGGCAGGCTCACCGCGTGCCAGTGCGGCGATTGCGGCCATTTCCGCATGCCGCCGACCGCGATCTGCCCCGAATGCGGCAGCCGCGCCAAACAATGGCCGACGCTCCCCGGCACCGCGACGATCTTCAGCTATGCGATCTGCAACAAGAACCCGAAAAATGGCGAGGATTATGTCTATGTCCCCGTCGTCGTCGACCTCGACGGCGCGCCGGGCACGCGCCTGAACGCCAATGTGTCGGGTTGCGATGCCGAGGACGTCCATATCGGAATGAAGGTCAGCGTCGACTGGACTCCGATCCAGGACGGCTGGATCCTCCCCAACTTCAAGGCCTGATGCGATGCTGGGCGACCTTCGCATCGTCGAGATCGGGCAGGGCATGGCGGTGCAGGTCGCCGGGCTGATGCTGTCCGAACTCGGCGCCGAGGTTCTGAAGGTCGAGCGTCCGGGCGGCGATCCGGCGCGCGGCACCGCCCCCTTCGCCAACTGGAACCGCGGCAAGAAGAGTCTCGTCCTCGACCTCGATACACCAGAGGGGCTGGCCGCGCTTGAGGAACGCCTTTCCGGCGCCGACGCCTTGCTCCACCAGTTCACCCCGGCGCGCGCCAGGGCGCTCGGTCTCGACGACGCCAGCCTCGCCGCGCGCCGTCCGCATCTCGTCGTCACCGCGATCACCGGTTCGCCCGCGAACCATCCCGATGTCGAGCGCAGCGACGACGAACTGCTCGTCGCGGCGCGCGTCGGTGCGATGTACGAAAATGACGGCCACCGCGCCGGCCCGATCGCCTATCGCTACCGGCAGGGCAGCTGGTCCGCCGCGCATCTCGCCGCCGCGGGCCTGCTCGCGCGCCTCGTGATGCGGCTGCAGACGGGGCAGGGCGGCGCCGCGCACACGTCCATTTTCCAGGGCTTTCTCGCGACGCTCCCGCTCGTCTGGGCGCGCAACAGCGAGGGGCCGATGCCCAACCCCGTCACTTATCCGCTCGGCCCCCGCCCGATCGCGCAGCAATTGTTCCAATGCGCGGGCGGCGACTGGCTCCAGATCATGGATCCGACCCGCCAGTTCGATTACGCCACCATGCCCACCATGTGGGACGTGATGGCCGAGACCGAGGTTGATCTCGAAACCGAGGCCGGACAGGCGGCCGCCTTCAAGCTCCGCCCGCTCGAGCATTGGCTCGCCGACCTCCGCGCCGCCGACATCGCCGCCGAACCCGCCTTCCCGATGGGCGAGGTGCTCCGCCACGACGATGCCATTGCCAACCGCTACGTGATCGACGTCGACGACCCCGATCTCGGCAAGACGCGCCAGCCGAACACGCCCTTCCATAGCGACGCCGACCTCCCGCAGGGCCGCCCGGCGCCGCGCCTCGGCGAAGGCGGCGACACCGTATGGCCCGCCAAAGCCGCACCCGCATCCGGCATCGCTTCAACCGAAGTTCTCGAAGGCGTGCGCGTTCTCGACCTCGGCATGTTCCTTGCCGGGCCGATGGGTCCGTCGATGATGGGCGACATGGGCGCCAACGTCATCAAGGTAGAGGCGCTGACCGGCGACCGCATCCGCTTCATGCACCGCTATTATCAGGCCGCCGCGCGCAGCAAGCGCAGCCTCGCGCTCGACCTGACCCGGCCCGAGGCACAGCCGATCCTCGAACGGCTCCTGAAATGGGCCGAACTCGTCCACCACAATATGCGCTTCAAGGGCGCCGCGAAGCTGGGCCTCAGCGAGGAAGGCATCCGCCGATATAACCCCGACATCGCGTTCAATTACTCGAGCGCCTATGGCCAGCGCGGCGCGCGCGGCAACTGGCCGGGCTATGACTCGATCTTCAACGCGATCGCCGGCTGGGAGTTCGAAAATGCGGGCGAGGGCAATCGCCCCGTCTTCAACCGCCCCGGCACGATGGACGTCTCCACGGCGCAAAGCTGCCTGGTCGAGCTGATGGCCTTGCTCTATGCGAAGCGCACCAGGGGGCGCGGCTACACCACGCATACCTCGCTGCTCGGCATGGCCGCCTTCACGCAGGGCGAGCGGCTGATCGATGCCGATGGCGAGTTGACCGAAACCTATCACCTCACCAGCGACCAGACCGGTTTTTCGCCATACCATCGCATCTACGAATGCGTGGACGACAAATGGGTGGCCGTGGCGGCGCACAAACCCGAACAGCAGGCCGCGATGCGCGAGGCGATGGGCAGCGAGGAAGCGGGTTTCGCCGACGCCGCCAAGGGCAGCAGGGCCGGAGAATTGCTCGAAGCGCTCGCCGCGGCGGGCGTGCCCTGCGACGCCGTCAATTTCAAAAACGCGATGCACCGCTTTTTCGATGATCCGCTTAACCGCGAGCTCAACCTGATCTCGGTCCTTCCGCAGCCGCTCTACGGCATCGTCGAACAGCCCGGCGCCTTCTGGAATTTCGGCGACACCCCCGTTGTCTTCAAGCGCTGCTGCCCCGCGGTCGGCGAGCATAGCGACGAAATCATGCGCGAAATCGGCTATTCGGACGAAGAAATCGCCGCCTTCCGCGAGGCAAAGATCGTCGGATGAACCCGCACGACCTCCTCCCCGACGGACTGGCCACTGCCGTCGAATCCGCCAGCGGCGCGCGCGTCGTCGCGGTCCGACCGCGCGGCGGCGGCGGTGCCTCACGCGAGGGCGCCGAGCTCGACCTCGCCTGGCCCGACGGCCGTGCCGCCAGCGCTTACATGAATTACGACGTCCACAAGGCAGGCGCCGGCGACGACGCCGCCTTCCTCCGCGAAGCGGCGGTGCTTCGCGCGCTCTCGGGCCCGCTCGCCTACGCCGGCGTTCGCGTCGCGCCCTATTACGCCTCGGTCCCCGACCAGCGCGCACTCGTCTGCGGCATGATCGCGGGCAACGACCGCTTCGGCGGCCTCACCGACGCCGCGCAGCGCGACACGCTCGCCGCCGACTTCATGGGCCAACTCGCCGCGCTCCACCGCATCGACGTCGCGGCAAGCCCCGTCGAGGGCATGGGACCCGTCGAACCCGCCGAGACTTTCATCCGTCGCCGCATCGCCGACCTGCGCGCCGGCAACAGCGGCAAGGGCTGGGACCCGCTGATCCACCTGTCGCTGAACTGGCTCGAAGCCAATATCCCCGCGAACATGCCCGCGCCGGTCATCGTCCATGGCGACGCCGGCCCCGGCAATTTCCTCTACGACGGCGACAAGGTCACCGCGCTGCTCGATTGGGAGCTCGTCCATTACGGCGACCCGATGGCCGACCTCGCGATGCTCGCGATCCGCATGCTGTTCCAGGGCTTCGTCCCGCTGCCGCAGGCCTTTGCCGCCTATGAGGCCGCGGGCGGGCACAAGGTCGACCTGCCGCGCCTCGTCTACTGGCGCCTGCTCTTCCAGACGAGCTTCGCGCGCCGCTCGCGCTACGACGACCCCGACGCGCCGCCGCCGCCCAATCTCGGCATGAACCTCGTCTATTCGACGATCCACCGCCGCGTGCTCTCGACGGCGCTAGCCGAAGCCGCGGGCATCGAATTGCCGCCCGTCGCGCTGCCCGACGCCCCGCTCGGCGCGCACGACAAGAGCTTCGCCATCGCGCTGGGCGACATCCGCGACACGATCGTGCCGCGCCTCGCCGACCAGCAGGCTAAGGCAAAGGCGAAGGGCATGGCGCGCCTCATCAAATGGTGGCGCGCGATCGAGCGTTTCGAACCCGGTTTTCACGCCGCCGAAAAGGCCGAGATCGAAGCCGCGTTGGCGCTCGATTTCTCCGATTACCGTACCGCCTGGGCGGCCGTCCGCGATGCCGTCGCGGGCGACCGCATTGCCACCGAAGCCGCGATCATACTCTGCAACGCGCATGAGACGCGCGAGGCGGCGCTGATGGCCGACGCGATGGGTGGCCTCGCCGACACCAAATTCGCACCGCTGCAATAAGATCTGAAAGGGTAGAGACCATGTCGAAGGATATCTTGGGCTACAAGGGCAAGCGCGTCGTCGTCATGGGCTGCTTCTCGGGCACCGGCGAGGCCTGCGCGCGCGCGCTCGTCGAGCTCGGCGCCGAGGTGCACGGCGCCGACATCAAACCGTCGCCGGTCAATCTCGCGAGCTTCACCGAGGTCGACCTCAAGGACCCCGACGCCATCGCCGCCGGCATCGCCAAGATCGGCGGCAAGATCGACGCCGTCTTCAACGTCTCGGGCCTGCCGCAGACCTTCCCCGGCGAGGATGTCGTAACGGTCAATTTCCTCGGCATCCGCGCCTGGACCGAGGGCTGGATCCCGCACCTCAACCCCGGCGCCGCGATCGTCTCGGTGTCGTCGCTCGGCGGCATGAAATGGCTGACGCGGCAACCCTTGCTGCGCGAGTTCATCGCCATTGAGGATTTCACCGAGGCCCGCCAATGGTATCTCGACCGCAAGGAGGAAGTCGGCGATCCCTACAGCCTCGCCAAGGAAGCGATCAACACCTGGACGCAGGTGCGCGCGCCCGACCTGATTACCCGCGACATTCGCATCAACTGCACCATGCCCAGCCCGATCGACACCCCGATGCTCGGCGAATTCCGCAAGGTGGCGGGCGACGCGGTGCTCGGCGCCTTCGCCAAGGCCAAGGGCCGCTACTCGACCGCCGAGGAACAGGCGCTGCCGCTGATCCTGCTCAACAGCGACGCCGCGAGCTTCATCAGCGGCGTGTGCCTGCCGGTCGACGCGGGCCTTGCGGGCGGCCTCGCCACGGGCGTGCTCGACATCCAGAAAATGATCGCCGAGGCCGCGGGCTAATGTTCCCCTCCCGCTTGCGGGAGGGGTTAGGGGAGGGCATGTCGCTACCCCTCCCCGCTGCGACTAGTGAGCAAGCTCGCAAGTCTCGCTGGCCCTCCCGCAAGCGGAAGGGGAAATACAGTTCACCCCCGCGCGCCCAGCATCATCGAAATACTATGCGCCGCCGCCGCCTTGAGGTCCGCATAACCGACCCCGTCGCTATGGCTGCTCATCGGGCCGATCGCCGACAGTCGCTCGAGGATCATCAGCACGGTGCCGGCGCAGGACCGCGGCGACAGGTGCGCGGGGGTGCGCCCCGCCGCCTGCGCGCGCTCGACCTGCCGGCTGATCGCGTCCATCATCGGTCGCGCCTGCGTCATCCGCGCCTCGTAGAAGCGCGTGTCGCCTTCCTCGGCGGCGAGGTTACGCACGACGAAGATCGTCCGGTTGCGGTTCCAGATGCCGGTATATTCCTCGACGAACGCCGCCGCGGCCTCCTCGGCGCCCGGCGCCAGCCAGTCGCGCGCGACGATGGCCTCGAGTTCGGGCGAGGTCTGGCTGGCATGTTCGAGCGCGGCGAGCACGACCTCGGGCACGCCCTTGAAATAGACATAGAAGGTCGCGGGGGAAGTCTGCGCCGCGCGCGCGACGTCGACCACCGACACGTCGCGCAGCCCGTGCGTCTCAAGCAGGTCGACCGTCGCGTCGATCAACTGCTGCCGCGTCCGTTGTCCCTTCGCGCCCAGCTTGCGTTCGGGCGGGGTCTCCGCCGCGATGATGGCCTGTGTCTGCGTCAAATAGGTGATCCTGCCCCGAAATCTTGCCGCCATCCTAACAGCGGGGTTGCGATATGGCAAAAAATTGACGTATCGTCAAAAATGAAACGAAAAGACCATAAATCAGGGGAGGTGGCATGGAGAGGCTAGCCGGCAAGGTCGCCGTCGTAACCGGCGCGTCGAAAGGCATGGGACGGCATTTCGTCGCCGCGCTCGTCGCCGCGGGGGTGAAGGTAGCCTGCCTCGCGCGTCCGTCGGACGAATTCGACACGCTCGCCGCCGAGTTCGGCGACGCCGTGCTGCCGATCGCCTGCGACGTCGCCGCGTCGGAGGCGGTGAACGCCGCCGTCGCCCAGACCGCGGCGCATTTCGGCCGCATCGACGTCGTTGTCGCCAATGCGGCGGTCTATCACCCCTTCGCCTTCGAACATGGCAGCGACGACATGATCCGCAATCATGTCGACATCAACATCCTCGGCGTCTCCTGGCTGGTCCGCGCCGCGATCCCGCATCTGCGCGCCACCAAGGGGCAGGTCATCGCGATCAGCAGCGAGTCGGTGAACATGCCCTTCCCGATGCTCGCGCTCTACGCCGCGACCAAGGCCGCGCTCGAAACGCTCTGCCACGGGCTGCGCGACGAGCTGCGCAGCGACGACATCCGCGTCACCGTGCTGCGTTCGGGCTCGGTCAAGGGCGGTTCGGGCGGCAAGAGCTGGTCACAGGAAACCGTCGCCGCCTTCTACAAAAAGATCGTCGAGACCGGCCATGCGTCGATGACCGGCGAGGGCGCGACCCCCGAATCGATGGCCAAGGCCTTGCTGTCGGTGATCGGCCTGCCCGCCGACATCGGCGTCGACCTGATCGAGGTCCGCGCCGCGCAGGTTGGCGTGCCCGAGGGGGCCAAGGCCGTCGCGAGCTGACGTGACCGATCGCCGCAACCTCCCTTTCATCATCGGCGCGCTCTGGATCGCCGAGGTCACCGGCTCGTTCGAGACCGCGATGATCCTCGCCGCGCTGAAAAAGCTGATCGAGGATTTCGGCAACCCCGCGATGGTCGGCTGGCTTATCACCGGCTACCTGATCGTCGGCGCCGCGATCGCGGCGATCGTCGGCCGCCTCGGCGATTTGTTCGGGCGGCGGCAGGTGCTCGTCGTCGTGCTGGTCATCGGCGCGGTCGGCTCGCTGATCAGCGCGCTCTCGACCAATTTCCCGGTGCTCCTCGCAGGCCGGCTGATGCAGGGCGTCACCGGCGCGATCCTGCCGCTCTGTATCGGCCTCGTGCACGAGAACGCCGGCAAGGAGCGCGCGCCGATGGCGATCGGCCTGATGATCTCGGGCGCATCGATCGGCACCGCGGCGGGGCTCGTCGTCGGCGGGATGATCGTCGACAATTTCAGCTGGCACGGCGTCTTCTTCGCGAGCGCGGGCCTCTGCGCCGTTTCGGCGGTCGCGATCGGCGGCCTGCTCCCGCGCTCGCCGCGCCAGCCCGCATCCGAGCCCGTCGACTGGCTCTCGGGCCTCGCCTTCGCGCCGGGCGTCGCGCTCGTCCTCGTCTATTTCTCGATGGGCAAGGATTGGGGTTGGGCCAGCCCGCTGCCGCTCGCCGCGCTCGGCCTCGGCGTGCTCCTCACCCTCTGGTGGTGGCGCGCCAGCCTCGCGAGTCCGAACCCGCTCATCGCGGTGCGCAGCTTCTCCGACCGCACCATCGCGATCGGCAGCGCTGTCACCGCGCTCGTCGCGATGAGCGCGCTCCAGATCACCGTCTTCTTCTCGCTGATGATGCAGGCGCCGCTCTGGACGCTCGCCGGCCTCGGCTTCACCGCGACGCTCGCGGGCATCGCCAAGCTGCCCTCGAACCTCAGCTCGGTCTTCGCCGGCCCGCTCGGCGGCTGGCTCGCGGCGCGCGGCGGCGGGCGCTTCGCGCTGATCGCAGGCGGCATCGTCACCGTCGCGGGCTGGCTGCTCTGGTTTGTCATGGACGTCGACAGCTTTCCCAAGGTCGTCGCGCAACTCATCGTCATCAGCTTCGGCACGACGATGCTCTTCTCGGTCGCGCCGACGATCATCGCCCAGGCCTCGCCGCCCGAGCGGATCAGCGAAATCTCGGGCCTGCTCACCGTCATCCGCCAGCTCTTCATGGGCATCGGCGCGCAGATGGTGACGACCTTGCTCGCCGCCGACATCGTCCGCCGCGGCAGCGAGGTCTATCCGTCGCCCTTCGCCTACGACATCACCGTCGCCGTCATCGCTGCGCTGTGCACCGCCGCGGTGCTGACGGCGCTCGCGCTGCCGCGCCAGCATAAATCGCAGGAACCATCATGAGACCGCTTCCCGAACTCACCCCCGAAAACACCGCCTTCTGGACCGGCGGCGCCGAAGGGAAATTGATGATCGCCTTTTGCACCGATTGCGCCCACGCGATCCACCCGCCGCAGCTGATCTGCCCGAAATGCTGGAGCGACAAGGTCGAGACCAGAGCTGTCCCCGGCACCGGCACGGTCTATACTTTCACCGTCAACCACCAGCCATGGGCGCCGGGCATGGCGGTGCCCTTCGCGCTCGCGGTGGTCGACCTCGACGGCGCTCCCGGTGCGCGCGTCACCGCCGAGGTGGTAAACGCCGACCCCGACAGCGTCGCCATCGGCCAGGCAATGAAGGTCGGTTTCCTCAACATCGACGATGTCTGGTTCCCGCAGTGGGAGCCCGCGCGATGACGCTGAGCGCCGCCATCACCGGCGTCGGCATGTCCGACATCGGGCGCAAGACGGGTCGCCCCGCGATGCTCCATCTTGCCGAGGCCGCGCGCCGCGCGCTCGAATGCGCGGGGCTGACGCGCGACGATATCGACGGCATTTCGACCTATCCGGGCAAGGCCGACAATTCGCCGGGCATGTCGCCGCTCGGCACCGGCGAGGTGCGAAATGCGCTCGGGCTCAGGACCCGCTGGCACAGCGCAGTGCCCGACGGTCCGTCGCAAATGGCGCCCATCCAGGTCGCGGCGATGGCGGTGGCGACCGGGCAAGCGCGCCACGTC
The DNA here is from genome assembly GCF_001468285.1 of Sphingopyxis sp. HIX. Lineage (GTDB taxonomy): Bacteria > Pseudomonadota > Alphaproteobacteria > Sphingomonadales > Sphingomonadaceae > Sphingopyxis. The sequence goes on along the minus strand of NZ_LNSB01000003.1, from coordinate 9,230 downwards.
CTCTGCTTCCGCGCGCTCACCGAAAGCTCGTCGCAGACCGCGACGCAGCGCGCGAGCATTCCCGGTGCGGGTCGCGCGCGTCTCGGCGGCTGGTATAGCTACCTCGTCCCCGCCAATGCGATGTCGGCGTCGAACTGGGCGGGCTGGATGGCGCAGCGCTATTTCCACGAGTTCGGCATGACGCGCGAGCATCTCGGCCTCGTCGCGACCGGCCAGCGCGCCTTTGCGCAAGCGAACCCCTCGGCGGTGATGCGCACCTCGCTGACGATGGACGATTATCTCGGCGCGCGCATGATCTCGTCGCCGCTCGGGCTGTTCGACTGCGACGTGCCGATCGACGGCGCCTGCGTCGTGATCGTCTCCGCCGCCGACGCCGCGAAGGATTGCGCGAAGGCGCCGCTGACGATCGAAGCAATGGGCGCCGCGCTCGGCTCGCAGGAAACCTGGGACCAGCGCGCCGACCTCACCACCATGGGGGCGCATGACTCGGCCGCCGACATGTGGAAACGCACCGACCTGAAGCCCGCCGATGTCGACGTGCTCGGCCTCTACGACGGTTTCAGCATCTTCGTGCCCTTCTGGCTCGAGGCGATGGGCCTCTGCGGGCATGGCGAGGCGAAGGATTTCATTGCCGAGGGCAATATCGGTCCCGGCGGACGCTTTCCGGTGAACACCGGCGGCGGGCAATTGTCGGGCGGGCGGCTGCACGGCTTCGGCCTGCTGCACGAGGTCTGCACCCAGCTTTGGGGGCAGGCAAGCGGGCGCCAGGTCGATGGGGCGAAGGTCGGCGCGTGCGGCATGGGCGGCGGCTTTATCGCGGGCTCGATGTTGCTCCGGCGGGATTAGCGGACCATCCCCTCCCGCAAGCGGGAGGGGCAGCGAGACTTGGAAACTTGTTTCCTAGTCGCAGCGGGGTGGGCAGTCGCACCACTGCTGGCCCACCCCCAACCCCTCCCGCCTGCGGGAGGGGAGTTATAGGTCGACCCACCGCCGCTCGCCCGACGCGACCGCGGCCGCCTCAACCGCCTCCTGCACATGCAGCGCCTGCGCGAAATCGGGCGCCGCCGCCCCCGCGCCGCGGATCGCATCGCGCATCTTGGCAAAGATCGATGCCAGCGCGAACAACCCCGTCTCGGGCCGGTCGGCAACGGCATGGCATCCCGGCACCGCCAGATAGCTCGGCTCGACGGGGATTATCTCCATCGCCGCGCTCCCCAGCGCCGCATCGCGCGTTCCGAACAGCCGCGTATCATGCGCCATCGGGAACACCGGCGCGCGCGCTTCGAGGCGTCCCTTCGCTCCCCAGACCGAAAAGCGAAAACCGTCGCCGCCGATCTTGCACCAGTTCGCCTCGAGCCGCGTCGGCAGCCCCGAGGCGTGGCGCAGCAGCATCGAGGCCCGGTCGGGCACCGCGGGCCGGATGGTCTCGGCCGCCAGCGGCCACGCCTTCAGCGCCAGCGACTGGTCCGAAGTCACCGCTGCCACCGGCCCGAAAAAATGCACCAGCAGGTGCAGCATATGGCTGCCGAGGTTGCGCCCCGCGCTCGCGCCGTTCGCGGGATCGGCGAACCAGACATAGCCCGGCACATTGGTCTGCGCCGCGCTGAACAAGGGTACTTCGAACGCGACATCGGCGCCGAAGACCTCGCCGAGCCAGCCTGCCTCGATCATCGCCTTCATCTGCGCCATCGCGGGCACCGCCTGCATGAAGGCGTCGACCACCGCGACGGTCCCGGCGGCGCACCATGCGGCGTGCATCGCCTGCGCATCGGCCAGATCCTTGGCGAAGGGGATGCCGTTATAGACATGCTTGCCGGCGCCGAGCGCCGCCATGACCATGTCGCGGCGCAGCGGTGGCCGCGTGCCGCAATCGACGATGTCGATATCCAGATCGGCGGCCATCGCGCGGAAATCGTGGAAAGCGCGCGCGACCTGGAAATCCTCGGCCGCCTTCGCCGCCGTCTCGGGCCGCGAGGTGCAGATCGCGGTCACCTCGACCCCGTCGAGGCTGCGCCAAGCGGGCAAATGCGCCTTGGCGCCCCACGCAGCGCTGATGATGCCGACGCGGAGGGGAGGGGGCATCGCCTGAGGCCTCAGGCGATGGCCTTCTTGTTCTTCAGATCCTCGATCCGGTCCCATTCGAGCCCGAGCTCCATCAGGAACAATTCGGTATGCTCCGACGCCTCGGGCGCACGCGTGTTCTCGACGCCCGCATGATTGAATTGCACCGGGTTGGCGACGAGACGGATCGGCGCGCCGCCGTCGGCGGACTCGACCTCGAAGATCAGGTCGTTCGCCAGCACCTGCTCGTCGGTCGCGACATCGTGCACCGACTGATAGGCCGCCCATTGCCCCTTCATGGACTTCAGATGCTGGCACCAATAATCGAAGCTCTGCGCTGCGATTGCCGCCTTGACCAAAGGATAGGCCTCCGCTGCATTCGCCATGATCGCCTCGGCGGTCGAGAAACGCGCGTCCTTCGCGGCTTCAGGAATCCCCAGATGCCCGAACACATCGTCGATATAGGGCCCGGGCGACAGCACGGTCAGGTTGATGAACTTGCCGTCCGCCGTCTTGAACACCCCCATGAAAGGATTGGTCCCCACCGACTGCCCGCCGCCGGGCAGCTGATTCTGGAACGGGTCCGCGCCCAATTCCATCGCAACGTCGACCGAACAGGCGGTCGCCCAGATGCCCGACGACAGCAGCGACACATCGACCTCGGTCGCCTCGCCGGTGCGTTCACGGTGGAACAGCGCCGCGGCGATCCCGCCCGCGATGTTCATGCCCCCGATCGTGTCGCCATAGGCCGGCCCCGGCTGCGTCAGCGGGCCGTCGAGCTCCTTCGGCGTCACCAGCACCGCCGAGCCGCCGCGCGCCCAATAGGCGGTGCTGTCGAACCCGCCCTTGTCGCGCTCGGGCCCCTTGTCGCCGAACGCGCTGCCGCGGACATAGATGATGTCGGGGTTGGCGGCGCGGATATGCTCGATGTCGATCTTCAATTTCTGCCGCGCCGAGGGCAGGTAATTGGTCAGGAAGACGTCGGCGGTCTTCGCAATCTCATAGAGCAGCTCGCGCCCTTCCTCGGTCGAGATATCGATCCCGACGCTGCGCTTGCCGCGATTGGGATGCTGCATCAGCGAAGAGCGCTGCGGATTGACCGCGAGCCGCTGCAGCATCTGGATACCGCGCTGCGCATCGCCGCGCACCGGATGCTCGATCTTGATCACATCGGCGCCCCAGTCGGTCATCACCCCGCCAGCTGCGGGCACGAAGGTGAATTGCGCAACCTCGAGGACGCGGATGCCCTCCATGACCTTCGTCATCGCTGTCTCTCCCTCTTCGGCCCTTATTCGGCGTGAAAGCTGATCACCTTTTGATAGGTGAATTCGTTGAGGCCATCCTCGCCATATTCGCGGCCGTAACCCGAGCGCTTGATGCCCCCGAAGGGCGCGTCGGACTGCATCGTCCCCGCGCCGCCGTTGATCGACACGCCGCCGGTTCGGATCTTGAGCGCCATGCGATAGGCTTCGCCCGCATCGGCCGAGTAGATCGCGCCCGACAGCCCGAAATCGCTGTCGTTCGCCATCGCGATGGCGTCGGCATCGTCGTCGAAGCTGATCACTGCGCCGATCGGCCCGAACACCTCTTCCTGCGCGATCCGGCTGTCGTTCCTCACATTGTCGAACAGGGTCGGCTCGTAATAATAGCCCTTGTCGAGCCCCTCGGGCCGCTTGCCGCCCGCGACGAGCGTCGCGCCCTCGTCCTGCGCGATCGCGACATAATCCTCGGTGCGCCGCCTCGCGACTTCGCGGATCAGCGGGCCGTAATTGACGCTGGGGTCCACCGGATTGCCGATCTTGAGATGCCCGAGCATCGCCTTCATCGCCTCGACGAACTGCGGGCGGACGCTGTTGTGGACCAGGTGCCGCGTGGTGAGCGCGCAGCCCTGGCCGCCATGCGTCGTGAACCCCATGATCCCCGCCGCGGCGGCCTTGGCGATGTCGGCGTCGGCGCGCACGATCAGCGCCGACTTGCCGCCGAGCTCCATCACGATGCGCTTCAGCGTCGGCGCTGCCTGCGCCTGGATCATCGATCCGACCTTGTCGGACCCGGTGAAGTGGACCAGGTCGACGCGCGGGTCGGTGGTCAGCAATTGGCCCGTCGCGATATCGCCGGTGACGATGCTCAGCACGCCCTTGGGCAGCCCGACCTCGTCGGCGATCTCGCCGAGGATCAGCGCCTGCATCGGCGTATAGGGCGAGGGTTTCAGCACCACCGTGCAGCCGACCGCGAGCGCGGGGATCACCTTGCCGATGTTGAGGAAGAAGGGGAAGTTGTACGGCGAGATCGCCGCGACGACCCCGATCGGCTCGCGGCTCACCACCCCGGTGCCCAGCGTCGTGCGGCCGAGCGCATTGGGGGTCAGCTCGACCGGCAGCGACGAGACCGCGGGGCGCGAGGCGACCTCGACCGTCCGCCGCGCATGCTTCATCGGGATGCCATATTGCAGGAACTCGGCGAGCATCCGCGTCGCGCCCGCCTCGGCGACGATCATGTCGACGATTGCGCCCTTGCGTGCGTCGAGCGCGTTCAGGAAGCGCGTCAGCACAGCCTGCCGCTCGGCGACTGGCATATACGCCCAATCGCCTTGGTCGAACGCGGTGCGCGCCGCGCCGATGGCCGCGTCGACTTGCGCCGCGCTGCCGACGGGTGCCTCGATCAGCAGGCTTTCGTCGGCGGGGTTGATCACCGCCTCGCGCTGGTCGGTCTTCTCCCATTCGCCGCCGACATAAATGGCGTCGTCATATTTCAAGAAAGCCATGTTGTTATCCTTATGAAACGGCTTTGGCGTCCCAGACGATCGGCAGGTTGCGGATCGACAGCAGCCCCGGGATCACCGTGGTATCGGCGCCCGGCTTCAGGCGGAAGGGCGGCACGCGCGACAGCCACTCCTGCAGCAAAACGCGCAGCTCGCGCCGCGCCAGATGCGCGCCGAGGCAGATATGCACCCCGCCGATCAGCGTGAAATGGCGGTTGTTCTTGCGCTCGGGGTCGAAGTCGCGCGGGCAGGCGAACTGCTTCTCGTCGAAATTGCCCGAACTGTTGATGCAGGCGATCCAGTCGCCTTCCTTCAGCTCGACGCCGTGCCAGGTGAAATCCTTCTTGATCCGCCGCCCGCTGTTGACGAGCGGCTGGACGCGGAGAAATTCCTCGACCGCGCTGTTGATGATCTCCGGATTGGCGCGGATGCGCGCCTGGAGTTCGGTGTCGAGCGCCATGCGGCGGAACATCTGGCTGATCGTCGACGCGACGGTGTCGAGCCCGCCGAGCCACAGGAACCAGGTCATGCCGATCGTCTCGTCGGCGGTCAGCGGCTGGCCGTCGATCTGCCCATTGGCGATATAGCTGCCCAAGGTCTCGTCGGGGTTCGCCTGCTTTTCGGCGATGAAACCGCGGAGGTACGCGAGAATGCCCTTCACCGCCTCGGCCTTGGCGGCGATGTCGGGGTTGTGCAGGATCGCATATTCCCATTCGAGGAACTGGTCGAACATGCCGAAGGGGAAACCCATCAGGTTCAGGAAGACCCGCACCGGATAGATGCGCCCGAAGTCATAGGCGATGTCGACCTCGCCGTCCCCCACCACCGCATCGATCATCTCGGTGACGATCGCGCGGATCTTGGGCTCCATGTCGTTCATCGCGACCGGGGTAAACCAGGGGTTCAGGAACTTGCGATAGCGGCCATGGTCGGGCGGATCGATGCCGAGCGGGATCGACGGGAAGGTCTCGCCCGCCAGCGCCTGGAACTGCGCCGCGCCCTCGGTCGAGAAGGTGTCGTTGTCCTCGTAAACGCGGCGGATGTCCTCATAATGCGACACCGTCCACGCGCCATGCTGGCGCCCGCTCGTCGGCCAGGGATAGTATAGAATCCGCGGCACATCGGGGTCGCGCATCACGTCCGACGGGAGGTATGGATCGGGCAGGTCGAACGCGACCTGGCCCTGCGCGAAACGCGTGTCGAGCACCCGGTCGGGCGGCACATGCGCGGGCACCGGCGGCGCGTCCGCGGGAGCGTGCGCGATCGGACAGCGGGAGAGTGTCGTCTCGGTCATCGGTCGTCCTCCGCTCAGGCCGAGGCGAACATGCGTTCGATGTCGCCCGAGGTGATCGGCCGGCGCGCCTTGCCGATCGCGTCCATGCTGTCGGTCTTGAGCCCGCCCAGGTTATGCCGCGGGCTGACGTCGACATCCTTGCCCAGCTCGCGCAGGTGCGCGACGGTACAATTCTCGCGCCCGCCGTTCAGCGCGAACGCGTCGAAGCTGTACTCGCGCATCACATTGAGGTGGGTGATCTTGTCGATGATGCCCTTGTCGAGCCCGTTGACCGACGCCCACAGATATTCGGGGACATTGGGCCACACCGTGTCCGAATGCGGATAATCGCATTCATAGGCGACCATGTCGGTGTTCATATAATCGAGGTTCTTCACCCCGAACTGGTCGTCGATGAAGCAGCAGATGATGTGCCGCTTGAACAGGTCCGAAGGCCGCTCGCCATTGAAGTCGGTGAAGGTCCATTCGTGATGATGCTCGTGCGTAAAATCGGCGCGCTCGAGGAAATAGGGGATCCACCCGATGCCGCCTTCGCTGAGCGCCATGCGCAGATCGGGGTAGCGCTGCCAGAATTTGGCAAAGGTCCAGTCGGCCGCCGAATTGGCGATCGAGATCGGCATCGCGGTGATCCACGCGTCGATCGGGCTTTCGGGCGAGGGGTGCATCGCGCGCGCGCCGGTGCCGATATGGCAGTTGATCACCATCTTGTAGTCGCTGCACGCCTTCCAGAAGGGCTCCCAATATTCGTTGTGGATGCTCGGCAGGCCGATGTTCGACGGATTGTCGGAGAAACTGACCGCATGGACGCCAAGGTCGCTCATCCGCTTCAGTTCGGCGAGCGTGTCGTCCATGTTCCACATCGGGATCAGGCACATCGGGATGAAGCGGCCGGGCGCGGTCGCGCACCATTCCTGGACATGCCAGTCGTTCCACGCGCGGCAGGCGAGCAAGGCCTCCTCGGGGTCCTTCTGCGCCACCGCGACGAAGGTGCCGCCGGCAAAGCTCGGCATCGTCGGGAAGTTCAAGGAGGCGAGCACGCCATTGGCGTTCATGTCGTCGACGCGCAGCTTCGGGTCATAGGTGCCGGGGCGCAGCTGTTCGAAGGCGCTCGGCTCCATGCCATATTCGCTGCGCGGGCGGCCGACGACGGCGTTGAGCCCGATGGTCGGGAAACGCTGGCCGTTCCACGACCAGATGTCCTTGCCATTGTCCTGCACGATGCGCGGCGCGCGGTCCTTCTTGCCCTCGGGATAGTGGCGGATGAAGGCCTCGGGCGGCTCGACCGCATGATCGTCGACGCTGATGATCACCATGTCGTCCATCTGCATGGCGACTCTCCTCTCAAATGATCTGTTGTTGCCCACATCATCGCAAAAATTGACGATGTGTCAACTCTTGGTTTATGACATAGTGTAATAAGTGGGAGAGAGACATGGTCGCCCGAACATTGCCCGTGATCGACCGGGACAATGAAGCCTATTGGACCTGGGGCCGCGAGGGGAAGCTCGCGATCCACCGCTGCGCATCCTGCGAATATTTCGTCCACCCGCCGGTCCCCTTTTGCCCGCGCTGCGAGAGCCGCGACGTCGCGCCGCAGGCGGTGTCGGGGCGGGGCAGGGTGGTGACCTTCACCGTCAACCACAAGGCGTGGGTGGCTGAACTTTCCGAGCCTTATGTCTTGGCGCTCGTCGCGATCGCGGAGCAGGACGACGTGCGCATCCCCTGCAACATCGTCGGATGCGCGCCCGAAGCGGTCGATTTCGACATGGAGGTCGAGGTCGTCTTCGAACCGGTCGAAGACCTCTGGGTTCCGCTCTTCCGCCCGGTGACGGCATGACGCGCTTCGCCGAGAAAGATACCGCGATCACCGGCGTCGGAATGTCCGACGTCTCGCGCGGCGCCGACAAATCGGCGCTCGCGCTCACCGTCGACGCCGCGCTCGAAGCGATCGCCGACGCGGGCCTCACGCGTGCCGACATCGACGGCATCGCAACCTGGCCCGGCGAGAAGGCCGACGGTTCGGGCTTCTCGCCGGTCGGCTGCGCGACGCTACAGGATGCGTTGCGGCTACAGGTCGGCTGGTACGGCGGCGGCGGCGAAGCGCCCGGCCAATATGGCGCGGTGTTCAACGCGATCGGCGCGATCGCCGCCGGCCTCTGCCGCAACGTCCTCATTTTCCGCACCATGTATGAGGCGACCGCCCGCAAGACGGCCTATGCCAATAGCCTGCTCCGCGAGGGCCAGCGGCAGGCCGGCCCCTTCTCCTGGTACGCTCCCTATTACACCTATGCCGCCGCGCTCCAGCAGGCGCTCTTCTTCAACCTCTATGTCCACAAGAGCGGCATTCGCCCGGATCAGGTGGGCCAGATCGCGGTGAACCAGCGCCGCAACGCCGCGCTCAACCCCAAGGCGATCTACAAGAGCCCTATCAGCATCGACGATTATCTGGCGTCGCCGCTCATCGCGACGCCGCTGCGGATCTACGACTGCGACGTCCCGATCGACGGCGCCGCCGCGATCATCGTCTCGCGCATGGACGTTGCGCGGACCCTCAAGAACCCGCCGATCCGCATTGAGGCGATTGGTTCGTCGATGCGCTACCGCAACAGCTGGACCCAGCTTGCCGAACTCGACACGCAGGCACAGCCCAAGGTCGCCGAGATGATGTGGAGCCGCACCGACCTCAAACCCGCCGACGTCGACATCGCGCAGCTCTACGACGGCTTCAGCTTCCACACGATCAACTGGCTCGAAAATTTCGGCTTCTGCGAGCGCTATGGCGCCAAGGATTTCATCGACGGCGGCCACCGCATCGCGCTCGATGGCGAGCTCCCCGTGAACACCGGCGGCGGCGCGATGTCGGGCGGGCGCCTCCACGCCTATGGCGCGGTCCACGAAGCCTGCACCCAGCTTTGGGGCCGCGCCGGGCCGCGGCAGGTGAAGGGCGACCCGCAAATCTGCGCCACCTCGACCTCGGGTGGCCCGTTGGCGGGGGCGATGTTGCTGGTGCGGGACTAGGCTGTATCGACATTCAGGATTCCGTTTGTGTGTGAAGTCTGATTCAAGCTTTGCCAAGCGAGCGGAGTTTGGAGATGGGGATCAAGCGTTACGAGT
>NZ_LNSB01000002.1 GCF_001468285.1 Sphingopyxis sp. HIX | reverse complement strand
GCGTTGGGATGATAGACGCCGTCGGCGGTGTAATAGCCGTCGATGATGCCGTCGCCGTCGCGGTCGGCGGCGACGCTGCCCGGGACAGCGCCCGCGGGGGCGGGGGGCGGCGGCGGGGCGTAGGCGACCTTGTCGTTCTTCGCGCAGGCCGACAGCAACAGCGCGGTGGCGCCGGCCATCAAGAGCATCTGGTTTCGCATGGTTCACTCCCTTGGACAAAGCGCCCGGCGGGGCGCGACCGGGACTCGAAACCCGCCGCAGTGCCGCATGTTTCGTGCACCTTGCAGGGGTGCGGCCAAAGGTGGCTTTCGGGGGACGGGACGAGGAACGACGCCATGACGCCGCGACGGGCCGTGCCGGTCAGGCGGCGACGGCCTCTTCGCTGCGGCTGCCCGCAGCCTCGAGCAGGCGCTTTTCGAGCGCTTTGACGCGCGCGGCGCTGTCGATCTTGTCGCCGATCAGGTCGGTGACATAGAAGGTGTCGACCGCGCGCTCGCCATAGGTCGCGACATGCGCGCTGTGCACCGTGACCTTCGACTGGAAGAGCGCATAGGCGAGCTGGTTCAGGAGCGCCGGCCGGTCCTGCGCATTGACCTCGATCACGGTGAAGCGATTCGAGGCCTTATTGTCGATGAAGACATTGGGGGCGATGCGGAACGCCTCGGCGCGGGTGCGCGGGAGCGCGCGCGCCTCGAGCTTGGGCAGCAATTTGTGGCGGTTGGCGAGCGCATCCTCGATCGCGCGGGTCAGCCGGCCGATCTGCCCGGCCTCGGCAAAGGGCCGGCCGAGCGGGTCCTGGACGAGGAAATTGTCGAGCGCGAGCCCGTCGCGCGTCGTGTGGATGCGCGCGTCGATGATATTGCCGCCGGCGAGGTGGATGCCGCCGGCGATGCGGTAGAAGAGCCCGGGGTGGTCGGCGGCGAGCACCATCACGAGCGTCGCGCCGCGGTCCTGGTCGGGCACCGCGGCGATGTGGAGCGGGGCGCCGCCCGCGGCCTGCATATGCGTGAGGTTGGCGGCGATAACCTCGACCGGTTCGGCGATCCAATAGCTTTCGGGGAGGCGTTTTGCGAGCTTGGCGAAACCCTTGTCGTCGAGGCCGAGCAGCGCCTGCGCATCCTCCTTCTTCGCGGCGATGCGCGCCTCGCGGCCCTTCTGCTTGTGGCCGAGGCGCAGCACCTCCTCGGCGGCGTCGAACAACTCGGTGAGCAACTGGCGCTTCCAGCTGTTCCACACCCCGGGGCCGACCGCGCGGATGTCGACGACGGTGAGCACGAGGAGGAGGCGCAGGCGCTCGGGGCTTTGGACGACCTGCGCGAAGTCGAGGATCGTCTTGAAGTCGGCGAGGTCGCGCTTGAACGCGGTCGCCGACATCAGCAGGTGATAGCGCACGAGCCACGACACCGTCTCGGTCTCGGCTTCGCTCAGCCCGAGGCGCGGGCAGACGCGGAGCGCCAGCTCGGCACCGAGCACGCTATGGTCGCCGCCGCGGCCCTTGGCGATGTCGTGGAGCAGCACCGCGACATAGATCACGCGGCGCGAATGGATCTGCCCCATGATCGCGGTCGAGAGCGGATGGTCGTCCTTGAGCCGATCCTGCTCGATGTCCGAGAGGAGCCCGATCGCGCGGATCGTATGCTCGTCGACGGTATAATGATGGTACATGTCGAACTGCATCTGCGCGACGACGCGGCCGAAATCGGGCACGAAGCGGCCGAACACCCCCGCCTCGTTCATCCAGCGCAGCACCGTTTCGGGATCGCGGGGCGAAGTCAGCACGTCGAGGAACAGCTCGTTGGCGCGGGCCACGCGGCGGATGCCCTGCGTCTCGATCAGCTTGGCGTCGTGGCGCGCCTGGCGCATCGCGAGCGGATGGATTTCGAGGCCATGCTTGTCGGCGAGCGCGAAGATCTCGATCAGGCGCACCGGATCCGCCTGGAAAAAATCGTCGGAAGGCAGGGCGAGGCGGCCGCGGTCGAGCACGAAGCCGTGAAGCTTGCCCGGCCGCCGCCGGATCGTCGGCAGGAAGCGCCGCCCGCGCGCCGCCATCTGGTCGTCGAGATGCGCGAGGAAGGTGCCGGTGACGTCACCGACGCTCTTCGCGTGGAGGAAATAGAGCTGCATGAAACGCTCGACCGCGCTTTTGCCCGGACGTTCGGCGAAATGCATGCGCTCGGCAATCTCGCGCTGGAAATCGAAGGTCAGCCGGTCCTCGGCGCGCCCCGCGAGCGTGTGGAGGTGACAGCGCACTGCGAGCAGGAAATTTTCGGCGCGCGCGAACTGGCGGAGCTCGCGGGGACTGAGCAGACCGGCGTCGACGAGTTCGGGCACGGTGCGCACGCGGTGGATGAACTTGCCGATCCAGAAGAGCGTGTGGAGGTCGCGCAGGCCCCCCTTCCCTTCCTTCACATTGGGTTCGACGACATAGCGCGAATCGCCCATCTTCCTGTGCCGCTCGTCGCGCTCGGCGAGCTTTTCGGCGACGAAGGCGCGCGCATTGCCCGCGACGACCTCGGCATCGAAGCGCGCCGACGCCTGGTCGTAGAGATCGCGGTCGCCCCAGATGAAGCGGCCCTCGAGCAAGGCGGTGCGGATCGTGAGATCGTCCTTCGCCGCGCGCACCATCTCGTCGAGCGAGCGCGACGAATGGCCGACCTTCAGCCCGAGGTCCCACAGCGTATAGAGCTGCGCCTCGATCACCTGCTCGGTCCAGCTCGTCTGCTTGAACGGAGTCAGAAAGCCGATGTCGATATCGCTGAACGGCGCCATTTCGGCGCGGCCATAACCGCCGACCGCGATGATCGTGATCCGCTCGCCCGCCGAGCGGTTGCCCGCGGGATAGAGATGGCCGGTGGTGAAATCATAGGAGAGGCGGACGATCTGGTCGATCAGGAAGGCGGTCGCCTGCGCCGCGACGAGCCCCGCCGAGGGGGTGATCAGCAGGCGGCGTGCGATCTCCGCCCTCCCCTCGTCGAGCGCGGCCTTGAGCAGCTCGACCATCGCGCGGCGGCGCTTGCCGCTGTCGCTGGTATCGGCCGCGACCGCGTCGAGCCGTTCGGCGAGCGCGCGGCGGTCGATGATCGCGCGGCGGTCGGCGAGGTTGGCGAAGAGCTCGCTCATCCCTCGGCCTCGGCGGCCTTCAGGCGATAGAGCGCGTCGAGCGCCTCGCGCGGCGTGAGCGCGTCGGGGTCGATGCTCGCCAGCGCGTCGCGCAGCGCGTCGCGCACCGGCGCGGGTTCGGCGGCGAGCGTCGCGGCGAAGAGCGGCAGGTCGTCGAGTCCCGCGGCGAGCCCGCCGGTCTTCTCGCGCCCCGCCTCGAGCTTCGCGAGCACCGCTTCGGCGCGCTTCACCACCTTGGGCGACACGCCGGCGAGGCGCGCGACCGCGAGGCCATAGCTGCGGTCGGCGGGTCCGTCGGCGAGTTCGTGGAGGAGGACGAGATCGCCCTGCCACTCGCGCGCGCGGACATGGTGGAGCGACAGCGCGTCGAGGCTTTCGGCGAGGCGCGTCAGTTCGTGATAATGCGTCGCGAAGAGGCAGCGGCAGCGGTTCACCTCGTGCACCGCCTCGACCACCGCCCAGGCGAGCGCGAGCCCGTCGTAGGTCGAGGTGCCGCGCCCGACCTCGTCGAGGATGACGAAGCTGTTTTCGGTCGCCTGCGCGAGGATCGCGGCGGTCTCGACCATCTCGACCATGAAGGTCGAGCGCCCGCGCGCGAGATTGTCCGATGCGCCGACGCGGCTGAAGAGCCGGTCGACGAGCCCGAGCTTCGCCGCCGAGGCGGGGACGAAGCCGCCCGCCTGTGCGAGCACGATAATCAGCGCATTCTGGCGCAGGAAAGTCGACTTACCGCCCATGTTCGGGCCAGTGACGAGCCAGAGCCGGTCGCTTTCGGAAAGCGAAACATCGTTGGGCACGAAACGCTCGGCCGATTTCGCGAGCGCGGCCTCGACCACCGGGTGGCGGCCGCCGGTCACGTCGAGGCACGGCGCGTCGGCGAGGTCGGGGCGGCACCAATTGTGGCTCATCGCATGGTCGGCGAGCGCGGCGGCGACGTCGAGCCGCGCGAGCACGTCGCACGACGCGGCGATCGCCTCGCGGCGCGCGACCGCAGCGTCGGTGAGCGATTCCAAATGCGCGGCCTCGGCGGCGACGGCGTGGACGCCCGCCTGCGTCACGCGGCTCGCGGCCTCGTGCAGGTCCGACGAATTGAAGCGGACGACGCCGGCGAGCGTCTGGCGATGGGTGAAGCCCGAATCGGGGGCCATCAGCGCGTCGGCGTGTTTCGCGGGGACCTCGACATGATAGCCGAGCACACCATTGTGGCGGATCTTGAGCGACGCGATGCCGGTGCGGTCGCGATAGTCCGCTTCCAAGGCCGCGATCGCCTTGCGCCCGTCGCGCGCGGTTTCGCGCAGCGCGTCGAGCGCATGGTCGTAGCCCTCGGCGACATAGCCGCCCTGTGCGGCGTCGACCGGCGGGGTTTCGATCAAGGCGCGCGACAGTTCGTCGACAAGTGCGCCATGGCCGTCTAGCCCGGGGAGCAGGCGCGCGAGCAGAGGCGGCAGGTCGGGGCGGCGGCCGAGCCGCTCGCGCAATATCCGCGCGCCGCCGAGCGCGTCGCGCAGCTGCGCGAGGTCGCGCGGCCCGCCGCGCCCGGCGACGAGCCGCCCGAGCGCGCGTCCGGCATCGGGGAGCGCGCGCAAGGCACTGCGCAGGTCGCCGCGCCACAAGGCGTCGCGCGCGAGCGCGTCGACGAGGTCGAGCCGGTCGAGGATCGCGCCCTTGTCGGTGAGCGGGCTTGCGAGGTCGTCGGCGAGCAGGCGCGCACCCGCGGCAGTCACCGTGCGGTCGATCGTGCCGAGCAGGCTGCCGTCGCGACTGCCAGCCATGGTGCGCACAAGTTCGAGGCTCTCGCGCGTCGCGGCGTCGATCGCCATGCGGCCCGAGGCGAGATGGCGCACGGGGGGTTGCAGGAAAACGCCGGAGCCGGTGCCGACATGGTCGAGATAGGCGGCGATCGCGCCCATCGCGGCGAGCTCGCCGCGGCTGAACTGGCCGAAGCCGTCGAGCGTCTGGACGCCGAACAGCGCGGCGAGCCGCTTTTCCGCGGCGTTGCTCGAAAAATCGGACGTGGAACGCCGCACGACCTGGCGCACGCTCCACGCGGGGAGTTCGCCGAAACTCTCGCTGACCAGCAGCTCGGAGGGCGCGAGGCGCGCGAGTTCGGCGTCGACCGCGGCGCGCGGCACCGCGACGACCTCGAACCGCCCGGTCGAGATGTCGGCGGCGGCGATCGCGACCTCGCCCTCGCTGCCGACCTCGGCGAGCGCGGCGAGGCGATTGGCGCTGCGCCCTTCGAGCAGGCTTTCCTCGGTCAGCGTCCCCGCGGTGACGAAGCGCACGATGGCGCGCGCGACGAGCGCCTTCGACCCGCCGCGCGCCTTGGCCTCGGCGGGGCTTTCGACCTGTTCGGCGATCGCGACGCGGTGTCCGGCCTTGATCAGCCGCGCGAGATAGGATTCGGCGGCGTGGACGGGCACGCCGCACATCGGCACCGGCTCGCCGCCATGCTCGCCGCGCGCGGTGAGCGCGATGTCGAGCGTCGCGGCCGCGGCCTTGGCGTCGTCGAAGAAGAGTTCGAAGAAGTCGCCCATGCGATAGAAGAGCAGGCAATCGCCCGCCTGCTCCTTGAGCGACCAATATTGCGCCATCATCGGGGTGGCGGCGGGAAAGGCGGAAGCGGAAGGCTGGGCGGCGGTGGCGGACATCGCGTCCTGCTTAGTGATTGGGGGCGGCATGGCAAGGTGATGTCGGCTTTTGGGAGGGACGCGGGTTCGCTCGGCGCGCTTCGTTCGAACCCGACGGGCCGGGATTTTTTGTTTCGCGCAAAGGCGCAAAGACACAAAGAGGCCGGCTCGCGGTCGCAAGGCCGCCCCTTCATCATCGCCGCATCATGACGCAAAATAGATGAAATGAAGCCGCTTTGCGGCTGGCGCTCCCTCTTCGTGTCTTTGCGCCTTTGCGCGAAATTTTTGCCGGGCATCCATGGTGCACAAGCTCCGTTCCGCGATTTTACACGGCCTCGCTCCCTTCACGAGGCGGCAATATTGGCGGTTACAATCGTGACGAGTGCCGCTAGGGAATGGGCATTGGGCGCGCATGTCTGAATATGAAATTAGGGGAAGAACCGATGGACAGCGGCAGCAAGGTGCAATTTTCGGATCGTGAGGCCCTGCTCTACCACGAATATGGGCGCCCGGGGAAAATCGAGATCGTCGCGTCGAAGCCGATGGCGACGCAGCGCGACCTCTCGCTCGCCTATTCGCCCGGCGTCGCGGTGCCGGTGAAGGCGATCGCCGAGGATCCGGCGACCGCCTATGACTATACGATCAAGGGCAATCTGGTCGCGGTGATCTCGAACGGCACCGCGATCCTCGGGCTCGGCAACCTCGGCGCGCTGGCGTCGAAGCCGGTGATGGAGGGCAAGGCGGTGCTGTTCAAGCGCTTCGCCGACGTCGATTCGATCGACCTCGAGGTCGCGACCGAGGATCCGCAGCGCTTCATCGAAGCGGTCGAGCTGCTCGAGCCGACCTTCGGCGGGATAAACCTCGAGGATATCGCGGCGCCCAACTGCTTCATCATCGAGGCGGCGCTCAAGGAAAAGATGAACATCCCGGTGTTCCATGACGACCAGCATGGCACCGCGATCATCACCGCCGCCGGCCTGATCAACGCGTGCCACTTGACCGGACGCGACCTGTCGACGGTCAAGGTCGTCGTCAACGGCGCCGGTGCGGCGGCGATCGCCTGCACCGCGCTGATCAAGGCGCTGGGCGTGCGGCACGAGAATGTCATCATGTGCGACCGCAAGGGGACGATTTACCAGGGCCGCACCGAGGGCATGGACCAGTGGAAGTCGGCGCATGCGGTGCCGACCGAGGCGCGCGACCTGACCGAGGCGCTGAAGGGCGCCGACGTGTTCCTGGGGCTGTCGGCCGCGGGCGCGCTCAAGCCCGAGATGGTCAAGGATATGGCGCCAGCGCCGATCATCTTCGCGATGGCAAACCCCGATCCCGAAATCTCGCCGCCGGATGCCCGTGCAGCAAGGCCCGACGCGATCATCGCGACGGGGCGGTCGGACTTTCCGAACCAGGTCAACAATGTGCTTTGCTTCCCCTTCATCTTCCGCGGCGCGCTCGACGTGCGCGCGACCGCGATCAACGAGGAGATGAAGATCGCCGCGGCCTATGCCATCGCCGATCTCGCGCGCCAGCAGGTGCCCGAGGAGGTCGCGGCGGCCTATGGCGGGCGGGCATCGAGCTTCGGCCCCGAATATATCATCCCCTCGCCCTTCGACCCGCGGTTGATGGAGATCGTCCCCGCGGCGGTGGCGAAGGCGGCGATGGACACCGGCGTCGCGCAGCGGCCGATCGAGGACATGGCCGCCTATCGCAACTCGCTGAAGGCGCGGCTCAACCCGACGACATCGGTGCTGACGCTCGCCTATGAAGCCGCGCGCGCCAATCCGAAACGCATCGTCTTTGCCGAGGGCGAAGAGGAAGTCGTGCTGCGCGCCGCGATCCAGTTCCGCGACGGCGGTTACGGCATTCCGGTGCTCGTCGGGCGCGAGGGGTTGCACGACAAGCTCAAGGAGATGGGCGTTGCCGATCCCGAGAGCTTCGAGGTGCACAACAGCGTCAATTCGCCGCATGTGCCGCAGATGGTCGACATGCTCTACGAGCGGCTGCAGCGGCGCGGCTACCTCCGCCGCGACGTCGAGCGGATGGTCAACCGCGACCGCAACATCTTCGGCTCGCTGCTGCTCAAGCTCGGGCTGGGCGATGCGATGATCACCGGCACGACACGCACCTATGCGCAGACGATGCGCGAGGTGCGCCGCGTGATCGACCCCGCCGAGGGGCAGACCAATTTCGGCATCCACGTCCTCGTCGGCCAGCACCACACGGTGTTCATGTCCGACACCACGGTCAACGAACGGCCGAGCGCACAGCAGCTCGCCGACATCGCCGAGCGCACCGCGCAGGTCGCGCGCCGCATGGGGCACGAACCGCGCGTCGCCTTTCTCTCCTATTCGACCTTCGGCAACCCGCCGGGATCGTGGCTCGACAATATCCGCGAGGCGGTGGCGATCCTCGACGCACGCAAGCCCGGATTCGAATATGAGGGCGAGATGTCGCCCGACGTCGCGCTGAACCCCAAGGTGATGGCGAACTATCCCTTCTGCCGCCTGTCGGGGCCGGCGAATGTGCTGGTCATGCCGGGGCTGCAGTCGGGCAATCTGTCGGCGAAGCTGCTGCGCGAACTCGGCGGCAGCGCGGTGATCGGCCCGATGCTGGTCGGCATGGAAAAGCCGGTGCAGGTGGCGACGATGGCGTCGACCGCGTCGGACCTGGTCACGCTGGCGGTGCTCGCCGCGGGCGGGATCGCGGAATAGGGAAAAGCGTCGCCCCCGCGCAGGCGGGGGCGGACGGCTTGTTACGGCCCCGAGGGGCCGCCGCTGCCGCCCATGCCGGGGGCGCCGACGGCGCCGATATTGCCGAAGATATCCTCGAAGAAGCTGCGCTCGCGGCCCAGCGTCGGAGTCTTGTCGCCTTCGGGGTTGATCTTGCTCACCAGTTCGAGCCCGGTGCGGTCGACCGCGACGACATTGCCCGCGGGGTCGAAGCGCACGCGCAGCACCTGCTGCGCGACCGGGCGCGGGTTGGCGAAGGCGAGCTGGCGCGTCTCGCGCGAGACATAATAATATTCATTGTCGCTGAACTGGCCGACGAAGGTCGGGCGGCCGAGCGTCTTTTCCACCGATTCGCGGTTGTCGACGCCGGGCGCGATCGCCTCGGTCAACACGGGGTCGACGACATAGCCCTGGCGGCCCTTGAGCTGCGCGCAGCCGCCGCTGGCGAGCGCGAGCGCGACGGCGCCCAGCAGCAGGGGCGCCCGGCGGGCCGAAAAACTGGTGGTGAAATGCGGCATCAATTGGTCTCCGTTGCGCATGCCTTGCCGCTCGCCCCCGCGACTGCGCTTGTGTGGGGCCTCTTAGCGCCAAGCGGGCGCGGCGCACAAGGGTTATGGCAAGCCGCTTGTGGCGCGGCAAAGCTTGCTGGAGCCTGACCGGCGGGCCTTTTCCGCGCGGGCAAATGCGCCTAAGCGTCACGCATGATTTCGCTTCGCAACCTGTTCAAGCCCGCCCCCGACCCGCGCGAGGCGCGCCGCCCGCTTTGGAACGCCGTGGTCGCCACCGCGCGCGCGCCGCACTGGTATGTCGAGGGCGGGGTTCCCGACACGCTCGACGGGCGTTTCGACATGATCAGCCTGGTGCTGGCGCTGGTGCTCCATCGCATCGACGAGGATCCGGGCCAAGCGCTCGCGGGCGTCCAGCTGACCGAATTGTTCGTCACCGACATGGACGGGCAGATGCGCCAGATCGGTTTCGGCGACATGGTCGTCGGCAAGCAGATCGGGCGGATGGTCGGCGCACTCGGCGGGCGGCTGGGCGCCTATCGCGTGCCCGACGGGTCGGAGGAGATGCGCGCGGCGCTGGTGCGCAATCTGTGGCGTGGGCAGGAACCCGATGCGGCGCATCTGGCGCATGTCGCGGACGAGGCGGCAAAATTGCGCGCCGCGCTCGCCGCCACGCCGGTCGAAGCGCTGATCGTCGCCGACCGCCTGCCGGACGCCGCATGACCGCCCCCGAATTTTCGCATGTCGTGACGCTGACCGAAGCCGGGCAGGGGCGCGACGTCGAACTGACCGCCGACGAAGCCGCGCGCGCGCGGATCGCGAAGCGGCTCGATCTGGTCGAACTGTCGCGTTTCGAGGTCACTGCAGCGGTGCGCGCGGTCGCGGGCGGGATGACGGTGCGCGGCGAAGTGAAGGCCAGGCTGGTGCAGAGCTGCGCCGCGAGCGGGCTGCCGGTGCCCGCGACGATCGCCGAACCCTTCGACCTCAAATATCTGCGCGACATGCCCGCGGGCGCCGAGGACGAGGAAATCGAGCTCGGCGCCGAGGATATCGACATATTGCCGCTCGAGCACGACCGCGTCGACTTGGGCGAGGTCGCGGTGCAGACGCTGTCGCTCGCGCTCGATCCCTATCCGCGCCACCCCGACGCCGATCGCATCCTGGCGGAAAAGGGCGTGTTGAGCGAGGAGCAGGCGGGCCCCTTCGGCGCGCTCGCGGCGCTCAAGGGCAAGACGACTTAGAGCGCTTCAAGCTTCACCAGAGATGGTGCGCGGAATCGCAGATGCCGGTGAAATTTTTTTCGCGCAAAGACGCAAAGATGTCGTGCCGCCCGCGAAGCGGCTGCATCCCTTCGACTTGGCGATTGACGCGACGAGGATGAGAAAGCGGCCTGACGGCCGCGCTCTGCTTCTTCATGCCTTTGCGTCTTTGCGCGAAACAAAAAAATCCCGCCCATCGGTTCAAATCGAGGTCTC
Source organism: Sphingopyxis sp. HIX (assembly GCF_001468285.1). Lineage (GTDB taxonomy): Bacteria > Pseudomonadota > Alphaproteobacteria > Sphingomonadales > Sphingomonadaceae > Sphingopyxis. Next base: position 159,102 of record NZ_LNSB01000002.1, on the reverse strand, counting down.
TGCGTAAACGGCCGCTCTACGGGGCTGCGACTATTCGGGTGTGTCTTCGTCCTTCGGCTCGTCCGCATCGGCATCGGCCTTGGGCGGATCGGTGAGCAGGTCGGCGACCGCGTCGTCGAGACCCGATTCCTTCTTCGCTGGCGCATCCTTCTTTTTCGCGGCGGGCGCGGGCTTCTTTTCGGTGAGCGTAGGCTTTTCGCCGGCGGCTTCGGCCGCCGCCTTCTCGTCGCGCGTCGGGGGCAGGCTACCGCCGAGCGCCTTGGCGAGGCCGACGAGCTGCTCGCCGATCACCCCATCGACCGCGGGCGCGATTTCGGGGACCTTGAAGCGCATATAGCCGCCGACGACATAGTCGAAGCGGATCGCGGCGCCGGTCGGCGTTTCCTTGATCTGGATCGTCAATGTGCCGGTGAGCGCCTCGCCCTGCAGCGGCCCGAAGGCACCCGAGAGACGGAGGATCTCGTTCGGCTTGGCGAAGAGGATGCGCGCGTGCTGCACGCTGCCGAGGCCCTTGCCCGTGTCGGGAAGCTTTTCGCAGAAGCAGCCGCCCGCCTGCGAATCGAGCCAGAAGTTCGCGGCGTCGCCCGACCAGCTATGCTCCTTCGACCACCATTTCTGGGGCATTTTGAGCATCTTCCAGACATCTTCGGGGGTCGCGGCGACCTGCGCGGTATGCGCGACGGTGAAGCCGACATCGCTCTGGTCGATGACTTTGGCCTCAGCCGGCACAGCGCCAATTCCGGCAATTGGCAGGAGCGCCGTCGCCAGCATGATTTTCAGATTCATCGCTCATCCCCCACCGCCACAGGGCTTCGTCATTGCGAGCGAAGCGAAGCAATCCAGGGCGGCCTTGCGCGCTCTGGATTGCCACGGGCCTTCGGCCCTCGCAATGACGATGTGAGGTGGGCTAGGCCGTCGCGGCGCTGAGGATCGTTTCGATCGCGTTGTTTACGACGTCGATGTCGGCCATGCCGTCGACGCGCGTGACGATGCCGCGCGCATCGTAGATCGGCAGGATCGGCGCGGTCTTGGCGCGATATTCGGCCATGCGCGTGCGCACCGTTTCCTCATTGTCGTCGGGGCGGCGCTTGAACTCGTTCGAGCCGCAAACGTCGCAGGTATCGGCGACCTTCGGCAGCTTATAGCGGTCGTGATAGCCCTCGCCGCACTTCGCGCAGCTGAAGCGGCCGGTGATGCGGTCGACGAGCGCATCTTCCTCGACCACCAGCTCGATCACATGGTCGAGCTTGCGGCCGCGATCGCTGAGGATCTGGTCGAGCGATGCGGCCTGCGCGGCGGTGCGCGGATAGCCGTCGAAGATCACCGAGACGTCGCCGCCGAGCTCGTCAAGCCGCTCGCCGATCAGGCCCGAGACGATCTCGTCCGAGACCAGCTCGCCCGCGTCCATCACCGCTTTCGCCTGGACGCCGATCGGCGTGCCGGCCTTGACCGCCGCGCGCAGCATGTCGCCGGTCGAGAGCTGGATCATGCCATGCTCGTCCTCGAGCCGCGAAGCCTGCGTTCCCTTGCCCGCTCCCGGCGGACCCAGCAAAATGATGTTGAGCGTCATGAAGGCCCCTGTTTCCCTGCCCGTTCGTGATTCGCGTAGCGGGCCGATCAGCGGCGCGCAACGCCGCCTTTCAATTTGGCTTTCTTGATGAGGTCGCCATATTGATGCGCGAGCATGTGGCTCTGGATCTGGGTGATGGTGTCGATCGTCACGTTGACGATGATGAGCAGGCTGGTGCCGCCGAGCTGGAAGGGCAGGCCCGACCGCGCGATGAAATATTCGGGCACCAGGCAGATCAGCGCCAGATAGGCCGCGCCGATCACGGTGATGCGCGTCAGCACATGGTCGAGATAGGCAGCGGTGTTCTTGCCGGGGCGGATGCCGGGGATGAAGCCGTTCTGGCGCTTCAGATTGTCGGCGGTTTCCTCGGGGTTGAAGACGACCGCGACGTAGAAGAAGCAGAAGAAGATGATGCCCGCGGCATAGAGCGCCATATAGAGCGGCTGGCCGTGCGCGAGATACTGGTTGAGCGTGATCAGGAAATCGCCCGACGCGCTGTCGCTGGTGACATTGTTGCCCATGAACTGGGTGATGGTCAGCGGCATCAGCAACAACGACGAGGCGAAGATCGGCGGGATCACGCCAGCGGTGTTGACCTTCAAGGGCAGGTGGCTGCGGTCGGCCTGCATCACGCCGCGCTGGGTCGCGCGCTTTGGATATTGGACGAGCACGCGGCGCTGCGCGCGTTCCATGAAGCTGATGAAGGCGATGATCAGGACCGCACCGAGGATCACGGCGAAGACGGTGCCGCCGCCCATCGAGCCTTCGCGGACCTGGCTGAACATCTGGCCGAAGCTGCGCGGCAGCTGTGCGAGAATACCCGCCATGATGATCAGCGAGACGCCGTTGCCGATGCCGCGGCTGGTGATCTGTTCGCCCAGCCACATCAGGAAGAGCGTGCCGCCGACGACGCTGATCACGGTGGTGATGCGGAACAGCATGCCGGGGTCGAGCACCACGGTGATGCCCTGCGCCCCGGTCGACGCCTCGGCGGTGAGCGCGAGGAAATAGGCCTGGATCGCGGTCAGCGCGACGGTGCCGTAGCGCGTATACTGGTTGAGCTTCTTGCGCCCGCTCTCGCCCTCTTTCTTGAGCGCGGCGAGGCTGGGGGCCAGCGCGGCGGCGAGCTGCACCACGATCGATGCGGTGATATAGGGCATGACGCCGAGCGCGATGATGCTGAGGCGCTCGAGGCTGCCGCCCGAGAAGGTGTTGAAGATGTCGAGGACGCCGCCCGAGGCCGCTTGCTTATAGGCCTGCGCCAGCGCGACGGGATCGACGCCCGGCAGCGGCACGAAGGACAGGAAGCGGAAGACGATCAGCGCGCCGATCGTGAACCAGATGCGGTTCTTGAGTTCGGTCGCCTGGCCGAACTTCGAGAAGTTCAGGTTGGAAGCAAGCTGGTCGGCGCGAGAGGCCATGGGTATTTATCCTCGGATTTCCGGACCGCGCCCCCCGCGACCCGGCGCCTATGTGCGGTCGGAGGTCGTGAAGCGCAAGGGGAAAGGCCCGATTCAAATGCGTCGGGGGCGGCGCGGCCCGATGCCGCGCCGCCCCCGAAAATCATCAGGCCTTCTTGGCGGCCGCTTCGGCCTTGCGCGTGGCGCGCTTGCCGTCGCCCGCGGGCTTGGCTTCGGGCAGTTCGACCTTGCCGCCGGCCTTTTCGACCGCCTCGATCGCGCCCTTCGACGCGCCGGCGACCTTGAAATTGAGCTTCGCGGTCAGTTCGCCCTTGGCGAGGAGGCGAACGCCGTCCTTGCCGCCGCGCGCGACGCCCGCGGCCTTGAGCGCGGCATGGTCGATCACGGCCTTGGCGTCGAGCGTCTTGGCGTCGACCAGCTTCTGGATCATGCCGAGGTTCACGATCGCGAAATCCTTGGCGAAGATGTTGTTGAAGCCGCGCTTCGGGATGCGCATGTGGAGCGGCATCTGGCCGCCCTCGAAGCCGTTGATCGCGACGCCGCTGCGGGCCTTCTGGCCCTTCTGGCCGCGACCGGCGGTCTTGCCCTTGCCCGAGCCGATACCGCGGCCGACACGCATGCGGCCCTTGCGGGCACCGGCGTTGTCACGAAGGTCGTTAAGCTTGATAGTCATAGTTGCACTCGCTTTCGCTATGTTCGCGCTGGGAACCGGCCCATCTCCAAGACGGAGACTCAATCCGGTTCGATTTCACTCGACGGCTGAAAGCCGGGATAGGGCCCGGCTTTCTCCATCACGATGGCCTGGGCGACATAGCCGCGGCCATCGACACTGGTAATCGAAGGACTGCCGTGAAGCTGCCATCCCCGGTTGAGCAGGCCTTCGACGCGGGCGCAGAAAGCGCTGTCGTCGGGACCGGTCAACAGGCGGTAAAGCTTCATGGAAGCTTAGCCCTCGACGACTTCCACCATGTGCGGAAGCTTGCGGATCATGCCGCGCACTTCCGGGGTGTCGACCAGTTCAACCTCGCGGTTCATCTTGCCCAGGCCGAGCCCGGTCAAGATGGCGCGCTGGCCCTTGGGACGACGGATCGGCGAGCCAATCTGGCGGATCTTGATCTTCTTGTCGGCCATCGTCTTACTCCGTCACCGCCGCGGCTTCGGCCTCGGCTGCGCGGTCGGACGCACCGCCACGCTTGATCAGGTCCGAAACCTTCTTGCCGCGACGCTGGGCGACCGACTTCGGGCTGGTCTGTTCGCCGAGCGCCTCGAAGGTCGCACGGATCATGTTATAGGGGTTCGAGGTGCCGACCGACTTGGTCACCACATCGGCAACGCCCAGCGATTCGAACACGGCGCGCATCGGGCCACCGGCGATGATGCCGGTACCGGCGGGCGCCGAACGCAGCGTCACATTGCCCGCGCCGAACACGCCGCGACCGTCGTGGTGCAGCGTGCGGCCGTCGCGCAGCGGAACGCGGATCATCGCCTTCTTCGCGGCAGCGGTCGCCTTCGAAATGGCTTCGGGCACTTCGCGCGCCTTGCCATGACCGAAACCGGCGCGGCCCTTGCCGTCGCCGACGACGACGAGCGCGGCGAAACCGAAGCGCTTGCCGCCCTTCACGGTCTTCGAGACGCGGTTGATATGGACGAGCTTTTCAATGAGCTCTTCGCCGCCCTCTTCGTCGCGCGGACGACGGTCGTCGCGGCGGCCACGGCCACCTTCGCGTCCGCCCCGGCCGCCATCGCGGCCGCCGCCCCGGCCGCGGCGCGGGGCCTGGCCTTCGGTGGGGGCAGCTTCGGGAGCGCCTTCGACGTTCTGAATTTCGTCAGCCATATTAGAACTCCAATCCGCCTTCGCGAGCCGCGTCGGCCAGCGCCTTGATGCGCCCGTGGAACAGGAAACCGCCGCGGTCGAACACGACCTGGGTCACGCCGGCCTTCTTGGCGGCGTCGGCGAGGCGCTTGCCCACGTCGGCGGCTGCCGCAGTGGTCGCGCCGGTCTTGCCGCGGCCATCCTTGTCGAGCGTCGAAGCCGCAGCCAGCGTCTTGCCGGCGGCGTCATCGATGAGCTGCGCATAGATGTGGCGACCCGAACGGTGCACCGAAAGACGCGGGCGGCCGGCGGCGCGCTGGCGAAGGGCGGTACGAACGCGCTGACGGCGCTTCTGGAAAGAGGTGAGATGTGCCATGGCTTACTTCTTCTTGCCTTCTTTGCGGAAGATGTACTCGCCGCGATATTTGATACCCTTGCCCTTATAGGGTTCGGGCTTGCGCCAACGGCGGATTTCCGCCGCGACCTGGCCGACCTTCTGCTTGTCGATACCGCTGATCTCGATCGTCGTGTTGTCCGGCGTCTTGATCTCGATGCCCTCGGGCACCGCAAAATCGACATCGTGGCTGTAGCCGAGCTGCAGCTTCAGCGTCTTGCCCTGCGAGTTGGCGCGATAGCCGACGCCGGTGATCTCGAGGACCTTGGTGAAGCCTTCGGTCACGCCGGTGATCAGGTTCTGCACCAGCGTGCGCTGCATGCCCCAGAAAGCGCGCGCTTCGCGGGTCGCGTTCGCGGGCTGCACCGAAATGCTGCCTTCGCCGACTTCATAGTTGATGAGGTCGGAAAGCGGCATCGCGAGCGTGCCCTTCGGACCCTTCACCGACAGCTGGCCGCCGTCGATCGCGGCGGTGACACCGCCGGGGATCGCTACTGCCTTTTTACCAATGCGCGACATCAGAACACCTCCGCCAGCACTTCGCCGCCGACATTATGCTCGCGGGCTTCGGCGTCCGAGAGAACGCCGCGCGGGGTCGACACGATGGTGATGCCCAGGCCGTTGCGCACGATCGGAAGTTCCTTCGAACCCGAATAGACGCGGCGGCCCGGCTTCGAAACGCGCGCCACATGGCGGATCGCCGGCTGCCCTTCGAAATATTTCAGCTCGATGCGGATGCCCTTGTGCTGGCCCTTGGCACCCAGCGCTTCTTCGCTGTAGCCGCGGATATAGCCTTCGCGCTGGAGCACATCGAGAACGCGGACACGCAGGGTCGAGGCGGGCGTGAGGACGCTGTCCTTCTTCGCCTGCTGGCCGTTGCGGATGCGGGTGAGCATATCACCCAGAGGATCGGTCATTGCCATCTTGCGTCTTCCTTACCAGCTCGACTTCACAACGCCGGGGATCAGGCCCTTGTTGGCCAGATCGCGGAGCTGAATACGGCACAGCCGGAACTTGCGATAATAGGCGCGCGGGCGGCCGGTCATCTCGCAGCGGTTGCGGATGCGGGTCGGATTGCCGTTGCGCGGAACTTCCGCCATCTTGAGGCGCGCGATCAGACGCTCGCCTTCGTCGAGCGACGTGTCCGCCGCGATCGCCTTCAGCTTCGCATAGCGGCCGGCATATTTCTTCACCAGCTTCTTGCGACGCTCATTCTTGTTCACTGAACTCAGTTTCGCCATGACTTAAGTTCTCTTTCCTCTTGAAAGAGCCTGCCTGGTCCCGTGCGGGACTCAGGCGGCTTCCTTTTCCTGCGCTTCGATCGGGAAGGGGAAGCCGAACAGCTTGAGCAGTTCGCGGGCTTCTTCGTCCGACCGGGCGGTGGTGGTGACGATCACGTCCATGCCGCGCACCGTGTCGATGCGGTCATAGTTGATCTCGGGGAAGATGATCTGTTCCTTCAGGCCCATGGCATAGTTGCCACGGCCGTCGAAGCTGGTCGCCGACACGCCACGGAAGTCGCGGATGCGGGGCATCGCGATCGTGATCAGGCGGTCGAGGAACTCGTACATGCGTTCGCGGCGCAGGGTGACCTTGCAACCGATCGGCATGCCTTCGCGCAGCTTGAACTGGGCGATCGACTTCTTGGCCTTGGTGATCACCGGCTTCTGGCCCGCGATCAGTTCCATTTCGGCGGCCGCGATTTCGACCTTCTTCTTGTCCTGGACCGCGTCGCCCACGCCCATGTTGAGCGTGATCTTCTCGATCTTCGGGACTTCCATCGCATTCTTGTAGCCGAATTTCTCGGTCATCGCCTTGACGATCACATCGTCATAGCGCTTGCGCATGCGCGGGGTGTAGGTGTCAGCCATTGATCGTCTCCCCGGACTTCACGGCCACGCGGACCTTCTTGCCGTCCTTGGTTTCAAAGCGGACGCGCGTCGGCTTGCCGGTCTTGGGATCGGCGAGCGCGACCTTGCTCGCGAAGAGCGGCGCTTCCTTGCGCTCCAGACCGCCCTGCGGGTTGGTCTGGGTCGGCTTGCGGTGGCGGGTGATGACGTTGACGCCGGCGACGACGAGCTTGCCGTCCTTGGGCAGGCTCTGCGTCACTTCGCCGGTCTTGCCCTTGTCCTTGCCGGACAGGACGACGACGGTGTCACCCTTCTTGATCTTGTTCGCCATGGTTAGAGGACCTCCGGCGCCAGGCTGATGATCTTCATATAGCCCTTGCCGCGCAGTTCGCGGACGACGGGGCCGAAGATACGGGTGCCGATGGGCTCTTCGTTCTTGTTGACGAGCACGGCGGCGTTGCTGTCGAAGCGGATCACCGAACCGTCGGCGCGGCGCACATCCTTCGCGGTGCGGACGATGACGGCGCGATGCACGTCGCCCTTCTTCACCTTGCCGCGCGGCTGGGCTTCCTTGATCGACACGACGATGACGTCGCCGACGCCGGCGGTGCGACGCTTCGACCCGCCCAGCACCTTGATGCACTGGACGCGCTTGGCGCCGCTGTTGTCGGCGACTTCCAATTGTGACTGCATCTGGATCATCGATGCATTTCCTTCTTGTTTGGCCTACCGGGATGCCCCGGCGGTTCCGTGAAAACCAGCTTAGGCGTCGGCAGCCGTCTTGGGCTTGCTGTGGGTGTCGACCTTGTCGAGCACCTTCCACGTCTTCAGCTTCGAAATCGGCTTCGTTTCCTCGATGCGGACGGTCTCGCCAGCCTTGATGGCATTGTCCTCATCATGGGCGTGATACTTCTTCGAACGGCGGATGATCTTGCCGTAGAGCGGGTGCTTCACCTTGCGCTCCACTTTCACCACGACGGTCTTGTCGCCCTTGTCGGACACCACGGTACCGGTCAGAATGCGCTTCGGCATCGTCAGTCTCCTTACTTCGCGGCCGAGCGCGTACGCTCGGTCTGCTGCGTCTTGATGCGGGCGATCGAGCGCCGCACTTCCTTGACGCGCGAGGGCTTTTCCAGCTGGCCGGTGGCCGCCTGGAAGCGGAGGTTGAAGGCCTCGCGCTTCAGTTCGCCGAGCTCGACGGCGAGCTGGTCGTCGGTCTTGGCCTTGAAATCGTCGGTCTTGGCCATGTCCTTAACCCTCCAGGTGGGTCGTGTCGCCGAGGCGGGCAACGACCTTGGTCTTGATCGGCAGCTTCATCGCGGCGCGTTCGAACGCCAGCGCGGCCACGGGGCCCGGAACGCCGTCGAGTTCGAACAGGATGCGACCCGGCTTGACGCGCGCGGCCCAGAATTCCGGCGAACCCTTGCCCTTGCCCATGCGGACTTCGGCGGGCTTCGACGACACGGGGACGTCGGGGAACACGCGGATCCAGAGGCGGCCCTGGCGCTTGATCGCACGGCTGATCGCGCGGCGAGCCGCTTCGATCTGGCGCGCGGTGATGCGCTCGGGTTCCATCGCCTTCAGCCCGTAGGAGCCGAAGTTCAGCGCGGTGCCGCCCTTGGCGTTGCCGTGGATACGGCCTTTGAACGCCTTGCGGAACTTGGTTTTTTTCGGTTGCAGCATGTCAGCAGTCCTTAGCGGCGATCATCGCGCGCCGGGCGCACGCCCGACGTCTGCGCGTCGAGCATCAACCGGTCGGTCGCCATCGGGTCGTGACCCAGGATTTCGCCCTTGAAGATCCACACCTTGATCCCGCACACGCCATAGGCGGTGTGGGCTTCGGCTTCGGCATAATCGACGTTGGCACGAAGGGTGTGCAGCGGCACGCGGCCTTCGCGATACCATTCGGTGCGTGCGATTTCCGCGCCGCCCAGACGGCCGGCGCAGTTGATGCGGATGCCTTCGGCGCCGAGACGCATCGCCGACTGCACCGCGCGCTTCATCGCACGGCGGAAAGCCACGCGGCGCTCGAGCTGGTCGGCAATGCCCTGGCCGACGAGCTTGGCGTCGACTTCGGGCTTGCGGATCTCGACGATGTTCAGCGACACGTCGCTGCCGGTCAGTTCGCCGAGCTGCTTGCGCAGCTTTTCGATGTCGGCGCCCTTCTTGCCGATGATGACGCCCGGGCGGGCCGCATAGATCGACACGCGGCACAGCTTCGCCGGACGCTCGATCACCACCTTCGAGATCGCTGCCTGCGGCAGCGTCTTGAAGATGAAGTTGCGGATCTTGAGATCCTCAACGAGCATGCGGCCATAGTCCTGGCCTTCGGCGAACCAGCGGCTGTCCCAGGTGCGGTTGACCTGCAGGCGCAGGCCGATCGGATTGCTCTTCTGGCCCATCTTACGCCTCTTCTTCCTGTTCGCGCACGACGATGCGGATGCGGCTGAACGGCTTGACGATCCGGGTCGACTTGCCGCGGCCACGCGCATGCCAGCGCTTCATCGAGATCGACTTGCCGACGCTGGCTTCCTGGACGACCAGGGCATCAACATCGAGGTTGTGGTTGTTTTCCGCGTTGGCGACAGCGCTGGCGAGAACCTTGCGCACGTCGACGGCCATCGCCTTCTTCGAGAAAGCGAGGACGTTCATCGCGTCTTCGACCTTGCGGCCGCGGATCAGCGCGGCGACGAGGTTCAGCTTCTGCGCCGAGCCGCGGATCTGCGTGCCGACCGAGAGAGCCTCGTTATCCGCAACGCGGCGGGGGGACTTTTCCTTGCCCATTAGCGTTTGCCCTTCTTGTCGGCCGCGTGGCCGGGGAAGAAGCGCGTCGGCGCAAATTCACCCAGCTTCATGCCGACCATGTCTTCGTTGACCGACACCGGCACGAACTTGCGGCCGTTGTAGACGTTGAAGGTCAGCCCGACGAACTGCGGCAGGATGGTGGACCGGCGCGACCAGGTCTTGATCGGGGCAGAGCTGCCGCCGTCCTGGGCCGTTTCGGCTTTCTTGAGGAGATGAAGGTCCACGAACGGACCCTTCCAGACCGAGCGAGCCATGGCTTACCTCTTCTTCTTCGCGTGACGCGACCGGATGATCATCTTGTCGGTCGACTTGTTGTGACGGGTACGGGCGCCCTTGGTCGGCTTGCCCCACGGAGTGACCGGGTGGCGGCCGCCCGAGGTGCGGCCTTCGCCGCCGCCGTGCGGGTGATCGACCGGGTTCTTGGCGACGCCGCGGGTGAGCGGACGCTTGCCGAGCCAGCGGTTGCGGCCGGCCTTGCCAAGGTTGGTGTTCTGGTTGTCGGGGTTCGACACCGCACCGACCGTGCCCATGCACTCGCCGCGGATATAACGCTGTTCGCCCGAACCGAGACGCACGATCACGAGACCGCGGTCACGACCGACGACCTGCGCATAGGTGCCGGCCGAACGGGCGATCTGGCCGCCCTTGCCCGGCTTCATCTCGATATTGTGGACGATCGTGCCGACCGGCATCTGCGACAATTCCATCGCATTGCCCGGCTTCACGTCGGTCTTCTTGCCCGCGACGACGGTGTCGCCGACCGCCAGGCGCTGCGGCGCCAGGATGTAGGTCTGCTCGCCGTCTTCGTACTTCACCAGCGCGATGAAGGCGGTGCGGTTGGGGTCATATTCCAGACGCTCGACGGTGGCCGGCATGTCCCACTTGCGACGCTTGAAGTCGATGAAGCGATACTTCTGCTTGTGGCCGCCGGCGATGCCGCGCGAGGTCACATGACCCTTGTTGTTGCGGCCGCCGGTCTTGCGCTTGCCTTCGGTCAGCGCCTTGACGGGCTTGCCCTTCCACAGCGACGATTTGTCGACGAGGATCAGGCCGCGCTGCGCGGGGCTGGTCGGATTATAGGATTTAAGTGCCATTGTTCTTGCCTCTTCCTACAATCAGACGCCGGTGGTGACGTCGATCGACTGGCCTTCGGCCAGGCGAACGATCGCCTTCTTCACGTCGCTGCGGGTGTAGGGCTTGCCCTTCCAGCGCTTGGTCTTGCCCTTGGTGACGAGCGTGTTCACGCCGATCACCTTGACATCGAACAGCGCCTCGACGGCGGCCTTGATGGCGGGCTTGGTCGCGTCGTTCGCGACCTTGAACACCACCGCGTTGTTTTCGCTCAGCAGGGTCGACTTTTCGGTGATCACCGGAGCGAGGATCACGTCATAGTGACGCGCGTCGACAGTTTTTGCCTTAGCCATGGAAACGGGCCTCCAGCTTTTCGACCGCCGCGCGGGTCAGGACCAGCGTGTCGGCACGGATGATGTCATAGACGTTGGCACCAGCCGCCGGCATCGAGTCGATACCGACGAGGTTGGCCGAGGCCAGGGCGAAGCTTTCATGGACCGCATCGCCGTCGATGAAGAGCGCGCGGTTGCCGAGTTCGAGCTTGCCGAGCTTGCCGGCCAGCGCCTTGGTCTTGGCATCCTTGAGCTCGAGCGTGTCGAGAACGACGATCTTGCCGCCCTTCGCCTTGTCGCTGAGCGCCATCTTGAGGCCGAGCGCGCGGATCTTCTTGTTCAGCGAGTGACCGAAAGTGCGGGCCCGGGGACCGTGCGCCTTGCCGCCGCCGATGAAGATCGGCGCCTTGCGATCGCCGTGACGCGCGGTACCGCCGCCCTTCTGGCGACCGAACTTCTTGCCGGTGCGGGCGACGTCGCTGCGTTCGCGGGCGGCGCGAGCCGGACCGCGGCGCTTTTCGAGCTGCCACGAAACGACGCGGTGCAGGATGTCGGCGCGCGGATCGACGCCGAAGACATCGTCGTTGAGGTCGATGTCGCTACCGGCCTTGCCGTCGATGGTCTGAACCTTGACCTTCATGATCAGGACTCCTGTGCGCCGTCGGTGGCCGCGGTGTCGACGACGACGGCTTCTTCGGCCGGCGTTTCGACCGGCGCGTCAGCCGGGGCAGTGTTGCTGTTGGCCGCGCTCTTGATGCCCGCCGGATAGGGGGCCTCGGGGTGGCGGGGCAGTTTCACCGCGTCGCGGACGAGCAGCCAGCCGCCCTTCGAGCCAGGGACCGAGCCCTTGACGAAGAGAAGGCCGCGCTCGGCGTCGGTGCGGACGATTTCGAGATTCTGCTGGGTGCGGTTGCGCGCGCCCATGTGGCCGGCCATCTTCTTGTTCTTGAAGACGCGGCCCGGATCCTGGCGGTTACCCGTCGAACCATGGGCACGGTGGCTGATCGACACGCCGTGCGTGGCGCGCATGCCCCCGAAACCCCAGCGCTTCATCGCACCGGCAAAACCCTTGCCCTGCGTGACGCCCTGGATGTCGACGATCTGGCCGGCGACGAAATGGTCGGCCGACAGTTCGGCACCGACGTCGAGCGTCGCGTCGTCGGCGACGCGGAATTCGACGACCTTCGCCTTGGGTTCGACTTCGGCCTTGCCGAAGGCCCCACGCTGCGGCTTGGCGACATTCTTCGCCTTCGCCGAGCCGGCACCGAGCTGGACGGCGACATAGCCGTCACGTTCTTGTTCGCGCACGGAGACGACCTGGCAGCCTTCGAGGCTCAGGACGGTGACGGGCACGTGGCGGCCGTCGTCCTGAAACAGGCGGGTCATCCCCATTTTCTTCGCGATCACGCCAGTCCGCATGATCCATACTCCTCAACAGAGGCCGGGCGGACCATTCCGCACGGCTTGCGGGACCCATTGGAGCAAAACCCCTCAGGAACCCTCCCAGCCCGAAATTTCGATGCATCGCCCCGTCCGGGCTGAGGTGCCGCCATCCCGAGGGAGAGCGGCGAGACGGGGGACGCAGCCCGGACCATGATGCTTCCGAAGAAGCGGTCCGGCGGTATCCACCCTATCGTGATGCAGGCGCCTTAACGTCCTGCCGATAGAGACCCCCGCTTGTCCGGGGGCTTCGTTGGCTTAGGCCAACTTGATCTCGACGTTCACGCCCGCGGCGAGGTCGAGCTTCATCAGCGCATCGACCGTCTGCGGGGTGGGCTGCACGATGTCGAGCAGCCGCTTGTGGGTACGCACCTCGAACTGCTCGCGCGACTTCTTGTCGACATGCGGGCCGCGGTTCACGGTGAATTTTTCAATACGCGTCGGAAGCGGGATCGGGCCGCGAATAAGCGCTCCGGTACGGCGGGCCGTATCGGCGATGTCGGTGGTGGCCTGATCGAGCACGCGGTGATCAAAGGCCTTCAGGCGAATGCGAATATTCTGCGTTTCCATGACTGTTCCAGTCGAATCCCGTCTAACGATGCGAAAGAGCCGAAATGGCCTGCTCCGGCTCCCGCATGGAAGCCGAACCGGCCATTAAAATTCTTAAAGCTACGAGCCGCGCGAATCAGTCCGAATCGCGCGGCTCGCGGCCCTATATTACTTTGTGATCGTCGCGACAACCCCTGCGCCGACCGTGCGGCCGCCTTCGCGAATCGCGAAGCGCAGACCCGGGTCCATGGCGATCGGGGCGATCAGCTTGACCGACAGCTGGACGTTGTCGCCCGGCATGACCATCTCGGTGCCCTCGGGGAGGATGACCTCGCCGGTGACGTCGGTGGTGCGGAAGTAGAACTGCGGACGATAGTTCGCAAAGAACGGCGTGTGACGGCCGCCTTCGTCCTTCGACAGGACATACACTTCCGAGGTGAACTCGGTGTGCGGCGTGATCGAGCCGGGCTTCGCCAGAACCTGGCCGCGCTCGACTTCTTCACGGCCGACGCCGCGGATCAGCGCACCGATGTTGTCGCCGGCCTGGCCCTGGTCGAGCAGCTTGCGGAACATTTCGACGCCGGTGACGACGGTCTTCTTGGTGTCCTTGATGCCGACGATTTCGACTTCTTCACCAACCTTGACGATGCCGGTTTCGACGCGGCCGGTCACGACCGTACCGCGACCCGAGATCGAGAACACGTCTTCGATCGGCATCAGGAAGGGCTTGTCGAGCGGACGTTCCGGCTGCGGAATCCACTCGTCGACGGCAGCCATCAGCTTCAGGATCGCGTCCTTGCCGATGTTGTCGTCGCGGCTTTCCAGCGCGGCGAGCGCCGAACCGGCGATGATCGGAATATTGTCGCCGTCGAAGTCGCGCTTCGAGAGTTCTTCGCGGATTTCGAGTTCGACGAGCTCGAGCAGCTCGGGATCGTCGAGCTGGTCGACCTTGTTGAGGAACACGACCATGGTCGGAACGCCGACCTGCTTCGCGAGCAGGATGTGCTCCTTGGTCTGCGGCATCGGGCCGTCAGCGGCCGACACGACGAGGATCGCGCCGTCCATCTGGGCAGCACCGGTGATCATGTTCTTCACATAGTCGGCGTGGCCCGGGCAGTCGACGTGCGCATAGTGGCGGCCTTCGGTTTCATATTCGACGTGCGCGGTCGAAATGGTGATGCCGCGCTCGCGCTCTTCGGGAGCCTTGTCGATGTTCGCGAAGTCGACGGCGGCGTTGCCCGCGACGTTCTCGGCGAGGATCTTGGTGATCGCTGCGGTCAGCGAGGTCTTGCCATGGTCGACGTGACCGATGGTGCCGATGTTGCAGTGCGGCTTCGTCCGCTCAAATTTAGCCTTGGCCATGATTTAAGAACCTTCTTCTTAGGTGTTTCGTTTGATCAGTCCGGACGGGCCTGCTGAATCAGGCGCCGCCCTTAGAGGGTCTTGCCGCGCGGCGCAAGTCCGCGCGGCTTCAACCCTATCAGGCCATCTTGGCCTTCACTTCTTCGGCGACGTTGGTCGGCACTTCTTCGTAATGCGAGAATTGCATCGAGTAGCTGGCGCGCCCCTGGCTGAAGCTGCGCAGCTGGTTGACGTAACCGAACATGTTCGCCAGCGGCACGATCGCCTCGACGACCTGGGCGATGCCCCGGCTGTCGGTGCCTTGGATCTGGCCGCGACGGCTGTTGAGATCGCCGATGACGTCGCCCATGAATTCCTCAGGGGTCACGACCTCGACCTTCATCACCGGCTCGAGCAGCTTGATGCCGGCCTTCGCCGCCACTTCGCGCATCGCCGCACGGCCCGCGATTTCGAACGCCAGCGCCGACGAGTCGACGTCGTGGTACGCGCCGTCCGTGAGCTTGATTTCGAAGTCGATGATCGGGAAGCCGATCATGTGACCATTTTCGGCCGACTCGCGCATGCCCTTTTCGACCGACGGGATATATTCGCGCGGAATGTTGCCGCCCTTGATCTCGTCGATGAAGGTGATGCCCGAGCCGCGTTCGCCGGGAGCGACGCTGACCTTGACGCGGCCGAACTGGCCCGAGCCGCCCGACTGCTTCTTGTGGGTGTAGTCGACGTCGACGGCGCGCGCGAGCGATTCGCGGTACGCCACCTGCGGCGCGCCGACGTTCGCCTCGACCTTGAACTCGCGCTTCATGCGATCGACGAGGATGTCGAGGTGAAGCTCGCCCATGCCCTTGATGATCGTCTGGCCCGATTCATGGTCGGTCGACACGCGGAACGAGGGATCCTCGGCGGCCAGGCGGTTGAGCGCGATGCCCATGCGTTCCTGGTCGGCCTTGGTCTTCGGTTCCACCGACAGCTCGATGACCGGCTCGGGGAACTCCATCCGCTCGAGGATGATCGGCGCGCTGGTGGCGCAGAGCGTGTCCCCGGTGGTTGTTTCCTTGAGGCCGGCGAGCGCGACGATGTCGCCCGCATAGGCTTCGTCGATGTCTTCGCGGCTGTTCGCATGCATCAGCAGCATACGGCCGACCTTTTCCTTCTTGTCCTTCACCGAGTTCAGGTAGGTGCCCTTGTTGAGCGTCCCCGAATAGATGCGGGCGAAGGTGAGCGAGCCGACGAACGGATCGTTCATGATCTTGAAGGCGAGCAGCGACAGCGGCGCCGAGTCCGAAGTCTCGCGCGAGTCGGGCTGGTCGTTCGACGGGTTGATGCCCTGGACGTCGGGGATGTCGAGCGGCGAAGGCAGATAGTCGACGACCGCGTCGAGCAGCGTCTGGACGCCCTTGTTCTTGAACGCCGAGCCGCAGAGGACCGGGACGAACGCCTGCGCCAGCGTGCCCTTGCGGATCAGCGCCTTGAGCTGGGCGACGTCGGGGACATTGCCTTCGAGATAGGCTTCCATCGCGTCGTCGTCCTGTTCGACGGCGAGTTCGACGAGCTTTTCGCGATATTCGGCAGCCTTGTCGGCGAGGTCGGCGGGGATTTCCTCATAGAAGAATTCGGCGCCGAGGCTTTCGTCCTTCCAGATGATCGCGCGCTCGTTGACGAGGTCGACGAGACCCTTGAAGTCGCCTTCGGCGCCGATGGGCAGATAGAGGACGGCCGGGGTCGCACCCAGGCGATCGACGATCGTCTGGACGCAATAATAGAAATCGGCGCCGGTGCGGTCGAGCTTGTTGATGAAGCACATCCGCGGAACCTTGTACTTGTCCGCCTGGCGCCACACGGTTTCCGACTGCGGCTCGACGCCGGCAACGCCGTCGAACGCGGTGATCGCGCCGTCGAGCACGCGCAGCGAACGTTCGACTTCGATCGTGAAGTCGACGTGTCCGGGGGTGTCGATGATGTTCAGGCGATGCTCGGGACCCTGACCTTCGTCAGCTTTCCAGAGGCAGGTGGTCGCAGCCGACGTGATCGTGATGCCGCGTTCCTGTTCCTGCTCCATCCAGTCCATCGTTGCGGCGCCGTCATGGACTTCGCCGATCTTGTAGGACTTGCCGGTGTAGTAAAGGATGCGCTCGGTCGTCGTGGTCTTGCCGGCGTCGATGTGCGCCATGATCCCAAAGTTGCGATAATGTTCGAGCGAATGGCTGCGTGCCATGGTCTTTTCCTTGGTTTTTGGGGGAGGCCTTTGGAGCCGCCCCCGATATAGGAAGTTTTGTTGCGATTGCGAGACGCCCCCCTGACGCGGGGGGCGTCCGGCAAATTACCAGCGGTAGTGCGAGAAGGCGCGGTTCGCTTCCGCCATGCGGTGCGTGTCTTCGCGCTTCTTGACCGCGTTGCCGCGGTTATTCGACGCGTCGAGCAGTTCGCCCGAGAGGCGCGCGGCCATGGTGGTCTCGCTGCGGTTGCGCGCGGCGGTGATCAGCCAGCGGATCGCGAGCGCCTGCGCACGGTCCGGACGGACTTCGACCGGAACCTGGTAGGTCGCACCGCCGACGCGGCGGCTGCGGACTTCGATGTTCGGGCGGATGTTCGCCAGCGCTTCGTGGAACACGCCGATGGGTTCCTTCTTGGCGCGGGCTTCGACCGACTCGAGCGCACCATAGACGATGCTTTCGGCGACCGACTTCTTCCCGTCCAGCATGACGCTGTTCATGAATTTCGACAGCACGACATCCCCGAAACGGGGATCGGGCAGGATTTCGCGGCGTTCAGGACGACGACGACGAGCCATAGGTAATTCCTTTTACAACAGCATCCCGGCGCCGAGGCGTCACGGGATGATCAAATGCCGAAAAAGCGGGCCTTACTTGGGCCGCTTCGCGCCGTACTTCGAACGGCTCTGCTTGCGGTCCTTCACGCCCTGCGTATCGAGCACGCCGCGCAGGACGTGGTAACGCACGCCGGGAAGGTCGCGCACACGGCCGCCGCGGATCAGCACGACGCTGTGCTCCTGGAGGTTGTGGCCTTCGCCGGGGATGTAGGTGATGACTTCGCGGCTGTTGGTCAGGCGGACCTTCGCAACCTTGCGGAGCGCCGAGTTCGGCTTTTTCGGGGTCGTCGTGTAGACACGGGTGCAAACGCCGCGCTTCTGCGGGTTTGCGTCCATCGCCGGGACCTTGGACTTCACCTTCTGGGGAGTCCGGCCCTTGCGGACCAGCTGGTTGATCGTGGGCATGAATGCTTCACCTTTAAATGTCCGCCCATCAAAGCGAACGGTTACTGTACCGCGGTGGATGAAGCATCGATCCGAACCCCGCGGAAAACCGAGGAAAACGGGCGACCCTGTAACAGCAAAAGACCCCGGTCGGTCGCAATTGACCCCCGGAGGCTCCATCCGCGCCAGCAATGTTCAAGCGCTGTTGTGCCCGAGTTTGGCGGAAGTCCGCCGCTTTCGAACGGGGGCGCCCCTAGCCCCGATTCCCCTGCCGGTCAAGGGGTGAGCAAGATTGTTGCGCCGGTTCGGGCGCGCTATCGGTCGGCCATGCCCGCCGTCCGCCACGCCAGTTTTGCGCCGCATGTCTATCCGGATACAAGACTGTTGATCCTCGGCAGCCTGCCCGGCGTGCGCTCGCTGGCGGAACAGCGCTACTATGCGCATCCGACGAACCAGTTCTGGCGGCTGCTGGGCGAAGCGATCGACCGGCCGCTGGCGGCGATGGATTATGACGACCGGCTGGCGGCGCTGCGCGCGGCGAAGGTGGGGCTGTGGGACGTGATCCGCACTGCCGAGCGTCGGTCGAGCAGCGACAGCGAGATTCGCGAGGTCGAGGCGCAGGATCTCGCGGTGCTGACCCTGACCTTGCCCGATTTACGGATGATCGCGTTCAACGGCGGCAAGGCCGCGGCGATCGGGCGGCGGCAGTTGCCGGGGCTGGAGGGGATCGAGGTGGTCGACCTGCCTTCGAGCAGCGCAGCGAATACCGGGAGCTATGCCGGGAAGCTCGCCGCTTGGCGCGTGCTGGGACAGGCGCTGGTCGAAATCGACTAGGGCGCAACGACCTAGCGACCGTTTCTGAAGCGATAAAGATTGGGCGAAACACAGCGCTGCTGCGCCTGACAGTCTTCCGTCACGCTTTTTCTGAACGCTTCGAAATCGGGGCCATCGGCCATCACGCCCGCGAACACGAACTGATCCGACACCGCGGTCAAAAACAAGTCATCGCCGAGGGCATCGGATATTTTCTGCCACGCCGGCAGGTCGGCTGCGAGGCTGGCCAGATATTCTTCGCTTTCAAAAGCCGCGGCCGATTTCCCGAGATCCGCCGCCGACGGGATTTTCGGCAGGATCGATTGCGT
Organism: Sphingopyxis sp. HIX; assembly: GCF_001468285.1. GTDB lineage: Bacteria > Pseudomonadota > Alphaproteobacteria > Sphingomonadales > Sphingomonadaceae > Sphingopyxis. Next base: position 140,142 of record NZ_LNSB01000002.1, on the reverse strand, counting down.
CTGGCGCCACCCAATGTCCCACGCAGCCGCCTCCGACAATTTGAGTTCGGCCAAAGAAGTGTCCCCGACCAAGGCAATCGTATTGGGGCCGTCGCTCACCAATATGGCGAAGAGATCGTCGCCGATCTGCCGGCGGATCGCCTGCCGATTGCCGGCTTTGGCTTCGAACTGTCCGATGTAATCCACATAGACGGCATCCCTCACCACGATCCTGAGGCTGGCAGAGGTCAGCGGCGGCGGCTTGGTCGAGCTTTTTTCGACGAACTCCTTCTTTGCCGCCTCGCAATCCTCGGCCGCGGCGTTCTGGCAATATTGGAATATCCGGTGAAGGTTGAGCGTGCCGCTGGCGTCGGCGCCGCCATCGACGGACACCACCAATGGTTCGTCGCCGATTTCGAATTTCACGTCGGGCTGCTGCTTGCGAAAACGCTCGATCATGTCGTGACGGAACTGGTCCTCGGTCGCCTTGGCGGGCGCGCAGCCCGCGCAAAGGAGGATGATCAGGAGCGCGGCCAGTCGTTTCATTCGACCACGCTCCCCCGCGCCATCACAAAATCGACCTTCTTGAGCACCGTCACATCGGCGATCGGGTCGCGGGCCACCGCGATGATGTCGGCGCTCTTGCCGGGCGCGATGGTGCCGATCTGGTCGGACAGGCCGAGGAGGTCGGCAGCGTTTACCGTCGCAGCCTTGAGCGCTTCGGCCGGGGTCATTCCGTGCTGCACCAACAGTTCGAACTCGTCGGCGTTGCGGCCGTGCTTCGAGACGCCGGCGTCGGTGCCGAAGGCGATGCGCACGCCGCGCGGCACCAGCGCCTCGAGGCTCTTGCCGGTGATGCCGATGCGCCACTGGATCTTCGCGAGCACGTCGGGCTCATAGGCCGCGGCGTTGGCGGCGATGCGTTCCTTGTAGCCGTTCACGGTCGACAGCGTCGGGACATAATAGGTCCCGGTTTTCGCCCAGGCGGCGATGGTCGCTTCGTCGAGGATCGTGCCATGCTCGATCGAATCGGCGCCCGCCGCGAGCGCGAGGCGGATGCCGTCGGCGCCGTGGGCATGGACCGCGACCTTCTTGCCGAAGAGATGCGCGGTATCGACGATCGCCTGCGCCTCGTCGTCGAACATCTGCTTGCCGAGCCCCGCGCCGATGCGGCTGTTCACCCCGCCGGTCGAGGCGAATTTGATCACGTCGGCGCCGCGCCCGATCTGCAGCCGCACCGCGCGGCGGCAGTCGTCGGCGCCGTTGCAGGTGTTGCCCGCGCCCGCGAAGAAGGGGCGGAGCTCGTCGCGATAGCCCAGTGAGCCGTCCATATGCCCCGCACTGCCCGAGATGCTGTTGCCGGCATCGACGATGCGCGGCCCCTGCACCTTGCCCGCGAGGATCGCGTCGCGCAGCGCCAAGGTCGCGCCGTCGCCGTCGCCGAGGTTGCGCACCGTGGTGAAGCCCGCGCGCAGCGTCTTCATGCCGTTGACCTCGGCATTGAAGGCCTGCGCCGCGGGACTGAGCGTCACTTCCTCGAGCTGGCCGGCGATGCCGCCCGCGTCGCTGGTGAGGTGGACGTGGCTGTCGATCAGGCCGGGGAGGACATATTTGTCCTTGAGGTCGATCAGCGTCGCGCCGGGGTCGGCGGGCTGGTAGCCTTCGGCGATCGCGACGATCTTGCCGCCTTCGACGATGATCGTCGTGGCGCCTTTGACCGGCTTGCCGGGTTCGGCGATCAGATGGCCGGCGTGGATGACGGTACGCGTCGCCTGCGCCGCGGCGGGCGTAGCGAGCGCGGTGCCGATGAGAAGGAGCGGGAGGAAGGTCGTCGGTTTCATGAAAAGGCGTCCCCTGTCGTTTCCATATTTCGTCACCCCGGACTTGATCCGGGATCCCGCTGTTTTGAAGTGCAAGCGGGACCCCGGGTCAAGCCTGGGGTGACGGCGGGTGTGCGGGGTGGGCCATATGTATGCAACTTGCCCATCCGGCGCGCCGCCGGTAAGCGCCGCCGCATGCCCCAGCGCCTGACCGATATCGATACGTGGATCTTCGATCTCGACAACACGCTCTATCCGCCGTCGGCGCAATTGTTCGACCTGATCGACGAGCGCATGGGCGCCTTCATCATGCGGCTGCTGGGTGTCGATGCGGTCGAGGCGCGGCGCGTGCAGAAGCAATATTTCCACGACCATGGCACGACGATGGCGGGGCTGATGCGCCATCATGACGTCGCGCCCGAGGATTTCCTGGTAGACGTCCATGCGATCGCGCTCGACCGCATCGCGCCCGATGCGCGGCTGCGCGCCGGGCTCGAACGGCTGCCCGGACGGCGGCTGATCTTCACCAACGCCGATGCCGATTATGCCGCGCGGGTGCTGGCGGCGCGCGGGATCGCCGACCTGTTCGACGGCATCTGCGACATTCGCGTCACCCGCTATACGCCCAAGCCCGATCCCGAAGCCTATCGCCTGATGGTCGAGCATCTGGGCGTCGACCCCGCGCGGAGCCTGTTCGTCGAGGATATGGCGCGCAACCTGACCCCGGCGAAGGCACTGGGGATGACGACCGTGTGGCTGGACAATGGCAGCGAAAGCGGCCATCGCGACCACCTGCCGGAGCATGTCGATTTCCACGCCAGCGACATCGCCGACTGGCTCGATACTTTGCCGAAACCCTGGGGGATTTCATGACGACCGACCTGCAAGCCACGATCGAAGCCGCCTGGGACGACCGCGACACGCTGGGTCTCACCACGCAGGGCGCCGTGCGCGAGGCGGTCGAGACCGCGCTCGCAGGACTCGACGGCGGCAGCTTCCGCGTCGCCGAGCGGGACGCGGGCGGGACGTGGCAGGTCAACCAGTGGCTGAAGAAGGCGGTGCTGCTGTCCTTCCGGCTCAACGACATGGAAATCATCGATGGCGGCGCCGGCGGCGCGACCTGGTGGGACAAGGTGCCGTCGAAATTCGCCGGCTGGGGCGAGAACCGTTTTCGCGACGCCGGTTTCCGCGCCGTCCCCGGTTCGATCGTCCGCCGCGGCGCCTTTATCAGCAAGGGCGCGGTGCTGATGCCGAGCTTCGTCAACATCGGCGCCTATGTCGGCGAGGGATCGATGGTCGACGCCTGGGCCACTGTGGGAAGCTGCGCGCAGATCGGCGCCAACGTCCATCTGTCGGGCGGCGCCGGGATCGGCGGCGTGCTCGAACCGCTGCAGGCGGGGCCGGTGGTGATCGAGGACGGCGCGTTCATCGGCGCGCGCGCCGAAGTCGCCGAGGGCGTGATCGTGCGCGAGGGCGCGGTGCTGTCGATGGGCGTCTATCTGGGCGCGTCGACCAAGATCATCGACCGCGCGACGGGCGAGGTCTTCATGGGTGAAGTCCCCGCCTATTCGGTCGTCGTGCCGGGCTCGCTGCCGGGCAAGCCGCTGCCCGACGGGACGCCTGGGCCGTCGCTCTATTGCGCGGTGATCGTCAAGCGCGTCGACGCCAAGACGCGCGCCAAGACCGGGATCAACGAGCTGCTGCGCGACTGATCGCGGCGCGCGCTGGTCGAAGCCAGCGCGCGGTTCATGGAAGATGACATAATTTTACGACTTCCTTCTTTAAGGAGGCGCGGGCGACAGGATATTGCGTCGCCGCATCGGGGAGGGATTATGCGCGCCATTATCGGGGCAGCGTCGCTGAGCGCGATCGCCGCGCTGTCCTCTGCGCCTGCCATGGCGCAGGCGCCGAGCGGCGACGCGCCCCCCGCCATTCCCGCGCCGGTGAACGGCGCCGAGCGCTATACCCCCACCGATTTCGCGCGCTTTGCACCGCGCACCGCACTCGACATGGTCGAGAAGGTGCCGGGCTTCCTGATCGTCACCGGCACCAACGGCGGCGCGCGCGGGCTGGGGCAGGCGACCGAGAATGTGCTGATCAACGGCGAGCGCATCGCGAACAAGTCGACCGACGCGCGCACCGCGCTGGCGCGGATCACAGCTGCCCAGGTGGCCTATATCGACATCGTCGACGGCGCGAGCCTGAACGTTCCCGGGCTCACGGGGCAGGTCGCCAATGTCGTGCTGGTCGCGGGCGCGAGCGCCGGCGGCGGATTCAAGACGACCGTCCGCTGGCAGCCCGAATGGCGCCCGCGGATCGACGACAATTGGCTGAATGGCGAGATTTCGACCACCGGCAAATTGGGCGGCACGCAGGTCACGCTGAGCCTCAAGAACGAGGCGAACCGCAACGGCCATTGGGGCCCCGAGCGGCGCTTCGACAGCAATGGCGACCTGCAATTCATACGCGACGAGTTCGGCGCATATAACGGCGACCGGCCGCGGCTGTCGGCGGCGCTCACGCGCACCACCGCGAACGGCAACAAATGGAATCTGAACCTTGGCGGGCAGCTGCAATATTTGCGCGAACGCGTCGACGGCACGTCGGTGCAACCGGGCCGCGGGCGGGTGGACGAAGCATTCCGCTTCAAGGAAGACGAATATAATTTCGACCTCGGCGGCGATTACGAGATGGGGCTGGGCAAGGGGCGGCTGAAGCTGATCTCGCTTTATCGTTTCGAGCATAGTCCCGTCGTCGACAGCTTCGTCGTCGACCGGGAGATCGGTGGGCGCATCGGCGAGCGCTTCAGCCAGGCCGCCGACGAGGGCGAGGCGATCCTGCGCGGCGAGTATAGCTGGCGCACCGCGGGCGGCACCGACTGGCAGGTCGCGCTCGAGGGGGCGTACAACACGCTCGACGTCGATGCCGAATATGCGGTGCTGCAACCGGACGGCAGCTTCCTGCCCGTCACCTTCGGCGGCGAAAGGACCAAGGTCGAGGAAAAGCGCGGTGAAGCGTCGCTGACCTGGGGCCGCGCGCTGGCGCCGAACTTGACCGCGCAGCTCAATCTCGCCGCCGAATATAGCGAGCTCAGCTCGTCGGGGCCGGGCGGACTGACGCGCAGCTTCATCCGGCCGAAGGGCAAGTTTGCGCTCGCGTGGAAGGTGGGAGCGAAGACGACGATCAACTGGTTCGTCCAGCGCCGCGTCGACCAGCTCGACTTCTTCGATTTCGCAAGCTCGGTCGACGTCGCGAACGGACAGGGCAATGGCGGCAACGGCCGGCTCGTGCCGCCGGTCGTCAACCGCAGCGAACTCGAGTTCGTCCAGGACATGGGCCGCTGGGGCAATGCGTCGATCGCCTTTGCCTATGGCTATGCGCAGGATCTGGTCGACCAGATCCCGCTGTCGGCGACCGAGGAAGGGCGCGGCAATCTGCCGCCCGCGCATCTCTATCGCGTCACGACCAAGGGCACTTTGCTGCTCGACCCGCTGGGGTGGAAGGGGGCGCGGATCAACGCCGACGTCACCTGGCGCCGCAACCGTGTGCGCGACCCGCTGACCGACCAGTGGCGCGACCAGAGCTTCGGGCAGGAATATATAGCCGACCTCAGCCTGCGCCACGACGTGCCGGGGAGCAATTTTGCTTGGGGAGGCGGCTATTTCGACGAGCGCTTTTCGCCTGGCCTACGGCTCGACGCAATCGAGAAGGAATATACGGTCGGGCCCTTCGTCACCGCCTTTGTCGAGCACAAGAATGTCGCGGGCTTCACCGTGAAGCTCTCGTACCGCAACCTCGCGGGGATGAAGGACGGCTTCGACCGCACCGTCTTCGTCGACCGGCGCGACGGGCCGATTGCATTCAGCGAAAGCCGCCAGCGCAAGTTCGGGCAATATTTCCAGCTGACGGTGACTGGGACGCTCTGAGACCTACCGCTCGCTCAGATAATAACGTTCGCGCGCGGTCAGGTCGTCGTTCAGCTCGTACACGATCGGCTGGCCGGTCGGGATTTCGAGCCCGGTGATGTCGGCGTCCGAAATGCCCGACAGATGCTTGACCAGCGCGCGCAGGCTGTTGCCGTGCGCCGAGATCAGCACGGTCTTGCCCGCCGCGAGCTCGGGTTCGATCGCCGCCTGATAATAGGGCAGCACGCGCGCGATCGTGTCCTTGAGGCTCTCGGTGTCGGGGATCGCGATGCCGGCGTAGCGGGGGTCGCTGGCGAGGTCATAGGACGAGCCGGCTTCGAGCGGCGGCGGCGGGATGTCGAAGCTGCGGCGCCAGATCTTGACCTGTTCGTCGCCATGCTTGGCCGCGGTCTCGGCCTTGTCGAGCCCGGTGAGCCCGCCATAATGGCGCTCGTTGAGCCGCCAGTCCTTGGTCACCGGCAGCCACAAACGCCCCATCGCCTCGAGCGCGAGATTGAGCGTCTTGATCGCGCGCGACTGGACCGAGGTGAAGGCCACATCGGGGGCGATGCCCTTTTCCTTCATCAGTTCGCCTGCAGCCTTCGCCTCGGCCGCGCCCTTTTCGGTCACATCGACATCCCACCAGCCTGTGAAGCGATTTTCGAGATTCCACTGCGACTGGCCGTGACGGATGAGGATGAGCTGCGGCATTTTCTGTCCTTCCGGAGAGGGTGTTCGCGCGCGCCATAGCGCGGCTTTTCGTAGAAGGCCAATGCCCCTCTTGAAATGGTTTCAGCCGCCACCAGATTCGCCTCATCCGGCCGCCGCAACGGGGCCGGGTGGCGATCGCGGCGCGCCGCCGCGGTCCCTGACTTCGCTTTGGACAAAGGAAGAAAGACCATGCGTAACAGCTTCGACTGGACCCCCTATCGCCGTTCGACCGTCGGGTTCGACCGGTTGTTCGATTTCCTCGAGACCGGCGGTTCGGGCGCCGAAAATTATCCGCCCTTCGACATCGAGAAGGTCGCCGACGACCATTTCCGCATCACCGTCGCGGTCGCGGGCTTCAAGTCGCAGGAAATCGACATCACCGCGCAGCAGAACATGCTGACCGTCAGCGGCCGCAAGGCGCCCGCGCCCGAGGGCGAAGAGCGCCAGCTGCTTTATAGCGGCATCGCGACGCGCGCCTTCGAGCGCCGCTTCCAGCTCGCCGATTTTGTGCGGGTCGACAAGGCCGACCTGTCCGACGGGCTGCTCGCGATCGACCTGGTGCGCGAAGTGCCCGAGGCGATGAAGCCGCACAAGATCGCGATCGGCGGCGCGCAGCCGGTGATCGAGGACAAGAAGGCCGCGTAACGCGCCATCTTGTCTCAGCCCCTCGGGGCAATCAGCGGGGTCCGGAGTCCCTTCCGGACCCCGTTTTCGTTTCTAGAGCGCGCGCGTCATGAAGCGGCTGAAGGGATCGGGCTTGTAATCGGCGAAGGGCTCGCAATCTTCGAAGCCGTAGCGCCGATAGAGCGCTAGCGCGGGTTCGAAGGCGGGGCTCGATCCGGTTTCGAGGCTGAGCCGTCCGGCGCCGCGAGCGCGGGCTTCGGCGAGGATATGACCCAGCATGCGGGCGGCGACGCCTTGGCGCAAAAACGCGTCATGGGTGCGCATCGACTTGATCTCGCTGTGCGCGGCGTCGAGCATCTTGAGCGCGCCGCAGCCCGCGAGATCGCCGCCGCGGTGGATCGACCAGAAGGTCACATCCCCCGCGCGCAGGCCGTCGAAATCGAGGAAGTGGCAGCTGCCCGCCGGCGAATTGGCGAGCATGCCCGCGAAATGCCGTTCGAGCAGCGCGCGGATGGCGGCCCCCGACAGATCGTCCTCGACGATGCGCCAGGCGCCGCCATCGGAACTCACAAAATGCCGTCCAGCGTCGAGAGGCACGCGTGCGCGAGCAGCTTCGAGCGTTCGGGCGACCAGCCCTGAACCGGGTCGGGCAGGTCGCGATTGTCCTTGAAGGGCATTTCGAGCGTCATCGACACCGCGCCATAGCGTTCGGCGAGCTGCGTCGTCGACATCGTCAGATTGGCTTGCCCCGGCGCCGATTCGACATAGCCGAGATCGACCTGGAAATCGGGCGTCGCGGCGGCGAGCGCCGCCTGGAATGCCTTATATTTGTCCATCTGCTCGGCCTTGAGCGAGGGAATGCCCTCGAAGCCCGCGAAGAAGACCGCGGGAATCGCTTCGTCGCCGTGAACGTCCATCGCCCAGTCGACGCCGCTTTCGTCCATCGCATTGCGGACGCAGAGCACCTCGGGGCTGCGCTCGGGCGTCGGCTCGTGCCATTCGCGATTGAGGTTCACGCCGGCAAAATTGGTGCGCAAATGGCCGCGGCGCGAGCCGTCGGGATTCATGTTGGGCACGACGTGGAAGCGGCATTTCTGGCGCAGCGAGCGCGCGTGCGGGTCGGCGGGGTCGGTGAGCTTTTCGAGCGCGCCTTCCATCCACCATTCGGCCATGCTCTCGCCCGGATGCTGGCGCGCGTAGAGCCAGACCTGCGTGTCGCCGGTGCCCATTTCGAGGCAGTCGATCGGCTGGCCCTCGAGGCTGTGGCCGAGGCAGCGATAGGTGACGCCCTCGCATTCGGCGACCGAGGCGACAAGATCGTGGTGACGTTCCATCGAATAGGGTGCAAAATAGGCCACCCACAGGATCGGGCTTTCGGCGGTGTGGGTCAAGATCAGCGAGCCGCCATCGGTCGCGGCGTCGTATCGCGTGTCGAGGCGGAACCAATGTTCGCGGTCGGTGCTGGCGCAGACGGCATAGTCGGGCCAGCCGTCGGGATAGGCCGAAGAGGCTAGGCCGGTGATCGCCAGTTCCAGCGCGTCGCCGGTCTGGCAGCCGACGCGGAAGTGGAACCATTGGAAGAAGTCGGATTCGCGGTCCTTGCGGATCGAAAGCCGGGCGGTGGTGCCGGCGAGCGACTCCACGACGATATTGCCGCTGTCGAAGGCGGCGTCGATGCTGATGGTCATGGGACGCTGATAGTGCGTCCCGATTCGCCGGGGAAGTCCTTGAATAGGGCCTCGGCCAATTTTGCGGCAGCGAGCGACGGCTGTGCCGCGGGCGCCTTCGCCGGGATGGCGGCGATCGCGCGCCCTTCCCAGAGCGCATTACCGCTGGCAGAATCGTCGATGCGCACAGCGAGCTCGATGTCATAGATCCGGCGCGGACCGCCGCCGAGGCTGAAGCCGATGCCGAGCCCGACGCCCGAGCGGTAACCGCCGGTCGATCCGCCGACACCGACCGAAACCGGTGAGTTGCCGCCGCCGCGCTCGCGTTCGCTGCGCACGAAATCGATGCGCACGAGCAAGGGCGCGCGGTCGCCCGCGCCCGCGGCGACGAGACCCTGGCGCTGGAGCTGCTGGTCGACCGCGGCGCGATAGCTGTTCCATTCGATCGGCGGCATGCTCGCGGCCGGGCCATCGAGCGGCGCGGTCGCGATGGCGTAGCGCGTGCCGGGCGCCCAGGCGGGCGCGGCGTTGTGGAAGCGCGTGACTTCGACGGGGGGGACGGCGGTTGCGCAACCGCCGAGCACCAGCGCCGCTGCGGCGAGCAGGGCGACGTTGTGATGAAGCTTCATGGCCGCATCATGCGCCAGCTATTATGGCTTGGCAATGAACGGGATGCAGGCCGCATCCCGCCATCGTCAGCGATAGAAGATGTGATTGTCGATCTGCGCGATGCGCGTCTTGCGCCAGCCGGGCGAGACGTGGCGTGCGTGGAAGAAGAGCGCGCCGGGCGCCTGGTTCTTCCAGCTGTCGCTGCGCGCGATCTGTGCGATGGCAACGGCGTTCGACCAGAGCGTCGAGGATTCGCGGATCGCGGGCATCTTGCCGCCGCGCACGAAGCTGAACTGGCTCGGCTGGTGGACGACGCCGCAGAGGCTGGTCGGGAAGCGGCCCGATTCGGCGCGGTTGATCACCACATGCGCGACCGCGAGCTGGCCCGAGAGCGATTCGCCGCGCGCTTCGAAATAGACCGCGCCGGCGAGGCAGCGCAGTTCGGGATCGAGCGTGTCCGGAACCGGCGTCGCGGCGACGAGCGCGGCGAGCGATTCGGCGCTCACCGGCGCCTTGACGGGCTCGGCGGGCTGATCTTCGTCGATCTTGGGGGTTTCGACCGTCATATCGGTCGAAAGATCCGCCCGCTGAAGCAGCTCGGGCACTTGGCTCGACGAGGCTGCGAGGGGCAGGCTGGCCTCGGCGGCCAGATCATTGGCGAAACCGGGTTCCGCCATGACCAGCATGGTGGCGACGGTCATGCCGACGGCGGCCACGCTGGCGACGTTCAAAATGCGACTCATAAAATCCGTCAAAAGGGCGGCTGACCGGCCAAAGAAAAACAGGCGGGGGACTTGTTCTTGTACCCGCCTGCGGCAGTCATCCGACTGCGTGTCCGAACCGTTGGACCGGGTGTCTCGGCTCAGAGCCGATGCAACCCGCGGAGCGACCTACGCGTTAATCTGAGGGCGCCACTTATTGTGCGGCGCAACAATGTCAAGCCAAAGCGCCCCACTCGGCGACGAGTCGTGGCGCATCTGCGATGTCCAGTTCGACGATCCAGAGGTCGGGGTCGGCCTTTTTGCGCCGCTCGCGATAGGCGGCGCGCGCCGTTTCGTCGGTGCCGGCGGTGGCGCCCACATCCTCCCAGACATAGCCGGCCGCCATCGCGAAACGCCGTTCGAGCAGCGGACCAAGGGCCCCGCGCTCGCTGCACTGGATCAGGATGACCCCCGACTGGTCGTCGCCCGAGGCGAGGACGGTCGCAAAGCCGCCCGCGGCTTCGGTGCGGCGGCAGAGCAGATCGATGAGGAAGCGGCTGGTGAGCCGCGTCATGTGGAAAAGCGGATCTTAAGCCGCGTCACGCGTTTCGCCGTCAGCGAGCAAAGCGTAGAGCGCTTCGTCGCTCTTGGCGCCGCGCAGGCGGTCGGCGATCGCCTCGTTGCGGAGCATGCGCGACACCCCCGCGAGCGCCTTCAGATGGTCGGCGCCGGCGTCGAGCGGCGAGAGCAGCACGAACAGCAGGTCGACGGGCAGCCCGTCGACGGCCTGGAAATCGATCGGTCGCGCGAGCTGGAGGAAGAGGCCGCGGACCCCGGTGAGGTCGGCCATCTTGGCGTGCGGCAGCGCAATGCCGCGGCCGAAACCGGTCGAGCCGAGGCGCTCGCGCTCGAGCAAAGCCTCGCTGACCTCGCCCGAATCGAGCCCGAGCGAGCGCGCGGCGAGATCGCCGACGAACGGGAAGAGGGCCTTTTTCGAATCGAGCTGGACGTGCGCGCGCACGGTCGCCGGATAGAGAAGGGAAGAAAGGTTCATCGGTCTGGTCAAATCTCAATCAACCCGGCAAAGGCCGAGGTCGCCCCAATTGGCGTGCGATCCATATCGTCGTGACGGCCCCCGCCATCGCGGCCCCGGGTACCATGCTGGTATCGTTGGGCGCGGCCCTTAGGCCGGATGGCGGAGAAAATCCAGTCCTATTGCGGTTCGACCCAGCCGATGGTGCCGTCGGTCCGCCGATAGACCATATTATGCGCGCCGGTCTTGCTGTTGACGAAGAGCAGGGCGTTGGTGTTCCTGAGGTCGAGCATCATCACCGCGTCGGACACGCTGCTGTTCGGAATGTCGACGCGCGTTTCGGCGATGATCGCGGGGGCGTCACCCGCATCCTCTTCCTCGCTGCCCGCGTCGAACACGGTGTAGCCGGCATTGTCCTGGATCTCGTCGACCGTCGGCGACGGCGCGCCGGGACCGTTGTTGCGGTCCTTGAGGCGGCGCATATAGCGGCGCAGCTGCTTCTCGATGCGCTCCGCGGCGCCCTCGAAGGCGACATGCGCGTCCTGCGCCTGGCCGTGCCCCTTGAGCACCAGCCCCTGCATCACATGCGCGACGATGTCGCACTGGAAACTGTCGTGCGGCCCCTTGCCGAAGGTCGCGTGCGCGCCGATCGCGCGGGAGAAATATTTGTCGGCAATCGCGTTCATCCGATCCGAGACGTGCGACTGCAGCGCTTCGCCGGTTTCGATCTGGTGGCCAGAGACGCGGATTTCCATTATTCTTCTCCTTCCAGGGTCTCGGTGGCGGCGGCCGGAGCCGCCGTCACGGGCTATCGTGCCACAGCGGTTGGGTCAGCTTGGCAACGAACTCTGCATGACGCGCCAGTTCGGCGGGAGTTGCGGCATGCGGGCGGGGTTCGCGGAACGCCTGCGGCGCCGCGGCAGGTGTGAACGTCGGGGCGCTGGTCGCGGCGCGCGCGGGAGCCTCGGCGGCAAGGCCGAGGCCGATCTGGCGGCCGCCGGTCATCTCGATATAGAGATGCGCGAGCAGTTCGGCGTCGAGCAGCGCGCCATGCTTGACGCGGTGGCTGCGGTCGATGCCGTAGCGCGTGCAGAGCGCGTCGAGGCTGTGCTTCGCGCCCGGATGGAGCTTCCGCGCCATCTGCACGGTGCACAGCATTCGCGCCATGTCGAGCGCAGGGCGCCCGGCGCGCGCGAGCTCGGCGTTGACGAAGCCGAAATCGAACGCGGCGTTATGCGCGATCAGCGGCGCGTCGCCCAAAAATTCCATCAGGTCGTCGACGCGCGTCGCGAAGAGCGGCTTGTCCGAGAGGAACGCGATCGACAGGCCGTGCACCGCTTCGGCGGCCGCGGGCATGTCGCGCTCGGGGTTGAAATAGGCGTGGAAGGTCTGGCCGGTTTCGCGGCGGTCGACCAGTTCGATGCACCCGATTTCGACCAGCCTGTCCCCGGTCTTGGGATCGAATCCCGTGGTTTCCGTATCGAATATAATCTCGCGCATCGAAGCTTTAATCTGGACCCTATCGGGCGCGGAAACAAGAGGCGATGGCGCGAATCTGGCGATGCGTCGCGCTTTTGGGGCGGCCCGTTTCGATGATGAAATCGGCGCGCGCGCGCTTGACGCGGTCGGGAACCTGGAGACGGCGGACCGCGCGCAGCTTGGCGAGCGTCATCCCCGGCCGGCGCATCACGCGCTTGCGTTGCATCCAGGCGGGCGCCGACACGACCGCGATCGCGCCGACGCGGCGCCACCCGCCCTTTTCGAACAGCAGGGGGATGTCGAGGATGACGACGGCGCGCGCGCGGTGCCGCGCGAGGAAGCGCTTCTGCGCACGCCCGACCGCGGGATGCACGATGGCTTCCAGGGCCGCAAGTTCGTGCGTGTTGCCAAGCACTTGCGCGCCCAGTTTGTGCCGGTCGACTCCCTTCGGCCCGGTGGTACCGGGAAATCGCGCCTCGATCGCGGCGACGAGCGCGCCGCCGGGGCCCTGCAGCCGGTGCACCTCGGCATCGGCGTCGAACACCGGAATGCCTTCGGCCTCGAACATCTTCGCCGCGGTCGATTTGCCCATGCCGATCGAGCCGGTGAGGCCGAGGAGGAAGGGGCGGCGGAGCCGCGAGGCGGGGCGCTTGAAATGGCTCATGCCGTCAGCAGATCGCGGAGTTCCTCGTCGCGTCCCTCGGGCGGCGGCTTGCCGAAGAAGAGTTCGAAGGCGAGCGCGGCCTGGCCGATCAGCATGTCGAGACCATCGACGGTGTCGAGCCCGCGCGACTCGGCGGCGGCGAGCAGCCCGGTCTTCAGCGGTGCATAGACGAGGTCGTAGACGATCGCGTCGGCTGGGAGCGGCGAGAGGTCGAGCTCGAGCGGCGGCTGGTCCTTCATGCCGAGGCTGCTGCTGTTCACCAACAGCGCGGCCGGCGGGAGGCCGGCATCGAGCGCGAGCACCTCGCCCTTGAGCCCGAAGGTCGCGAGCAGGCCCATCGCTTTGAGCGGCGAGCGGTTGAGAATGGTGACGTGCCCGACGTTGGCCCGGGCGAGCGCGAAGAGCACCGCGCGCGCGGCGCCGCCGGCACCCACGACGGCGACCGGGGCACCCGCAAGGTCGAGCTCGGCGAGCGGGGCGTAGAAGCCCGCGGCGTCGGTGTTGGTGCCGATCAGCGCGCCGTCCTTCTGGCGCACCACCGTGTTCATCGCGCCGATCGTGCCGCGCACGTCGCCGGGATCGTCGACATAGTCCATCACCGCCAGCTTGTGCGGGATGGTGACGTTGCAGCCGCGCCAGTCGGGATCGGTGCGGCGTTCGGCGATAAAGGCCGCGAGGTCGTCCGGCTTTACATGCGCGCGGCGGTAATCGCCCTCAAGACCCAGCGCCTTCAGCCAGAAGCCATGAATCAGCGGCGATTTCGATTGCGCGATCGGGTCGCCGATCACCTCTGCATAAGGGACGCTCATGACGCCGCGAGCCCGGTCTCGCGCAGCCAGGCGAGCAAAGGCAGCATCGGCATGCCGATGATCGTCCAGGGATCGCCCTCGACCCGTTCGAAGAGTTGCACGCCCGCTCCCTCGATTTCGTAACAGCCGACGGTCCAGCGGATGCTGTCCCATTCGCGCGCGACATAGTCGGCGATGAAGGCGTCCGACAAGGGGCGCATCCAGAGCTTGGCCTCGCCGACCGCGCGCCAGACGGGCGCGCCTTCGCGTGCGGCGACGACCGCGCTGAACAGGCGGTGGCGGGTGCCTGCCATGCGGCGGAGATGGCTCGCGGCCTCGGCGGGATCGACGGGCTTGGTCAGCATCGCCCCGTCGTCCAGCGCCAGCGTCGAGTCGGCGCCGAGCACGGTCACGCCGGGGAGTCGCGACGAAATCTTGACCGCTTTCGCTTCGGCGAGCGCGTCGGCGATGTTGCGCGCGCTCTGGCCCTCGGCGTGCAGCGCGGCGGTCAGGCCCTCCTCGTCGACATGCGCGGCGCTGGTTTCGAAGCTCAGCCCGGCAGCGCGGAGCATCGCGGCGCGGCCGCTGCTTTGCGATGCGAGCAGCAAGGTCATGCCGCGCTACGGTCCTCGACCAGCTTGATCACCGCGGCGGCGGTTTCCTCGATCGAGCGGCGCGTCACGTCGATCACCGGCCAGCCGTTATCGGCGAACATCCGCCGCGCGAAGGCGAGCTCGGCCTTTACGCGTTCGTCGTCGACATAGGGCGTTTCGGGCGCCTGATTGAGCGCGAGCAGCCGGTTGCGGCGCACCTGCACCAGCCGGTCGAGCCCGGTGGTCAGCCCGACGACGAGCGGCTTTTTCAAATTGTAGAGCGCCGAGGGCGGCGGCGATTCGGGGACGATCGGGATATTCGCGGTCTTGAAACCGCGGTTGGCGAGATAGATGCTCGTCGGGGTCTTCGAGGTCCGCGACACGCCGGCAAGCACGATGTCGGCCTGTTCCCAATTTTCCCAGCCGATGCCGTCGTCGTGCGCGACGGTGAACTGGATCGCCTCGACGCGCGCAAAATAGGCGGCGTCGAGCTGATGCTGGCGGCCGGGGCGTGCCTTCGCCTCTTGTCCCAGCATCTGCGACAGCGCGTCGGTGACCGCATCGAGCGCGGCGACGAGCGGCAGGTCGCGCGCGCGGGCGCGGCGCTCGAGGCTAACGCGCAAATCGCCGTTGACGAGGGTGAAGAGGATCATGCCGGGGCTCGCCTCGACCTCGGCCATGATCCGGTCGAGATGCGATTCCGAGCGCACCATCGGCCAGAAATGGCGCACGACCTCGACATCGTCGAACTGCGCGATCGCCGCCTTCGCGATATTTTCGAGCGTTTCGCCCGTGGAATCGGATATGAGGTGCAAGTGGAGCCGGCCCATGGTGTCACTTGGGGCAAAGGGACGGAAAAAGGCAAGCAGAGACGCGTTTCGCGTGGGCTGTGGATAAGTTTCGGGACAAGCGCAGGGGCAAAATCGGGATGGTGGATTCATCCCCCGCCGCGTCGATTCCGCCCCATGGCTTGTCCACAGCGTGCGATGTTTATCCACAGGCTGTGAAGAACGGGGAAAGCGGCACGCGACTCCGCGGCGAAGATGGCACGGCGACGAGTCAAGCTGTTGGCAAAGGCGGCGGCGCTGCCTAAAGCCGCCTTCTTCGCCCGCCAACAAACCACCACCATATTCTTATATATTCTAATGGAAGAGAAAGAGGGACGACCGATGGCGTCACATAAGAGCTTGCTCAGTGCGCTGCGCGGGGTGCGGCAGGAGCGTCCGCCGCTGTGGCTCATGCGCCAGGCGGGGCGTTACCTGCCCGAATATCGCGCGCTGCGTGAGACCAAGGGCGGCTTCCTCGAGCTCTGCTACGATCCCGAGGCCGCGGCCGAGGTGACGCTGCAGCCGATCCGGCGCTTCGGCTTCGACGGCTCGATCCTCTTTTCCGACATCCTCGTCGTGCCGCACGCGCTCGGGCAGCATCTGTGGTTCGAGGCGGGCGAGGGGCCGCGGCTCGCGCCGCCGCTGGTCGACAGCGCGCTGGCGGCGCTCGAGGTGGCGCACCAGCGGCTCGACCCCGTCTATGCCACCGTCGCGCGCGTCGCCGCGGCGCTGCCTCCCGAGACGACCTTCCTCGGCTTTGCCGGCAGCCCGTGGACCGTCGCGACCTATATGGTGGCGGGGCAGGGGTCGAAGGACCAGGCCGCGGCGCGGCGCATGGCGTTCGGCGATCCCGCGGCTTTCCAGGCGATCGTCGATGCGATCGTCGACCTTAGTGTGACCTATCTCTCGGGGCAGATCGAAAACGGCGTCGAGGCGGTGCAATTGTTCGACAGCTGGGCAGGGAGCCTCAGCCCCGCGCAGTTCGAGCGCTGGGTGATCGCGCCCAATGCCGAGATTATTCGGCGGCTGAAGGCGATGCACCCGGACACGCCGGTGATCGGCTTTCCCAAGGGCGCGGGCGGCAAGCTTCCGGCCTATGCGAACGAAGTCGGCGCCGATGCGATCGGGCTGGACGAGACGGTCGATCCGGCTTGGGCCGATGCCGCCTTGCCGCCGCATCTGCCGGTGCAGGGCAATCTCGACCCGCTCGCGCTCGTCGCCGGCGGCGAGGTGCTCGACGCCGCGATCGACCGCATCCTTGCGGCCTTCCCATCGCGTCCCCATATCTTCAATCTCGGCCATGGCATCGTGCCCGACACCCCGATCGCGCATGTCGAGCGATTGATCAAACGCGTGCGGGGATAGGCATGGAACTGGCGGGCTTGAGTCTGACGGGCTTTTTGGGATCGGCGACCCTGTGGGTCAAAGCGGCCCATGTGATCTTCGTGATCTTCTTCATGGCCGGCCTGTTCATGATGCCGCGCTTCTTCGTCTATCACCACCAATGTCCGGTCGGGTCCGACGAGGACAAGAAGTGGATCGAGCGCGAGGAGCGGTTGCGCAAGATCATCCTGGCGCCGGCGATCGGCTTCGTCTGGATCTTCGGGCTGATGCTCGCCTTCAACGGCGACTTCTGGCGCGAGGGCTGGTTCGTCGCCAAATTGCTGCTCGTGATCGCGCTGTCCGGCTATCATGGCTGGATGGTCGGCTATGCGAAGAAGCTCGCCAAGGGGCAGCGCCCTTTGACCGAGAAGCAGCTGCGCATGCTCAACGAGGTCCCTGGGGTCGCCGCGGCGCTGATCGTGATCCTCGTGGTCGTCCGCCCGTTCTGACGCCTCGGCTGGGCGCAGCCGCGATTGACTTGGGCCGGACGCGGTTATAGGGGCCGATCAACCTCGTTTCCTGCGGGCGGCGCTCCCATGCGCCGAGCTATCTGTAACGGTCGTCCCACGGCCGGATAGGCACCAGCCGGTGCAACGAACTTAGTCCAAATATCTCCCTATATTCATACCCGGAATCTATCCATGCATCTCAAAGAACTCAAAACCAAGTCGCCCGCGCAACTCGTCGAAATGGCCGAGGAGCTGGGCGTCGAGGGCGCGTCGACGCTGCGCAAGCAGGACCTGATGTTCTCGATCCTGAAGGAACTCGCCGAAGAGGGCGAGGAAATCATCGGGTCGGGCACGATCGAGGTCCTCCCGGATTCGTTCGGTTTCCTGCGCTCGCCCGACGCCAATTATCTCGCCGGCCCCGACGACATCTACGTCTCGCCGAACCAGGTCCGCAAATATGGCCTGCGCACCGGCGACACCGTTGAAGGCGAGATCCGCGCGCCGCGCGACGGCGAGCGCTATTTTGCGCTGACCAAGCTGATCAAGGTCAATTTCGACGACCCCGAAGCGGTGCGTCACCGCGTCAATTTCGATAATCTCACGCCGCTTTATCCGAACCAGAAGCTCTCGCTCGACACCGTCGACCCGACGGTCAAGGACAAGTCGGCACGCGTGATCGACCTCGTCAGCCCGCAGGGCAAGGGCCAGCGCGCGCTGATCGTCGCGCCGCCGCGCACCGGCAAGACCGTGCTGCTGCAGAATATCGCCAAGGCGATCACCGACAACCACCCCGAGGTCTATCTCATCGTCCTCCTCGTCGACGAGCGTCCCGAGGAAGTCACCGACATGCAGCGCAGCGTGAACGGCGAGGTCGTCTCCTCGACCTTCGACGAACCCGCGACGCGCCACGTCCAGGTCGCCGAAATGGTGATCGAAAAGGCCAAGCGCCTCGTCGAGCACAAGAAGGATGTCGTGATCCTCTTGGACTCGATCACGCGCCTCGGTCGCGCCTACAACACCGTGGTGCCCTCGTCGGGCAAGGTGCTGACCGGCGGTGTCGACGCCAATGCGCTCCAGCGCCCCAAGCGCTTCTTCGGCGCCGCGCGCAACATCGAGGAAGGCGGTTCGCTGTCGATCATTGCGACCGCGCTGATCGATACCGGCAGCCGCATGGACGAGGTGATCTTCGAGGAATTCAAGGGCACGGGTAACTCCGAAATCGTGCTCGACCGCAAGGTCGCCGACAAGCGCATCTTCCCCAGCCTCGACGTCGGCAAGTCGGGCACGCGCAAGGAAGAATTGCTCGTCGAGAAGGACAAGCTCAGCAAGATGTGGGTGCTGCGCCGCATCCTCATGCAGATGGGCACCGTCGACGCGATGGAATTCCTGCTCGACAAGATCAAGGATTCGAAGACCAACGAGGATTTCTTCGACAGCATGAACCAGTAGGTCGCGGTTCTTGTGGTGACGACGGTGCGCGGACGGGCTTGAACGTGCGCGTGGCCGTCCCGATGTTGAGGCCATGCCAGCGCTCCACATGACCCGCGTTGCGGTCGGCTGTTCCGATTATGGCGTGCTCGAAGCGCGTATCGCGTCGCGCGCCGAAGCGGGCGAGGTGCGCTTCACGACGCGCTTCAAGCCCAAGCGCGCCGACGAGCTGATCGGCGGCAAGCTACATTTCATCGTCAAGCATATGCTCGTGGGGCGTGTCGAGATATTGCGTTTCGACGACCGCGACGACGGGCGGATCGACATCGTCTGCGCCGCGGTGCTCGAGCGCATCCACCCGCAGCCCAAGCGCGCACACCAGGGCTGGCGCTACCTGACCGATGCCGATGCGCCCAAGGGCGTCGACGATAAGAGCGGGATCGGCGAGCTGCCGCCCGAGCTTTACCGCGAGCTCGCCGAGCTGATGCTGATCTAGCTCGCCTGTGCGGCGAGCATCTCGGCCATCTTCTCCCAGACCTTGTTGATCGCCTTGAGCGGGCGGACCATCACCTTGAAATCGCTAATCTTTCCGTTGTCGTTCCAGCGGATGATATCGACCCCGTTGATCTGGATGCCGTCGAGTTCGCTCTGGAATTCGAGCATCGCCTGGTCGCCGTCGACGATTTCGCGCAGGTAGCGGAAATTCTCGCCGCCGAGCACATGGCTGGCGGCGTGCAGATAGGCGAAGACCTTGTCGCGCCCCGCCTGCGGTGTGTGGACGACGGGCGAGTGGAACACGGCATCCTCGGCGAGCAGGTCGCGCAGCGCCTGCGGATCGCCGCCCTCCGCCATATAGGCGTGCCAGGCGGCGAGGCCCGGATGCGCACTCATGCGAGATGCTCGACAAAGAAGGCGCGCGTACGGCCGTCGGCGAGCTGCGCGCCCTCCTCGTTGCGGCGGTTGCCGCTGGTCGCTGCGAAACCATGGTCGAGGCCGGCATAATCGTGGAGCGTGACCTTCGGGTGCGGGTCGAGCCCGTCGTGGATGACCTTCTGCGCCGCATGGTCGACCAGATGGTCTTCGGTCGGGATATGGAGCATCAGCGGGTGCGCGATCGCGTGGCTCTCGTTCAGCATCTGGTCGATCATGACGCCATAATAGCCGACCGACGCGTTCACGTCGGTGCGCGCCGCGGCCATATAGGCGAGGCGACCGCCGAGGCAGAAGCCGACGCAGCCGACCTTCGCGGCGCCCTGGCCGTGGAGCCATTTGATCGCTGCTTCGATATCCTTGACCCCGTCGTCGGCGTCATATTGGCCGAAATAGCCAAAGGCCTCCTGCAATTCGGCTTCGACATCGGGGTTGAGCTCGACCCCGGGGGCGAAGCGCCAAAAGATGTCGGGCGCGATCGCAAGATAGCCCTCGGCCGCCCAGTCGTCGCATTTCTTGCGGATGCCGGCGTTCACTCCGAAGATTTCGGGAATGACAATGATTGCGCGCGAGCTGTCTGCGTCGGGGCGCGCGACATAGGCGGGAATTTCCGCCGCGCCGTCGAGGGCGGGGATGGTTGTGTTGGTCGCGGACATTCGGAGGCTCTCCTGACTCTTGCTTCTTGCCGGTGAAAGCGCGAAGCTAGCGGCCACGGCGGCGCGGCTCAAGCGCGCGCTGAGGCTTTTTGCGGGGCGGAGACCGGCGATGAAATTCAATATCGAGATCGATTGCACCCCCGAGGAAGCGCGACGGCTGGTCGGCCTGCCCGACCTCGAGCCGCTGCACGAAATTTACCTCAGCCGCGTCAAGGAGCTGATGGCGAAGGGGATCACCCCCGATATGGTCCAGACGATGGTCAAGAGCTGGGTGCCGATGGGCGAAAGCGGGCTGGGGCTGATCCAGTCGTTGATGAGCCAGTTCGGCGGCGGGCTGATGGGCGGGGCGGTCAAGACGGCCGATGCCGACGACAAGTCCGCGAAGGGACGCAAGAGCTGAACCAAGGCGAGGCGAACGACACGATATTCGCGCTGTCGAGCGGGATGCCGCCGGCGGCGATCGGCGTCGTGCGTGTAAGCGGGCCACGCTCGGGCGCGGCGCTCGAAGCCTTGGCGGGGCGACTACCGGTGCCGCGGCGAGCGTCGCTAGCCGAGTTGAAGGATGCCAACGGCGCACCGCTCGACCGCGCGCTGCTGCTCTGGTTTCCGGGGCAGGCGACGGCGACGGGCGAGGATCTGGCAGAGCTGCACCTGCATGGCGGGCGCGCTGTGGTCGCGGCGGTCGAGGCGGCGCTGGGCGCGATGCCTGGGTTGCGACGCGCGGAGGCCGGCGAATTTACGCGGCGCGCGTTCGACAACGGTCGGATCGATCTGGCCGAGGCCGAGGGGCTCGCCGATCTGCTCGCGGCCGAGACCGAGAGCCAGCGCAAGCAGGCGATGGCCATGGCAAGCGGGCATGTGTCGCGCGCGGTCGAGGTGTGGCAGGGACGGCTGCTCGGGCTGATGGCCGGGGCCGAGGCCGAGCTCAATTTTGCCGATGAGGATGATGTCGACGTTGTCGATGGTTGCGCACATCGCTTGTGCGAGGGCATGTCGTCATTGGCGGCCGATATGAGTGAATGGCTGGCGCGGCCGGCGGCGGAGGTGATTGCCGAGGGCTTGTCGGTCGTGATCGCGGGGCCGCCTAATGCAGGTAAATCCACTCTTATCAATGCTTTAGCTAAGCGCGAGCTGGCAATCGTGTCGCCGGTAGCAGGGACGACGCGCGATGTGATCGAGACGGCGCTGGCGCTCGACGGGATCGCGATGCGCTTTTCGGACACCGCGGGCCTGCGCGCGACAAGCGCCGATGAAATCGAGATGATCGGGATCGATCGCGCCAAGGCGGCGGTCGAAGCCGCGGACATATTGTTGTGGCTGGGGCCGCCGAAGGAAGCGCCCGATCATCCGCGCGCGATCCTGGTCGCGGCGCAGGCCGACCGCTGGAAGGGCGATGCCGCGGCGGAGGCCGAGGCGGCGCGCTGCGACCTGATCCTGTCGGCGACGACGGGCGAGGGGTTGGACAAGCTCCACCGCATGATCGTCGAGATGGCGCGCGCACTGCTGCCGCGCGAGGGCGAGGCGGCACTGCGCCGTCGCCAGCGTGACGCGCTTCGCGAGGCGAGGGATTGGCTGGGGATCGAGACCGGGTCGCGCGAGGCGGGCGACCTGATCCTGCTCGCCGAGCGGCTGCGGCTCGCCGGCGGGGCGCTCGACCGGATCACCGGAAGCGCGGGGGTCGAGGAGATGCTCGACGCCTTGTTCGGGCGTTTCTGCATCGGGAAATGATGTTCCACGTGGAACAGCGGTTCTGGCCAGGTTGGGCGTAAGCCCATTATTCTTACGCAAAGGCCCAAAGAGGAAAGCCGATTCTCTTCGCGTCTTCGCGTGAGACTTTCGTGGCGCTACGCGCCGATAGATTTGCCAGCGCTTATCCGCTATGCGCCGCCACAATCATGCACAGCAGCGCAACAACATATGATGTCATCGTCGTCGGCGGTGGGCACGCCGGGACCGAGGCCGCCGCGGCGGCGGCGCGGCTGGGCGCGTCGGTCGCCCTCGTCAGTTTCGACCCGGCGCTGATCGGGACGATGTCGTGCAACCCGGCGATCGGGGGGCTCGGCAAGGGACATCTGATGCGCGAAGTCGACGCGCTCGACGGGTGGATGGCGCGCGGGGCCGATGCGGCGGCGATCCATTACCGCATGCTCAACGCGTCGAAGGGCGCGGCGGTGCAGGGGCCGCGGATTCAGGCCGACCGCAAACTCTATCGGCAGGCGATCCAGGATTTGCTCGCCGCCGAAGAGGCGATCACCGTCGTCGAAGGCGAAGCGGCGGCGCTGATCCTGTCATACGATGGCGCGCGCGTTGCGGGGCTCGAACTCGGCGACGGGACCACGCTGGCCACCGGTGCGGTGGTGCTCGCGACCGGGACCTTTCTTGGCGGGCGGCTGTTTCGCGGCGAGGAGCGGATGGAGGGCGGGCGTATCGGCGAGGCCGGGGCGCATCGGCTCGCCGAGCAGCTCCGCGCCGCCGACCTCCCGATGGCGCGGCTCAAGACCGGCACGCCGCCGCGGCTCGACGGGCGGACGATCGACTGGGCGCGGCTCGATGAGCAGCTGTCGGACAGCGCCGAGGGCGCAAGCTGGACCTGTTCCACGTGGAACAATCGCCGGACGGTCCCGCAGATTTTCTGCGCGATCACGCGCACCAACGCCGAAAGCCATAAGATCATCGCGGCGAATCTCGACCGCTCGCCGCTGTTCACCGGGGCGATTGGCGCCGCGGGGCCGCGCTATTGCCCGTCGATCGAGGACAAGATCCACCGCTTCGCCGACCGCGACGGGCACCAGGTGTTTCTCGAGCCCGAGGGGCTCAACTCGGCGCTGGTCTATCCGAACGGCATTTCGACCTCGCTCCCCGCCGATGTGCAACTCGCGATGCTGCGCACGATGGAGGGACTCGAGGCGGTCGAGATGACGGTGCCCGGCTATGCGGTCGAATATGACCATATCGACCCGCGCGCACTCGACCGGACCTTGCAGGTGCGTGGCATAGGTGGACTTTATTGCGCCGGGCAGATCAATGGCACCACCGGTTATGAAGAGGCGGCGGCGCAGGGGCTGGTCGCGGGGGCGAATGCCGCGCTCGCCATGCAGGGGCGCGAGCCGCTGATCCTCGATCGCTCGGAATCCTATATCGGGGTGATGGTCGACGACCTGGTGCTGCAGGGGGTGACCGAGCCCTATCGCATGCTCACCGCGCGCGCCGAGTACCGGCTGCGGCTGCGCGCCGACAATGCGGCGACGCGGCTGACGCCGAAGGGCATCGCGCTGGGGCTGGTGCGGCCGGCGACTGCGAAACTGTTCGACGCGCGGATGGCCGAGCGCGCGCGCGCGGCGGCTTTGCTAGACGCGCCGGTGACGAGCGCCGATTATGCGGTGATCGGGCTCGCGCTGCCCGGCGATGGCGCGGCGCGGCGGCGGATCGACCTGCTGCGTTTTCCCGAGGTGACGATGGCGAAGCTGGCTTTGCTCGCGCCCGAACTCGCGGCGATCGACGCGTCGATCCTTGCCGAGCTGGCCGAAGATGCGCATTATGCGCCCTATGTCGCGCGGCAGGAGGCCGAGTTGCGCTCGCTCGCGGCAAATGAGGCGATCCTGCTCGACCCGGCGCTCGATTATTCGGCGATCGGCGGGCTGTCGCGCGAGATGGTCGAACGGCTGGGCAAGGCGCGGCCGGAGACCCTCGGTCAGGCAGGGCGGATCGACGGGGTGACCCCGGCGGCGCTGACCGCGATCCTTGTGCACAGCAAGCGGCGAGCGGCTTGATAGGCGCGATGCCGATCGAAATCGACGCGGATGTTCATGACGAGCTGGCTGCGCAAGAACGCTAGGAATGGTCTTGGCTGTTCGGGAGTTTGAGCGGAAAGGGGACCCCGGATCAAGTCCGGGGTCATGACCAATAGTATTGGCGCTCAAGACCGAAGGCTCGTCTCGCGTGGCTCGCGGCCCCCTTTGTGACTTTGTGTGAGAAATTCTTGGGTCGGCGATGTCTTTGCATGTGCCCATGCCTTTGCGTGAGGCTTTTAAAATCTCGCGCAAAGGCGCAAAGGCACGAAGGACGGATAAGCCCGCTTCGCGGGGAAGGTGGAAGACGACGTGGCGGACGCCGAACTATTGGAAGATGAAGGCGCTGCGCGCGACTGGCTGAAAGCGGCGTTTGCGCCGACCGCCGTGCAATGGGCGGCGCTCGAGCGGTTTGCGGCGATGCTCGTCGCCGAGAACGAGCGGCAGAATCTGATCGCGGCGTCGACTATCCCGACGCTTTGGGTGCGGCATATCGCCGATAGCGCGCAGTTGCTGGCACTCGATCGGGAGGGCGAAGGGCTTTGGGTCGATTTGGGGAGCGGCCCGGGATTGCCGGGGCTGGTCGTCGCTATCCTCTCCGAGCGGCCGATTTTGCTCGTCGAATCGCGGCGGCGGCGATGCGAATTTTTGCGCGCCGTCGCGGGTGAGCTGGGCTTGGGGCATGTCGAGGTTGCCGAAGCGCCGCTCGAGCGCGTCGAAACGCAGTCTGCGGGGACGATCAGCGCGCGGGCCTTTGCGCCGCTCGATCGGCTGATCGACTTATCCGCGCGTTTTTCCACCGAATCGACGCGCTGGCTGCTGCCAAAGGGGCGAAACGCGGTTAAGGAACTGGCGTTGCTGCCGCCGGCATGGCAGAGAATGTTCCACGTGGAACAGAGCCGCACCGATGGCGAAAGTCAGATCCTGGTGGGTCAGGGGCGCATTGCGCCAAAAAAGCGAGGGAAAGCATGATCCGCATCGCGGTGGCGAACCAGAAGGGTGGGGTCGGCAAGACGACGACCGCGATCAACCTGGCCACCGCGCTCGCGGCGACGGGCTGGCGCACGCTCATCATCGACCTCGATCCGCAGGGCAACGCCTCGACCGGGCTCGGCATCAAGCAGGCACAGCGCGAGCTTTCGAGTTACGAGCTGCTGCGCGGCGACGCGACGGTCGCCGAATGCGCGATCCCGACCGCGGTGCCGCGGCTCGACATCGTCGCGGCGACGGTCGACCTGTCGGGCGCCGAGATCGAGCTGATCGAATTCCAGGACCGGCTGCAGCGGCTGCAGCAGGCGCTGTCGGGCGCCGAGGCGGGGCAGTGGGACATCTGCCTGATCGACTGCCCGCCCTCGCTGGGCATGCTGACCTTGAACGCGTTGATCGCCGCCGAATCGCTGATCGTGCCGCTGCAATGCGAATTTTTCGCGCTCGAGGGGCTCAGCCAGCTGCTGACCACGGTCGAGCGCGTGCGCGAGCGCTTCAACCAGAAATTGTCGATCTTGGGGGTCGCGCTCACCATGTTCGACCGGCGCAACCGGTTGACCGATCAGGTGTCGGACGATGTGCGCGAGGTGCTGGGGCCGGTGGTGTTCGAGACGGTGATCCCGCGCAACGTGCGGCTTTCGGAAGCGCCGAGCCACGGGCTGCCCGCGCTGATCTACGACCATCGCTGTCCGGGATCGATGGCCTATATCGCGCTGGCGCGCGAGCTGATCGATCGCCTGCCCAACGTCCGCAAGGCGGCCTAAATGTCTGATAACGATAAAGAAACTGGCACTACCGCAGCGGCTCCCGCGAAAAAGCGGCCGTCGGGGTTGGGGCGCGGGCTGAACGCGCTGTTCGGCGATGCGGCGGTCGAGGCACCGGTGCTCGCGAGCCCGGGCGGGGCGGCGAAGGTCGCCGCGCCGGTCTCGGGCGATGCGGTGCAGCACGTGCCGGTCGGCGCGATTCGTCCGCTGCCGGGGCAGCCGCGGCGTCATTTCGATGAAGATGCGATCGCCGAGCTCGCCGACTCGATCGCGGCGCGCGGCCTGCTCCAGCCGATCATCGTGCGCGCGGCGCCCGACGGGGGGGGCTATCAGCTTGTCGCGGGCGAGCGGCGCTGGCGCGCGGCGCAGCGCGCGGGGCTGCATGCCATCCCCGCGCTGGTGCGCGCCTTGGACGATGCGGCGACCTACGAGATCGCGCTGGTCGAGAATATCCAGCGGCAGGATCTGAATGCGATCGAAGAGGCCGGGGCCTATCGCAAGCTGATCGAGGATTTCGGGCACAGCCAGGACGCGCTGGCGAAGCTGGTCGGCAAGTCGCGCAGCCATGTCGCGAATCTGATGCGATTGCTCGACCTGCCCGACAGCGTGCAGGCGCTGGTCGGCGACGGGTCGCTGGCGATGGGGCATGCGCGCGCGCTGATCGGCGCCGAGGGGGCCGAGGCGATCGCGCGCAAGGTCGTCAAGGAAGGCCTGTCGGTGCGCGCGGTCGAGGCGCTGGTGCGCACGGGCAAGGGCGGCGGGCGCAAGGCGCCGATCGAATATAAGAGCATCGACGGCGGGCGCGACCCCGACATCGTCGCGGTCGAGCGGCACCTGTCCGAGCTGCTCGGCATCGGCGTCGCGATCCAATATGCCGGCGGGGGCAAGGGCGCGCTGACGCTCAAATTCGCGTCGCTCGACCAGCTCGACATGATCTGCCAGCGATTGTCTGGCGAATCGATCTGATAGCCGCCGAAGGCATGAATTGATTCGCGCAGAGGCGCAGAGAGCGCAGAGGAATGGGCAGCTCCGCAGCGCTCTGCGTCCTTTGCGCCCCTCCGCGAATCCCGATCCGGCGACACGGCTCGAATCGGTCTTTCGGCCGGGCTTAATTTGTGCCGAACCGGGCCGTTAGTAGAAAGAGACGGTCCCCACTGTCACCCTGAAACAGCGCCAAAGCGCTGATTTAGCCTGCTTTCCATCGGAAATGCGGGCCAATCGTATATGCGCCGTTAACCATGGTTGTTGGGCAAAGGCTGAACGGGTGCGCCGTAGAAGGGCGGCAGCGATGGGGTGGGATTTCCATTCGCGACACGATAGTTCAAGGGACCAAATCATATGCGCACCATTGGAATGAAGCGCGCCCTGCTGGGCGCCGCGATTGCTGCCCTCGCCATGAACGCCTCGGCGGCGCATGCGGCGTCGGCCACGGGTACGGCGAAGGCGAAGATCCTGCGCCAGATCACGCTCACCAACACCAGCGACCTGCAGTACGCCACGGTGATCAGCGGCGCGACCGCCTCGACCGTCGCGGTGTCGACCTCGGGCGCTGCGACCTGCGGTACCGGGCTGACCTGCACCGGCACCACCACCGCCGCCAACTTCAACATCGCCGGCACCTCGGGTGCGGTGGTCGTCGTCGGTGGCGATTCGTCGGTGACGCTCAACGGCTCGCTGGGCGGCACGATGTCGTCGTCGCTGACCTATTCGGCGAGCACCGTCACGCTGGGCGCGACGGGCGGCAGCTTCCAGGTCGGTGGCACGCTGAGCGTCGGCGCCAACCAGACGGCGGGCGACTATTCGGGCACGTTCAACGTCACCGCCAACTATCAGTAAGCCTTTATAAGGGTGGGGGGTACGGCGGGCGCTTGCGTCCGCCGGCCGAAAAAAGGGTCGTCGGGGTACCAGCCCCCGGCGGCCCTTTTTGCGCTGTTTTCGCGCAGCGAGCGTTGTCGGAGCCCGACGGGTCGGGATTTTTTGCTTCGCGCAAAGACGCAAAGACGCGAAGATGTCGTGTCTGCCGCGAAGCGGCCTATTCCTGCTGCGTGGCGGTGGGCGCGGCGATGAATAGGATGGCGGCCTTCCGGCCGCGAGCCAGCTTCTTCGTGTCTTTGCGTCTCTGCGCGAAATAATCTCGCTGACGTCTTCGGCAGGAAGCCCCGTCTCGGTCGGCACGCGGCCGCCCTATGGTTAGCGAAATATCAACCATGTTGGCGCAACAGGGTGGGGACTGCCGGGCGGTGTGGGCCGACGGTTTCCTAAATGGTGGGGACCATTTCATGTTGCGATTTCTGAAGGGCTTCGGCCTGTTTTCGGCGGCCGTGCTTTGCGCGGCGGCTGCGCCTGCTCATGCCGCGGGCGACCTGCTCGTCGCGCCGACGCGCATCCTGCTCGACGGATCGCGCGGGACCGAGGTGGTGCTGAACAATATCGGCAGCGCGCCCGCGACCTATCGTATCAGCCTCGAGATCAAGCGCATGACCGCGCAGGGCGGACTCGACGAGATCGAGGAGGCCGATGCCAATGACGCGGAGAAGGCCGCGCTCGCGATGATCAGCTTCAACCCCCGCCGCGTCACGCTGCCGCCGAACCAGCCGCAGGTGATCCGCGTCGGGGTGCGCGTGCCCGAGGGCATGCCGGCGGGCGAATATCGCGCGCATATGTTGTTCCGCGCGGTGCCCGACGCCGCGCCTGCGGTCGATCCCGCGAAACAGCAAAGCAGCGGCGGCGTGTCGATCGCGCTGACGCCGATCTATGGCATCACGATCCCGGTGATCGTGCGTGTCGGCGAACTCGGCGCGAGCGCCGAGATCGGCGAGGCGCGGGTCGAGGACACCGTCGACGGCCCCGCCTTTGCCTTCGACCTCGCGCGCACGGGCAATCGCTCGGTCTACGGCGATATCGAGGTGACGCGGCCGGGCCTCGCCGAGCCGCTGTTGCTCGCGCGCGGCATTGCGGTCTATCCCGAGGTGGGGCAGCGCAAGGTGTCGCTGCGCGTGCCGCCCGAACTCGCGGCGAAGCTCAAAGGGCAGGTCAAGATCCGCTATAGCGAGGACCGCGAAATCGGCGGCGGGACGATCGACGAGGCCGACCGGGTGGTGAAATGAGGTAGCGGGACGGCCAAACGAGCAAAGCCGTGTTTCGCGCGGTTCTTGCACGATTTCTCCCGGCTGCATTGGCCGGGCTGGCGCTGGCCGGGCTCGTCCCGACCGGCGCCCATGCTGCTGAAAAAGCGGAGCTTTCCGACGGGTGGAAACCCAATGAGGACGACAGCTGGCTGTTCGACGTGCGGTCGGGGCAGTACCGCCTCGGCGACGGGGTGCGCGGCTATCAGACGCCGTCGGGGGTGTGCGTCGACCTCGCCGATGTCGTGCTCGCGCTCGACCTGCCGGTGCGCGTCGACAAGAAGTTGCGCCGCGCAACCGGCTGGGTGTTCGACGAGCGCCGCAGCCTGACGATCGATCGCGACGCAGGCGAGGTGCAGAGCGGCAGCCGAAGCTTCCCGATCGGCGCCACGGCGATCCGCGACACCGCGGCGGGCTGGTGCGTCGATGTGAAGCAATTGTCGGCGTGGCTCGACCTGCCGCTCGTCCCCGATCTGTCGAATGCGGTGCTGCGCATCGATTCGAAGGAGAAATTGCCCTTCCAGCTCGCCGCCGAGCGCCGCGCGCGCGCGGCGGGGATCAAGCCCGCGGCGCAATTCGACCTCGCGAGCCTGCCGCAGGCGACGCGCCCCTATCAGATGTGGGCGACGCCCTCGGTCGATGTCGCCGCCTCGCTCGGCGCGGTGTCCGACAAGCGCGGCGGCGACTATGTCCAGGCGCGCTACGAGATATTCGCCGCCGGCGAGGTGCTGAAGCACAGCTTCGACGCGCGACTGTCGTCGGATAATGAGGGCGTGCCCGACAGTCTGCGGATGCGGCTCTATCGCACCGACCCGCAGGGCAATCTACTGGGGCCCTTGAAGGCGACGCACTATGCGGTGGGCGATGTCAGCCTGCTCTCGACCGGACTCGTCGCGCAGTCGGCGCCGGGGCGCGGCGCGGTGCTGACCAATCGCCCGGTCGAGCGTCCCGACGCCTTCGACAAGACGAGCTTTCGCGGCGACCTGCCCGCCGGCTGGGACGCCGAACTCTATCGCAACGGGCAGCTTCTGGCCTTCACCAGCCCCGATTCGTCGGGGCGCTACGAATTTCTCGACGTGCCGCTGCAATATGGCTCGAATCGCTTCGAGATCGTGCTCTATGGCCCCCAAGGGCAGATACGGCGCGAGATCAAGCAGTTGCAGGTGGGGATCGATTCGATCCCGCCGCAGCAGACCTGGTATTGGGCGGGTTTCGCGCAGGAAAATGCCGACCTGATCGAATTCGGCAACCGCCGGCGGGGGCCGTTCCGGCGCGGCTGGCGCGGCACGCTTGGGATCGAGCGCGGGCTCGATCCGCGCACGTCGGTCGCGGCCTATGCGCACAGCCTGGTGATCGAGAATGTCCGGCGGAGCTATGGCGAAGTCGCGCTGCGGCGCTCGATCGGGCCGACGCTGCTCGAGGTGGCGGGGAGTTACGCCGATGACGGGGGCGGCGCGGTGCGCGCGGGGTGGCTCGCGGCGTTCGGCGAGACCTATGTCCGCGCCGAGGCGATGCGCGGCTGGGGCGGTTTTACCTCGGATCGTTTTGTCGGCAATATCAACGGGCTGTATCAGCTCTCGCTCGACCAATCGGTCAAACTGGGGCGGACGATCCTGCCGCTGCATTTCGACCTGCGCCATGTCGACCGGACCTCGGGCATCCAGAGCCTCGAGGCCTCGGCGCGCGCGTCGGCGAGTTTTCGCGCGCTGACCTTCACCGGCCAGCTCGACTGGATGCGCACCAAGGTGCCGATCGGGCCCGATCCGCCCGACAATGTCACCGCGACCCTGCTGGCCAATGCGCGTATCGGGCGCGTGCGTCTCCGCGGCGAGGCGCGCTTTGCGCTGTCGGGCGCCAATGCCGATTCGCGCGCGACGGTGATCGCCGAATGGGCGGGCAAGCACGACGCCGAATGGCGCGCCGAGCTGGGTTACGACAAGGGGCTCGATCGCGGGCGCGCGGGCATCGGATATACACGCCGTTTCAAGGCGTTGCAGCTGACGGGTTTCGGCGAGGTGGCGAGCGACGGCTCGGTCGCGGCGTCGCTGTCGCTCGCCTTCAGCTTCGGGCCCAAGCCGCGGACCAGCGCGGGCGCGGGCGGCGGCTGGCGGCTGTCGAGCGAGAAGCTCGGCGGGCGCGGGCAGGTGAGCGCCGAAGTGTGGATGGACGACAATGGCGACGGTATCCGGCAGGCCGACGAGGCGACGCTGCCCGGTGTGCCGCTGACCGCGGGCAACGCCTTCATCGAGGCGGCGACCGACAAGGCGGGCGCAGCGACGATCGACGGGCTCGAACCCTTCCGCCCGGTGATGATCGGGGTCGACGCGGGCAGCCTGCCCGATCCTTATGTCCAGCCGGCGCTGCCCGGCGTTGTGGTCACCCCGCGGCCGGGCGTGGCGACGCGCGTGATGATCCCGATGACCGCCGCAGGCGAGATCGAGGGCACCGTCATGCGCGACGGCGGCAATGCGATCGGGGGGCTGGGGCTCGAACTGGTCGACGCCGAGGGGCGCGTGCGCGCGACGACGCTCAGCGAGTTCGACGGATATTTCCTTTTCGAAAGCGTGGCTTATGGGCGCTATACGGTGCGCCCGGCGAAAGCCTCGGCGCAGCTCTTGCGCCTCGATACGGCCTTTGCGGTGAGCGCGTCGCCGGGCAAGGCGACCCCGCGCGTGCGGCTGGGCACGCTGGCGCTGAAACCCGTGGCGCGGATGCTGGCCGAGGGCGGCGAGGGCGCGACAGGTGAAGGCAACGATGCGCGCGGACCGCCGGGCGGTGACGGTGGGGCGGGGCTATAGCCGGTCCATCCGCAGCCAGCTCTCCTTGCCCAGCCATGCCTTGTCCAGCGCGCGGCGCGCGGCGGCGGCTTCGAGTTTCTTGCCCTGCACGGCTTCGCTGCGGCTGAGGCCGTAAAGGGCCCAGCCGTTGTTCGGCGCCTGCGTCAGCGCGGCACGGAAGGCGTCGCTCGCTTCGGCGGGACGGCCGGCCTGGAACAGCGCGGCGCCGAGCGACTGGCGCACCGGATAATACCAGTAGGTCGGTTCCTGATAGGGGAGCGTCGCCTCGACTTCGATCGCCTGGCGGTAGAAGGCGATCGCCTCCTCGTAGCGGCGCAGGCGGGCGGCGAAGCGGCCGCGCGCGACGAGTTCGGCTAGTTTGACGAGATCGGGGCCGGGGACGCCCTGCGCGACCATGTCGGCGAAGGCGTCCGACGTGCGCAGCTTCTCCATCGCGGCGAGTTCGCGGTCGAAACCAGCGCGATCGCCGCGCTGCGCCTGCGCGACGGCGCGGGCGTAGTGGCGCATCGCGGTCGGGTAGGGCAGGCGCGCGTCGGGGGCGGGCATGGCGAGGATCGCCTTCGGATCGGCGAATTGCGCCATCGCGAAATAGGGCGCGGCATCGATCGACTGGATCCACGCGATGCGCGCCGAGGTCGCGGGGTCGAGCACCGCGCCGAGGCGCTTCGCCTCGCGCACCGCGGTCGTCATGTCGCCCGCCATCTGCGCCGAGGTGACGATGAAGTGGATATTGTGCGGATAATAGCCGTAGCGCACGAGCCCCTGGTCGCCGGCGCCTAGGATATAGGCCTCGTCGGCGCGCGCCGCGGCGATGTTGACGCGGATCGAATCGGCGTGGCGGCCGCGCAGCTGGTAGATATGGCCGGGCATATGGACGAGATGCGCGGCGCTGGGCGCGCGCGGGTCGGCGAGGCGGTCGGCGGCGGCCTCGGCGCGCGCCGGATCGACCGATTCCATGAGGTGGATATAGAGATGGTTCGCCTGGACGTGCGCGGGGTTGCGCGCGAGCACGGTCTCGACGAGGCGCACCGCCTCGCCGCTGCGACCCACCGGGGTCTTCTTGTCGCCCGCCCAATAATTCCACGGGCTGGTGTTCATCGCCGCCTCGGCCGCGAGCACGGCGACATCGTCGTCGGCGGGGAAGCGGCGCGCGACGCCGAGCATCGCGTCGGCATAGGCGGCGTCGAGCGCGGCGCGGTCGGCGGCGGGGTCGCGCGAATAGCGCAGCGCCACCGCCTCGATCAGCGCGCGTTCGAGCGGGGTTGCGGTCGTGCGCAGCGCCATCGCGCGGTCCATGGCAGCGAGCGCGGCGCCGCGGTCGCGGTCGTCCATCGGCGCGTTGATATTGGGGCCGAGCGCGAGCGCTTCGCCCCACCAGCAGGACGCGCAGCCGGGCTCGCGCCGCTGCGCCTCGCGGAACGAGCGCACCGCCCCGGCGTGGTTGAAACCATAAGTGAGCAGCAGCCCCTGGCTGAAATAGGCGCGCGCCTCTGCGTCTTGTGCCGAAACGGGGAAGGGCGACGCGGCGAGGTCGGGGTAGAGGGGGATGGTGGTGCCCGCACTCGCCGGGGCGGCATAAGCGCTGGCGATCAGCAGCTCGCTGGCGAGGCTGGCGCCCGCGTCGCGCGCGCCGCAAAAGGCCTTGGCGAGGCGGGTGGGATCGAGTGCGTCGAGCGCGGCGGCGGAAAAGCCGGGCTCGGCGGGCAGGCTGGCGAGGGTGAATCCCATGCAAGCGATCGCGGCGGCCTTGTACCCCTGGTACATCGCAAACCCTCCCCAAGGCGCGGAACAACCGGGGCAGGCTATCATAGAAGATGTGCGCTCCCAAGCGCGCGGCGAATGCCAAAGCGGGCGGCGTTAACCTTTCCTTATCCATATTTGCCCAAAGCGGACGACGAGCAATATTTTGCCTGTGGGGAGTCCGAAATGTCGAATGTGTCCGGTTCGAAGAACCGCCCGACCAGCGCCGATGTCGCGATCATCGGGGCGGGGCCCGCGGGGCTGACCGCCGCCTATCTGCTGACCAAGGAAGGCTATAGGGTCACCGTGATCGAGAAGGACCCCGTCTATGTCGGCGGGATCAGCCGCACGGTCGAGCATGAGGGTTTCCGTTTCGACATCGGCGGGCACCGCTTCTTTTCGAAGAGCCAGGAAGTCGTCGACCTGTGGAACGAGATCCTCCCCGACGACTTCATCCAGCGCCCGCGGATGAGCCGCATCTATTATGAGGGCAAATTCTACTCCTATCCGCTGCGCGCGTTCGAGGCGCTGTGGAATCTGGGCGTCGTGCGTTCGACCCTGTGCATGATCAGCTATGCGCAGGCGAAGCTGTTTCCGAACAAGAAGGTGCGCAGTTTCGAGGACTGGACGATCAATCAGTTCGGGCGGAAGCTCTATTCGATCTTCTTCAAGACCTATACCGAGAAGGTGTGGGGCATGCCGTGCGACGAAATGTCGGCGGACTGGGCGGCGCAGCGCATCAAGGGGCTCAGCCTCGGCGCCGCGGTGCTCGACGGACTGAAGCGCAGCC
Source organism: Sphingopyxis sp. HIX (assembly GCF_001468285.1). Taxonomy (GTDB): domain Bacteria; phylum Pseudomonadota; class Alphaproteobacteria; order Sphingomonadales; family Sphingomonadaceae; genus Sphingopyxis. The sequence continues at coordinate 105,904 of NZ_LNSB01000002.1, read as the reverse complement.
TGGGTCTCAACAAGAGGCCCAATGACGGCATGGCGACAAAGACTTTGCTCGAGACTTTCCGCTATCCGCGGCTGGGGCCGGGGATGATGTGGGAGGCGGCGCGCGGGCACGTCGAGGCGGGCGGCAACCATGTGCTGATGGGGCACAGCTTCAAGCAATTGACGCAGGACCAGGTGAGCGGCCGCTGGCGGCTGACCGCGAACGGGCCGGGCGGCGACGTCGTGATCGACGCCGCGCATGTGATCAGCTCGGCGCCGATGCGCGAGCTCGCGGCGCGTATCCATCCGCTGCCGGCGTGCGCGCTGAGCGCGGCGCCGTCGCTCAAATATCGCGACTTCCTGACCGTGGCGCTCAAGATTCGCTCGGAGGATTTGTTCCCCGACAACTGGATCTATATCCACGACAGCAAGGTGCAGGTCGGCCGCGTGCAGAATTTTCGCAGCTGGTCGCCCGAAATGGTGCCCGATCCCGAACTCGCGTGCGTCGGGCTCGAATATTTCTGTTTCGAGGGCGACGGCCTGTGGGCGTCGCGCGACGAGGATCTGGTCGAACTCGCCAAGCGCGAGATGGCGATCCTCGGGCTCTGCGATCCCAAGGATGTCGTTGGCGGCGCGGTAGTGCGGCAGGAAAAGGCCTATCCGGTCTATGACGACGATTATGCGGCGCATGTCGAGACGATGCGGTCCGAGCTCGAGGCGCGTTATCCGACGCTGCACATGGTCGGGCGCAACGGCATGCACCGCTACAACAACCAGGACCATGCGATGATGACCGCGATGCTGACGGTGCGCAACATCGTCGCCGGCGAGCGCGTCTACGACATCTGGGGCGTCAACGAGGACGCCGAATATCATGAGAGCGGCACCGAGGGCGAACAGGCGGCGCTGGCGTCGGTCCGCGACGTGCCCGCGCGCGTCAGCAAGGCGGCGTGACGCACGTGATGGCGCGGCCGCTCCCCGCCTTTGCGCAGAAACTGCTGCAGGTCACCTTCCTGCGCTACGTCGGTGCGAGCGCGATCGCACTCACCGGCGACATGGCGCTGTTCAAACTGTTCCTTGCGGCGGGCTGGGCGTCACCGGCCGCTGCGGCAGCGAGCTATGGCGCAGGGATCGTGATCCACTGGCTGATCAGCTCGCGCCTCGTCTTCGTCGAGGGCGCGCGCACCGCGGGGCTCGACCGCGTGCGGCAGAAGGGGCTGTTCCTCGGTTCGGCCTTCGTCGGGCTGGGGCTGACCGTCGCGATCGTCTGGGCGGGCGACCGCGCGGGGATGGACCTGATTCTGGCGAAGCTCGCGGCGATCGGCGTGTCGTTCGTCGCGACCTATGTCCTTCGCAAGACGCTCGTTTTCGCGGCCGACTGAAGGCCAAGACCGATGCGCGCGCAGCTCGAACGTCTGAGCGTCGACCGGATCGCGCTGCTGCTGTGGCTCGCGGTGGTCGCGGCCGGGCTGTTCCTCTATCGCGAGGGCATCGCCACGCTGGGCCTGCGCGATGCCGACGATTATCTGCGGCTGGTCCAGGTTCGCGACCTGCTCGGCGGGCAGAGCTGGTTCGACGTCACCCAGTACCGGATCAACCCCGCCGAGGGCGGCGGGATGATGCACTGGTCGCGCTTCGTCGACATGCAGATCGCGGCGCTGATCGCGCTGCTGCGCCTCTTCCTTGCGCCCGACATGGCCGAGCGCTGGGCGATCGCCATCTATCCCCTGCTTCTCGTCCTGCCGCTGCTGCTGCTGCTCGGGCGCATCCTGACGATGCTGGGCGACCGGCGCCAGACGATCGCGGGGCTGCTGATCGCCGCGTCGGGGGTGACCTTCCTCCATTATTTCGCGCCGCTGCGCATCGACCATCATGGCTGGCAGCTGCTTCTGTCGGTCGCGATGCTATGGCTCGCGCTCGGCGAAGCGACGTTCCGGCGCGGGCTGGCGGCGGCGCTGGTGATCGCCGCGCATGTCGAAATCTCGCTCGAAGGCCTGCCTTATCTGGCGATCTTCGGCGCGCTCTTCGCGCTCGAATGGCTGCGCGATCCGGCCAAGGCGCCGCGGCTCGCGGGCTTCGCCGCCGGGCTGGTGGCCATTCCCGCGCTATGGCTGCTGGTCTTCCGCGGCTGGACGTCGTTCGTCACGGTGCATTGCGACGGCTTTTCCTTGCCCTATGCCACCGGCGTCGCGGCGACCGGGTTGATGCTCTTCGCCTGCCTGCAGTTTCGCGCGCTGGCGTCGAGCTGGCAGCGGCGGCTGGTCGTCCTCGCCCTCGTTGGCGCCGCGGGCGCCGCCGCCTTCCTGATCTTCGGCCGGCCGTGCCTCGGCGGGCCCTTCGGCGAACTCGAGCCGCTCGTCCGCCGCTTCTGGTACGACCGGGTGATGGAGGGCCAGCCGGTGTGGGCGCAGGATTCCGACGTCGCGGCGCTGTTCTTTGCCCCGACGATCGTCGGCTATGGCGCGGCGCTCTGGGCGTGGCGTGCCGCGCGCGGCAGCAGCGTCGCCGAAGGCTGGGATCGCCTGCTGTTCGTGCTGACGTGCAGCGTGCCGCTGTCGATGCTGGTCTTCCGTACCGGCGCAGTGGCGCATGCCTATATGGTCCCGGCCTTCGGCGCGATGGCCGCGGCGCTGTGGGGCTGGAGCCGGGCGCAGCGCTCGCTGCTCGGCCGCGTCGGCGGCGCGATGCTGGTGCTGACCGCGATTCCGTCGATCGACGCGCTGATCGCGGCGCGCACGCTGGCGGTCGTCCTGCCCGCCGACGCCACGGGCAAGCTGAAGGCGGCCGAAGGCGAGGAAAGCTGCGTCACCCCGGCGGCGCTCGCGCCGCTTGGCGAAGCGCCCGCGGCGCTGGTCTTTGCGCCGATCGATACCGGACCCGCGATCCTCGTGCGGACCCCGCACAGCGTGATCGCGACCGGACACCATCGCAACCACGCCGCGATGAACCGCGTGATCACCGCCTATATGTCGGACCCCGTCGAATCGGCGCCGATCGTGCGCGCCAGCGGCGCGACCTGGCTGGTCTATTGCGCGGGCATTCCCGAGATGGAGAATATGGCGCTCGCCAATCCGCGCGGGCTTTCGGCGCAGCTCGCAAAGGGCGCGAAAATCGACTGGCTGGCTTACGACGCCAAGCTGTCGCGTGGCGCGCTTCGCGTCTATCGCATCCTGCGCTGAGGCGCGTCAGCCGGGCCGGAAGGACAGCGCGGCGCCGTTCATGCAATAACGCTTGCCCGTCGGTTCGGGCCCGTCGTTGAAGACATGGCCGAGATGGCCGCCGCAGCGCCGGCAATGCACCTCGGTGCGCGCATAGCCGAGGTCATAGTCGGTCGAGGTGCCGATCGCGCTCTTCAGCGGCGCCCAGAAACTGGGCCAGCCGGTCTTGCTGTCATATTTGGTCTTGCTCGAATAGAGCGGCAGCGCGCAGCCGGCGCAGAGGAAGGTGCCGGCGCGCTTTTCCTTGTCGAGCGGGTGCGAGAAGGGGCGCTCGGTCCCCGCCTCGCGCAGGATTCTGTACTGGAAGGGCGTCAGGCGCTTCTTCCATTCGGCCTCGCTCAATTGCCAGCCGGGCTGGCCCTTGGGGCGCGGCGAATTTTTGGCGAAGAGCATCGGCGCCCCGATGAGCGCGCCGCCGAGCGCGAGGCCGCCGATGAGATAGCGTCGTTCGATCATGAAAAGCTCCTCATGCCGGTTCGTCCGGCATGATCGGCCGGTTTCACCCGCGCATCAATATTTTTCGAGCTCGACCTGCATGTGGCGATAGCCGTGGACGAAGCTGGCATGGACGCGCTCGGGTTCGGCGAGGACGTTCACGCGCAGGCGGCGCTTCTGCATTTCGCTGATCAGCGTCGTGAGCTGGAGCTCGGCGACGCGCGCGCCGACGCAGCGGTGGATACCGTAACCGAAGGCGAGGTGGCGGCGGGCATTCTCGCGGTCGACGATGATGCGGTCGCCGTCGGGGAAGACGCTCTCGTCGCGGTTCGCCGAGGCGTACCAGAGCGCGATCTTGTCACGCGCCTTGATCGCGTGGCCGAACAGCTCGGTATCCTCGGTCGCGGTGCGGCGCATATGCGCGAGCGGGGTCTGCCAGCGCAGGATTTCGTGCATCGCGTTGACCGCGAGGTCGGGATTGTGGTCGCGTTCGAGCTTGGCGCGCTCCTCGGGAAAGCTGTGCAGGCCATAGGCATAGGCCGACATCGAATTGCGCGTCGTGTCGTTGCCGCCGACGATGAGCAGGATGAGGTTCCCCATGAACTCATTCTCGCTCATATGCTTCATCGCGTCGGACTGGAGCATGATCGAGATCAGGTCGTGGGTACCCGGATTCTGCGCCTTATGATCCCACAGCTGCTTGAATGCGGCGCCCATTTCGAAGGCGATGCCGAGGCGTTTCTGGCGCTTTTCGAGCGTGTCGAAGCTTTCGATATCGCCGAGCGCGTCGGACCAGCGGGTGAGGTTGTGGCGATCCGCCCAGGGGAAATCGAAGAGGATCGCGAGCATGTCGGTGGTGAGCTCGATCGACACCTTCTCGACCCAGTCGAAGGGCTGGCCGACGGGCAAGGTGTCGATGATCGCGGCGGTGCGCGCGGCGGTGTCGGCGCGCATGCGCTCGATTTCGGAGGGGCCGAAGGCGGGGGCGACGGTGCGGCGCTGCGCGGTGTGCTGCGGCGGGTCCATCGCGATGAACATCGGCATCGGGATTTCGCCCTCCTGGAGATGTTCGATGCCGTCGCCGGCGACGGTGATGCCGCCATATTCCCAGCTGGAGGAGAAGATTTTCGGTAAGGCCTCAATATGCTGGATCGGCTTGTAGGTCGTCACCGACCAATAGGGGCCGAATTTCGAATCCTCGCAGCGATAGATCGGCGATTCGGCGCGCAGCTGGCGCATCGGGTCCTGCCAGCGGTCTTCGCTCCACAGCTCGGCGCGGCTGACGTCGAAGGGGTCGAGGGTTTCGGGGACGGGGCGGATCAATGATGCCATGGGGGCTGCTCCTCTGCGCGGCCGTCTCGCGCGGCCGATTCAGTTGCAGAATGCCACTATTTACAGCTTTGTCAACGGAGGCGGGGGCCGGGCTTGTCGCTCGAAGGTCGTGCGGATCTCCGATGTTCGGATTTTTTGTTTCGCGCAAAGACGCAAAGGCACGAAGATGTCGCGCCCGCCGCAAAGCGGCTTTTTCAGGCGCGCCGTGCCATCGCGCAGCGATCGTTGAAAAAGCGGCCTTGCGGCCGCAGGACAGCTTCTTCGCGTCTTTGCGTCTTTGCGCGAAACCTTTTCACGCCATCGCGGCATAGCCCGGCATCGCGGTGAAAAAAGCCTACGCGCCCTTCTTCCGCCGCCAGAAACGCCAGTCGCTGCGGCCGCTGAGCACGCCAGCGCGGAAGAGGCGGACCGAGATGAAGATCACCAGCGCGACCCACAAAGCCTGCCAGCCGAGCGCGAGGAGGTGGACCGACTTCGCCTCGTCGGTCGCGGCGCGCGCCGCCATCGCGAGCGGCGAGGAAAAGGGGAATATCTGCGCGAAGGTCGCGAGCCCGCTGCCCGGCGCGCTCGCGGCGGCGGCCGACAGGCTGAACATGCCGACCTGGAAGATGGTGATCGGCAGGCTGAGCATCTGGATCTCGCGCACCGTCGCCGCCTGCGCGCCAACGCCGAGGAAGACCGCGCCGAGGAGCAGGAAGGACAGGATGAAATAGACGAAGCCGATGCCGAGGAAGAAACCCCAGCCGGTCGCGGGCATCGAGGAGAGTGCCGCCGCGGCCTTGCCCGCGCGGCCGGTCGCGTCGAGCATGGCGGGGTCCATCTGCGCCGCGGCGACGAAGCCGCCGGCGAAGGCCATCACGATCCAGAAGGCGATGAACAGGATCGCGACGCCGAGGAAACCGAGCAACTTGCCGAGGAAGACGCTTTCGAGCGGCACCGCCGCGGCGAGGATCTCGATGACCTTGTTGCCCTTTTCCTCGGCGAGCGAGCTCACCGTCTGCCCCGCAAGGAGCAGCGTCAGCAGGAAGATCGCGAACACCGCGCCGAAGCCCAGGCTTTGCTGGAGCGCGATGCTGTTGCCGCCGCGCGACAGGCTTTCGAAACGCGGCGCGACCGCGGGCAGGTCGCCCGCGGCGCGGGCGCGGATCACCTCGCCCGCGAGCAGCGACAGATAGCGCCCCGACGCGCTTTCGGGTTCGCGCTCGACGATGCGCGGGGCGTCCAGCGGACCGCTCATCACGGCATAGGTGTCGCTGCCCTTTTCCTTCGTGATCGCGACGGGATCGGCGGCCGGGGTCGCGATGCGCACGACGAGCGTCGCAGGTTCGCGCGGCATTGCGGCGCGCAGCCGCGTGTCCGCATCGCGCAAGGCTTCGGCGTCGGTCGCATCGGCGACGACGACGATGCGCCCGGCGCCGCGCGCGCTGTCGGCGAGCTGCGACGCGCCCATGCCGCCAGCGAGCCCCATGCCGATCATGAACAAAGGCGCGAGCAGGAAGAGCAGGAAGGTCGGCGTGGCGACGATCGCCAGAAAGTCGCGCCGCGCAACGACGAACATGTTCTTGAGGAAGGGGGTCATGCGCTGGCCTCCTCGATCGCGTCTTCGGACGCGTCGGCGGTGAAGCCCGCGTCGACCTGGCGGACGATATGGACGAACGCGTCGTGGAGCGCGGGGCGGCTGATCGACAGGCCGGTGACGCCAAGGCCGCTCGCGGTGATGCGCGCGAGCAAGGGCTCGACGTCCTGGTCCTCGATCGCGAAATGCCAGGCCTCGCCTTTGGGCTCGGCGCCGGCGGGGAGCAGCGCGGCGACGGCGGCGGTGTCGCTCCCTTGGCGGGGAGTGTAGCGCACCTGCATCGGCAGCAGCGCGCGGGCGTCGTCGACCGTGCCCTCGAAGCGCCGCTGCGAGCGCGCGATGATCGCGAGCCGGTCGCAGAGGCGTTCGGCGTGCGCCATGACGTGGGTCGAGAAAAGCACGGTGGCGCCGCGGTCGCGCTCGCGCTTCACCAGCATTTCGAGCCGTTCCTGGTTGACCGGATCAAGTCCCGAGAAGGGCTCGTCGAGCACGATGAGGTCGGGCGCGTGGACGATCGAGCCGATCAGCTGGATCATCTGCGCCATGCCCTTCGACATCTTGCGGATCTTCGAATCGATCACGCGTTCGAGCCCGAGTTCGGTCATGAAGGTCGTGGCGCGGCGGCGCCCCTCCGACCAGTCGAGCCCGCGCAGCGCGCCCATGAAGGCGATCGCCTCGCGCGCCTTCATGCCGGGATAGAGCCCGCGTTCTTCGGGCAGGTAACCGATGCGGTGGCGCACGGACTGCGGCTTGTGCCCGCCGAGGAGGCGGCTCGACCCCGCGTCGGGATCGATGATGCCGAGCGTCATGCGCAGGCTGGTGGTCTTGCCCGCGCCATTGGGGCCGAGCACGCCGTAGATGCTGCCCGCGGGGACCTGAAGCGACACTTGGTCGACCGCCTTGTAGGTCTCGAAATATTTGGTGAGGCCAAGAGCCTCGACGGCGAGATCGGTCAAAAGCTGGTCCTGCGAAATGTCGTTGCTGCCCCTATGACACGCAAAGGCGGCTCGCGTATAGGGCGGCAATGGTTGCCGAAGCCTTGCCTTCTCCCGACGACACGCTGGAACAGCGGCTGGAAGCCGTCGCGCGCGAGCATGGCTTCGCGGCGTTCGGGATCGCGCGCGCCGATGCGGCGCCCTCGACCGCGGCGCGGTTGAACGCCTGGCTCGCCGAGGGCTGCCATGGCGAGATGATCTGGATGGAAAGCCGCGCCGCTGAGCGCGGATCGCCGCAGGGGCTGTGGCCCGAGGTCCAGTCGGTGATCGCGCTGGGGATGAGCTATGCGCCCGCGGCCGATCCGCTGGCGCTGGCGGATCATCCCGAACGCGGGCGGATTTCGGTCTATGCGCAGGGCGGCGATTATCATGACGTCGTCAAGAAGGCGCTGAAACATGTCGCGCGCTGGCTGGTGGCCGAAGCGCAGGACGCCGAGGTCAAGGTGTTCGTCGACACCGCGCCGGTGATGGAAAAGCCGCTGTCCGCCGCCGCGGGGCTCGGCTGGCAGGGCAAGCATACGAATATGGTCAGCCGCGACCATGGCAGCTGGCTGTTCCTGGGGGCGATCTATACGACGCTCGACCTGGCGCCGTCGGTACCCGGACGCGATACGTGCGGGAGCTGCACCGCTTGCCAGGAGGCGTGCCCGACCGACGCTTTTCCCGCACCCTACCGGCTCGATGCGCGGCGCTGCATCTCCTATCTCACGATCGAACATGCGGGGCCGATCCCGCTCGAGTTCCGCCGCGCATTGGGCAACCGCATCTATGGCTGCGACGATTGCCTCGCGGTGTGCCCGTGGAACAAATTCGCCGACGCCGCGGCGCGGAACAAGGCGTTCCTGCCGCGCGCCGAACTCGCCGCGCCGGCGCTCGGCGACCTGCTCGACCTCGACGATGCGGGATTCCGGCAGGTGTTCGCCGGGTCGCCGATCAAGCGCATCGGGCGCAGCCGCATGGTGCGCAACGCCGCGATCGCGGCGGGGAACAGCGGTGATGTCCGCTTCCGGCCGCTGCTCGAGCGGCTGAAAAGCGACGAAAATCCGGTGGTTGCCGAGGCCGCGGAATGGGCGCTGGCCGAGCTGGCGTCTTGACGCCAGCCTAGCGGCGAAGCGCGGCGACGCAGCTTTCGGGCTCGGCGTTGCGCCCATCGGGCGTGCGCGCATCGACATGCGTCGCGACCGCGTCGGCGCCCGCGCGCGGCGCGTAGAAATAGATGTCGATGACGCACGCGCTGCCCTCATATTGCAGCTTGCGCGCGGCGCCTTCGGTGACGTCGAGGCGAGGCTTGCCGAACATCCGCTGGGTCGCGTCGGCGCTCTGGCCGATCAGGCTGTTGTTCTGCACCGGGCGCACCACGGTGGGCGGCGGCGCGGCAGCGACCGGCGGCGGGGTGCTGCGCGGCGGCGGAACGGCGGACGAGCAGGCGCCGAGCAGGAGGATCGGCCCAGCAGCCAGGATCAGGCGGTTCATTCGGTGTCCCTGTCGCGCAGGTGGATGAGGTGGACGGCCATAGCCGCGCCGATGATGGGCGCCAACAGATTGACGACGGGCACCAGGAAAGCTGCGGCGGACAGCGCGCCGAGCGACCAGCGCGCGCCGCGATCGAGCCGCGGCCGCTCGGGGTGGCGCGCGAGCACCATCGCCTCGAGATCGCGGCCGAGCAGCAGCGCGTTGAGGAAGAAGGCCAGCAGCGGCGCGCCGATCGCGGTGAACAGCAGCGGGATATAGACGGGCAGCGCGAGCAGGTTGACCGCGATGAGCCGCCCGACCGAGGCGAGGCCGAGGCGCAGGCTCTTGGCGAAGCTGACGTCGACCGCGAATTTGGCGGCGGCGGGATAATGGCGCTCCTCGACGTCGGCGACGATCGCATCGCCGAACAGCCCGACGACGAGGATCGCGACCGCGCGAAAGAGCAGCCAGCTCGAGCCGATCAGGCCGATGATGATCAGCAAGCCGGCCATGTCGAGCTCGACCTCGCCAAGCCAGGTCCAGTGATCGAGCGCCCAGCGCGCGCCGAAGAAGATCGCAGCCCCCGCGGCGACGAAAATGACGAGCGTGAGCGCGAGGCTTTGCGCGAGGACGGCGAGCACCGGGCGGCGCGGCAGGTCGCCAAGGGCGAGCATCAGGGCTTGGATCGCGCGGGCCATGGTACGGGATGGCGCGGACGGAGGCTATGCGTCAAGCGTCAGACGCCGCCAATTGTTCACGCGGAGACGCGGAGGCGCGGAGAGAAAGAAGAGAAGAGGATTCGCGCAGAGGCGCAGAGACCGCAGAGAAAGAAGGATTAAGGGCGGCGAAGCCGCCATTCTCTTCTCTTCTCCGCGCCTCCGCGTCTCCGCGTGAACCTTTTCTCTGCGCCCTCTGCGCCTCTGCGCGAATAAATCGCTGCGCCGTCGCCAACTTGCCAAGAAGCGCCGCCGTCCCTAAAGCCGCGCGCAATCTTTTTCCCATCATCGACAGGAATTTTCATGGCCTCCACCGCCCGTTTCGACGTCGTTGCCATCGGCAATGCCATCGTCGACGTCCTTGCCCGCGCCTCCGACGAGCTGATCGAGGCCGAAAAGCTGGTCAAAGGGTCGATGCGGCTGATCGACGCCGACGAGGCCGAGCGGCTCTATGCCGCGATGGGCCCCGCGGTCGAGATGTCGGGCGGCAGCGCCGCGAACACGCTGGCGGGCATGGCCGCGCTCGGGCGCAATTGCGGCTTCATCGGGCAGGTCGCCGACGACCAGCTTGGCCAGGTGTTCACCCACGACCTGACCTCGCTCGGCGTCGCGTTCGACACGCCGGCGGCGGCGGACGGCGCGCCGACCGCGCGCTGCCTGATCCTCGTCACCCCCGACGGGCAGCGGACGATGAACACCTTCCTCGGCGCCTCGCAGAGCCTGGGGCGCGAATCGCTCGACGCGGCGCTGATCGCCGACGCCGACATCCTCTATCTCGAGGGCTATTTGTGGAACGCCGACGCCTCGCGCGCGGCGATGGCCGAGGCGATCGGCCTCGCGCGCGCCGCGGGCCGCCGCGTCGCCTTCACGCTGTCGGACACCTTCGTGGTCATGGGGCATGGCGAGGATTTCCGCCGCATGATGGCGGCGCGCGAGATCGACATCCTCTTTGCCAACGAGGCCGAGCTGCTCGAGCTGGCGCAGGAAGGCGATTTCGAAGCCGCGCTGGCGAAGGTCGCCGCCGAAGTGCCTTTGCTCGTCGCGACGCGCGGCGAGCATGGCGCGGTCGCGGTGACCGACGGCACGCGCACCGAAGTCTCGGCCGAGCCGATCGAAACGGTGGTCGACACCACCGGCGCGGGCGACCTGTTCGCCGCGGGTTTCCTGTCGGGTCTGGCCGAAGGGCGCCCGATCGCCGACTGCCTGACGATGGGCGCGGTGTGCGCACGCGAAATCATCGCGCAGGTCGGCCCGCGCGCGCAGACCGACCTCAAGGCGAAGGTCGCGGCGCGGCTGGGCTAGGACATCCTTTCCGCTGACGCGGAATTCGGCACCGGCCCGCTCCCCCACCCGGCCTCCCCAGGTTACTATCGTCGGGGAGGCCGGTGGGGGAGCGGGCCGGTGCCGGAACAAATCACGATTTGACGCGTCCTATCCGCCATCAGATGGATAGGAGGCTCTTATGGCCGATGAGATTCATACCACGCGCGAGCCTGACGGCACGACGCACACCACGACGATCGTCGAACGCGAACCGCGCCGCGGCGGCGGGATCGGCATGCTTATGCTGCTGGTCGTCGTCGTGATCGCGGGTTTCTTCGCCTTCCAGTTCCTCGGCAATGAAAAGGCCGAGACCGGTGCGATCACCGAAGCGGCGCAAAAGGTCGGCGATGCCGCGCAGGATGTCGGCGACGCGGCGCAGGAAGCAGTGAAATAAGCGTCTAGCCCGGGCCGGCGGCTTCGGTCGCCGGCTCGGGATGCTTGCGGAACAATGCGCGGTCGGCGGGGCCGAAACCGCGCGTCCAGATCAGCCAGGCATAAATGCCGAGGATGACGGGCACGCCGATCAGCAATTCCGCCCATTCGGGGAGCTGCGTCGCGCCCCAGCCGAGCACCGCGGCGCCCCCGGTCGCCCAGACCAGCGCCCAGCGCAGGCTGTTCACCGGCGCGTCGAGGATCTTCGAGAGCAGCCGCGCCTTGACCAGCGACGCAAAGCCGAGCGCGAGCATCAGCGCGAGCGCGACCGCACCGGCGTAGAATATCGGCGGCCATCCCATCGCGCGCGCGATCAGGATGAAGCCGACACTGAGCGCCGCCTGCAGCGCGAGCGTCGCGAGGCTGATCAGCAGATTGCGGTGGCGCGCGACATAGACGAGCGCCGCCTCGCTGACGACGGCGGTCGCCGCGACGACCTCGGCGGCGAGCAGGAACGCGAGCGCGCCGGTACCGCCGACGAACTGGGGGCCGACGAGTCCCATCACCGCCTCGCCCGGGATGCCGAGCGCGAGCGCGACGCCCGCCTGCGCGGCGATGATCCAGAAACCGACCTGGCTCACTTGTGCCGCCACGGCGGCAAGCTTCTTTTCGGCGAGGTTGCGCGTGATCACCGGGCCCAGGATCGGTTCGAAGCTGGTCTTGAGTTTCTGCGGCAGCGAGGCGACCTGCTGCGCCATATAATAGATGCCGTAGATCGTCGGTGAGGTGAACTGGCCGAGGATGAAGAGGTCGAGGCGGCGCGTGCCCCATTCGATCGCATCGGCGGCGGCGAGCGGCGCGTTGCGGCGCGCGAGGCCGATGAGGTGCGTCGGCTGCGGCCGCCACACGCCGGGGCCGCCATAATGGCGGATCATCGGCCACAGCGCGGTCGCGAAGGCGCCGAGCATCGCCGCGGCATAAGAGAGCATCAGCCCGTCGGGGGGCGAGACATACCAGAAGGCGGCCGCACCGAGGCTGATCACCCAGGGTTCGACCACCGCGCGCGCGCGCACCGTCGCGCCGATGTCGAAACGATAGGCGCAGGCGGCGAGCGCGATCTCGGTCCCCGCGATCGCGAAGACGAGCAGCGCCATGAAACGGTCGGATGCGCTGATCGAGCCGCTGGGGAACATGAATTGCGGGAAGAGGAGGAGCACCGCCGAGCCGAGCGCCGAGGCGAGGAAGGCCACGAACATGCCGTCCCACACGGTGGTGCGCGGATCGGCGCCGGGTTTGCTGAGCTGCTCGGCGAGGCCGCGCTTGAGCCCCAGCGTCGAGAGCTGCGCGACGAGTTCGATCACGAGCACCGCGAAGGCGAAGCGCCCGACCGCCTCGGGTCCGTACCAGCGGCCGGCGACATAGAGGAAGGGCAGGCGCGCGACGAGGCGCAGGATGAAGCCGAAGAAGTTGGTACGCCCACCCTTGGCGAGCGCGGCGGTGTCGGCGTCGCGCTCCGGCGGTGCAGGAGGCACGTCGGGGGCGGTCGGTGCCGCGCTGTCCGTCTGGCTCAAGCCTGGCGCCCCTTCTGCTTCTCCCCGGCGCGCAGACTAGCGCGGCGGCGGGGGGCAGGCAATCGCGGCGATGACCTCACCGGCCCTCGCGTCGCAGCGGGCGGCTGAGCAGCGCCTGAATGGCCTCGGTCGCGCGGATCTCGCCCGCGACGAGCCGCGCCACCGCGTCGGTGATCGGCATGTCGATGCCGTCGGCGCGCGCCGCGGCGGCCACGACGGGCGCGCTGAACGCCCCCTCTGCAACCGTGCGGCGGTCGGCCATCAGCACCGCGGCTTCCTCGCCGCGCCCGAGCCCCTGGCCGAGCGCGAAGTTGCGCGAATTGGCCGAGGTGCAGGTGAGGATCAGGTCGCCGAGCCCGGCGAGCCCGGCGAGCGTCTCGGCCTCGGCGCCGCGCGCGAGGCCGAAGCGCGACATTTCGGCGAAGCCGCGGCTGATCAGCGCCGCGCGCGCGTTGAGCCCGAGCCCGGCGCCGTCGACGATGCCGCTCGCGATCGCGAGGATATTCTTGACCGCGCCGCCGATCTCGGCGCCGGTCACGTCGGTCGAGACATAAGGGCGGAAATGCGGGCGCGCGATCGCCTGCGCCAGCGCATCGGCGAGCGCGGGGTCCGCGGCGGCGAGGGTGATTGCGGTCGGCAGCCCGGCGGCGACCTCGTGTGCGAAGGTCGGGCCCGACAGCACCGCGACGGGGCGGCTTGGTGCCACGTCGCGCGCGATATCGACGGGGAAGGCGAAGCTGCCCGCCTCCATGCCCTTGCTGCACAGGATCAGCGGCGCATCGCCCGGCGGCAGGTCGGCCAGTACCGCGCGCATATAGGGCACCGGGACGACGATCAGCAGCGCGTCGCAGGTCGCGAGCTCGGCTAGGTCGCCGGTTGCGGTGAGCGAGGGGGCGAGCGTGGCGCCGGGCAGGAAGAGCGGGTTGCGATGCTCGCTATTGATCGCCGCCACGACGTCGGCCTCGCGCACCCAGAGCTGCACCGGCGCGCCATCGGCGGCGAGCAATTGCGCGAGCGCGGTGCCCCAGGCGCCGCCGCCGACCACGCCGAAATTGCTGCACGACGTCACGCCTTCACGTGTCATGCTTTGACTCCGGCGCCGCGCACCGCTTCCGCCTCGGGATCGAGCGGCCAGCGCGGGCGCGCGGGGATGCCCAGCGGATCGGTGAGCCCCGCGGCGAAGCGCTCGGCGCCCGCCCAGGCGATCATCGCGCCATTGTCGGTGCAGAGCCACAGTGGCGGCGCGACGAAGACCTTGTCGAAGCGCGCCGCGAGCTCGGTGAGCGCGGTGCGGATCGCGCCGTTCGCCGCGACCCCGCCCGCGACGACGAAGGCACTGGCTTCGGGGCAGGCGGCGAGCGCGATGCGGCTGCGGTCGACCAGGCAGTCGACCACCGCCTGCTGGAACGAGGCGGCGAGGTCGGGGGTGTTGTGCTGCCCCGACGCCACGGCGCGCACGACCGCGCTCTTGAGCCCCGCGAAGGAGAAATGCGGCTCGGCGCTGCCGACGAGCGGGCGCGGAAAGGGCACGGCCTTCGGATCGCCGTCCTTGGCGACGCGCTCGACCGCCGGGCCGCCGGGATAACCGAGCCCGAGCAATTTCGCCGTCTTGTCGAAGGCCTCGCCCGCGGCGTCGTCGATCGTGGTGGCAAGGCGGCGATAGTCGCCGACACCCCGCACCAGCAGCAGCTGGCAATGCCCGCCCGAGACGAGCAGCAGCAGATAGGGGAATTCGAGGCTGGGGTCGGCGAGGCGCGGTGAGAGGGCGTGGCCCTCGAGATGGTTGACCGCGATCAGCGGCTTGCCCGCGGCGTGCGCGAGCGCCTTGCCGGTGACGAGCCCGACCATGACGCCGCCGATCAGTCCGGGGCCCGCGGTCGCCGCGATCGCATCGACGTCGGCGAGCGTCTTGCCCGCGTCGGCGAGCACGCGTTCGACGATGGGCGCGAGCCGGTCGACATGCGCGCGCGCGGCGATCTCGGGCACGACCCCGCCATAGGGCGCATGATCGGCCTCCTGCCCCGCGACGCGGTGCGCGAGGATAGTCCGTTCGCTGTCGACGAGCGCCGCCGCGGTTTCGTCGCAGCTCGATTCGAGGCCGAGGATGAGAGTCATAATCTTGCGCGCCTCTTAGTCCTGCAAGGCTGGGGTTGGAAGGGGTTCACGCGGAGGCGCGGAGACACGGAGGGTTTTCGCGTCGAGGCTGGGCGTATTTGGAATGCGCGCAGAGGCGCAGAGAGAAGAAGCGGCGGAGCCGTCAATCCTTTTCTCCGCGCCTCCGCGTGAACAAAGAAAATCTCTGCGCCCTCGGCGCCTCTGCGCGAATCCCTTCTTCTTTCCTTTCGCAGCCCGAAGCCCTAGCAGCACCGCATGGCTTCGATCCCGCTTCCGACCCCCGACCGCCCGCTACGCATCGGAACGCGTGCCTCGCCGCTGGCGCGCGCGCAGGCCGATATGGCGGCGGCGGCGCTCGTGCGCGCGCATGGGCTCGATCCCGCCGCGCTCGAAATCGTGCCGATGACTGCGACCGGCGACCGCATCCAGGACCGCGCGCTCGCCGAGGTCGGGGGCAAGGCGCTGTGGACGCGCGAGCTCGACGCCGCGCTCGATGCGGGGACGATCGATATCGCGGTGCACAGTTTGAAGGATGTCGAGACCTTGCGCGATGCGCGCTTTTTCCTCGGCGCGATGCTCGAGCGCGCCGACCCGCGCGACCGGCTGGTGGTGCGCGAGGGGATCGTCGCGGCGACGATCGACGCGCTGCCGACGGGCGCAAGGCTCGGCACGAGCAGCCCGCGGCGCGCGGCGCAGGTGCAGCGGCTGCGCGGCGATATCGAAACCATGCTGCTGCGCGGCAACGTCCAGACGCGGCTCGCCAAGCTGGCGGCGGGCGAGGTCGATGCCACTTTGCTCGCGGCGGCGGGGCTCGACCGGCTGGGGATGTTCGAGATCGGGGTGGTGCAGGATTCGAAGATGCTGTTGCCCGCGGCGTCGCAGGGGGCGATCGGGATCGAGTGCCGCAGCGACGATGCGGCGACGCGCGCCCTGCTCGCGGCGGTCGACCATGGCCCGACGCACCGCGCGGTCGCGGCCGAGCGCGCCTTGCTCGCGGCGCTCGGCGGCGATTGCCGCTCGCCGGTCGCGGCGCATGCGGCGTGGCAGGCCGATGGCGCGCTGCGGCTCGACGCCGAGCTCTTCTCGGAGGACGGGCGCGAACATGTCGCGGGCTGGACGCTGGTCGATCGGGACGATGCGCCCGAAAGGCTCGCCGCGCGGCTGCTCGGCGAGGCGCCCGAATCCGTGCGACGGCTCTTCGCGGCATGACGCCAAGCGGTCCGGTCCTCGTCACGCGCGCCGAACCGGGCAATGCGGCGACGGTGGCGCGGGTGCGGGATATGGGGCTCGATGCGCGGGGGGTGCCGCTGTTCGCGGCGCATGCGGTCGGCTGGGACGCGCCCGATCCGGGCGATTTCGATGCTCTGCTGTTGACGAGCGCGCAGGCGTTGCGGCTTGCAGGACCGGAACTGGGAAGGCTTGCAGGGCTTCCGGCTTATGCCGTCGGCGCGGCGACGGCGGCCGCGTCGGAGGCGGCGGGCCTGACCGTCGCGATGACGGGTCCAGGTGATGCGCAATCGCTGATCGACGCCATGGCGTCGTCCAGGAAAGTATCAAATATATTATGGCTTTGCGGGTCCGATCGGACCGCGTTCGATGCGCACGGGGCGCGGCTGCTGCCGCTGCCCGTCTATGCCGTCGACCCGGTCGATCCGCCGTCCGGCTGGCAAGCGGTGACGGCCGCGCCGGCGATCCTGCTTGCGCATTCGGCGCGCGGCGCGGCGCGGATCGCCGAGCTGGTTGGGGGGCATCGCGGCCATCTGTCGCTCGTCGCGATCAGCGATGCCGCGGCCACTGCGGCGGGCGACGGCTGGGCGGCTGTTACCGTTACGGAGCGCCCCGACGACGCGGCGATGGTGACAGCGGCTTATGCTTTGTGCCAAAAGGCGCAAAAATAGGGTCGTTCGAAAGAGGTTTATGGCAATCGAAAGCAACGACAACCCCGTCCAATTGGGCGAGGCGGGTTCGGGCAAAAGGCCATCTTTCCGCAGCTTGGCAATCGCGGCGCTGCTGTTGCTGCTGGTCGGCGTCGTCGCCGGCGGCTGGGCGATGAATCGCTTCCTGGCCGACAATGGCGCGCCGGCGGCCAAGGTCATCGACACGGCAACTCCTGGCGGCACGGTCGCCGTGGCCGGCGCGGGCGAGGCGCCCGCGGTCCTCGGGACGACCCCGCAGCCGCTCGCGGCGCTGCCCGCCGACGGCTCGACTTTGCCCGCGCGCGTCGCCGAACTCGAACAAAGGCTGTCGCGGATCACGCTCGAAGCCGCCTCGGCGTCGGGCAATGCCTCGCGCGCCGAGGGGCTGCTCGTCGCCTTTGCGGTGCGCCGCGCGCTCGATCGCGGGCTGTCCTTGGGTTATCTCGACGCGCAGCTGCGGCTGCGCTTCGGCGACGACCAGCCCAATGCCGTCAAGACGATCATCGAGACGTCGCGCGACCCGGTGACGCTCGAACAATTGCGCGCCGAGCTCGACGCGATTGCCCCCGAACTCGTCGGGCGCAGCGGCGACGATGCGAGCCTGTGGACGGGAATCCGCCGCGAACTCGGCGAATTGTTCGTCGTGCGCGCCGCGGGCACCCAGTCGCCGCGCGCGACCGAGCGCCTCGACCGCGCGCGCCGCTACCTCGCGGGCGGCATGGCCGACAAGGCGATCGCCGAGGTCGAGGCGATGCCCGGCGCGGCGGCGGCGAACGAATGGCTGATCGACGCGCGCCGCTATCACGAGGCGCGCCGCGCGCTTGACCTGATCGAGACCGCGGCGATATTGGAGCCGCGCGGCGGCCAGCCGACCGCGACGGCCGGAAAAGCCCCGGCCGCGACCACCCCCTAGCGCGCGTTCCCTCCCGGGCGCTCGCATAAAGAGAAAGCCCAGCCAATGGCCCTCGCCGATCCGCAGCGCGTCGCCGCGCTCGACCCGCTCGATCCGCTGATGCTCGATGCGCAATTGAGCGAGGAGGAGCGGATGATCCGCGATGCCGCGCGCGCCTATGCCGAAGGCGAGCTCTTGCCGCGGGTAACCTCGGCCTTTCTCGAGGAGCGCTTCGACCGCGAGATCATGTCCGAAATGGGCGCGCTCGGGCTGCTCGGCGCGACGGTCGACCCCGAATATGGCGGCGCGGGGCTCAGCTATGTCAGCTACGGGCTGATCGCGCGCGAGGTCGAGCGGATCGATTCGGGCTATCGCTCGGCCTGCTCGGTGCAGAGCAGCCTCGTGATCCACCCGATCAACGCCTATGGCAGCGAGGAGCAGAAGCGCAAATATCTGCCCGGGCTGATCTCGGGCGAACTCGTCGGCTGTTTCGGGCTGACCGAGCCCGACGCGGGCAGCGACCCCGGCGGCATGCGCACCCGCGCCGAAAAGATCGAGGGCGGTTATCGCCTCAAGGGCGCGAAGATGTGGATCACCAATTCGCCGATCGCCGATATCTTCGTCGTCTGGGCCAAGTCCGACGCGCACGACGGCGCGATCCGCGGTTTCGTCCTCGAAAAGGGCATGAAGGGCCTGTCGGCGCCGAAGATCGAGGGCAAGGTCAGCTTGCGCGCCTCGATCACCGGCGAGATCGTGATGGACGGGGTCGAGGTCGGCGAGGATGCGCTGCTGCCGCACGTCTCGGGGCTGAAAGGTCCGTTCGGTTGCCTCAACCGCGCGCGCTATGGCATCGGCTGGGGCGCGATGGGCGCGGCGGAATTCTGCTACGAAGCGGCGCGCAATTATACCGGCGAGCGCAAGCAGTTCGGGCGCCCGCTCGCGGCGAATCAGATCGTGCAATTGAAGCTCGCGAACATGCTCACCGAGATCGCGCTCGGCCTCCAGACCGCGCTGCGTGTCGGGCGGCTGATCGACGAGGGGCATGTCGCGCCCGACATGATCAGCCTGCTGAAACGCAACAATTGCGGCAAGGCGCTCGATATCGCGCGCGTCGCGCGCGATATGCACGGCGGGAACGGCATTTCGGCCGATTATCATGTCATCCGCCACGCGGTGAACCTCGAGACGGTGAACACCTATGAGGGCACGCACGACGTCCATGCGCTGATTCTGGGCCGCGCGATCACGGGCATTTCGGCCTTTGCCTAAACCGTTGGAAGGCATCCGCGTCGTCGAACTGGCGCGGGTGCTCGCGGGTCCCTGGTGCGGTCAATTGCTCGCCGACCTCGGCGCCGAGGTGGTCAAGGTCGAGCGGCCCGGCGGCGGCGACGACACGCGGCTGTGGGGCCCGCCCTTCATCAAGGGCGCCGATGGCGAGAATCTGGGCGCGGCCTATTATCACAGCACCAATCGCGGCAAGTCCGGTGTGGCGATCGATATCGCGACGCCCGAGGGCCAAGCCGCGGTGCGCGCGCTGCTCACCGATGCCGATGTCGTGATCGAGAATTACAAGCTCGGCGGGCTCGCCAAATATGGGCTCGATCCCGCGACCTTGCGCGCCGATTTCCCGAAGCTGATCGTCTGCTCGATCACCGGCTTCGGCCAGACCGGCCCCTATGCGCACCGCGCGGGTTATGATTTCATCATCCAGGCGATGGGCGGCGCGATGTCGCTGACCGGCGAGCCCGACGGCGCGCCGCAAAAGGCGGGAATCGCCTATGCCGACATCTTCACGGGGATGTATTCGACGGTGGCGATCCTTGCCGCGCTGCGACGCCGTGACGTCACGGGGGCGGGCGCGCATATCGATATGGCGCTGCTCGATTGCCAGGTCGGGGTGCTCGCCAATCAGGCGGCGAACTATCTCGCGAGCGGGGTGTCGCCGAAGCGCATGGGCAATGGCCACGCCAATGTCGTGCCCTATCAGGCCTTTGCGACCGCCGACGGCCAGCTGGTGATCGCGGTCGGCAACGACGGCCAGTTCCGCAAGCTTTGCGCGGTGCTCGGCGAGCCCGCATGGGCCGAGGATGTCCGTTTCGCGACCAATGCCGCGCGACTCGCGAACCGGGCGGCGCTGATCCCGCTGCTCGCGGCGAAGATCGCCACGTGGCAGGCGCAGCCTTTGTCGCTCGCGCTCGAGGCCGAGGATGTACCGGCGGGACCGATCAATGACCTCGCCGGGGTGTTCGCCGACCCGCAGGTGATCGCGCGCGGCATGCGTTTCCGGCCCGAGGGGGCGTTCGTCGATGGCGTCGCGAGTCCGATCGTGATCGACGGCGAACGAATGGTCGCGCCGGGCGGGGCGCCGGTGCTGGGGGGCTGAGGCTGGGCGGCAACGGCCGAAGGCCATCATCTTGTTCGCGCAGAGACCGCAGGGAGGATGGCCTTTTCTCTCTGCGGTCTCTGCGTCTCTGCGCGCATCAAATTGATCGGATGCTGTTCGGTCGCTTTCGGGCGAAACGCGACGCCGGTGTAATCCACCTTCGTCACCCCGGGCTTGACCCGGGGCCTGCCTTTTCTTTGATCCGACGGCGAAAGAAGGAAGGCGGGTCCCGGGTCAAGCCCGGGATGACGACCGGACAAGTGGCAGCTCCCCACCCCTAAGCGGCCATATGCCACAAAGAAAAAGGGGCGCCGTCGCCAGCGCCCCTCTCCCCCTTTTTCGCGTGAAGCTGCCGGTCAGAATTTGACCGTGCCGGTGACGAACACCTGCCGCGGGTTGCCGTAGAAGACCGTCGCGACGCCTTCGCGGCCGAGCGACGGGGTCGGCAGGCCGTTGGCGTTAGTGACAGGCAGGCCGGTCGCCGGGTTGACGACGAGGAACTGGTAGCCCGAGGTCTTATACTGCTTGTCGAGGATATTCTTGCCGTGGACGCCGATCGAATAACGGTCGCCGCCGAAGCTGTAGACCAGGCTCGCATCCCACAGCGCATAGCCCTTCTGGTCGAGATAGGGGCTGGGATATTCGAACTGCTGCGTCTTGCTGCGGTACGAGAGCGTGGTCGAGAAATTGACGTCGCCGTCGCCGACCGGGACCAGCGCGCCGAGAGTGCCCGATGCGGTCCAGCTCGGCGTGTTCTGGATATCGGTGATGTCCGACACGTCGGTGCCGAGGTTGCCGATGAACTCGTCGTACTGCGCGTCGATATAACCGAGCGTGCCCTGGAAGCTCATCCGCGAGCCGGCGCCGGCGAAGTCGTGCGCGAAGCGCGCCGAGGTTTCGAGCTCGAGCCCCTTGAAGGTCGCCGAGGCGGCGTTCGTGGTGACCCCCGAAAAGCCTTCAAAGATGCCGTCGTTGTTCGCGTCGATGCCGACCGAGCCGGGGATCTGGACATTCTTGTAGTCGGCATAGAAGCCGGTCAGCGCGAAGTTGAGGTCGCCGTCCAGCGCCGAGCCCTTGATCCCGGCCTCGTAGCTGTCGACCGTTTCGGGTTCGAACAGGAAGAAATTGTAGATTTCCTGATAGGCGAAGACGCCGTCGTTGTTGACGTCGATCGCGCGGACATTGGCGCTGCCGCGCGGATCGAAGCCGCCGCCCTTGAAGCCCTTCGAGTAGGATGCATAGATCATCAGGTCGTCGTTGACGTCGAACGACACCGACGCGCGCGGGGTGAATTTCTTGAAGCGCGCCTTGCCATCGAAATTGGTGATCGGCGCGCCGAGCGGGACGCTGGCGCCGCCGAATTCGGGGTCGGCGCCGAGCAGGCGGTTCTGCTTGAAGACGAAGCTGTCGCGCCGGTCGACGGTGTAGCGCCCGCCCGCCGAAATGTGCAGGCGGTCGGTGACGTCGAAGGTGAAGTCGCCGAACACCGACCAGGTGTCGGTGCGCACGTCGCCGATCGTCTGCTGCGCGAAACCGGGCAGGCCGAGCAGCGCGCCGGTGGTGGCGAGCAGCACGTCGAACTTGGTGTAGGCCTTGGCGTCGAGATAATAGAAGCCGACGAGCCCGTGCAGCCGGTCGCTGTCGTAGAGCAACTGGAATTCCTGGCTCAGCTGCTCGTTGCGATAGACCGCGGGGACGTCGACGTCGACCGTCGGCAGGCTGTCGAAATCGATCGGCGTGTAGCTGGTGTCCTTGCGCCACGAACTGATCGAACGCAGCGTCAGATTGTCGGTGAGCTCGGCCGAGACGTTCATCGCGAGGCCCCAGGCCTCGATATCCTGCTCCGGATTCACGAGCCCCGCGCGCGTGTCATAGACGTCGTCGAGCACGGGGGCGCCCGAGAGCAGGCCGGGGATCAGCCGGTGGCCGTTGCGCGGGTCCGACTTGTCGCGGGTATAGTCGCCCGAGATGCGGATCAGCACCGGCTCGCCGTAACCGCCGAATTCGAGCGTTCCGCGGCCCGCCCATACATCCTTGTTGTAGTTCTCGAGGCCGGGGACGGTGAGGTTGTCGCCGAAACCGCCGCGCGACAGCCGTGCGACCGAGCCGCCGACGCGCAGCATGTCGGTCACGGGCGCGCTGACGGTCAGTACGCCCTCGGCCTGGTCATAGGTGCCATAGGTCGCACGCGCCTTCAGGCTGAAATCCTGCGGCAGCATCTTGGTGACATATTTGACCGCGCCGCCGATCGTGTTGCGGCCATAGAGCGTGCCCTGCGGCCCGCGGAGCACCTCGATGCGCTCGACGTCGTAGATGTCGAGGACGGCCGCCTGCGGGCGGTTGAGATAGACGTCGTCGAGATAGATGCCGACGCCCGCTTCGAAGCCCGGGACCGGGTCCTGCTGGCCGACGCCGCGGATGAAGGCGCTGAGCGTCGAATTGGTGCCGCGCGAGGTTTCGAGCGTGGTGTTCGGGGTGATGTTGCCGACGTCGGTGAGGTCGAGCGCGCCGCGCACCTCGAGCGCGTCGCCCGAGATCGCGCTGACCGCGATCGGCACGTCGAGCAGGCGTTCGTCGCGGCGGCGCGCGGTGACGATGATTTCCTCGCTGCCGTCATCGGCGCTCGCGGCCGGGTCCGTATCCTGCGCAAGGGCGGACGGGGCGAAGGCGATCAGGCTGAGCGCGGTAGTGGCGCAGACGGCGTGGCGCAGGCGGCGGGCGAAAGGACGCATGTGAGTCTCCCATGACAGGGGCGGCGCAGCGCCGCCCTTTTTCGATTTTCTTGGGCCGGTCTTGCCAAGCCGCGTCGCACCCAATAATGAAAGGTGAACCAAGTTTCAACTTGGAATATTTATCCGCTGTCTTTTGGGGCGCGGTGATGCGAAAAAGCCACGCTTGGCCGCGCTGCTCGATGCGCCGGTCGTCCGTGGGGGAGGACGGGAAGGCAGATGATGGACCAGCCGCGCGTTTCGACGCCCGACGACGGGGGAATGGAAGGGGGCGAGGCGGGCAACCCCGACAAGGTGCCGCGCACCGAGCGCGGTCGGCGAACCCTGCGCAAATTGCTCGATGCCGCGGCGGTCGAATTCGGCGAGCGCGGCTTCCACGAGGCGTCGATCAGCGGCATCACGCGCCGCGCCGGGACCGCGCTCGGCAGTTTCTACACCTATTTCGACTCGAAGGACGCGATCTTCCGGGCGCTCGTCGCCGACATGTCGGGCCGCGTGCGCGACCATGTCGCCCCCGCGATGGAGGCCGCGGCCGGCGCGATCGACGCCGAGGCGCGCGCGCTGGCGGCGTTCCTCGAGTTCGCGCGCGAGCATCAGGAAATCTACCGCATCGTCGACGAGGCCGAATTCGTCGATCCCGAGAGCTTCCGGACGCATTATGCGTCGACGGCGGAGCGCATCGCGGCGCGTTTGGGAGCCGGGAGCGACGCGGGCGAATTGCGGAGCGGCCTCGGCGAGGTCGAGGCCTGGGCGATCATGGGGATGAACGTCTTCCTGGGGCTGCGCTACGGCGTATGGGACACGCGCGAGGATGTTGCCGCCGTGGCGGCACGCGCCAATGCGCTGATCGCGGAGGGGATCAGGAAGCGCGGCTGATCAGGAAAATCGCATGCTCGGCGCGCCAGCTCGCGGCGGCGTCGCTCGCCGGTTTGTCGCCCGACAGGTGCCAGACGCGCTCGACCTTGATGCCCTTGGTCCGGACGAGGTCGCGGAAATCGCTGACCGTGACGTGGTGGATGTTCGGCGTCTCGTACCAGGCAACGGGCAGCAGCCGTGTCATCGGCATGCGCCCGGTCCACAGCAAGGACAGCCGCACGCGCCAATGCGCAAAATTGGGGAAGCTGACGAAGGCGCGCGGCGCGATGCGCAGCAGCTCGTCGACGACCAGGTCGGGGCGCTCGGTGGTCTGCAGCGTCTGCGACAGGATCGCATAGTCGAAAGCGTCGCCGGGATAGTCGGCGAGGTCGCGGTTGGCGTCGCCCTGCACCACCGACTGGCCGCGCGCGATCGCCGCGGTGACGTTCGCCGGATCGATCTCGAGTCCGCGCGCATCGACGCCCTTGGCGCGCAGCGCTTCCATCAGCTCGCCGTCGCCGCAGCCGACGTCGAGCACGCGCGCGGATGACGGCACGGCGTCGGCGATGATCGCGAGGTCGGGGCGCAGCGCCATCAGAAGCCGCTCCCCAATGCGCCCGCGACGAGCCGGTCGAGCGCGGGCACGTCCAGGAGAAAGGAGTCGTGGCCATAGGGCGCCGACAGCTCGACGAAGCTCGCCGCGGCGCCGACGCTCTGCAGCGCCTGGACGATGCGGCGCGATTCGGCGGTGGGATAGAGCCAGTCGGTGTCGAAGCTGACGAGCGTGAAGCGAACCTCCTTGGCGCCCGCAAAGGCGCCCGCGAGGCGGCCGTCGTGCGGGTCGGCGAGGTCGAAATAGTCCATCGCGCGGGTGATGTAGAGATAGGCGTTGGCGTCGAAGCGGTCGGTGAAGGCCAGCCCCTGGTGCCGCAAATAGGATTCGATCTGGAAATCGGCGTCGAAGCCGAAGCTCTTGATGTCGCGCGCCTGCAGCCGCCGGCCGAATTTCTCGGTCAGCCCGGCCTCGGAGAGATAGGTGATGTGCGCCGCCATGCGCGCGACCGCGAGGCCCTTGGTGGGCGCGCGCGCGCTGCCATAATATTGGCCGTCCTGCCAGTCGGGGTCGGCCATGATCGCCTGGCGCCCGACCTCGTGGAAGGCGATATTCTGCGCCGAATGGCGCGCCGCGCTGGCGATCACCAGCGCGCGTTCGAGCCGCTGCGGATAATTCGCCGCCCAGGCGAGCGTCTGCATGCCCCCCATCGAGCCGCCGACCACCGCGTGCAGCCGCGCGATGCCGAGATGATCGAGCAGCATCGCCTGCGCGCGCACCATGTCGCCGATGGTGATCACCGGGAACGCCATGCCGAGCGGCGCGCCGGTCACCGGGTCGGGGGTCGCGGGTCCGCTCGACCCCATGCAGCTGCCGAGCACATTGGCGCAGATGACGTGGAAGCGGTCGGTGTCGATCGGCTTGCCGGGGCCGACCATGCGCGCCCACCAGCCGGGCTTGCCCGTCGCGGGATGATCGCTCGCGACATATTGGTCGCCGGTCAGCGCGTGGCACAGCAGGACCGCGTTCGACCGGTCGGCGTTCAGCGCGCCATAGCTTTGCCAGGCGATCGTCACCGACGGCAGCGACTGACCGCTGTCGAGCGGCAGCGTCGCGGGAATCGTCACGCTCTGGTGCACTATCTGGTGGAGCGCGCTCGCCATAGGTGCGCGGGGCTAAGCGCGCGCGGGGGGGCTGTCAACGATAGGGCGGGGGTGTTTTAATTGGTTCGCGCGGAGACGCGGAGACGCGGAGGGTTTTGGGACGCCGGCATCGTGTATGAAATATTTTTCGCGCAGAGGCGCAGAGGACGCAGAGAAGGGGAAGGAAAATGGGCGGCGAAGCCGCCAATCTTCTTCTCCGCGTCTCCGCGTGAACAATTTCCTCTTCTCTCTGCGTCCTCTGCGCCTCTGCGCGAATCTCTTCTACGCCCTTGGTCGAACAAACTGGACTCGCCGGAGCGAGCCGCTAAACGCCGCCGCATGACCGACACCACCCCGACCCTCACCCCGAAGCCGTGGATCAGCGGCATCGCTCCCTATGTTCCCGGCAAGTCGGCGGGGGCCGACGGGCGGCCGCTGATCAAGCTGAGCGCCAACGAAAATCCGCTCGGCACTGGCGAAAAGGCGCGGGCGGCCTTC
Source organism: Sphingopyxis sp. HIX (assembly GCF_001468285.1). Classification (GTDB taxonomy): domain Bacteria; phylum Pseudomonadota; class Alphaproteobacteria; order Sphingomonadales; family Sphingomonadaceae; genus Sphingopyxis. The sequence continues at coordinate 79,853 of NZ_LNSB01000002.1, read as the reverse complement.
GCTGCGGCGCAGGGCGCGGCCGATGCGCTGTCGCGCTATCCCGATCCGGGGTCGAACGAGCTGCGCGCGACGATCGCCGCGAAGTTCGGGCTCGACCCGGCGCGGGTGATCTGCGGCAACGGGTCGGACGAGCTGCTCCACCTCGCGGCTGGCACCTATGCCGGCGCGGGCGACGAGATTTTGTACGTGCGCTACGGCTTCGCGGTCTACGAGATCGCCGCGCGCCGCGTGGGCGCGGTGCCGGTCGAGGCCGACGACAAGGATTATGCGACCGACGTCGATGCGCTGCTCGCGGCGGTGACGACAAGGACCCGCGTCGTCTATCTCGCCAATCCGAACAACCCCACGGGCACGCTCGCGACGCGCGAAGAGGTCGCGCGGCTCTACGCCGGGCTGCCCAAGGATGTGCTGTTCGTGATCGACCAGGCCTATTCGGAATATCTGTCCGAGGCCGAGGACGACGGCGGGCTCGAGCTCGCCAAGAATGAGCCCAACGTCTTCATCACGCGCACTTTTTCGAAGATCCACGGCCTCGCTGCCGAGCGGATCGGCTGGGGCTATGCGTCGGCCGAGGTGATTTCGGCGCTGCACCGCATCCGCCTGCCGTTCAACGTCACGCGCGCGGGGCAGGCGGCGGCGGTCGCGGCGCTCGGCGACGAGGAATTCGTGACGCACAGCCGCGCGCACAACGCCGAATGGCGCGCCTGGCTCGCCGGTGAGATCGAGAGCCTGGGCAACCATGGCCTGCGCGTCGTACCCTCGGCGTGCAACTTCCTGCTCGTGTTGTTCGAGGGCGCGGTGAGCGCCGAGACGGTCTACAACCGGCTGATGGACGCGGGCTATATCGTGCGCTGGCTGCCGGGGCAGGGCTTGCCCAATGCGCTGCGCATGACGATCGGTACCGAAGGCGAGACGCGCGGGCTCGCCGCCGCGATCCGCGCGGCGGTCGAAGGCTGATGGTCATAGCGAAGGTCGCGATCGTCGGGCTGGGCCTGATCGGCTCGTCGCTCGCGCGCGCGATTTCCGAGCGGCTGCCCGGCGTGACGGTGGCGGGGCATGACGCCAGCGCCGACGTGCGCGCCGAGGCGCGCGCGCTCGGGCTGTGCAATGCGATTATCGACGATGCGGCCGAAGCGATGGCCGACGCCGACCTCGTGATCCTGGCGGTGCCTGTCGGGCGGATGGCCGATGCCGCCGCGGCCATCGCGCCGGGGCTGAAGGCCGATGCGATCATTTCCGACGTGGGGTCCTCGAAGGCGAGCGTCGCCGAAGCGCTCGCAAAAGCTCTGCCGCACCATGCCGTCATTCCGGCGCACCCGGTCGCGGGGACCGAGAATAGCGGGCCGGCGGCGGGCTTTGCCAGCCTGTTCGAGGGGCGCTGGTGCATCGTCACCCCTGATGCGAAGGCGCCGGGCGAGGCGGTGCAGGCGCTGACGGGCTTCTGGGAGGCGCTAGGCGCCAGGGTCGACGTCATGGACGCCGCGCATCACGATATGGTGCTCGCGGTAACGAGCCATCTGCCGCACCTCATCGCCTACACCATCGTCGGCACCGCGAGCGAACTCGAAGAGGTCACCGAGAGCGAGGTGATCAAATATTCGGCGGGCGGCTTCCGCGACTTCACGCGCATTGCGGCGAGCGACCCGGTGATGTGGCGCGACGTCTTCCTCGCGAACAAGGATGCGGTGCTCGCAACCTTACAGCGCTTCAACGAGGATCTGACCGTGCTGCAACAGGCGATCCGCCGCGGCGACGGCGCCAAGCTCGAGGACTGGTTCACGCGCACGCGCGCGATCCGGCGGTCGATCATCGAACAGGGTCAGGACGATGCCGCGCCCGATTTCGGACGCAAGCATTGATTTCGAATGCCCTCCCCCTGGATGGGGGAGGCAGCGAGACTTACGAACTTGTTCGTTAGTCGCAGCGGTGGGGGTGCGCTCTCGTTTCGAAGCGACGGAGCAAGGACGCGCCATCACCCCCATCCAACTTCGCCCATCTAGGGGGAAGGGTTTTTATAGCCTTCCAGCAACGCCTCGGGCGGGTTCAGCGCGTTGATCGCGCGCCAGACGCGTTCCTCGGCTTCCTCGCGCGGCAGGCCGGCGGGGATCGTCTCGCCGATCCGGTAGGTGATCGTGCCCGGCCATTTGACCCAGCGGCGCGGCGGATAGGCGTGGCCGCTGTCCACCGCGACGGGGATCACGTCGATGCCGAGCAGGCGGTACATGCCTGCAAACCCGGGGCGCAGCGGCGGCGCCTTGCCGTGCGGGACGCGCGTTCCCTCGGCGAACAGCACCAGCGGCCGCCCGGCGGCGAGCGCAGCCTTGGCGGCGCCGAGCATCGCACGCATCGCCTTGCCGCCGCCGTCGCGATCGACCGGAATCAGACCGTAAAACTGCGCCGCCTTGCCCCAGACGGGGATCGAGAATAATTCCTCCTTGGCGAAGACCGCGGGATGCTTGAACAATCCCGGCTGTTCGATCGTCTCGAACGCCCCCTCATGCTTGAAGACATAGAGCACCGGGATGTCGGGGATTTCGCCCTCGAAGACGATCCGGTGCCCGAGCACGAAGCGGCAGATCAGCCGGTGGAATTGCGCCCAGATGCGCACGAACCAGATCGTCGCCCGATGCGAGATCGGCAGCGCGATGACCGCGCCGATCGAGCTGAAGCTGCTCATCAGGAAAAAGAGCAGCCAGAAGAGGATCGAGCGGAGGAGGGCGATGGTGTAGCGCATCAAAGCCCGAGCAGACCGCCCGCCAGCCCCGCCAGATATTTGTGATATTCGCGAAACAGCGTCGCGAAGCTCGGTTCGCTGTGCACCGCGTCGGGGACGATCGTCACCTTGTCGCCGACCGCGCGCGCGAGCTCATATTCGGCGCGGCGCATATGCCAGTCGGTGGTGATCAGCCGCACGCTCTTATAGTTGCGCCGCGCAACCCAGGTCGCGACCTCGGTCGCGTTCGAGCGCGTATCCTCGGCCTCGAAACCCAGCGCGATGCAGCAGTCGAACAGCTCCTCGGGGCGCTTGTACTCGGCGGCGAGCTCGCGCGGCTTCACCTCGCGCGCGACCCCGCTGATCAGCAGGCGCTTGGCGTCGCCGGCCTCGAGCCGCTCGAGCGCGCGGTCGATGCGGCCGGGGCCGCCGGTGAGCACGACGATCGCGTCGGTCTTCTGCGCGCCGGCCGGCAAGGGCGGCAGCAGCGCAAACCAGGCGAAGCCGAGTACCCAGGCCAGGAAGAGGAGGGAGAGGATACGCTTGATCATAAAATCTTCTTGAGCGCGGACAGCAAGGTCAGCCGCGCGGTCAGGGCTGCGAGCGCGATAGCCAATAGCGGCAGCGCCAGCAAGAGCACCCAGCCCATCGGCCCGAGCGAGGCGGTGGCTGCGAGCCCCGAGGTGACCCCCGACCATTGCCAGCCGATGAGCAGGATGATCGCGGCGGCGACGACGGTGCCGAGCGCGATGCCATAGGCGGTGTCGATCGCGATGCGGCGCTGGAACAGCCGGGTGATCTGGCGATCGGTCGCGCCGATCAGATGGAGCATCTCGATCGTCGCATAATGGGTGCCGAGCGCGGCGCGCGCGGTCATGATCACCACCGCGCCGCTCGCGAGCGTCATCAAGAGGACGAGCCCCGCGGCGACCCAGGCGAGGCTGCGGATCAGCCGCGCGACCGGGCCCAGCCATTCGGCGTGCGGGATGACGCGCGCGCCGGGCGCGACTTCTGCAACCAGCGTGCGGAGTTGCGACAACTGGCCCGCGCGGTTGCCGCCGACGAAATCGACATCGACCAGAGCCGGAAGGGGCAGCGAGCGCAGCACCGGGTCGTCGCCCCCCGCGCTGCCCAGCCACTGACCGAGCGTCGCGAGCAATTCGTCCTGCCCGACCTGGCGCGCGGCGCGGACATAGGGCTGCGCCTGGGCCTGGCGGCGGAGCGCGGCGGCCTGTTCGGCGCGCGTCACGGGATTGGCGGTGACGATCTGCACCGTCACGCGGCCGGCGATCGCATCGCCGATATTGTTCGCGGCGCGCGCGAGCCCGACGCCAGCACCCGCGGCGAGCAGGGTGAGCATCATCAATATCGCGATGACCCATGGCGTCGGCCCCGACAGGCGGCGGTCGGGCAGCAGGCGGCGGTGCTGGACGGGAACGCGCGGGATGATCATGACGCCCAAGCCCCGCCTAGATCTTGTTTGCCGGCGGATAGCGCAGCGCGCCGGTGGGATCGGCGAGGCGGCCCTTTTCGAGCCGCATCATCTGCGCATTGTCGATGCGGCTGATCAGATGGATGTCGTGCGTCGCGACGACCACCGTGGTGCCGAGGCGGTTGAGCGCCTCGAACAGGCCGAGGAGGCGCATCGCCATTTCGGGATCGACGTTGCCCGTCGGTTCGTCGGCGACGAGCAGTTGCGGGCGCGCGATGACGGCGCGCGCGATCGCGACGCGCTGCTGCTCGCCGCCCGACAGCGTCGGGGGAAAGGCGTGGGCGCGCTCGTCGAGCCCGATCCAGCTCAGCATCTCGCCGACCGGGCCCGACAGATCCGCTTCGCTGACCCCCGCGATGCGCAGCGGCAGCGCGATATTGTCGCGCGCGCTGAGGTGCGGAATGAGGCGGAAGTCCTGGAACACCACACCGATGCGGCGGCGAAAGCCGGGCAGGCGGTGGCGCGGCATATGGACGAGGTCCTCGCCGAACAGTCGGACCAGCCCGCGGCTCGGGCGCTGCGCGAGGTAGAGCATCTTGAGCAGCGAGGTCTTGCCCGCGCCCGAGGGGCCGGTGAGGAAATAGAAGCTGCCCGGCTGGAGGTTGAAGCTGATGTCGGCGAGCACCTCGGCATCGGGGCCGTAACGCAGCCCGACGCGGTCGAATTCGACCATCGCGCCGCCGCCGCGGCCCGGGCCCGCGTCGGTCATGGCGTCACGCCGCGGCGAAGCCCGCGTTCCGCGCTCGGCAAGGATAGGACGACGCCCATGGCCCGCCTGTTGCATGGCTTTCCCACAAGGACAAGCGCCGAGTAGGGGCGCTCAGGCGACGCGGCGCTTGCATGCCGCGAATCGCCGTGTTTAGAGGGAATCCATGATCCTCGCCTGTCCTGCCTGCCACACGCGTTACGTCGTTCCCGATACGGCGATCGGCGCCAACGGCCGCACCGTGCGCTGCGCCAATTGCCGCCACAGCTGGTTCCAGGAGCCCGCGAGCGGCGCGGCGGCGGCCGTCGCCGCTCCGGCTCCGCAGCCCGCGTCCGCGCCGGTCGAGCAGCAGCCCGCGGGCGCCGCGCCCGAAGTCCCGGTGTCCGCGCCGCGCGTCGAAGCGCCGGCTCCGGCCCCGCGCGAGCCCACCGAAGCGCCGCCCGCCGCGGCTTTTGCCACGCCGCCGGTCGAAAAGAAGGTCACCGTCACCGACAGCGAGGCGCCGCTGCCCTTCCGCCGCCCGCGCCGCAACCCGGCAAAGCGCTGGACGCTGATCGCAGGCGGTGCCGCGGCGCTGATGATCGCCGCGACCGCGGGGCTCTACTGGTTCGGGCTGCCGGGCTGGGCGCAGGGGCTGGGCATTCCGGGGATGAGCGACGAGCCCGACCTCGTCATCGAGCTGCCGCCGAACCAGGATCACCGCGAACTCGCCGACGGCACCATCTATTTTGCGGCGTCGGGGGTGATCATCAACCCGACCGATCGCGAACAACGCGTGCCGCCGATCCTTGCCGAACTGCGCGATGCGCAGGGGACGATCGTCTACAGCTGGACGATCAAGCCGCCGGTGCGCATGCTGCCGCCGAACGAGAAGGTCAATTTCAGCGAGGCCAAGCTCGACATCCCGCGCCGCGCGACGCAGCTGACGGTGAGCTGGGCGTTGCCGAAGGGCTGATTTCCAGACACTTAGCCTGACGCCACGGCGTCACAGCAACAGCGCGGCCCCCAGCGACAGCAGGAAACTCGTCAGCGTCGCGACGATGATCGGCGCGAAGCTGCGCCAGCCCTGGTCGAGCAGCAGGTGGAGCCGCGCCTTCATCGCGGTCGCGACGATCGCGAGCAGCAGCAGCGCCTGCGCGGCGGTCGCGGCGCCGTCGGTGACGGGCTTGGGGATCGCGACGAGCGAGTTGAGCGCGGCGATGGCGAGGAAGCCGAGGATGAACCAGGGCAGGCGCAAGGGAATGTGCTTGCCCGCCCCGATTCCATCTTCGCCGCCGCCGCTCCGCGCGAGCCACAGCCCGACGAGCATCAGCATGGGCGCGAGCAATGCGACGCGCGTCAGCTTGACGATCGTCGCGACCTCGCCCGCGGGGGGCGAGAAGGAAAAGCCGCCGCCGATCGCCTGCGCGACGTCGTGGATCGAGGCGCCGATCAGGAAGCCCGCCTGTGCGTCGCTGAGGCCGAGCTGCGCCGCGAGCACGGGGTAGAGCGTCATCGCCAGCGCGCTCGCCACGGTGATCCCGACGAGCGTCAGCGTGAAGCGCGCCTGATCGACGCGCTTGTCGCCGATCAGCGAATAGAGCGCGAGCGCCGCCGACGCGCCGCAGATCGCGGTCGCGCCGCCCGCGAGCAAGGCGGCGTGGCGGTCCTGCCGGAACAGGCGCGCGGTCGCGACGGTCACCGCGATTACCGCGACCATGATCAGCACGAGCAAGGCGAAGGGCAGGGGGCCGAGGTCGACGAGCTGGTCGGCGGTGATCCGCGCGCCGACGAGGACGATGCCGAAGCGGAGCGCGGTCTGCGACATCAGGTCGAGCCCCGCGTGAGTGCGCTTGTCCTGCGACAGGAAGGAGAGGGCGAGGCCGATCAGCAGCCCCATCAGCACGATCGGCGCGGCATAATGGTCGGCGAGCCACGCGGCGGCAAGCGCCGCGATGGCGGTGACGAGGATGCCCGGCGCAAAGTCGCGCCAGCTGTGCCGCGCGGGCGGATGCGCCTCGAGCTGCATCTCGCCATAGAGGTCGGCGGCCATCGGCCAGTCGTAGTCGGATGCCTTCACCTCTGCCCCCTGCGCGCCTCGCTTTGCACATCCGCGGCTTAGCGTCGATAGGCCATTGCTGGCAGCGCCCTTGCTTGCTAGAGGCCGCGCTCTACCGGCACCCGTAGCTCAGCTGGATAGAGCGCTGCCCTCCGAAGGCTGATGTCAAGGGCGGCTGGTCTTTAAGTGATGACGAAAAGGAGTTCGTTTACAAAGGTTTGCGAGAAACGCGAGTAGAGCTTCCAACTCACAGGTTTTCCGCGTAAGCACGGCGTAAGCAATAGGCACCCATAGCTCAGCTGGATAGAGCGCTACCCTCCGAAGGTAGAGGTCTCAGGTTCGAATCCTGATGGGTGCGCCATCCCTGCCTTGATTGACTTCTGGGTCGAGCGACTGCTCCCCATTCGAAGCTACTCAGACTTACGTCACAGTTTGGTCTGTGACGGCGGGGCGGAGTAGACCCACTCCAGTTTCCACAACTTTGAGCCGGGCTTGGAGCACGGACATCACCTGCGATGAGCTCCGATACTCGGCCTTCCCTGTATGGCCCAGTGCCAGCCCCGGCCGGCAGAGGCCTGCGCCTCATCGCGGCGGTGTATGTTCTGTGAACCGTTTGCTTTCAAAGCCTGGCCGCCGACCCCACCGAGATGTCCCCCGATTTTCGGCTTATTAAGACACGCCAGTCCCGAAATTGATGGTGCCATGTGTATCCGCCGGGTACACATAGGGCCATGAAGGACTCAGGGCTTCGCATCCGCATTGAGCGGGATTTAAGGGAGAAATTCCTAGCAGCATGCCGGGAGCAGGACCGGCCTGCTGCACAAGTCATTCGCGAATTTATGAAGAATTACATCAGTTTGCACACCAGTAATGCGGGCGCTTCAAGAGTCGGGGCGGAGAAGAAATGAACGCGGTTGAAATTGAGCAAGCCGTTAGCGATTTGGCCGAGCGCCCATTCGACCCAGTGGAATTCCCCTTCGCGTTTCTAGAGGCCTTCGGCAACAAGGAAACCACTATCAAGCGCCTGCGAAGCGGCGTGTCGAACAAGTCGGACATGGGCGGAGTCCTCCAAACTAACAACATCCATATCGTTAGCTGCGCCGTGGGAGAGGTCACGAAAACCCTTCTCGCGCTAAGGGCCAGTCCAGCCACCTCGCGGGCCAAGGCGAAGTTCGTGCTCGCGACGGATGGCGATATGTTCGAGGCGGAAGATATCGAGAGCGGCGAGACCGTCGCGTCCGCATATGGGGATTTTCCTGATCATTTCGGCTTCTTCCTGCCGCTTGCAGGGATTTCGACCGTTCAGCAAATCCGCGATAACTCGTTCGACATCAGAGCGACTAGTCGCCTCAATCGCCTCTATGTCGAGCTTTTGAAGGACAATCCTGATTGGGGCACGGCAGAGCGGCGGCCCGACATGAATCATTTCATGGCGCGCTTGATCTTCTGCTTTTTCGCCGAAGACACAGACATCTTCAGCAAGACAAGGCTATTTACCGACACAATCGATAAGATGAGCGCGAAAGACTCGTCAAACACCCATAGTGTCATAGGCACGCTCTTCCGCGCAATGAACACCAAAGGCGAAGATCGAAGTTCGGCGTCTCTTCCTCGATGGGCCGAGCCGTTTCCCTACGTGAACGGCGGGCTGTTCTCGGGAAACACGGACGTACCGAGCTTCAGCCGGATCGCGCGATCATATTTAATCCATATAGGGAAGCTCGACTGGAGGCAGATCAATCCCGATATTTTTGGGTCGATGATCCAAGCCGTCGCAGACGACGAAGAGCGCAGTGCGCTCGGGATGCACTACACCAGCGTGCCGAACATTCTGAAGGTACTGAATCCGCTATTCCTCGATGATTTGCGGCAGCGGCTCGAAGAAGCTGGCGACAACGCTCGCACGCTATTTAATCTGCGCAAACGCTTATCGAAAATCAGAGTGTTCGATCCAGCCTGCGGCAGCGGAAATTTCCTTGTCATTGCCTACAAGGAAATGCGCGATATCGAAGCCACTATCAACACGCGGCGTGGCGAAGCCGATCGACCTTCTGATATCCCGGTGACGAACTTCCGCGGTATCGAGTTGCGTGACTTCCCTGCAGAGATTGCGAGACTTGCGCTCATAATTGCAGAGTACCAGTGCGACGTGCTCTATCGAGGCCAAAAGCTGGCTCTTGCGGACCTTCTGCCGCTTGATGCCCAGAACTGGATTTTTAGAGGCAACGCCCTGCGCCTAGATTGGCTAAGCATTTGCCCTCCAACCGGAACAGGGGTGAAACTGGTAGGTGAAGATCTATTCAGCATCCCGCTCGACCAGGCTCAAATCGACTTCGAGAATGAGGGTGGCGAAACGTACATTTGTGGTAACCCGCCTTACCTCGGAAGTAAGTGGCAGAACGAGGATCAGAAGGACGATTTAAGGGCGATTTTTGACAGTCGCACGCCCGCATGGAAGTCCCTAGACTATGTCGCAGGCTGGTTCATGAAGGCTGCGGATTACGGCTTGAGATCGAACGCCGCTGCGGCGTTCGTTTCAACCAATTCGGTCTGTCAGGGACAACAGGTTCCGATCCTGTGGCCCCTGATTTTCGGCACCGGCCACCAGATCTCGTTTGCCCATACCTCATTCAAATGGGCCAATCTTGCGAGCCACAACGCGGGCGTGATTGTGGCAATCGTCGCCATTTCGCGGGAGGCACCGGCTTCCAAACGCCTGTTCTCGATCGCCGATGACGGTTCGGTGACCGAGCGGCAGGTGAGCAACATCAACGCCTACCTTGCGGCCGGCGCCAACACTTCCGTCGATGCGGCACGAAGCCCGATCGGAGGTCTATCTCCAATGCTCTTTGGAAACATGCCGCGTGATGGCGGCCATTTCATCTTGTCGCCAGATGAGCGTAGGCAGGTTCTCCACCAGTATCCCGAGTTGGGTCGGTTCGTCCGGCCCTATCTGGGCTCCGAGCAGATGATTCAGGGAAAGCCCCGCTGGTGCGTTTGGATCGAGGCCAAGGACTCCGAGTTTGCGGAGGCCCACCCATATTTACGAGCCCTGTTAGCCCGCGTGCGGGATTTCCGCGCCAGCAGCGCAGCCGCATCGACTCGGGATTTCGCTTCCAAGCCCTATCGGTTCGTCCAGATCGCGGGCACTGCCAAGCGCTACACACTGGCCGTGGCGAAAGTGTCGTCGGAAAGACGCCCCTACCTGCCCGTGCATCTTTTCGATCGGGAGACGATCGTAAGCGATCTGTTGTTCGCCCTCTACGATGCACCGTTGTGGAATATGTCGATCGTGGCGTCGCGGCTTCATCTGGTCTGGGTCGCCACCGTCTGCGGAAAGCTAAAAACGGACTTCCGATACTCGAATACGATTGGCTGGAACACCTTTCCGGTTCCAATCCTCACCGACAAGAACAAGGCTGATCTGACACGATGCGCGGAAGATATTCTCCTCGCCCGTGAGGCCCATTTTCCTGCAACGATTGCAGATCTCTATGAGCCCGAGCACATGCCGTCTGACCTGCGGCAGGCGCACGAGCACAACGACGAGGTTCTGGAGCGCATCTATATCGGGCGGAGATTTCGCAATGATACCGAGCGGCTGGAGAAACTGTTCGATCTTTACACGAAGATGACCACTTCGCAGGGCGAAACCAGAAGACGCAGGGCGGGGGCAAACGCATGACCGACGAAAAGAGATCCGTCCCCTCTGTTTCGGTTTCATATGTGCGCAACGGCGCTTCGACCAAAGCCAATGCGCTCGGCATGCGGCCCATGCAGGAGCGCGCCTTCGAAAAGCGCGGTGAGCAGTACCTTCTCATCAAGTCGCCTCCAGCCTCCGGGAAAAGCCGTGCGCTGATGTTCATCGCGCTCGACAAGCTGGCGCATCAAGACGTGAAGCAGGCTATCATCGTCGTGCCGGAAAAATCGATCGGCTCCAGCTTCAATGACGAGCCGCTCACCCGGTACGGCTTTGAGGCCGACTGGCATGTCGAGCCGAGGTGGAATCTCTGCAATGCGCCTGGCGGGGACAACGGCGGTAAGGTCAAGTCCGTCGTCGCCTTTCTTGATAGCGAGGACAAGGTGCTGGTTTGCACCCACGCCACGTTCCGCTTCGCCGTGGACGAATACGGCGTGGAGCGATTCGATGGCCGCCTGATCGCGGTGGACGAGTTCCACCACGTCTCGGCCAATCCCGACAACAAGCTCGGTCAGCATCTCGGCCAGTTTATGGCCCGTGACCGCGTGCATATCGTGGCGATGACGGGCTCGTATTTCCGTGGCGACGCGGAGGCCGTGCTCGCGCCGCACGACGAAGCGAAGTTCGAGAGCGTCACCTACACCTATTACGAGCAGCTCAACGGCTACGAGTATCTCAAGCAACTCGACATCGGATACTTCTTTTATTCCGGCTCCTATGCCGACGACATTCTTGGGGTGCTTGATCCCGCCGAGAAGACGATCATCCACATTCCGAACGTCAACTCGCGCGAGAGCACGAAGGACAAGATCAAGGAGGTCGAGCACATCATCGGCGAGCTGGGCGAGTGGCAAGGGGCTGATCCGCTCACAGGCTTTCAACTCGTCAAAACGCTCGAGGGGCGAATTCTGCGCATCGCCGATCTCGTCGATGACGATCCGGTCAAGCGGGATCGTGTCTCGCTGGCGCTCAAGGATCCCAGGCAGAAGAACAACCGAGATTTTGTGGACATCATCATCGCGCTCGGGATGGCGAAGGAGGGTTTTGACTGGATTTGGTGTGAGCATGCCCTCACAGTCGGATACCGCTCCAGCCTGACCGAGATCGTCCAGATCATTGGACGCGCCACGAGAGATGCGCCGAACAAGACCCGTGCTCGCTTCACCAATCTGATCGCGGAACCCGATGCGTCGGAGGCGGCTGTTACCGAAGCGGTGAACGACACACTTAAGGCCATCGCCGCAAGCCTCCTCATGGAGCAGGTTCTTGCGCCGCGCTTCGAATTCAAGCCAAAGAATCCGGCGAGCGGCCCTTCGCCTGGCTTCGACTATGGCGAAGGCGGATACGACCCCACCAAATGCAATGTCGGCTTCAACGAGCAGACCGGCCAGTTCCAGATCGAAATCAACGGGCTTGTGGAGCCTAAATCCAGCGAAGCTGCGCGCATCTGTCAGGAGGACCTCAACGAGGTGATCGCGGCCTTCGTGCAAGACAAGACCGCGATCGAGAGAGGTCTGTTCGACGAGGAGCTCGTGCCAGAGGAGCTTACGCAAGTGCGTCTCGGGAAGATCATCAAGGATAAGTATCCCGAGCTGAGCGACGAGGACCAGGAGGCGGTGCGCCAGCACGCTATCGCCGCGCTCACCCTGACGCAGCAGGCGAAGAAGGAAGCAGATGGCGAGCCGAGCGCTAACACTGCCCTGATCGATGGCGTGCGTAAATTCGCGCTTAGCGTCACCGAACTCGACATTGATCTTATCGACCGGATCAACCCATTCGGCGAAGCATACGCCATCCTTGCAAAAACGATGAGCGAGGAAAGCCTCAAACAGGTAGCTGCCGCCATCGCAGCCAAACGCACGACCCTCACGCCCGATGAGGCCAAGGAACTGGCCGTGCGCGCCGTGAAGTTCAAGAACGAGCGCGGACGGCTTCCTTCCATCAGTGCGACCGATGCGTGGGAAAAGCGCATGGCAGAGGGCGCGGCCGCGTTTGTCCGCTTCAAGGATGAGGGCCGCTATGAGTGATCTCAACCTCGATGAACTGCGCGAGGAGCTGGCCGAGTTTGCCCAGCCGGAAAAGAACGCCGGACGCTCCCAGCGTGAGGAGCGCATCATTGCGGGTTTTGAGGAAATCCAGCGCTTCACCGAGGAGCATGGCCGCGCCCCGAAGCACGGCGAAGAAGGGGATGTTTTCGAGCGGCTCTATGCCGTCCGGCTTGACCGTCTTCGTGGTCTAGAGGAGTGCCACTCCCTTCTAGCGCCGCTCGACCATCAAGGATTGCTGACTGGTGCGGAGAGCGCTTCCGCCTCGTCGGTGGAGGAAATGGACGAGGATGAGCTACTCGCCGAGCTAGAAGGCGCGGCAGGATCGGCCGACATCACCGAACTTCGTCATGTGCGAACGACCGCCGAAAAGCGTGCAGCGGAGGAAATCGCCAACCGTGAGCGGTGTGAGGATTTTGAGCGGTTTGAACCTTTGTTCGAAGCCGTTCAGGCCGAGATCGATTCCGGTCTGCGCGAAACGCGTCCGTTCGAAATGAAAGCGGAGATCGGCCCCGGCGCATGGTTCATCGTCAGCGGGCAAAAGGCTTATGTTGCCGATATGGAGGAGGTCTTCGTCAACGCGCAGGGCAAGACCGATGCTCGGCTCCGTGTGGTTTTCGACAACGGCACCGAGAGCAATATGCTCATGCGCTCGCTCCAGCGGGCGCTGCATAAAGACGAGGTCGGAAGGCGTATAACCGACCCCGTTGCAGGGCCGCTGTTTTCCGGTGAGCACGCCGGCGATGATCTGGCTTCCGGCACGATCTACGTGCTTCGGAGCAAGTCCGATTATCCAACCGTTGCCGCTAATCGCGATCTGGTCCACAAGATCGGCGTAACGAACATGAGTGTCGAACAGCGTATCGCAGGCGCGCGCTTGCAGCCGACATTCATGATGGCCGACGTAGAAATCGTCGCGACCTACGATCTCTTCAACATCAATCGTGCCAAGCTGGAGCGTCTCATCCACCGCGTTTTCGATCCCGCGCGGCTGGACATCACCATTACCGATCGCTTCGGTAATCCTGTGGTGCCGCAGGAATGGTTTCTTGTGCCGCTGTTCGTCATCGACGAAGCGGTCGATCGCATCAAAGACGGCTCGATCACTGGGTTCGTTTACGACCCAAGCAAAGCCGCCCTCGTTCGATCGGGGAACAAGGCATGAGGCTGCGCACGTTCCTTCACAGCGATCAGAATTCACCTACGACCCTCTCGGAGATACAACGGGCTCACGATTGGATCGGCTCGGAAGAATATTTGGGCGTATACGCCTACGCCACTCAGTCCGGCGCTTCCGCCTTCAGCATTGCGATGTCGCCTGCCTTTTGGGCCGGAACGCAATCGCGATGGTTGTTCGGGCTGGATTACGGACGGACCCAGCCTTACGCCCTACGGATAATCAGCGACAAACCCAATGCGGAGGTCCGCATCTACGATGGGGCGTGGATTGTCGAGCAAAACGGATTTCTGCCCCGCCGAGACTTCCATGCGAAGTCATCGATATTGGCAAACCGTACCAACGGCCGAGCGGGGATGATCGTAGGGTCCGGCAACTTTTCCTCAAACGGCCTGCGGAAGAGTATCGAGGCGGGAGCCTCGATCTGCACCGATGTTCAAGTGGAATACGAACGCAGGATCCGCAATATCGAGGCGATGGCCGATGACCTTTGGGCACAAGCCACACCGCTGGACGATATCCTGGAGATATATGAGGAACGCTGGAAGGCAGATTTCGCTGCGGTAACGGCTGAAGATGAGGACGAAGCCGGCCAACCAGCCCCAAACATGTTCTGGATTGAGGCTGGCTACGTCACACAGAATCGTGGACCGCATCGTCCTGGGAACCAGATCGATTTGCCGAGAGGGATGAGCGGTTTCTTTGGCTTTAATCCCCCTGCGAATCTTGCGCGCAACTCGGTAATCGGGACCATTACATTTGAACCGCCGAGCGGCGGCCTCGTTTCGCGAGACTTAAGACTTGGCAATAATCTGATGGAGAAGATAACGCTGCCGATCCCTGAAACGCATGGTTTTGACCTCTATGACGGCAAGGTTCTTGTGTTTCGCCGCAGCGGCAACCGGTTCAAGATGTGGGCATTGGAAGCGGACGATTTCCTCACGGCCTTTGGCAACAGGCTGCACGACGTCAAGGCAATGGCGAGTGGGAGACGTTTTGGACCGATAGCCGACTAGACAATCACTAGTTGCGAGCCGTTCTCAAAAGCCCGGCTTCAAACCTTTTGCGGCCGTCGACTTGGCAGCGATCGCGAAGCGGCTCTTATGGGGTGTACCACGCTGCGGACGCCAATCCGCCAGCTTGATTGAACGCTGCGCCTGAAGCGGCAGAAGTCCGTGTCGGGAGGAATGCCAGCGCAGCATTGGCTACTCAGGCAACGCGTTCTCCGAAAAATGTTTGCGGATGAAGTCGAGCTTCGGATCGATGTATCGACGACAGAAGGGTCTGTTCGGGTCAGTGCGATAATAGTTCTGGTAGCGCTCGTCCGAAGCTTTGAAGCCCGCGAACGGCAGGACGACGGTGTGGACGGGCGTGCCAGCCTCCTCAGCGAATTCGCGTATCGCCTCGTCGGCTTCGACCCGCTGGCTCTCGTCAAAGATATAGATCGCGCTTCGGTATTTGTTCTGCGGTGAGCGGGCACGTGTAGCGGAGTGTGTGCGCAGGTGCACCTCGGACAGTGTCCCCAGCCCGATAACGGAGGGTTCGAACGTTACAATCACCCCCTCGGCCCAGGTGTCAGCCGGAGCGGCCGATTGCAGAAAACCCTGGTCGACCTGCGTGACGCCGCGCAACGCTTGGAAAACGCCCTCGGTGCACCAGTGGCAACCTCCTCCAAAGCCCACCTTCGCCATACTCAACTCCCGCGCAAAGGCACAACGGCCGGGCCAGACCTATCGAGCTGGCGCACGAACGCGATGATCCGCTGTCCGACATCGTTCGCCATTTCGACATGAGGGTAGTGCCCGGCACCCTCGACAATCATGGTTTCCCCATTGAGCCTGGAAGCCAAGCTCCGGGCTTCTTCGACGGGGTCCGGGAAATCGGGATCCTTTGTGCCCATGACGATGAGGCTCGGCACAGAGATCTCGTCCAAGATCGCTGCGGTGTCGGACTTCGACAATGAGAGCATCGTCAAGAGAGCCTGCATGCGCTTTGGCTCCCTGAGGTTTGCAGCAATCGCCGCTTTTACCTCAGCGTGATCCGGCGCCGGTTTCGTCGGGAATAGGCTGCTCCAGTAAGTGGTCCAAAACCAGGTTCGCCATGGCCCCGCAAATCCGAGCCCAAGGACAAGTTTCTGGATCGTCGTGAGGGGAAGGTCGCGAACGATCGGACCGAGCAGCACCACCCCGTTGACGTGACTAGGAGCTTCCTTGGCAGCCCAAAGCGCGGAGCCGGCTGCGAACGAGTTGCCCATGATCACGGCTGGCCCGGCAGCCAACTGTCGGAGGATGGCGACGGCGTCACGGCCGACCGCTCGCGCGGAGTAATCCGACCACTCCGGCGACGATTGGCCGAACCCGCGGACGTCCATCGTCACCACTCGGCATCCCGCATGCTGCAGCATGGGCTTGATGAGCCGATACTCGGAGCGCAGGTCTCCCATTCCTGGGATGCCTACGACGAGAGGTCCGGTTCCGCCCGTATCGTCGAAGGCTATCCTACCGCCCTCTGTCTGGAGGAACTGGGTCTGCCCATCGTTAGGTGCCATGAAACGATCCGATCCTTTGAGTAGCAGACCTATCGGCTAACTTCGAAAAGGAACCACGCTCGGCGTTCCGCCTCGTCGGTCCAGGTATCGATCAGGCCGGAGGTCGCGTTGTCCTTCGCCTCGTCGGCGACGTCCTTTGCGCGGCGCAGCGACTCGACCATGTGAAGATTATCGGCGCGCAGCTCCGCCAGCATGTCCTGCGGCGTGACGAATTCCGCGTCGTTGTCCTTGATTGTCTGGTGGCGGGCGATATCGCCGATCGATCGTATGGTCGTATTTCCGGTCTTCCGGGCGCGCTCCGCCATCGCATCGGTCGCTGCTAGGATCTCCGCAGCTTGCTCATCAAGAAGCAGATGGTAGTCCCTGAAGTACGGGCCCGAGACATGCCAGTGAAAGTTCTTGGTCTTGAGGTAGACCGCATAGCTGTTCGCCAAAATGATCTTCAACGCATCCGCGACCGTCATGGTCGCGTTTTCGTCGAGGTCAGATGGTGAAGGCACGGTTGCAGCACTGGAATTTGTCATCGCGTGAACTTCCTCGATGAGGGCTTGCGCAAAAGATCAGCGCCGATTCTCTGGCACGCTGAGGTATAGAAGATGAATTTACCTCAGATCGAAGTCCAATGGCCTGTGTCTATAGTTTCGATAGTTCTGGCGACCAGAAGGGGCGCTTGGAGCGGCATGGGAGCATAGGAAGGCAGTGAACCCCACATGCTCATCAGGCATTCGGCTGATAGCCCAATACGTGTGTTTCGGCTTGCAAAAGTGACCCCCATCTCGGGGATATCGGCGTCCAAAAATGACCCCCTGTCCTTGAGGCTTTGATGGCCAGATCGGCGGCTTGTGTAGCCGCGGATCGAGACGGGGATGTTGGTAGTGGAGACGGTGGCGAAGATCCGGCGCGAGCACTTCGCGCGGGGCAAGGGCGTGAAGACGATCGCGCGGGAGATGGGCCTGGCGCGCAACACGGTGCGCAAGGTTTTGAGGTCGGGAGCGACCTCGCTGGAGTACGAGCGCCGCGAGCAGCCGCACCCGAAGCTGGGGCCGTTCATCGAGCGGCTGGAGGCGCTACTGGAGGCCAATGCGTCCGGCGCTCGCAAGGATCGGCTGACGCTGATGCGGATCAGCGATCTGCTGCGCCGGGAGGGCTATGACGGCGGTTACGACGCGGTGCGGCGCTATGCGGGGCGCTGGTCGGTTCAGCACCGAGGCGTGAGCTCTCCGGTCGAGGCCTTCGTGCCGTTGAGCTTCGCGCCGGGCGACGCCTATCAGTTCGACTGGAGCCACGAGCAGGTCGAGATCGGCGGCACACCTCTGACGGTGAAGGTCGCCCACGTGCGCCTCTGCCATAGCCGCCGCTTCTACATCCGGGCCTATCCGCGCGAGACCCAGGAGATGGTGTTCGACGCCCATGCCCGGGCCTTCCAGGCGTTCGGCGGCGTCACCCGAAGGGGCATCTACGACAACATGAAGACCGCCGTTGAAGCGGTGTTCACCGGTAAGACCCGCCGCTTCAACCGGCGCTTTGAGCAGATGTGCTCGCACTATTTGATCGAGCCGGTGGCCTGCACGCCAGCCTCGGGATGGGAGAAGGGCCAGGTTGAGAACCAGGTCGGCTACGCCCGTGACAACATCTTCAAGCCGCGCCTACGCTTCCGGAGCCTGGAGGAGCTGAACGGCTGGCTGGAGGCCGAGTGCGTGCGCCGGGCCCGCAACGATCGCCATCCCGAGCACCGCGATCGCGTCGTCTGGGATGTCTACGAGGCTGAGCGGCCGTTCCTGGCTCCCTTCGCCGGCCCCTTCGACGGCTTCCACCAGATCGAGGCCGTCGCCCAGGCCACCTGCCTGATCACCTTCGATCGCAACCGCTACTCGGTGCAGGCCAAGGCCGCGCGACGAGCCGTCCAGATCCGCGCCTACGCCGACCGGATCATGGTGCTGTGCGACGGCGAGGTGGTGGCCGATCACCCGCGCGGCTTTGGCCGTGACCATACTGTCTACGATCCCTGGCACTACCTGCCCGTCCTGGCTCGCAAGCCCGGGGCGCTGCGCAACGGCGCGCCATTCCAGGAATGGGCGCTGCCGCCCGCCTTCAACAGGCTGCGCAAGCGGCTGGGCTCTGGCGACGAGGCCGACCGGCGCTTCGTGCGGGTCCTGGCGGCGGTGCTGGACGATGGCCTCGACGCCGTCGACCACGCTGTCCAGGAAGCGCTCGACGCCGGCGTCGCCAGCGACGAGGTAATCCTCAACATCCTGGCCCGCCGACGCGAGCCGCCCAGGCCCGATGCGATCACGACTTGCCAAGCCCTGGCTTTGAGCCACCCGCCGATCGCCGACTGCGCGCGCTACGACCTGCTGCGAGGCTCCTGTGCAGCGGCATGAGATGATCCAGGCCCTGAGCGAGTTGGGCCTCAAGGGCATGGCCGGCGCCTTCGATGACGCCGTCACCACGGGCCTGCAGCGCAAGCGCACCGCCATGGAGATTCTGGCTGACCTCGTGAAGGCCGAGGCCGCCCATCGTCAGGCCGCCTCGATCCGCTACCGGATCACCGCCGCCAAGTTGCCGGTGCTCAAGGACCTGGCGCACTTCACCTTCGAGGGCTCGCCTATCAACGAGAGCCTCGTGCGCGCCCTGCATGGCGGCTCCTTCCTGGCCGATCACCGCAACATCGTCCTGATCGGCGGCACGGGCACCGGCAAGACCCACCTGGCCATCGCCATCACCGCCAACGTCGTGCGAGCCGGCGCGCGCGGGCGCTACTTCAACACCGTCGATCTGGTGAACCGTCTTGAGGACGAGGCCCGGCGCGGCAAGACCGGCGCCTTGGCCGCCCAGCTCTCGCGTCTGGACGTCGTGGTGCTCGACGAGCTCGGCTACCTGCCATTCGCCCAGTCCGGCGGCCAGCGCCTCTTCCACCTGATCAGCAAGCTCTACGAGCGCACCTCAGTGATCATCACCACCAACCTGACCTTTGGCGAATGGCCCACCGTCTTCGGCGACGCCAAGATGACCACGGCGCTGCTCGACCGCCTGACCCATCACTGCGACATCGTCGAGACCGGCAACGACAGCTGGCGCCTCAAGACCAGGGCTTGATCCACAATCTATTCAACCTCCCCCAGACCCCCTCCGGGCAGCTGAATCTCACGCAGCTCACCCGGCGGCGACGCGCTGCGCTAGCTGACCGCTACGCGCCTCGCCGCCGGTCCGGGAACAGAGACCAGAGGGGTCAATTTTGGACGCCGATAGGGGGTCAATTTTCAACGCCGTTTGACACAATACGAAAGCGATAACCTTCTCCGAGGACATCTCGCACGGCTTCAGCGACGCACTGCCCGAAGCAACGCGATACAGATTGAAGCTGACTATGTCGTTCCCGGCTAGTTCTCGAGCAAAAAGGCTGTTCCTCCGTCCATCCTCCGACCGACGAACCGTCACGCCGAAACGCCTGTCTTCGTAAGCGCCTTCGCTATACCCCTCAGGCAGGCGCTCGAAAGCCGTATCGAATTCTGGATGGTCCATTCTGCATCACCGCCAATCGGCCTTCGCCCTGCGAACGTGAGCGCCGCGCCATGCGATTGGGGTCATCGCGTCAGTCTGACGTTGCGGCCCCAAAGAAACCCCGCGTCATTAGCGCTAGCGAAGTCGGGGTCCACGTAGATGAAAACACGCTTGATAAGCGTGCCGTCGAACTCGAATACGTTGGCGAAACGGCCTTCGGACCGGCCTTCAACCGGCCACGCCGTGCCGTCAGCCATAACGCCACCTTCAAAGCCTTCGACGATCACGTGGTCGCCGGCTACGTGGAAGGTCATGCGATCGAAATCGTGCTCGATCCGCTGAAGCGACCCCAACAGACCCTTGGCGACTTCCATGAATTCGGCTTTGCCATATCCAACTCCGAACTTCGGGAAGTACGTCACGACATCGTCAGTCAGAATATCGAGAATGGTGGGATCTCCACTGTCGATTTTCCGGAAATAGTCGGTGGCGATGGCGATGCGCTCTTGGGTTAGCTCTGTATTCGGCACTCTATGAACTCCTGAAATGCGGAAGCTTTATCCACTATGGCTTCGAGAATAATGGGCCCTGCAGGATCAGCCGATCTGCTGCCCGGATTTCAACGGAGCGCTGAGGCGCGGAAGCGATCGTCCTTCAGCTATCCGCGTGACACGCCCGTCGCGCATCGTTTCAGACCAGGACGCCCCCTGACACATCTATCACCGCGCCAGCTGTGTAGCTTGCAGCGGGACTAACGAGGTAACTGACGGCGCCCGCCACTTCTTCAATCGTGGCGATCCGACGGATGGGATGCATATCGATGACGGCCTGCGGAAAATTCTCAGCAACTTCTCCGGTCATGTCCGTCGGCATGATGCCAGGTTGGACCACATTGACGGTAATGTTGCGTGGGCCAAGATCGCGCTGCACCCCTCGGGCATATCCTGTGATCGCTGCCTTGGTTCCTGCGTAGTCGGCAATTCCCGGCACGATCGCTCGGGTACCCAGGCCGGAACCGATGAAGACAATGCGGCCACCGTCAGAGATTTTCTGGGCCGCCGCGCGCGTGATCGCCACGGTCCCAAGCACATTGACCATCCACTGCCTGTCGAACGCAGCGGAATCGAGCGTCGGATCGTCGACCAATTTTCCTTGGACGGCGATTGCGGCGTTGTTGATCAAGATGTCGAGCTTGCCGAGTTCAGCTACGACCTGCTCGACCATGGGCTTGGCGGCGGACGTATCCGCTTGATCGCATCGGATCGCGAGAGCGCGAACGCCTTTGGCCCTCACCACCTCGGCGACGGACTCGGCTTTATCGGCCGAAGCAGCGTAGGTGATAGCAATATCGGCTCCCTGATCGGCGAGCGTCGCCGCCAGCACGGCGCCAAGGCCCCGAGAGCCACCCGTGATGATAGCGACTTTGCCGTCCAAAACTTTCGACATCGGCGGTTCCTTTTTGAAGTCTAATGGCCGGCTGACGGCTAAGCGACGTTGACGCCTTTCCAGAAGGCGATGTGATCCTTGATGGAGTGCGCCGCCGGAGAAGGG
Source organism: Sphingopyxis sp. HIX (assembly GCF_001468285.1). GTDB lineage: Bacteria > Pseudomonadota > Alphaproteobacteria > Sphingomonadales > Sphingomonadaceae > Sphingopyxis. Next base: position 58,382 of record NZ_LNSB01000002.1, on the reverse strand, counting down.
TCGGCGTACGTCCAGGCGGCGTTTGCATTGCGCCGGTCGCCGACCTGGAGATGGAAGTATTGCGCCGTCCCCTTCACGGGACAGACAGACGTGTACTCGCTCGGTTCCAGATACTGCCGGTCAACCGATTGAGGCGGGAAATAATGGTTTCCGTCCACCACCACAGTCTCGTCGCTGACCGCGAGGATGACATCGTTCCAAACTGCTGAGACCAAACCGGAATCCTCTCTTGTCGTTCAGCCACTTGCATCGCCCAGTGGCCCTATCGGGCGGGACAAATCAGTTTGCCGGGGTTGTCCGGCAAGCAGCTTGTCGAGCGAGCCAGTTGCATCGAGCGCAACGAGATCGTCGGAGCCGCCGACATGCGTCTCGTTGATGAAGATCTGCGGCACGGTGCTTCGCCCCGACGACTCGATCATCGCCTTCCGGTGTGCAGGATCGGCTTCGATATCAAGCTCGGTGAATGCCACGCCCTTCTCTTGGAGGAGCGCCTTCGCGCGGCGGCAGAACGGGCACCAACTCGTGGTGTAGATGAGGACTTCAGGCTTCATGTCGTGTCTCCAATCGTTGAGGGATGACGGGCCGGCCGGATTCGCGGGGGCCATCCGAAGGTGAAGGCAAAGGCTTGCGCCCCGGGGTAGAGAAGCTCGATTTCGAAGGTGCACTCGTGGACCTCGCCGCTTTGGCGTCCGAGTTGGTTGAGGCGCTGGGCATCACGCCGCCATCTTTCGGACCGTGTCCAAAACCCGGTCTTGCCGGTATGGCTTGGCGAAGAACACAACGTCCGCTGGAACGACGGCCTCGACCGGCCAAGGCCTCCCGGACGTGATGATGATCTGAATGGTCGGCCACCGCCGGCGGATGCAAATGGCGAGCATGATGCCATCGATCCCGCCGGGCATGTTCACGTCCGTGAACACGACGCGCACATCCAGTCGTTCCTCCAAGGTCATGAGCGCGGCGGATGCATTCGGCGCCTGCAAGACTTCGAAGCCCGCCTCCTCGATCATGTCCGTCGCAAACAGACGGAGAAGTGGTTCGTCTTCGACGACGAGCACCACGGGTTTCACCATTCCACCCATACTCCCATCAACCTTGAACCAGGTGACGCATGGAGGCGTGCAGATCGGCCGTTAACCCGGCGGGCTCGAAGCGAACATCGACGCCTCCGGTGCCGACCAGGCCGATGTTGATCAGCTTCGATCCAAAGCCTCGGCGAGTTGGCGGCACAACCGGTGGCCCACCCCGTTCTCGCCATTTTACGCGGAGAAGGTCGTCGTCCTGGCCGACTTCGACATCCCACGACAGCGAGACGTGGCCGTCGTCACTGGTCAGCGCGCCGTATTTGCAGGCGTTCGTCAGCAACTCGTGGACGATGAGGGAAAACGAGAGCGCCGCTCGTGGCCCCAGCGCCACCGCCGGCCCACTCATGTCGACCCGATCTGAGAACCCGATCGCGTCGATCACTGTCGCCGCGACAGCTTGTAGATCAGCTTGTGTCCAACTCCTTTGAAGCAAGGCGTCGTGCGCCGCGCTCAAAGCCATCAGCCGACGCTCGAAGGCGTAGACCGCTTCGCGATCGGTGACGCTTCGCAGCGTTTGGCTCGCGATGGCCTGCACCATGGTGAGCATGTTCTTCAGGCGGTGAGCAATTTCGCCGTTCACTATGAGTTGCTGCTGCTCGGTACGATGCCTCGCGACGCCTGCCTCGAGCCGGTCTGCCGCACTTCGCAGGAACGAGATTTCCTCTGCGGGCCAAGGTCGGGGATGCGCCGAATGAACGAAGAAAACGGCGATGGTTTTGCCACGATCTCGAACCGGCATGTCGACCAGCGACCGAACGCCGACCCGCATTGCGCTCTCTAGATTGTGCAGAGTGCGATCGTCGGTCAGGGCGTCCCAAACAACGAGAGGGTCGCCAACGACGAGCGGCTCGCGCAAGTTCCCGTACTCGTCGAGACGGTGGCGCCCGGCAATGCTCACGGCCCCGGGCGCCGTCCAATCGGTTTCGACGTCGATCGTATCGACGTCCTCGTTGACGGATCCGAACCCGGCTCGGTCCGCGGAGAGCGCTCGGCCGACGATGGCGGCGGTCGCCGAAGCCATCTCTGCGGTATCGTGGCTGCTCCGAATGGTCTCGCCGATCTCGACCAAGGCAGTCTGCAGGGCTGTGAGGCGCTCGCTCGCGGTTGCGATCCGGCGCAGCTCGAGATTTTCGCTGGCGAGACGGGCAAGCGCCTGCAGCATCGCCTTTTCCATCTCGCTGAGCCCTTTAGGCCGCGGAACGGTATCGATGACGCACAGGCGACCCACGATCGCTCCGGATCGCAGGACGAGCGGTGCGCCAGCGTAGGCGCGAAAGTGCCTGGCACCTGTGACGAGCGGATTGCGCTTGGTCCGCGCATCATTTGTGAGATCGACGATCTCGAGAAGATCGCCCTGATCGATCTCGATCCGACAGACCGAGTGTTCGATCTCCGTCTCGCATACCTCAAGCCCGTACTTGGCTTTGAACCATTGCCGGTCAGTATCCAGCAGGGTGATGAGCGCGATGGGAACGTCACAGGCCTTTGCGGCGACAAAAACGAGATCGTCGAAGGCTTGCTCATCCGGTGTGTCGAGCACCATGAGGTCTGCAAGCGCCCGCGCCCGTTGTGCCGCCCCGAAATCGGTTCTGTCAGCGCTCAGGCTCACCGCAGTTCTCCTGGATGATGCCGCGAAGGTCGAGCGTGGCCGATCATCGGCGTTTCCCGCGTCATGTCAGTGCCCCCTCATGCGGGGCGGCCACTGCGATGACGGCACGCCCGCTTGGCCGCTCTGATCGGCGATGGGGTCACCGACGGCGAGGACGATCTTGCCCTGGATATGGCCTGCCTCTGCGCGTTCGTGAGCGGCGGCTGCTTCGGAAAGAGGGTATGTGCTGTCGACGGCGACGCGAACCGCACCGCTGTCGAGCAAGCGAGCTAGCTTGGCCAACTGGTCGCCACTGGAACGCACCTGCGTCGCCGAAACGGTCACTCCCCGGTCGGCAGCTTCATCATGTCCGGCAAAACCAAGGGGAAAAATCGGGAACAGCGCTCCGCCCCGACGTATGGTCCGAAGGAAGCGGCCGGAGGTCGGACCTCCGACGGCATCGACGACAAGATCGATGTCTCGCACATCGTCTTCGGGTTTGGTCTTCGTGTAGTCGATGAACTCGTCGGCACCCAGTTCGCGGAGGAACGCTTCGTGCCGGGTTGAAGCGACAGCGATGACACGCGCGCCTTCGTGCTTTGCCAACTGCAATGCCAGATGACCGACACCCCCTGCAGCGCCGTTGATCATAACGCTCTTCCCAGCCAACGGGACCGGGCTGTGGCGCTCGGACTGCAGCGGGTTCTGCTCGTTATGGCCTAGCTCGATCAGGAACTGCCAAGCGGTCAGCCCCGACATGGGAACGGCGGCTGCATGAATGTGGTCCAGGTGTCGGGGCTTGGCCGCAAGGTCGGAAGCAGGCGCGGAAACATACTCGGCGTATCCCAGGCTCTCGCCGAAGCTGGGAAAGCGGATCATTCCGAAAACTTCATCGCCCGGCGAGAACGCGGTCACATCGTCGGCGACCTTCTCGACGATCCCGGACACATCCGAGCCCGGTATGGCGGGGAATGTCACCGACGGCCGCCACTCGGGCGGCAGAGCCTTGTATCCCTCGCGGAGATACCAGTCGGGCGGGTTGAGGCCTGCCGCTTGTACACGGACGAGCACCTCTCCCGGCTTTATCACAGGTGTCGGCGCGTCCTCATAGCGAAGAACATCGGGAGCGCCGAACTCATGGAAGCGGATCGCCTTCATTTTTTTCGTCCTCCGATCAGATGCGTTCGAGGAGGGCGACAGTGCCTTGACCACCATCGGCGCAGATGCTGACGATCCCTCGAGATCCGACCGGCATGGCCCACAGCTCTTTCACAGCTTGGCTGAGATCACGCGCGCCGGTCGCGCCGAAGGGATGTCCGATGGCTACCGAGCCGCCGTTCGGATTGACGCGATCCCAATCGAAGTTGCCCATCTCAGCCGAAACACGGGCCTTCTCTCGGACCCAGTTCGGATCGGTGATGGCCGCGACGTTGGCCAGCACCTGTGCCGCGAAGGCCTCGTGGATTTCCCAAAGTGCGATGTCGGCGAAGCCAAGGTGATGGCGCGCGAGAAGTCGTGGAATGGCATATGACGGCGCCATCAGCAGCCCCTCCGTGCGCAGGTCGACCGCCGAGACTTCGTAGTCGATTATCCGCGCATAGGGCGTGCCATCGGGCAGCCTCTTCAGACCCTCCTCGTTGGACACCCAACAGCCGGCCGCCCCATCCGTGATGGGGGAGCTGTTGCCGGCTGTCAGGCTACCCATTCCGCTCTCACGATCGAAGGCGGGCTTCAAACCGGATAGACGTTCGGCGGATGTGTCCGCGCGCGGGTTCGCATCGCGGGAAAGCTCCGGCAACGAGATCACGAGGTCATCGAAGAAGCCGCCGTTCCAGCCGGCGACGGCGCGCTGGTGGCTTTTTAGAGCCCAGTCATCCTGAGCCTCACGCGAGATGCGCCACGCCTTGGCGGTCTCCTCCATGTGATCGCCCATCGTCCTGCCCGTAAGGCGGTTGGCCCAGCCCTTCGTGGGGAGCACATAGTCTTGAGGGGTCAACGCCCCCAGGGCGGCAAGTGCTGCGGCCGGATCCTGCGCGAAGAGATCGGTGAGTCGTTTAGATGCCTCAGCGGTGAGAGCGAGCGATGGTCGGCTCATGACCTCAGACCCGCCGACCAGTATCAGGTTGAGCCCGCCGCCGAGCATCCCGGCTGCGGCGAAGCTCGCGGTCATGCTGGTCGAGCACGCTAGGACTACGGAGAATGCTGGAACGTTGGGGTTGAGCTTCGCGTCCAGCCAGATTTCGCGAGCGATATTGCTCCAGCCCAGGTTCGGGATGACGGTTCCCCAGATCGACAGATCGGGCTCCGCAAGCTTCGCCATTTCTTGGACGACTGGCACTGACAATGAGGCCGCGTCATAATTTGCCAGCGCTCCTCCGCCACGGCCGAATGGTGTCCGCAAGCCTGCGGCTATGAAAACTGGTTCAGCGAAGCGGCTCACGGTGATCTCCCAAAGCAAAAGATTTTAATTAGACGAGGTGGCGTGGTGCGGTCCGCTGACGGCAGGCGCCGCCCGTCAGGGCGTCTCCCCATCCCTGAGGTCGATGACCATCTTTCCGATGTTTTTTCCGGCGAAGAGATCGAGGAACGCCGAAGGGGTTCTCTCGAGGCCGTGAACAACCGTCTCCTGCCATTTGACCTTCCCATCGGCGATCCACCGGGTGACGTCGCGCTGGAAATCCTCCCAAACCGACATGTTGTGGATGGTGACGAAGCCTTGCAGCAGGAGGCTCTTCTCAATAACCGCATAGATATTGCGGGGACCGACCGGCTCGCTATTGTATTGCTCGATCATTCCGCACAGAGCGAAGCGTGCGAAGTCATTGGCCGCCTCAAGCGCCGCTTCCAGGTGCGTGCCACCGACGTTGTCGAAATAGATGTCGACACCCTTAGGCGCAGCTTCGCGAAGTGCTGCGACCATGTCGTCCGTATTCTTGTAGTTTATCGTGGCATCAGCGCCTGCTTCCTCGCGCAGCCAACGCAATTTGTCCTCGCCGCCCGCGGACGCAACGACTCGGCATTCCTTGATCTTTGCGATTTGGACAGCGAGCGATCCGACCGAACCCGCTGCTGCTGACACGAACACAGTTTCGCCAGCTCGCGGCTTTCCGATCTGGAGCATGCCGATGTAGGCGGCGAAGCCTGGGAAACCGAGCGGGCCCAGATACGCCTGCTCTGGAATCGTCGTATCGATCTTAGTAGCGGATGCGGCGTCGATGATCGCGCGGTCGCGCCAGCCGGCAAAGTGGCTCACGACCTCGCCAGGGCTGAACCGTTCATCCTTGCTTTCGACTATGACGCCGATCGCGGCGCCATCCAGAGGCTCGCCAACTTGGAAGGGCGGCATATAGCTTTCTCGACCGGTCATGCGGCCGCGCATGTAAGGGTCAACGGAGAGCCACCGGTTGGCGACGAGCAGTTGTCCTCGCTCTGGCGCGGGGAGATCCTGCTCGACGAGTTCGAAGTTGTTGGCCTGCGGTAGCCCTTCGGGACGACTTTTAAGGTGAAATTGACGGGCCATGATGGTCATGCGCGAAGCCTTTCCCGGACAGAGCTTGAGCTGGGCGCTCCCGCGTGATGGGATGCGATCATCTGGCCGCCCCTACCCACCGTAGCGCTCGGTCTTGATGATCGAGACGCCCAGCCCTGCCGACAATGCGCTGTCCGTCGCGATGTTGACGAAACCGTTCGACCCGCAAACGAACACGTGGCCCGGGTCGCGACCGAGACGTGCGATTGTCGCCTGGACCATCCCATCGTCGATCCGTCGGCCATAGTCCGAGGCGCGCGTTGGCGCTTCTCGCGTAATCGCGAGCGTCAAGATGAACGTGGGATCGCTCATCTCGATTGAGTGGAGTTCGCTGGAGAAGAGCACGTCCTCAGCGGTTCGCGCCGACAAGAGCAGAGCGACTGGAACGGCCTGTGCCGATGCCCGACGCTGCCGGATCATCGCCATCAGCGGCACCACGCCTGAACCTGCGCCGATCAGCAGCACCGGCTTGTCGGTAGGCTCGGGCCAAAGAAAGTGGCCTCCAAGCGGTCCCCTGAGTTCGATCTCGTCGCCGGCTGCGGCGACGTCGTGGAAGAATGGCGAAACTTCGCCATTCGGCAGGCGCTCGATGGCGAGTTCCAGGATCGGTGAAGAGCCCGCCGACGATGCGATCGAATAACTGCGCATCGCCTGATAGCCGTCTGGGGCGGTCAGCCGGACGTCGACGTGCTGGCCTGCTGTATGGACGAATGGTTCCTGCAACCGCAGGAAAAAGCTCTTGATACTCGGTGTCTGTTGGACGATTTCGTCGATCACGCCTGACTGCCACGACGCGGGTTGCGCATCGAACTCAGTCATGGGTGTACCGTTGCTCGCGCCACGGATCACCGTAGATGTGATAACCGCGCAACTCCCAGAACCCGGCCTCGTCGCGAGTGGTGAACTGCAGCGCATTCACCCACTTGGCGGACTTCCAGAAGTAGAGATGCGGAACAAGAAGGCGCGCCGGTCCGCCATGGTCGCGGGGAAGCGGCTGGCCCGCGTAGCTCAGCGCGACCATAGCTTTGCCGGACAACATGTCCGCGAGCGGAACATTCGTCGAATAGCCATCGTAGCAGTGCGCGAGAACGAAGTCTGTTGGCTGTTTAACTTCAGCGTCAGCGAGGATGTCCTCGATCAGCACGCCTTCCCACTTCGTGTCGAGCTTGGACCAGGACGTGACGCAGTGAATGTCTTTGGTCACTTTGGTCTTTGGAAGGGCGTTGAATTCACTCCAACTCCAGACCTTCACGGGTCTCGGACCGATCTTGACCGTGAACTTCCAGTCGGACGTCTCGATACGAGGCGTTGGCCCAGCGGTAAGAACGGGAAAGTTCTCCACGAGATGTTGACCTGGCGGAATACGGCCCTCGTGGTCGCCGCCTGAACCGCGGCCGGTGAAACCTCTGGTGACCATGCCGAACCCCCTTGCTCGTCACGACAGACCGACCGACTTCATCTCAGGCTAATGCGTAGATGACCCTCGCAAAGGAAAGATATCGAGCGGATCGCAAAGCTGATGTTCAGACAACCGGGTGTTAAATCAGTAGAGACACGCAATTCATCACTATGACTCGCGATAATCCCGCCTCGACTATAGCTTTATATCAGACTGCTTTCCCAATGCCCTGTCGCTATAGTTTCGATAGCTTTGAATCGGTATTGCGTGAGCGTTATGGCTCGTGGGACAGAGAAGCTTCGCGAGGTGAGGTCGCCAGCATGCGACTGCGGCGTGCCCAGGAGGTCGTCATTCCCATCCAAGACGAGATTATCGCAGCGCTCGGCGTTTCGGCGTCGTTCGATGCCCGACGCGAGGCGGTAGAACGCGCCGCCTTCCTCCGCGACTATCTGAGGTCGTCGGGGCAGCGAGCGTATGTGCTTGGAATCAGCGGCGGCGTCGATTCCCTGACGGCGGGCCTAATCGCGCAATCGGCCGTGAAGGATCTGCGTCAGATCGGGTACGAATGCGAGTTTGTAGCGGTGCGGCTGCCCTATGGCGAACAGATGGACGAGCGCGATGCTCAGCTTGCCTTGTCAGCCATCAGGCCCGACCGCGTTGCGGTGATCAATATAAAGCCCGCGACCGACGCGCTGTGGAGCGAGATGACAGGCTCCAATTACGAGTCCGCCGACCCCGGCCTGCGCAGTACGGTGCTCGGGAACATCAAGGCACGCCAACGGATGGTCGCCCAGTTTGCTCTCGCGGGGACCCTGGGCGGCCTTGTGATTGGCACGGACCATGCAGCCGAAGCGGTGATGGGTTTCTTCACAAAGTTCGGCGATGGCGCGGCCGATGTTCTCCCTCTCGCCGGTCTCAATAAGCGGCGCGTTCGCGCGATCGCGTCTCATCTGGGCGCCCCGGCGGAACTGATCAGTAAGGTTCCCACGGCAGATTTGGATGACGCGATGCCGTTACACCCCGACGAAGACGCCTACGGCGTGACCTATGATGAGATAGACGATTACCTCGAAGGAAGGGGTGTGGCCCAGGCGGCGGTCGAGACGATCCAAAGAGCGTACCGAGCCACCGCGCATAAGCGCGCGCTGCCTGTGGCCTCCAACGTGCAGCTTCTGGCGCCGCAAGGGTCGAACGGACGCTAAATTTGCTCCCGCCTAGGACATAGAAACTATGTCACGCCGCTATTGGAAAAGACCGGCGTTGGAATTCATAGTCATCCACGTAAACTCGTGGCCTCGTCGGGTATAGTCGAGACAAGATTTTGGTCTTATCGACTATTTGACGCTCGGGCCGTGGGGCGGTGAAGTATAGCAGTTCCCCTGCGCTCGCGAGTTTTCGCTGCACGTCGGGCACATGCTTCGTGTTCGGAGAGAGGGATGAGCGCGGCCGATCGTCAAGCGCCAGAGCTTCGCATTCATCGGTGGATCGCCGTGGATGGAAGCGACCTTCAGACGCCGATCAAGCTATCGGATCTTGGCGTAGGGCCGAAGATCCTTTTCGCGTTTCAGCACTGGTGCAGGGGCTGCCATCTGCATGGGTTTCCCACACTGCAGAAATTGCATGGTGCGCTGGAGTCCAGAGGCGTCGGATTCGCAGTGATCCAGACGGTCTTCGAAGGAGCGCACGAAAATACATTCGACAAGTTGCGCATCAATCAGGTGGAGTACCGTCTCCCCGTCGCCTTCGGGCACGACGAACCGCCGCCTGGTGCTGCGTTTCCAACGTTCATGGAGGATTACCGGACACGGGGAACGCCGTGGTTCACGGTCATCAATGCCGACGGTCGCATCGTCTTTTCGGATTTCCACCTGGACGCGGATCGTTTGGTGGCAAATTTGGAGAGCTCGTGAAACATGCCACGGTGGCTCATTCTAGCCTGCACCCACTTCGTCGTTGGCATCACAGGCTTTGCTGCCGGCATCTACACGCTGCCTATCCTCACCGCGCCGGCGTCGCCCACTGAAGCTGCGTTGAGGAGTTCGACGCCTGAGGCGCTCTATTCGGGAAAGCTTTCTCGTGATCTAGCCGGCAGCGACCTGCTGCACTGGGGTGAAGGCGAAGTGCAGATCCTGCCTCACCGGATCGCACACATCGGCCGTCTCTCTCCCGGGCCGGACTACAAGCTTTATCTCGCCCCGCACTTCGTCGAGACCGAGGAAGCGTTCCTCGCGATCAAGGACGCGTCGGCCCGGGTCGGCGATGTGAGGACGTTCAACGGCTTCATTATGGAGGTGCCCGCCGACATCGACGTTCGCGACTACAGCGCCGTTGTCATCTGGTGCGAAGCCTTTGATCAGTTCATCAGTTCTGCGGCGTATCAGCCTCCGCGCCAGGCTCGGAAATGAGTCAGGCGATGAACAGCGTGAAGGCGGCCTGCGCGCGGGGGCTCGTTTTGGCGCCGGTCGCAGCGCTATTGTTGAGCGTCGCCACGTTGCTCTTGGGCAATGGTCTACTGGGTACGCTCCTGATCGTGAGGGCTGGGGAGGAAGGCTTTTCAGCTCAAACGATCAGCGCGATGATGTCCCTATACTTTGCGGGCTTCACCATTGGCGCTCTCACGCTGCCCAAGATGATCGTGTCCGTGGGCCATGTGAGGACTTTCGCTGGCTTCGCCGCGATCGCCTCAATGACGGCTCTTCTTCATGTCGCATTCGTGGAGGCGAACGTATGGATGCCGCTTCGCCTTGTGACCGGCTTCGCCTATGCAGGCATGATCCTAGCGACTGAGAGTTGGCTCAACGCGCACGCGATTCAATCCACGCGCGGTCAGCTTTTGTCGATCTTCGGCGTTGTTTCGATGGGTTCATGGGCCCTTGGTCAAGCGCTGCTCAACATCGCGCCGCCTGCAGACGTGACGCTATTCCTGTTCGTCTCGCTGCTGATATCTGCGGCCGTCGTCCCCGTCACGCTACTGCCCAGTCATCCCCCGGCCGAGGTTCAACAGGAGCCCGTCGCCTTTCGCGATCTCGTTGCAATTTCGCCCCTTCCGTCGGTCGGCGTTTTCCTAGCCGGCCTGGCCATCGGCGGCTTCTGGGGACTAGGCCCCAATTTTGCGCAGAGGATTGGCCTCGATGTGGGCGGCATTTCTGCGTTCATGGCTGCGGTCCTTGGTGGAACGCTCGTGCTGCAGTGGCCATTGGGATGGCTATCGGACCGCGTGTCGCGGACACTCGTCATTGCCGGCGCCGCCCTGGCTTCCGCGGCGGCTGCGATCGGCGTAGCGCTGGCTGCGGAGGCGCCTCTGCCTGTGCTACTTGCGGCGGGCGCGCTGTTCGGCGGCTTCGGTATTCCCATCTATTCGCTATGCCTTGCCGTTGCGAATGACGACCTTCCTGCGGGTCGGCTGCTGGGGACCGCTCGCGGACTTCTCCTACTCAACGGGATCGGAACCGCCGCCGGGCCGCTCATCGGAGGCCTGGTGATGGACCTCCTCGGCCCTGGCGGCCTGTTCCTCTACGCAGCGGCACTGCTGACTGCCCTGGCGGTCTTGGCCGGTGTCCGCAGGCACTCAGACCGCTCGGTCAAGACGAGAGCAACACGCTGCCCGAGCACGGCGATGATCACCGGGTCGCTCGACGCGATGATACGAACCCCGGCGGATCAGCGCCGCTGAGACGCCTATGCCGACGACCGAAGGATTGCCAGTCGGCTGTTAGAGGAGCCTGGCTGAGAACAAGGCGGAACGTGTCATGGATGAGAGCGTGAACGCTCTAGCCGCGAGAAACGCATACGAGGCTAAACGGGGGGCGATCGCCATCCTCCCGTTGGCCTTGGGGGCCAGCGTGTACGGCTTGGCCTTTGGTTTCCTGGCCGTACAGGTAGGTTTCCCGTGGTGGGGCGTCGCGATCATGAGCGCCTCTACCCATGCGGGCTCTTCGCAAATCATCGCGGTTGAGCAGTTCGCTTCCACAGGTGTCGTGTTGGGCGCGGTTCTGGCCGGTGCGTCACTCAACCTGCGCTATGTCGGCATCATCGCCTCTTTATCCGAGGTGTTGGCCGGCTTGTCGCTGAGGAAGAAGCTCTTCGCCATCCACATTACTGGCGACGAGAACTGGGCTTTGACGATGTCCGAGCGGGCGAAGTCCCCCGATGTCGGAGCACCATTCCTCATAGGCTCAGGGCTGGTGAACATCTCCATGTGGACAGCCTCCACGACGCTCGGGGCCTTGCTTGGCGCCGCGCTGCCCGATCTCGGACGCTTTGGCCTGAGCTTCGCGTTCACGGCGGCCTTCATTGCGATGGCGCGAGGTCTGTGGCGGGGACGTTCCCAAGTTCTGCCATGGACCATGGCCGCGGCAGCGACCATGGCCGTCATCTCGCTCGGCATGCCCAAAGCTTACGGGATCATCGTCGGCGCATTCTTCGGCTTGGTGGTGACCTTCTTGAAGCGCAGGATCGAGGCGGCAGCCCGATGAGCGCTTCGCACTGGGGTGTTGTCAGTTTGCTCGTTGTGGCTGCGTTTGCGATCCGGGTCGCCGGATTGATTGCCGGTGAACGAATTAGGGTTTCCAGGCAGGCTTGGGTTCTGGACGAGTTGCCTGGGCTGATCGTGGTCAGCTTGGTCGCGTCGTCGTTGATCGGTCAGCCACCTCCAACCTGGATCGCGGCCGGTGTCGCGCTGGGTGCAGCGATCGCCACGAACCAGGTCATCGTGGCGATGGTATTGGGAATGCTCGCCTACGCAGGTCTGGGGTGGCTTAGCTCGTAAGTGCCGATCATCTGAGAGAAGCGGCAATGGGGAGGCCGGATGTCGTCCAGTAAGGCTGCGAACGTCGATGGCCCGCACTCACGATCCGAGGACCGCGGGTCCTCGCCTACGCAACAGCCTCCACGGTCAAATCGCGGCCATTGAACTGCACCGTTTCCCCGGCTCGCGCGCCTTCGATCGCCTCGTAGATCGGGGCCATCGTCGAGATGCCCATCAGTTCCTGCCCATGACAAATGAACCTGCCAGTCGAGACCGAAATGACGAAGTGCTTACCGGACAGCTTGACGACGGCGCCTTCCGAGACTTCTGACTTTGGTCCAAAATCGATTGTCCGGAGTTTGTCGAGCTTATCAACATAGTCATCGAGAGTGTCATCGAGCGCCTCAGCAAAGTCGCTCGCCACCTCGGCTTGCGCCTGCTCGTCGTTCTCGATCGGCTCGCTGCGATCGAGGCGCGCGGTGGAGACGTAATCCAGATACTTCTTGCGAGCGCTTTGCAGCGCCGCGGTTTCAAGCGACAGCATTGTCTCGCGAATATGGTCCTTGTTCCAGTCCATCTCTGCCTCGTTATTTTTGACCTTAAGGGGCATCCCATCCATCGTTGGGGTCTGGGTTTCCCGCGCTCCGCCGACATCATTCGTCGGTAATAACGTCTTCGCCCTGGTAGGGAATCCTGATCAGCCGGGGATCCCGAATAATGCTCGTCACGAGCCAGACGTATGATTGTTCTGCTGTATCGAAGCCGAGGATGCTGAAGGCTCCCCCGAACGGGCATGCCGGAAAGTCAGGGAAGCCTTCCCGCAAAACGTAACGCTCAGGGTCGCGATCAAACTCGCTTTTGTAGACTTTGCGCAGCCCATGCTTGCTCGGCACGTCGGCGTCACCGGCCGGAGCTGTTTCACGATGCTCAAGAAGCCGTTCGGACAGGTCACGGTGACATATCTCGTCGAACACATCGAAGGCATCGATAAGCAGACCTTTATGCTCGGTCGCCGGATCTGTGATGGCGTAGATGTTCGAGGCGTCTTCGGCTCCATCGCCGCTCTCAAGGCGTAATGCGGCATCGACACGAATGCTGCACGCGTCGAGGGTCGATCCGAGTTCGAGATCGACAAGAGCGCCGTCCTTCACACGGTACTCTCGGTCATAGCCCTTAGCCACGAAGGACTGTACGGCGTCCAGAACGTCTCTCACTGGAGTTGTCATCAATGCACCTCGAGTTCGGATTGTAGGGGTTGCGCGCCGACCGAAGGCGCGCTTTGGCTCCGTGACCGACCAGCACTGAAGATGCGGAGCACCATCATAGCCACTTGGCTCGCTTGAAGCGGACGAACAGGAAAAGACAGAACGTCAGCATTAGGCCGAGCACGACGAAATAGCCGTAAGCTGTGTCCAGCTCCGGCATGTTCCTGAAGTTCATTCCATATATGCCCGCGATGGCCGTAGGGACCGCGAGGATCGCCGCCCAGGCAGCGAGCTGGCGCGTGATGACGCCTGTCCTCTGCGCCTCAAGAAGGCTGCTGAATTCGAAGACCGTGGACAGCACCTGGAGGAGGCCATCGACCATGGACTGGACCCGATCGACATGGTCGGCGACATCGTTGAAGTACGGCCGCACCTCAGCGCTGATGCACGGGAAATGTCCGCGAACGAGCTTGCGCACCAGTTCCGCCATAGCGCCAAGGGTTCGCTGGAAACGCGTCAATTCGCATCGCAAGCCGAAGATGCGCGCGACCTCCGCCCGCCCCAGGAAGTCGTCGAGCGATCGCCTCTCCATCGCGAGCACGTCGTCCTCGATCATTTCGAAGATCGGCAGATACTGATCGACGATGCGGTGAAGGATGGCATGCAGGACGTAGTCGACACCCTTACCAAACTGAGCAGGCGAACCCTCAAGCTGCTCGCGAAGATTGCCAAGCGCTCCGGCGTTGCCGTGACGCACGGTGATCAGATGGTTGTGACCAGTGAAGATCGCGGTCTTGCCGTAGCGTATGCGGTCCCCAACCAGCTCGGCCGTCTGAGCGACGACGTAAAGCTCGCCGTTATAGACTTCGAGCTTCGGCGGGCACATCGGATGCATCGCGTTATCAATCGCCAATGGATGCAGATTGTAGGTCGACTGAAGCGCCCTGAGTTCGCTTTCCGAAGGCTCGCTGAGCCCAATCCAGCAGAAGCCAGATCGGTTCTTGTCGAGCTCAACCCGCTCGTCGATAGCGACTTCGCGGATGCGGCGACCCTCGTCGTAATAGTAAGCGGCGATGACGCTCATGCGGGCCTCGCAGGGATAACCAGGCCCCGCTGCACGGCTGGTCGAGCGAGGCCGCGATCCAACCAACCCCGGACGTTCCGGTGTTCGGCGATGCGCAACAGGTCACCGGCGTCATAGGTGCTGACCAGGGCATTGACCCAGCCGAGCGTCGCGATGTCGGCGATGGAATAGTCGTCGACGATCCACTCGCGCCCATCCAGCTGGCGATCCAAGATCCCCAGCAGGCGCTTGGACTCGTCGGCGAACCGTTGCTGAGGCCGCTTGTCCTCGTAGTCCTTTCCGCCCCAACGCAGAAAGAAGCCCAGCTGACCGAACATCGGGCCGATCGCCGACATCTGGAAGAATACCCAACTCAGCACCTCATAACGCCTGGCTTGTCCCGGTGGGATCAATCGGCCCGTCTTCTCGGCGAGGTAAACGAGGATCGCACCGGACTCCCAAACGCCGAGCGGCTCACCATCGGGCCCTGACGGATCGATGATCGCAGGGATCCGCCCGTTTGGGTTCAGCGACACGAAAGCGGGGTCTTTGGCCTCGTTTGTGCTGATGTCGATAAAGTGCGGCTCGTATGGCAGGCCGGTCTCCTCGAGCATGATGGAGACCTTGACGCCGTTGGGCGTGGGCGCTGCATAGAACTGCAGGAGATCGGGATTGGAGGCAGGCCAGCGCTTGGTGATCGGATATGACGAAAGGTCTGGCATGCTGGGGCAATCCTACCAAATCGATGGCCGGCAAGCGGCATGACCGCTTGAGGGGCCGTACGAGGACCGCATCGTTCGCCGATGCGGTCCCATTGCTTGCGATGCAGAGCGCTATGTCGCGATAGGCGCTGCAGCTATTCTGCTGCCGCTCCGGTGGTAGGCTGGGTAGCACCAGCGTCTTGACGCTTGGGGAGCACCCAATTCGCGCGCGGAAAATGGCACGTGTAACCGCCCGGGCGCTTCTCGAGATAGTCTTGGTGCTCCGGCTCCGCTTCCCAGAAATCGCCGACAGGCTCGACTTCGGTGACGACTTTGCCGTCCCACAGTCCGGAGGCGTCGACGTCGGCGATCGTCTCCTCGGCGACCCGCTTCTGCTCATCGTCCACATAGTAGATGCCGGATCGATAGGAGAGGCCGCGATCGTTGCCTTGCCGATCTTTCGTCGTCGGGTCGTGGATCTGGAAGAAGTATTCCAGGATGTTACGGTAACTTGTCGCTGCCGGGTCGAAAATGATCTCGATCCCTTCAGCGTGAGTACCGTGATTGCGATAGGTGGCGTTCGGGACGTCGCCACCGGTGTATCCGACGCGGGTCGACACGATGCCGGGCTGCTTGCGGATCAGATCCTGCATGCCCCAAAAACATCCGCCTGCGAGAACAGCGCGCTGATGCATGTTACGCCTCCTCCACCTGATCGAGATATTCGCCGTAGCCCTCGGCTTCCATCTCATCGCGCGGGATGAAGCGAAGGGCGGCCGAGTTAATGCAATAGCGCAGTCCGCCACGGTCGGCCGGACCGTCGGGGAACACGTGGCCGAGATGGCTGTCGCCATGGACCGATCGAACTTCCGTCCGGACCATGCCGTGCGAACTGTCCCGCACCTCGTTCACGTGCGCGGGGACGATGGGCTTGGTGAAGCTGGGCCAGCCGGATTTCGACTCGAACTTGTCCGTCGATGCGAAAAGCGGCTCTCCGGACACGACATCGACGTAGATGCCCGGTTCTTTGTTATCGTTGTATTCACCGGTGAAGGCTCGCTCCGTGCCGTCTTCCTGGGTGATCCGGCGTTGCTCGGGGGTCAGGCGGTCGATCGCTGCCTGAGACTTTTCAAACTTCATGATCGTCTCCAATACTTGGTTTCAGGGCCAAGGCACATTACGGACATCTTATCTTGCTTGACGGTCACCTCGACTATCGCAGTGCCAATTATATTTATCCAATACGCTGTGCGTATAGTTTCGATAGCTCCGCTGTGATCAGCGGCGTTCAGTTCCACGCGTATCTGGCCGCCATCTGCGCGATCTTCCTGATCTCAACCGGCGCCGTGGAGCCAGAGACCGTCGCGATCACGACCTCTCGCTCGAGGACAAACCCATCGATCGGACGCGTAACCAGACCTTGGGCTGTAGCCGACCGCTCCGGAAGGATGCATATGGCCTCGCCGTCTGCGACGACCCGTTGCACCCAATCGTCACGATCGGACCGGAAGCGCGGCCGCATCAGCACCTCCCGTCGTGCGAAATGGTCTAGGATCTGCTCGCGAAACTCACACTTCAGACGATCAACGAACGGGAACTCCAACAAGTCCTCGCCTCGCACGATATCGCTCGCCGCGAGCGGGTGTTTCGCGGAACAGCCGAGTACGAAGCGCTCACGGAACAGAGGTCGCACATCAAGCTTGCGGTCCGGCCGCGTCTCGCGCGGCAGGATGCATGCGTGATACTTGCCCGACAGCACCTCCGATGTGTCTTCACTCGCCCCGAGCGAATGCATCTTGATCTCGATCGATGGCACTTCTGCCAACGCGCTTTCGAAGAAGGCCGTGAAAAGCTTCGGCCCGACGGTCGGGGCGACGGCTACGTCCAGCACCCGGTGCCTCCCCATGGCCCAGTTTTCAGAATGATGCCGAACACTTTTCATCGCGACTAACATGCGCCGAAACTCAGCCTCCACGTCCTGGCCAAGGCCGGTGAGACGGCTGTTCTTCCCATCGCGATAAATGAGCGGACCGCCGAGCTCTTCCTCCAAGCGGCGGATCGCGCGTGTCAGGCTTGGCTGGGACACACCGCTCAACCGCGCCGCTGCTGTAAAATTCAGCGTCTCGGCCAAGTTGATGAAATAGCTGACCTGATTGAGTTCCATAGCCCTTCGGCCTGCACGCCGTGAATGATGCCGCTTCCAAGACCGGTCTTTTCGACCGCCACCAGAAGTATGCGCGACGCATATAATCACGCTTTAGGGGCTTGTCTATATGCGCCACGCATATAAAAAGAATGTCTTGGACGGCTAGTCCGGGCCTGATGGCGCTTCCGCCAGGGCCCAAGGGTTCCGGTGCACCCACTAAGTCGCCGTGGGAGGCTCGACGCTTATGACAGGAAGACCGTTCACGTTTCCCGGTGGTGGAGGCTCTGATCTAACCGGGTATTTGGAGGCGCCCGAAGGTACGCCTCGCGGCTGGGCTATTTTCGCCCATTGCTTCACTTGCGGGAAAGACAGCCGCGCCGCCGTGTACATCGCACGCGCCCTCTCGCGGGCTGGCATCGGCGTCTTGCGGTTCGACTTCGCCGGCACAGGGATCGAGAGTTCTGCGGATGAAGCGATAAGCTTCGCTTCCGACGTCGATGATCTTAAGGCCGCCGCGGAGGCCATGGCTGTCGCCGGTAAGGCCCCCTCCCTCCTTGTCGGACACAGCCTGGGCGGCACGGCTGCGATCGTAGCCGCCGCCGACTTGCCGGATATCGCAGCGGTAGTGACGATCGGCGCCCCGGCTGATCTTCAGCATATATTGCGCGTCTTTCAACCTGCCGACCTAGACGCGATAGCGAGCGAGGGCGAGGCATCGGTGGATATTGCTGGCAGGCCCTTCCTGATCCGCCGCAGTTTCCTTGAAACGGTCGACGAAGTGGACATCGAGAGGTCTATCGCTGCCCTTCGACGTCCGGTGCTTGTGATGCATTCACCGGTGGATCAAGTCGTGGGTATCGAGCACGCCTCGCGCATCTTCGTCGCGTCGCGCCATCCCAAGAGCTTTGTTTCGCTCGACACGGCCGATCACCTTCTCACCGATGTCGAAGATGCGAATTACGCCTCAGCTATGGTCGCAGCGTGGGCAAGCCGCTTCCTGCCGCCGCTCGCGGCGGACCTTCCACAAGTCGAGTTAGCGAATGGAGTCGTGGCGTCGGAAACGTTGGCGGGGAAGTTCCAACTCACGGTCCGTAGTGGCGAGCACACGCTGTTCGCCGATGAACCAGAATCGGTCGGAGGTCTCGGCAGCGGCCTGTCTCCTTACGAACTGGTGTCGGCCGGACTGGCAGCCTGCACGGTGATGACAATGCGTCTTTACGCGAACCGCAAAGGCTTCCCGCTGGAGCGAGCGACGACGACCGTGCGACACGAGAAAGTGGCGGACATGATGCCTCCCGACCGCTTCACGCGCACCGTCTCTCTCGATGGGCCGCTCAGCGATGAACAGCGGGCGCGCATTCTGGAAATCGCGGATCGGTGTCCGGTCGACCTGACACTCGTCCGAGGCTCGGATGTGCAGACCGAACTTTCGAGCGATGCGCAGCCTGCAGGTGCGGCGCCGGCGAACTGATGTGGTGCACAGAGCGGAGGTTGATCGGATGCAGAGTCTGCCCACTACCGACCAGACGCCGACGCGAACCGAGCGAGCGATACTTGCGGGTGGGTGTTTCTGGGGCCTCGAAGATTTACTTCGCCGCGCGAAGGGCGTCGTGACGACGCGTGTCGGCTACATCGGCGGCGAAATGCCGGACCCGACTTACACGAGACACCATGGTCATGCGGAAGCGGTGGAGGTCACGTTTGATCCTTCGATACTGACATATCGTGCTCTCCTGGAACTCTTCTTCCAAATCCACGATCCGACGACATACGAGCAACAAGGTAACGACGTCGGGCCAAGCTATCGGTCCGCGATTTTCTACACGTCTGAGAAGCAGATGGACGTTGCTCTGGAGACAATCGCCGAGATCGAAGCGTCGGGGCGCTGGCCGGGACCTGTCGTGTCCGAGATCAACCCGGAAGAGCCGTTCTGGGAGGCCGAGCCAGAGCATCAGAAGTACCTCCAGCGTCGACCCGGCGGCTATAGCTGCCACTTCGAGCGACCGGCTTGGCGATTGGACCGAGCGAAACGATGAGCGCGCTGGGACGATCGTCAACGATACGGACGCGAAGGCGCTCGCCCCGCGTCGCTAGGTCAGCTGGGTTCTTGCGATGATACCCGAATACGTAATCGCCGGCTTGTGGGGGCTTTTGTCAGGAAGCGGACTTCTGGTCGGGGCGGTACTTGCGGACGTGCTGTACGGGCGACTCACTCACCGCATGATCTCAGCGGTGATGGGCTTCGGTGGTGGTGTGTTGATTGCCGTGGTCGCTACCGAACTCATCGGTGATCGCGTGTCGGCTGGCATGGGACCCTTGGCGATCTTTGCGCTGCTCGCAGGGGCCGCAATCTTCAGCGGCACAAACTGGTTTCTCTCTGGCAGGGGCGCGAAGCATCGAAAGCGATGCGGTGAATGCACCGAGCAGGCCACTGAACAGGAGCGCCGCGGTAGCGGTGCTGCGATTGCGTTCGGCAGCGTTCTCGACGGCATTCCAGAGGCCCTCGTAATTGGGATGTCCGTGGCTGGCGGAGGCAGGATCAGCCTTGCAGTGGTGGCAGGCTTCTTTTTGGCTAATGTGCCACAGGGTCTGTCGAGCACTTCCGGAATGAAAGTCGCGGGCCGATCGCGAAGCTATATCTACGCGGTCTGGATCGGTATTCCGTTACTTGTTTGCATCGCCGCCGGCACGGGAAACCTTCTGCTCGGCTCGGCGTCCACTCAGGCCCCTGCCATTCTCTCGTTCGCAGCCGGCGCGGTCATAGCGATGCTGGCGGAAGCGATGATCCCTGAAGCTTTCGAGAAGGCGCCGCCGTTCATAGGCCTGATCACGGTCGTGGGGTTTCTGGCGGCGTATCTCATCGCTCAACACTGAAACCTGCGACTTCCAGAGCTCTAAGCCTCGCCGCCGTTCTCGCGGTCTACGCCGCGCTCGTGCAACTCGGCATCGATTGGGCAATTCGTGCAGCCCTCGTAACAGCACAAGCGGCAGATGCGGTAGGAATGCTCGAGGTTTTCCAGGCGATCGCGCAGCACGCGTTCAGCAATGCTGTAAAGAGCGTCCAACTCGGTAGGGGTGAGGATCGATAGTCCCTCAGCGATCACCTTGTCGCGCGAGGCCAAGACCGCATCGCTCGCGACCTTGCCAGCCTCTGTAAGATGGAGGGACCGCGTGCGCCCGTCAGTCGAATGCTCGCGCCGCTCGACCAATCCCTCCGTCGACAAACGGTCCACCAAGCGGACGGTCGCGGCATGAGAAAGTCCCACCCCAACTGACAGCATGCGGATCGATAGCCCTGGCTTATGGGCAATCAACGCAAGCGCCGAGGCGGCGGGTCCAGCTTCTGGCGCCCGCGATGAACTAGCGCGAACGATGTCGTCGCTGATCATGAGTGCGAACGCCCCAAAGATATTTCGATCTCGAGGTCCATCCATTGCCCCATCTATATGTGCGCGAAGCATAGACAGCAAGCCATACCCCTCCAATGCCAAGGGATCGAGGTGACCCGAAAGCAGCGTCTTTACAACGGCTTAGGACGTGCTGCGGATTGCGCGGAAGATTGAAATCCGGGATCTGGGTCGTCCGGTCGCATAAAATGGCGATACCTGGCGGCTATGGATCGGTGTGGGCTGTCGCGATTTTGGCTCCCAAAACGGCCGAATCACATCACCCCTGCGCCAGGGGCCATCCCTCGTCGGCACCTATTGGCGCGGTTCGGCGGTATGCTCTCTGCGCCGCACCTCGACCGTCTCGCCGCGTCCGATCACGACAGTGTCAATCTCGCTGAGAAACAAGCCGTGCTCCATGACGCCGGGGATGGCATCGATCGCTCGGGCGATCTCAATTGGCCTAAGGCCCTCGCCGAAGGCTGCATCCAAGATGTGATTGCTCTGGTCTGTGAGGAATGGTTCTCCCTCGACCGAGCGAAGCCCCACACGGGCTCCAAGGTTGGCAAGATGCGTTCGAACGAACTCGCTCGCGAAGGGCACGACTTCGACCGCCAGAGGAAACTCGCCGAGCCGTCGAACGACTTTGCTTGCGTCTACGATCACGATCATCCGGCTAGAAGCGGCAGCCACGACCTTCTCTCGGAGCAAGGCGCCGCCACCGCCTTTGATCGCCTGAAAGTGGCAATCGATCTCGTCGGCGCCGTCGATCGTGAGGTCTACCGAACCGAACTGCTCAAAAGGAACGAGCGGCACCGCGAGACGACGAGCGAACATTTCGGTCGCTCGGGAGGTGGCGACAGCGGTGATGCGAAGGCCCTGCCGAATGCGGTCGCTCAGGCTTTGAATGGCATACGCTGTTGTGCTTCCGGTCCCAAGTCCAACGAACATGCCGTCTTCGATCTCGTCGACCGCTCTAGCTGCAGCCAGCCTCTTCTCTGCTTCTCGGTTAGA
The DNA here is from genome assembly GCF_001468285.1 of Sphingopyxis sp. HIX. Classification (GTDB taxonomy): domain Bacteria; phylum Pseudomonadota; class Alphaproteobacteria; order Sphingomonadales; family Sphingomonadaceae; genus Sphingopyxis. The sequence goes on along the minus strand of NZ_LNSB01000002.1, from coordinate 36,519 downwards.
CATCTAACGCCACTTCATCTCGCCGGCATGCGTGCCATCACCAGGTCGATTATGAAACCGGGCGGCGCAAACCTAATCCTCCATGCCGACATTGCCTCGTTGACCTGCAGCCAACAGACGGATAGGTCTATGCGTGGCGCATACATAATGTGGATGGTCTGATCGGCAAGCTTTCGCTGCTGGAGACGACCACCGTATGCCAGGCGGCACTGAGCGAAGTGCGTATGCCGGAGCCAGTTCGGCGAACCAGGGGACACAGGCATGACGGTCAAGGTCGCAATCAACGGTTTCGGTCGGATCGGACGACTGGCCTTACGGTCGATCGTCGAACTACGGCGTGACGACATCGAGGTGGTTGCGATCAACGACCTCGGGCCGGTTGCTACGTTGGCGCACCTCCTGAAGTACGATTCAGTTCACGGCCCCTTTCAAGGATCGATAGCCACCGGCGAAGACTGGATCGACATCGGGTCCGGTAAAATCAAAGTGTCTTCGGAGCGCGATCCATCAAAGCTTCCGCATAACGAGCTTGGAGTCGACGTGGCGCTCGAATGCACGGGTTTGTTCACCTCCAAGGAGAAGGCTGAATCGCACATCCGTGCGGGAGCAAAGCGCGTGCTCGTCTCCGCGCCCAGCGAGGGCGCAGACAAGACGATCGTCTTCAAGGTCAATCACGAAACGCTGACAACCGATGATGTCGTCGTATCGAATGGCTCATGCACCACGAATGTCCTCGCGCCCGTCGCGAAGATCCTGAACGATCTATGTGGCATTGAGCGGGGCTACATGACCACGGTTCACGCCTATACCGGTGACCAACCGACGCTGGATACGGTGCATAAGGATCTCTACCGCGCACGGGCAGCCGCGCTGTCGATGATCCCAACCTCGACCGGAGCCGCGAACGCAATCGGACGCGTGCTGCCAGAACTGAAAGGCAAGCTCCATGGCTCGTCAATCCGCGTGCCAACGCCGAACGTATCGGTCGTCGATCTCGCTGTTTCCGCATCCCGGGAGGTCACGATCGACGAAGTGAACGACGCCATTCGTCAGGCTGCGAGTGGTCCTATGAGTGGGGTGCTCGCTTACACGACAGAGCCATTGGTGTCTGTGGATCTGACCCACCGGACCGAATCCTCGATCGTCGCGCTACCCCAGACCGATGTCGTCGATGGCCGGATGGTTCGCGTGCTTGCTTGGTACGACAACGAGTGGAGCTTTGCGACACGCATGGCGGATGTCGCCGTGGTGATGGCGAAGCTCATCTAGCGGATCGGTTGCGGGAAAAGTCGGATCTTGGCGACAAGATGCGTTCGCGAAACGGAGGCATTGAACATGAATGGGCCACTAGCACGTGCAGCGAGAGCGCTCATTCAGTGGCCGCGATCACATGTCGCCAAGATCGCAGGCTTGGAGGAAGAGGCGCTAGCTCAATTCGAAGCCGGCGCCAGCGTGTTTGCAGCCTCGGATCTGACGCGGCTGCGGGACGCGCTCGAACGCGGCGGCGCGGTCTTCATCGGCGAGGACAATAGCGGAGGGCTCGGCGTGAGGCTTAAATTCAACGCCAAGGATGTGCGTGCGATCAATCGGATGGAGGGCGAAGGTGGGCCGGTAGGCACCGACGACGTCTAAGCCTTCCAGCGAACGCTTGTACTCCGGCAAGAGGCTCGACACCGGCCCACAGATATTGTATGCGCGACGCATATATTGCGTGAGTCGCGGCGATGGATGACCCCTCGGATCGCTTGATCAACATCTTTGGCGCGCTGTCTCAAGCGGTGTCTGACCGCGTGCGCTTGGCGATCGCTGAAGCATTCAATGCGGGGGGCGAGACGGCCGCGGCGTTGATCGCGATCGGTCACGCGCCAGGAATGTCGATCGGCCAGGTACGGCAAACTCTCCGGCTTTCGCATGCAGGTGCAGTTCGCGTCGTCGAGAGGCTAGGCGAGCAAGGCCTGGTGGCGAAATCGTTATCGCCCTCTGACCGCCGGGTAGTTCATGTCTCGCTGACCTCGCGTGGTCAGGTGGAGCGGACCAAGCTGCTAGGTCTGCGGAACGCGGCGGTGTCCGAGCTGCTGAGCAAAGTGTCGGCTGACGATCGCGTCGTGCTGGAGCGGGCCGCGGACAACATCCTGTCGTCGCTGTTCTCGGACCTCCACGGCGGCTTGGCAATCTGTCGTCTGTGCGATCAGGCCCGGTGTGCCGATTGCCCAGTCGGCCACCATCGTCCGTGACGCCCTGACGATCATCCCCTTTTGAGGAGTTCGATATGAGTATTTTCGATCGGTATGAATTGCTTGTGCCCGAGCGCAGTCGGAAGGAACTGGCGCTGTTGAGATGGGCGCTCGTGATCGTTTTCTCTTGGTTCGGCGCGATGAAATTCACGGCTTACGAGGCCGATGGCATCGCCCCTTTCATCGGCCATAGTCCGATCATGAGTTGGCTGGGTATGTTCGGGGTACAGGGCCAAAGTTACTTTGTCGGCGTCATCGAGCTGTCGACCGCAGTCGTGCTGGCCTTAGGGGCTTTCCGCCCATCCTTCTCAGCGCTTGGCGCGCTTATGTCGGCGGCGACCTACTTCATCACCCTGACCTTCTTTTTTACGACGCCTGGGGTCGGGGAGCCGACTGCCGGAGGCTTTCCTGCGATATCCGCCGCTCCTGGCCAGTTTCTGCTGAAGGACGCAGTTTTGCTGGCGGCATCACTTGTGCTGCTGCTTGCGTCGGTCCAACCCAAAAATGAGCGCCTTGGGCCGATGACCATCGATCGGTCGTGAACATAGGCACGATGGTCTTGGACACGCTCCGTGGAGAGTGGGCGCTTCGTCGCAACGTCGATCCGACGGGCGAACAACTGATTGGCGACGCGGATTTCGCTTCGACAGGTGAATCCGCGCTCACCTATCGAGAAAGCGGGATACTTCGGCTTCGGGATGGCCGCGAACTCTCAGCGTCTCGGCAATATCGGTACTGCGCGGTCGGCCACCGAGTAGACGTTCAGTTCGCAGACGGACCGAACACCGGGAAGCTGTTTCTCAACCTTGCATTCTCGCGCAAGAATTGGGGGTACGAGGCAACAGACACCCACTTCTGCGGTGACGACGCCTATCACGCTTTTTACCGAATTCTCGACGCAGGATCTTTCGAGACAGTTATAGGGGTCATTGGTCCACGAAAGGCGTACGACCTGCGGAGCCGGTACTCAAAGGTGTCACCAACGACGCCGGACCGTCTACTTTTTCCCCTGGCCTGACGCGCCGTTCCTGGCCAGTCTGTCACGCGCTTCGAATCCGAAAACGATCGTGGTCGTCATCACAAGGTAGGCGACTATGCCGCCCGGAGAAAGCGTAGGCATTGCGGCAAGGATTAAAGCGTCGTTGCCACCGGGTATCAGGCCGATGCCTATTCCCATCAACGCGCCGCCGGCGATCGACCGCAGGATGCCGGCGGCCGTCGGCCGCTGGAGACGCAAGCGACCCTGGCGCACGGATGCCGTGATGGCTCCCGCAACTGAGGCAATGACCGCAACCAGTGCGTAAGCGCCGACGGAAGGTGGCGTTGACGCGGCCTGTCAGGCTTTGCGGCGTGTCCGCGGCGCCCATTTTTTCGCGAGCGCTTCCAGCCTTGCCTCGATCAGTGGGATATCGGGCTGGGCGTTGGGATCATGGTCGTCGCCGAGGGTATCGAGCGCTTCTTCATGATATTCATGCTGGGGGTCGCCGAACGCTTCGAGTTTTTCGGCGTAACCCCATGGGCCGCCACAGTCCTCTGGCGGCCGCATGCCTACTGCATTGAGAATGAGCGGATATGTCAGGTGCGGGCTGGCCGCGCTGACGCGCTCGATCTTGACGCTATGCTCCCAGGCGTCGCCAAAGTCGTAGAGATATCGGAAGGTCTTTCGCCTGGTGTCCGCCAGAACCTGAGCGAGAGTGGCCTTACGGGCATCGAGCGGTCCGTCGAAGCCATATTCAGGATCAGGGATGCCGAAGCCGGTTTGCCCGAAGCTCATTTCCCACAGGTGAGAGTCCGTCCAGGAGAAGGCAGTCTGGAAGACGGTGTGCAGACGATCGAGCCGGATATTGAGCGGCACCTCCAGCGTTCGGCTGACGATGGGCGGGACATCGTCCAGCGTAATCTTCATCCGCACGACAGTGCCGTTGCTCACGCAGCCTTCTCCAGATCGTTGGTCAGCCTTGATGCCTGCCAGTTCCACGGCAAGAAGTCATCGATCCGATTGATCGGGTGATCACCGATGCGCTCGATGACGTCAGTGAACCATGCCTCGGGCTCGACGCCGTTGAGCCGGCATGTGCCCGCCAGGGCGTAGAAGAGCGCCGCCGCTTCTCCCCCCTTCATGGAGCCGACGAACATCCAGTTCCGGCGCCCGAGCGCGACACCGCGCAGGGCGTTCTCCACCAGATTGTTGCTGATCTCGAGCCGACCGTCATCGCAGTAACGGATCATGGCCTGCCAGCGGTTGAGCGGATAGCGACAGGCACGCGCCAGATTGCTGTCGGAAGACAGGCCACGGTTCTGGGTTTCAAGCCAGACGCGCAAAGCCTCGAGCTTCGGCACCGCCTTGATCTGGCGGATGCGTCTTCGCTCATCAGGTGGCGCACCCTTGATATCGCGCTCGATGGCGAAGAGTTCGGCGATCCGCACGACCGCCTCCGCCGCGATCGGTGACGGGCTCTTATCCAGGATGTCGGTAAACTTCCGGCGCGCGTGGCTCCAGCATCCCACTTCGACGATATCCCTGAGCGCCTTGGTCTTGGGGTCACGGTAAAGTGCGTTGTACCCGGCAAAGCCGTCTGCCTGTAGATACCCCCGATAGTCGGCGAGATGTTCTGCCGGATGCGCTCCGCCACGATCGGCGCTGAAGCGGAAGACCACGGCAGGCGGGCTCATGTCGCCGCTGGAGCGGTCATCACGCAGATATACCCAGAAGTGCCCGGTCCGGCTGCCGTCGCCATTGCCCAGCAAGGTGACCGGCGTGTCGTCACCATGAATCTTGGCGGCTTCCCGGATATAGGCGAACAGCCGCTCGCCCAGCGGCGCCAGCAGCCATGCCAGTTTCCGTGCCCAGCGGCTCATCACGTCCCGATCGATGTGGAGTCCCACGCGGCGAAAGATCACTGACTGCCGGTGCCAGGGCTGATGATCGACAAAGCGGCTCACGACGAGGTGGGCCAGCAAGGCGCTGCTCGCCATCACCTTGGGCAGCGGCAGATCGACAGCGGGCGCCTGGCGGATCTGTTCGCAGGACCGGCACACCAGTCTTGGCCGCACGTGACGGATGACCCGGAAGCGCGCAGGGACATAGTCGAGGACCTCAGTGACAGCCTCGTCGATCTGTACTGACGGCCCGTTACAACCGGTACTGCACGGGCGGGGCTGATGATCGACTGTATGACGCGGGAAGTGCGAAGGAAGCGGAACACGGCCGCCGGATTTGCGGGCCGATTTCACCACAAGCGGCGCCGCCACCTCATCGTTGGCGGGTTCTGGTGCATCGACCTCCTCGAACATCAGCCGCAGCTGGGCGATATCCATTTTCTCGGAGCTGCGGCCGAACTGGACGCGCAGCAGCCGCGCGACGCGATGCTCGAGCTTTTCGATCCGCAAGGTCTGGGCTTTGACGGTGGCTTGCGCCGCCGTCAGTTCGGCCCGTTCCTGCTCCATGACATCGGCCATCTCCAGCAGCATTTTCTGCAGGAGAACCGGGTCTGTGGGAAGGCGATCAAGGGCGAACCGCATGCCGCCGATAATAGCCGAAGCCCACGGTAAATCCTACATAAAATGGCGGTTTTCCTGATCTTTGTGGCTATGCGAGCCTCGGCGTGATCACCTCGTCGTGGACGATCGCCTGCTTCCAGTTCAGCCCTTCGACGAGCATCGCAAGCTGGGCTGCCGACAGGCGTAGCGCGCCCTCATGAGCACGAGGCCACACGAACTTTCCGCGCTCGAGACGCTTCGCATACACGCATAGCCCGGACCCGTCCCAGACCAAGGCCTTCAACCTGTCGCCCCTTTTCCCGCGGAACAAGAAAACCGCCCCCGAGAAGGGATCAAGCTGAAGAATATTGCGCACCTGCGCCGACAGCCCATCAAACCCCTTGCGCATGTCGCACGGCGCCAGCGACAGATAGATTTTCGTCGAAGGCGGGAACGCCAGGCTCATTGATCCAGCTCCCGCAGGACATCGAGCACCTGTTTCAGGGCGGCCCGATCGACCTCGCCATCAACCAACACCGTCAGGCCGCACCGCCCTCGAACCTCAATCCGCCCTGGCTCCCGAGCTTTGGCCGACGGCGAAGACGATGCCAATTCGACAGGCACGAAGCCCGCCATCGCTCCGCGAAGCAGCTGCTTGCGCCAGGTATAAAGCTGGCCTGTTCCAACGCTGTGCCGCCGAGCCACGGCCGATACGATCGCCCCCGGCGCCGTCGTCTCCTTCAGGATCGCCAGCTTCTCCTCGTCGCTCCAGTTCCGACGCCGCTTCACCCGTACAAGCGCTCCGCCATCACCGCGACCGCTCATACGAGGCTCGTTTGACTGCTCGATGTCCATGCTCACGCCTCCTCAAAGGCCGCGAGCTTTCCTATTCCGGTGCCGGCAACAAGGCCGCCTTCCGTCGGCGCTTACACCAGTGCGACCTCGCCTGTTGGCGACATTCGAAGAGGAAGGCCGCGTTGGATAAGGTCAGCGAATGTCCATGCTGGCGAAAGCGCGTAGAGAAGCCCACCAGTGATACCGAGGCCGATCATTGAAGCGCCAAATGCCCAGCTCTGCCTTCTTCGCGGTGGGGTCTTCCGCGATACGAAGATCACCGCCAGCGCGAGCACGACGGCTAAGGCAAGAAGCGTCGCGGCCCCAGGGACACTCGGCCTAGCGATGGAACTTGGCCATGTCGCGACGGCGCCAAACCGGCCGAAATCAGCGGCCAAGATGCCGATTGCCAGTCCGGCAGGAAGGGCAAGCAACCGCATCTCTCCATCCCCTAACCGTGCCAGTGAACCTAGCAGGCAGGTGTCATTTATGAGCGCGCCGAGGCCGAAGGCGATGGCGCCGATGATGAGGAGGCCGTTGACGCTCGTCGAGAGTGGGAGGGTCGCGTTCAGCGTCCCCGCCCAGGCGAGCGGTATCGCAATAAGGCCAGCAGCCGCAGACGCCGCAACAAATCCGACGAACATTCTTGGTCGGCGCCGTTGCTGCAACTCATGAGCCGCTACGACCAAGCACGTGCCGCCTCGGTTCGCAGAATACCCGAACCAGAAGGCCAGTATGCATATGAGAAAGTCGAACGCGATCGATGCCAAAGATATCAAGCCTGCCTCGGTTTCTCGTCAGCCCTTGTGCGAAGGGCGCCGGCGCAGCTGGCGGGCGGGCTGAGATGCATTTTCAGCCGGTGTCTGTCCCCGGTAGCCAACCACGGGCCACATAGTCTCGACACCAGATTTCTCGTAACCGTTTGCGATAAGGAGCCGCTCGGACAATCGGCCTAGTTTGTTCAGGTCAGCCGGCGACAGCGGCGAGACACACGCTGCAATCACTTGTTCGCGCGCTCTGAGCAGAGCGCCGGTCATTTTCACACCTGCATTGGTCAAGTGGATAAAGCGCGCCCTCTTGTCCGCCGTGTGTCGCCGCCTTTCCACCAGGTGATCGGATTCGAGCCTATCGATCAATCGGACTGTTCCCGCATGCGAAAGCCGGATCCGGCTCGCAAGGACACTGATAGGTAATCCCGGCTCGAAGCTAAGGAAAACCATCAATGCAGCCGCGGGGCCGCTCGGCGAAAGCGAGGCTGATGCGCTCGCGATGCTGTCAGCTACCGCGAGCGCAAGTGCACCAAAATGATATTTGGCGGCCTCGGGCTCCATCCGGGAAGAATATATGCGCCACGCATAGACATCAAGCGCTCGAATATGTATGACCGGCGCATACATCTATCACGGATTCGGAGATGGTCATGCTCACTGATGGGCTCGGCTTGGATTCCCCATCTGAGATCGAAACGCGGGGCCTCCAGCAAAGGCTTTGGAGCATCGCGCGCTGCTCGTGTGAACGGAAGCCGGGAACCGGGAATGCGCGTCATGCCTGATCTGACGCTCGATCTTCGATACCTTAAGTATGCTATCCATGTCGCCGAAGCGGGTAGTTTCCGCAGGGCGGCGGATCGCCTTTCAATATCGCAATCAACGGTCAGCCGCCGCGTTCAGATGCTCGAACGGCAGCTTGGCGTTTCCCTGTTCAAGCGCACGCGATCGGGCGCTGGATTGACGCCGGAAGGAGAGCGATTTCTGCAGCAAGCTGCGGTCGGGGCGAGGTATCTTCGCGAGGCCGCCACTGAGATGCGATCGGTCCGTAAACTTACGACTGGACTAGTCAGGTTCGGGATGCTCGAGGCGTTTCCGGCATGTCCCATAATCGACCTCTTGGCGACCTTTAGACAGCGACACCCGACGATCGAGGTGAAGCTCGAAGAAGGCACGTCAGAGCAGAACACCCTCGGCGTGGAGCGCGGGCTGCTAGACGCGGCGATCAGCCTGGCCGCAACGAAGGGCCCTCCGTTTCAGATTCGACGGTTGTGCGAACCCGACCTCTTCGTTGCCCTATCACCCATACACCAACTCGCGTCGCGACCGCGGCTCGCCTGGGAGGACATTTGCAACGAAGTCTTTCTTGTCCGCTCCGATGGTGCCGGGCGCGAACTCGCAGCTATTCTCCGGCGGATGCTGGGCGCTGCCGAAGAGGCGATCCAACTGTCTATCCAGCAGGTCAGCAGGGAAACACTTCTGACCATGGTCGAGCAAGGCTTCGGGCTGACGATAACGAGCGTCGTGGATCGGCCTGATATTGCATTGGTTCCGCTCACACCCGCGCGGGCGCCGACGGCGTCTATGATTTCGTCGAGCGATAACGACAATCCGGCTCTGCCGCTGCTGCTGAAGTGCTTCAATGTCCTGCCAGCCTTCACGCGGAGCAGCGCCAGCTAATCGGAGGCGTTCTGGGTCTTCGTACGCCTAGCCTTCGAGAACCCTCGATCGGTTGCGATGAACCGCTGCAACATCGGTACGATCAACCGCGCGGGCTCGACAGCAGGCATACCTTGTTCGCGCCCTAACAAATCCGCGTAGTCGGAAAGGTCTTGGTGGAGAGCCGCCGGCAGCTCCACCTGAACCTTGATCGGCTTCTCGTCGGCGATGGGACCTAGCTTGAGCTTCGACATCATCAGCCCCCATAAGGTTCGAGAACGAGATCACGGGTCACGACGACACGGACAGGAAATCCCGGCCGGATCGTCAATGTTGGAGCCACGTTGAGCTGCCGTCTGACGATCTGCTGACCGGCATCGTTGATCGTGTCTTGACCGCCATTCCGGATCGCCTGGATGAGACGGTCGTCATTGTCGGCGGCGAGCTCGGCGCCGACTCCGAGAAGAGTCGAGAGACCGGCGGCCTTGGCAAGATCCCACCAGTGGTAATCGACGCCATCCTGCAGGCCGGCATAGCCTTCGACGTCTGCGCCGGGCTGGCGCTCGAGCACTATCGAACGGCCATTTGGGAAGATCAGTCGATTCCAGACTAGCAGGACGCGGCTTTGACCGAATTGCACATTGTTATCGTACTGGCCGATAATGCGCGTGCCTTGTGGCACGAGCAGAATGCGCCCTGTCGGGCTGTCGTAGATGTTTTCGGTCACCTGAGCGGTGATCTGGCCCGGGAGGTCGGATCGGATGCCGGTTATAAGAGCTGCCGCGATAACTGCGCCGGCCTGAAGTACATTTGGCGACGCTGGAGCAACGACGCGATCGGGCGACACCGTCCGTCGATCGGTCGCTGCGTTCAGGAAAGCGTTCTGACGCTCCTGCGCGGAGGGTGTGGCCGGCGGAGGCGCGAGGCCGAGGCTCGCCAAATCCGGAGCGTGCGGGAGTGCTGGGGCAGCTCCCGCTGCAGCGGGAGCGCCCCGGCTGTCCGATCCGGAGAAGAGGCGGCTGGTCCGCGCGGTCTCGATCTCCTGAAGGCGGCGCTGCTCTTCCGCGCTGATACCGGGGTTGGGCGTGGCGATAACGGGAGCGGGCACCGGCTGTCCGCGATCCTGGGTGCTGAGGATCGGTCGGCCGAGGTCACCGGGAAGGGGCGGACCGAGTTGGGGCACGCCACTGTAATCTCGCGGCAGGCCGGCCAAGCCGTCAGCCGTCGAGCGATTCTCGGTCGAATAGAGTTCGTCGTTGGGCCGACCGGCGTCGCGCGTCTGGAGCGCGTAGAGCAGTGCACCACCAAGGCCGACGCTGGCGACAAGACCAAGGCCGGCGAGGACCTTGCGCGATAGTCGAGTGACGCGGGGCGGTTCGGCGCGCAGACGCATCGGCGCTGGCAAGACCGGCTCGCCGGTCAGGGGCTGTGCATCATCGTCTGGCACTTCCTCATTTGGGGGCGAGTTCGCGCTCACGAGGTGGGCCTCCCGTCGGTTCGGACGATCCTGACGCGCTTCTGCTCGCGACCGGAACCGAACCGCAGTTCCGCCGCCGCGAAGAGTCGATCGACGATCATGTGGTGGCCGCGAACGCGGTAGTTCACCAGTTCTGAGGTGTTGCCCTCGGGCCCGACGACGAAGAGCGGCGGCATCTCGCCCTGACCAATGCCTCGCGGAAACTCGATGAAGACCTGGCGACCGTCGTCGAAGGCGCGCAGTGGGCGCCAAGGAGCGCGGTCACCCTCGATGGCATAGCGGAAATTGACGTTCGCGAGATCGACACCGCTCGCAACCGGTTGAGCGGCCTGCGCGTCGGAATTCTGCCGGCGCAGCGCGATGAGTTGATCCTGCGGATACTGCCAGGACACTGAAGCCATGTAGGTTCGCTCTGTCGACCGCAACTCCATGTGATAGGTGCGCATGTTGGTGTTGATGACCAGGTTCGTCATCAGGTCGGCCCGTGTGGGCTTCACGAGGATGTGGATCTGGCGCGTCGCGCCCGATCCGCTCTCGGTGTCGCCGATGATCCAGCGCACCGTGTCCCCGGCCGCAACAGGGCCTGCGCCGACGAGCTGTTCGCCGGGCTGAAGCGCGATGTCGGTGATCTGACCGACAGCGGTATATACCTGATAGAGCGCGCCTTGCGTCCAGGGATAGACCTGCATGGAGTTGATGAAGCCGTCGCGCACCGGCTGGACGCGGGCCGCCTCATTAGCCTGGTTGACGCGCGCCGTTGGGTTGGCGGGCTCGGGCGCGCGTCGCGTCTCCGGCACACGCTGCAACTGGCCGGGTAGCGGCAGCGGCCGCGGCAGTTCGACCACGGTGACGGGCGCTGGCGGATCGACGGTCTGCACGGCGGGAGCCGCGTTGTCGTAGGAGATCTCGGGCGGTGGGTTCGTGGTGGCGCAGCCCGCGAGCGCAGTTGTCGCCAGCAGGACCATCGGGATTGCGGCTCTGCGGAGAGCCGGGATTACAAGTGCGTGTGAAGCCGGGTTTCCGGCTTTACGGAAAGACGGCTTCATTGCCCAAGCTCCCGTGACCAATTGATGGCGTTGACATAGATGCCGAGCGGGTTTGCCCTCAGCCGATCGGCGTTGCGGGGGACCTGCACGACGATCGTCAGGATCGCGGTCCAGCGCGTGGTCTCGGCGAGCTGGCCGTTCTCATAGCGGCGCTCGACCCAGGCGACGCGGAAGCTGTCGGGCGAGGCGCGGATGACGCTTGAGACATCGACAGCAACCTGCTGTCGGCCGACCCGCGTGAACGGGTCGTTCGAGCGAGCATAGTCGTTGAGCGCCATGGCGCCGCGATCAGTGGTGAAGTCGTACGCCCGTAGCCAGTTCTGGCGCACGATGATCGCGTCCGCCGGGATGCTGCGAACCTGTTCGATGAAGCGCGCGAGATGAAAGGCGATTTGTGGATCGGTGGGCCGGAAGTCGGCCTCGGCGGGTGCGACCGCCTGGGACTGACCCAGTCGATCGACCTGCACGACCCACGGCACGACGGTCCCGCGAGCTGATTGCACGACGAGGGCGGTGGCGAACCCCGCCGTAAGGATCAGCGAGCCGAAAGCCATCAGCCGCCAGTTTTTCGCCTGGATCCTGGAGGCCCCGATCCGATCGTCCCAGACTTGGGCAGCACGTTGATACGGCGTCTCCGGCTCGGGTGCCTTGCCGTAGTGAGTGGATGGTCGTTTGAACATTAGCGGTCGCCTTGAGTCAGATTTACCGAGGAACCGCCGCCATGGGCGTCGCCAGAGCGGACGGCATGAGCCGTGGCCTGGGCGGCGTGAGTCATTTGCTGGGACCGGCGCATTCTCTGCGCCCAAGCCGGCGGCCCGCCAGCGCTCGCAGGCGCCGCGCCATCGCTGGCGGCATCACCCCCTATCGAGCCCATGGTGGACGTTCCGCCTGTCGCTTCGAACGCCGCTTTGCCGCCTGCGTTGAAGCTTGACCTCATTGTGTCGGCAGCGCGCGATGCGGCACGGCGCAGAGGTGAGACAGCCGCGCTGCCGCCTGCACGCGCAACGCCTCCGAGGCCGGAGGCCACCCCGGCCGCGCCGGACTGTCCGGCTGCGCCAAGGCTGTAGGCTGTGGACGCTCCACCCGCGATGGCGGCGCCACCACGAGCTGCGGCTGCCGCACCGCCTGCCAAGGCCGCGCCGCCGGAGGCTGCTGCACCGACGGCGCCGGCGCCAAGAGCGACCACGCCGCCCGCTGCGAGGCCGGTTCCTATCGCCGCGCCTGCACTGAGCTGCGGGCCGCCAGAAACGAGCCCGGTGGCGATTCCGGGACCAAAAATGCCGAGGCCGAGAAGTGACAACGCGGCCAGCACGATCGCCATGGCTTCGTCGATCGACGGATTCTGCCCGCCAAAACCGGAAGTGAACTCTGAGAAGAGCGTTGACCCGATGCCGATGATGACAGCGAGGACCAGAACCTTGATGCCGGAGGAGATGACGTTGCCGAGCACGCGCTCGGCCATAAACGCGGATTTGCCGAACAGGCCGAACGGGATCAGGACGAAGCCGGCGAGCGTCGTCAGCTTGAATTCAATGAGGGTGACGAACAGCTGGATGGCGAGAATGAAGAAGGCGAGCAGGACCAGCGCCCAGGCAAGAAACATGCAGGCAATCTGGATGAAGTTCTCGAAGAACGACCAGTAGCCCATCAGGCTGGAGATGGAGTCGAGCAATGGTCGACCGGCGTCTAGGCCGGTCTGCGCGACTCTTCCCGGGCGCATGAGGTCCGCAGTTGAAAATCCGGTGCCACTCGCCTTCAGCCCGAGACCGGCGAAGCTCTCGAAGACGATACGTGCGAGGTTGTTCCAGTTGCCGATGATGTAGGCGAAGACGCCGACGAAGAGCGTTTTCTTCACCAGCCGCGCCATGATGTCGTCGTCGGCGCCCCAGCTCCAGAACAGTGCCGCGAGCGTCACGTCGATGACGATCAGGGTCGTGGCGATGAAGGCGACCTCTCCGCTAAGCAGGCCGAACCCGCTGTCGATGTAGCGAGTGAAGACCTCGAGGAAGTGGTCGATGACGCCGGTGTTGCCCATGATGCTATCGCGCTTCGTTGATCTGTGGCGTGCTCGGCGCGGTCGGCGCGTGATCTTGCGCGTCTGTCCCTCGTGGTTGAGGGCTGAAGACGTCACCGATGGGTGATGCTACGTCCGGCAAGCGCTCGACGGGACGAGAACCGGGCGCGAGAAAGCGGTGTCGGTTCTCGGCCCAGGCCCGGCGGCAGGCGGGGTCTCGCGGACCTTCTTCACCGAGTGCCTGGCAGCGGATGAGCGCGTCGCGCAGGGGATCCGCAGTTTCTTGAGGCGTTCGTCCGGACGACCAAGCCTCAGGCACTTCCTCTTTCCGGGACATCTCGATCGCGGTCGCGGTGACCGCAACCGCGACGAAAATCACGGCGCCCATCCGAGCGACCAATTTGCCGTCCACGGTCGGTCCCCTCAATTGCCGTTCGGGAACATGCGCGCATTGCCCGGCTGGTAGCCGCTGCCGGGCGTGAGAAAGCGACGGCGCTGCTCACGACCCTGTTCCGCCGCTGCGGCGCGCTCGGCTTCGGATAGGCTCTGAGCGCGCCCGTTAGCGGCGACGACGGCGGTGAGGTCGGCGAGCTGTTGGGCCTGCAGTGCGAGCAGTTGATTGCCGGCCTGCGTCGCCTGCAACGCCCCCGTCGCGCCCTGGCTTTGGCCGATAAGCGCTGACATCTCCGTACGGTTGGTGTCGATGTTGCCGACAACACCCGCCTGGACCCGCATAGCGTCCTGCAGACCACCGACAGTGTTCTGCCAGCGCTCCCGCGCCTGTGTGACGAGCGCCTGATCCGAGGCGGACATCGAGGCATTGCCATAGGTGGTCTGGAATGCTCGGTCGATCTGTTGGACGTTAAGGGCTATCCCCTGCGCCTCGCTCAGAAGCTGTTGCGTCCGCTGAACCGACTGTTGAAGCTGCTGAAGCGAAGAGTGCGGGAGGCTGGCAAGATTGCGCGCCTGATTGATCAGCATCTGAGCTTCGTTCTGAAGCTGAGTGATCTGCTGATTCACCTGCTGGAGGGTCCGCGCCGCAGTGAGGACGTTCTGGGCATAGTTCGTTGGGTCGTAGACGATCCACTGAGCGGCAGCCGGGGTGCTGAGGACCGGTGAAAGTGCGAGCGGGACCGCGAGGAGTGCGGCCGTCACGCGCAGTGCGCGACTGTGGGTTTGAATCAGACGTGTCATGGACGTGCCTCCGGGTCTTGTTGATTGACGTTGGTGAGGTCGGTGATCAGGTCGGCAGCCCAGTCGAGTCGGTTGGCCGCCAGCCACTCGGCGAGGAACCCCTCGGTGCCGCTTCGGGCGTGGACATCGGCGATCATCGCTTGATGCTGTTTGGATGAGGCTGCGCACAGCGCCAGCGCCACATCCGACAGGCCCAGCTCGAACAGGCGATTGCCCCGTCGCGACTGGCAGTAATAGTCTCGCTTGGGCGTTGCCCGCGCGAGGATTTCGATCTGCCGGTCGTTGAGACCGAAGCGGCGGTAAATCGCGGTGATCTGCGGCTCGACCGCGCGCTCGTTCGGCAGGAGGATGCGCGTTTGGCAGCTCTCGATAATCGCCGGCGCTATCGCAGAGCCGTCGATGTCGGAGAGCGACTGGGTGGCGAAGATGACGCTGGCGTTTTTCTTGCGCAGCGTCTTCAGCCATTCGCGGAGTTGTCCGGCGAAGCCGTCGTCGTCGAGGGCGAGCCAACCTTCATCCACGATCAGGAGTGTCGGCCGGCCGTCGAGGCGGTCCTCGATGCGATGGAAGAGATAGGCGAGCACCGCTGCCGCTGCACCGGTGCCGATCAGACCTTCGGTCTCGAAAGCCTGGACATGCGCCTCGCCGAGATGCTCGGCCTCAGCGTCCAACAGCCGGCCATAGGGGCCGCCGACGCAGTAGGGTCGCAGCGCCTGTTTCAGGTCATTGGACTGGAGAAGTACCGACAGCCCGGTCAACGTGCGCTCGGCGACCGGCGCTGACGCCAACGACGAAAGCGCCGACCACAGATGCTCCTTGACCTCGGGCGTGACCGGCACGCTCTCTCGGGAGAGGATCGCGATCAGCCAGTCGGAGGCCCAGGCGCGCTCGGCGACGTCGTCGATGCGGGCGAGCGGCTGGAGCGACACACTCTCCTCGGAACCCTCGGTCAAACCGCCGCCGAGATCATGCCAGTCGCCCTGCATGGCGAGCGCCGCGGCGCGGATCGATCCGCCGAAGTCGAAGGCGAAGACCTGAGATTGTGCATAGCGGCGGAACTGGAGCGCCATGAGTGCGAGAAGCACCGATTTACCGGCGCCGGTCGGCCCGACGATCAGCGTATGACCGACATCGCCGACGTGGATGGAAAGCCGGAACGGGGTCGAGCCCTCCGTTCTGCCGTAAAGCAGTGGGGGTGCATCGAAGTGCTCGTCCCGTTCCGGTCCCGCCCACACCGCTGACAGCGGGATCATGTGAGCGAGATTCAATGTGCTGATGGGCGGCTGGCGGATGTTGGCGTAGACATGCCCGGGGAGTGAGCCCAGCCAGGCGTCGACAGCATTGATGGTCTCAGTCATCGCCGTGAAGTCGCGGCCCTGAATGACCTTTTCCACAAGCCGGAGCTTCTCGGCCGCGACGCGGGGATCATCGTCCCAGACGGTGATGGTCGCGGTCACGTAGGCTTGGCCGGCATAGTCGGCGCCCAGTTCCTGCAGCGCCATATCAGCGTCAGCGGCCTTGTTGGCTGCGTCAGTGTCAACGAGCGCCGATGCCTCGTTGGTCATCACCTCTTTGAGAATGGCGGCGATCGACTTGCGCTTTGCGAACCACTGCCGCCTGATCTTCGTCAGCAGCTTGGTCGCGTCGGTCTTGTCGAGCAGGATCGCTCGGGTCGACCAGCGATAGGGAAAGGCGAGCCGGTTCAGCTCGTCGAGGATGCCGGGCGTCGTCGCGGTCGGGAAGCCGACGATAGTGAGGATGCGTACGTGCGCATCTCCAAGCCGGGGCTCCAGCCCGCCGGTAAGCGGCTGATCGGCGAGCAAAGCGTCGAGGTACATCGGCGTTTCGGGCACGCGGACGCGATGGCGCTTCGTCGAGATCGTCGAATGCAGGTAGGTGAGCGTTTCGGCGTCATCGAGCCATACGCACTCCGGCATGAAGGCGTCTATCAGGTTGAGGATACGGTCGGTGCGATCGACAAAACTTCGGAGCACTTCGCGCGCATCGACGCCGGCATGGTCCCGACCCTCGTAGAGCCAGGTCTCGGCACGGGCGGCATCCTCGGCCGGCGGTAGATAAAGGAATGTGAGGAAGTAGCTGGACTCGAAATGGGCGCCGGCTTCTTCAAAGTCTGCCTTGCGCTCGGCATCGACAAGCGCCGAAGCGCTGTCGGCAAATGTGCTTGCCGGATATGACACCGCGCCATGGCGCTGCGCTTCGACGAATATGGCCCAGCCGGAACCGAGGCGACGGAAGGCGTTGTTCAGCCGGCCAGCGACGGCGACGAGCTCGGCTGGCACTGCGCTGTCGAGGTCAGGACCGCGAAAGCGGGCCGAACGCTGCAGACTGCCGTCTTTGTTGAGGACGACGCCTTCGCCGGCGAGCGCCGCCCAGGGTAGGAAGTCGGCAAGCCGGGTATTCCGATTGCGGTATTCGGATAGGTTCATCACTGCCCGGCTCCTCAAGTCGCCAAGTGGCCGGGGATGCGCAGATGTTTGCGCACGACGTCGACAAATTGCGCATCACGTTTGGCCGCCCAGACGGCGGCGAAGTGGCCGACTGCCCATAGCGCCAGCCCGACCAGCCAAAGGCGAAGGCCCAAGCCAAGCGCGGCGGCCAGGGTGCCATTGAGGATCGCGAGCGAGCGCGGCGCACCGCCGAGCAGGATGTGCTCGGTCAGCGCACGATGAACCGGCACGGAAAAGCCCGGCACGTCCGCGCTATGATCCGCTCCAACGGCCATCAGACAAGCGCCCCGCCGCCGAACGAGAAGAACGACAGGAAGAAGCTCGACGCGGCGAAGGCGATCGACAGGCCGAACACGATCTGGATCAGGCGGCGCGCTCCGCCCGACGTGTCGCCGAAGGCGAGAGTCAGGCCGGTGATGATGATGATCATCACCGCGATGATCTTTGCGACCGGGCCCTCGATCGATTCGAGGATCGACTGCAGAGGAGCTTCCCATGGCATCGACGAACCGGACGCATGAGCGGCAGGTGCGAGGGCTATGGAAATGAAAGTGACGGAAGCCGCCGTGGCGATGTGACGGCGGATGCGCAGGGCATGCTTGATCATTACCTGTCTCCTGAGATGGACGGAATTGTTGGAGTGACGCAGTAGTCACCGTCGGGGCCCATGCCTTCGACGCGGGCAAGCTCGGTCAGGCGGCGCGAGGAGCCGCGGCCGGAGAGCACCGCAACCAGATCAATGGTCTCGGCGATCAGCGCGCGCGGAACCGTGACGACGGCTTCCTGGATGAGTTGCTCCATCCGGCGAAGAGCGCCGATAGCGGTGCCGGCGTGGATCGTGCCGACGCCGCCGGGATGGCCGGTGCCCCAGGCCTTCAGCAGATCGAGCGCCTCTGCACCGCGCACTTCGCCGATCGGGATGCGGTCGGGACGAAGACGCAGCGAGGAACGGACAAGATCGGAGAGAGAAGCGACGCCGTCCTTCGTGCGCATTGCGACCAGGTTTGGCGCGGCGCATTGCAGTTCACGGGTGTCCTCGATCAACACGACGCGATCGGATGTCTTCGATACCTCCGCTAACAGGGCGTTCGTGAGCGTGGTCTTACCGGTGGAGGTGCCGCCGGCGACGAGGATGTTCCGCCTATGAAGAACGGCCTGACGCAGCGTTTCGGCTTGGTCGGACAGCATGATGCCAGCCGCGACATAGTCATCGAGCGTGAACACGGCGACGGCTGGCTTCCGGATCGCGAAAGCCGGCGCTGACACCACCGGCGGCAGAAGGCCCTCAAACCGCTCCCCTGTTTCAGGCAGTTCGGCGGAGACGCGGGGCGCCCCGGCATGAACCTCGGCCCCGACGTGATGTGCGACAAGTCGAACGATGCGTTCGCCGTCGGCTGGAGATAGGCGTTCACCGGTGTCGGAGAGACCTTCCGACAACCGGTCGACCCAGAGCCGCCCGTCGGGGTTGAGCATCACCTCGACGATCGCGGGGTCTTCCAGAAACGTGGCGATCGCCGGGCCGAGCGCAGTGCGCAGCATCCGAGCACCGCGAAGGATCGCCTCCGATTTCTGGTGAGCTGCCGTCACGTCGTCCCCGTTCTTTTGCGGGACCGCCGCGGGCGCCCCTGGATCGGGGATGAGTAGAAGAGGCAGAAATCATGGCGTGACAACAACCATCATGTGGCCGTCGTACTGTGGCGTACAAAGACAGGGAAACGGCGGAACGGTCGAATACTTGTGATACGTCAAACAGTGATTATTCCGCGTCGCGCGCGGGGATGTCTTCCGCGATTTCCTGCCTGAGCTTCGGACCTTGCGCGAGTCGTCTGCCGAGCGCGGTCACGAAGGCTTCGTAGCGCTCCGACGCTTTGGCGCGAGCCGCGACCTGCGCCGGCTCCGGCAACGGCGGGTTGGAGGTCAGCCAGAAGCGGATGAACACGGCGAGCGTCTCGACCGATATTCCCAGATCGCGCTCCATGCGCGCCATGCGTCGGTCGAGCTGGTCAAGCCGCTTCGTCGTCGCGGCCTCCTGACGCTCGGCAGCGTCCGGCGAGAGGAATGAAGCGATACCGGCCTCGGCTACCAGTGACAGGGACAGATCGCGCCGGGCAGCATGGGCTGCGAGCGCCTTCATGACGTCCGGGTCGAGATAGACCGACAGCCGCTGCTTCTTCAAAGGTTTGGTCACCCCCGCCTCCTACAGATCGATGCCATCGCCAGGATCGAGCGATGCCTGCCGAGCGACCTGGCGCATGGTCTGCGTCATGCGGCTGAGGCGCGCAGCATCCTCATCGACGTCGTCGCGAGGATCGATCTCGAATTCGTTGTCGACGATCGCCTTGCGTTCGACGGTTTTCATGCGGCTCAGTTCAGGCTGATGCCGTTGCTCGGAGTCCGTCGGGTCGTCGTCGGCTAGGTTATCTGCCGTAGCTGGC
Organism: Sphingopyxis sp. HIX; assembly: GCF_001468285.1. Taxonomy (GTDB): domain Bacteria; phylum Pseudomonadota; class Alphaproteobacteria; order Sphingomonadales; family Sphingomonadaceae; genus Sphingopyxis. Next base: position 16,911 of record NZ_LNSB01000002.1, on the reverse strand, counting down.
GCACTCAGCACGGGAGGTTCCGGTATGGCGAGCGCGCTCCAATCGTCGGCTCGAGCGCTTGCGGGCTTCGTGAGTGCGGGAGGCGTAAGGATGCGCTCCTGAAGCCGACGATCCTCGTAATAGCGTGCCTTCTTTGCGCGGATAGGCGGGATGCCGGCGACCATGACGATCTCGTCTGACGGCGGGAGCTGCATGATCTCGCCCGGCGTGAGCAATTGCCGTGCAGTCTCCGAGCGCGACACCATCAGGTGGCCGAGCCAGGGCGATAGCCGGTGGCCGGCATAGTTCTTCATGGCCTTCATTTCGGTCGCGGTGCCAAGCGCATCCGAAACGCGCTTCGCAGTTCGCTCGTCGTTGGTGGCGAAGCTGACGCGCACATGGCAGTTATCGAGGATCGAGTTGTTCGGACCGTAGGCTTTCTCGATTTGGTTCAGCGATTGCGCGATGAGGAACGCCTTCAGACCGTAACCCGCCATGAAGGCGAGCGCGCTCTCGAAAAAGTCCAAGCGCCCAAGCGCAGGAAACTCGTCGAGCATGAGCAGCAGCCGATGGCGATTGCCTTTCGCCTGGAGGTCCTCGGTCAGACGGCGGCCGACCTGATTAAGGATCAGGCGGATCAGCGGCTTGGTCCGGTTTATGTCAGATGGCGGCACCACGAGGTAGAGCGTGGTCGGATACTTGCCGCCGACCATGTCGGCGATGCGCCAGTCGCACCGACGGGTAACTGCCGCGACCACGGGATCGCGATACAGGCCGAGGAACGACATCGCTGTCGACAACACCCCGGAGCGCTCGTTATCGGACTTGTTGAGCAGCTCGCGGGCGGCGCTGGCAATCACCGGATGTGGACCGGCCTCGCCGAGATGGGCGGTCTTCATCATCGCCGCGAGCGTCGACTCGATCGGGCGCTTCGGATCGGAGAGGAAGGCGGCGACGCCGGCCAACGTCTTGTCGGCCTCTGCGTACAGGACATGCAGGATCGCGCCGACCAGAAGCGCGTGCGATGTCTTCTCCCAGTGATTTCGCTTTTCGAGCGAGCCTTCCGGGTCGACGAGAATGTCTGCGATGTTCTGCACGTCGCGGACTTCCCATTCGCCGCGGCGCACTTCGAGCAGTGGGTTGTAGGCCGCCGACTTCGCGTTCGTCGGATCGAAGAGCAGCACGCGGCCATGCCGTGCGCGATAGCCGGCGGTGAGCGTCCAGTTCTCGCCCTTGATGTCGTGGACGATCGCCGACCCCGGCCAGGTCAGGAGCGAAGGCACCACCAGGCCCACGCCCTTGCCGGAACGGGTCGGCGCGAAGCACAGCACATGCTCCGGACCGTCATGGCGGAGATACTCGCGCTCATGCCTGCCGAGTACGACTCCGTCGGGGCCGAGCAGTCCTGCCGCCTTCACCTCTTCCGGTCGTGCCCAGCGGGCCGAGCCATAGGTCTCGACATTCTTGGCTTCACGCGCCCGCCATACCGACATGCCGATCGCGACGGCGATGGAGATGAAGCCACCCGACGCGGCGATGTAGGCGCCCTCGACGAAGATCGGCGGCGCATAGGCGTCGTAGAAATACCACCACCAGAAGAAGGCCGGGGGATAATAGATCGGCCATCCGGCCAGTTCGAACCAAGGCTGACCGAGCTGGGGCTGGAAGCCGAGACGGTAGGCTGTCCATTGCGTGGCGCCCCAGGTCGTCATCAAGACGATCAGGAACACGGTGAGGATCTGCCCCCAGAGGATTTTCGTCGCCGACATGGCAGGCACTCCTTTCTTGGTGGGGCTACATGCCGAGGCCGCGATTGCGGCCGAAGCTCCAGTCGACGCCGCCGCCCCCGCGTGAGACCCCGGAGACGTGCTGGCCGAGTTGACGTTCGAGAGACGGCGTCCAGGGCACGAGCTGGAAGCCGAGCCCGTCGTCGATCATGGCGAAGCGGCCCGAGGCGAGCGCAAAGCGTTGCCGATAGGTGCCCGCTACATACTCACCCGTTCCGGCCTTGGTGAATGGCCGGCCGGTTTCGGCCGCGAGCTTCTCGCCGAGCGCTTCGACCTCGCGCTGGCGCAGCGAGTCGATCAGTCCGGGCGAGAAGCTGACGCCACGGGTCTGCCGTTCGGCGAGCCCTTGGTGGATAAGATGCTCGGCGCGTCGGTCCATTGCCTGCCGCACCTCCGCGCCAAAGCCGCCACCACCGAGAGCCACCGGTTCGCGGGCGATGGCCTGCCGGTCGAGCCAGGTGGCGCCGGTCGCATGGACCTGCTGTTCGATATCGAGATCGGATCGAACAGCGAGTGCGACACGGCGGCGGCCCTGCACGTCGTCAAACTTGCGCAGCTCGACGATCGAACCCGGCGCGCTGTCGGCAGCCGCGTCGAGATCGGGGAGCTTAATATGATGGGTTCGCCCGTCGGTGCCGTCGACTACGGCGTAGGCCGTGCCCTTCAGTTCGTTGTCGAGACCGCGATCGACCAGACGCCCGATGACAGGGTCATCGATGCTTTCGCCCGCGAGCACATAGCTTCCGGCGCCACGCTCTATGCCGCGCTCGGTCAGGCCACGATGGATGCGCTTGATGATGTCGCCGCGTTCACCGAGGGCGCGCAGCGTCTTCTCCGCAGTCTCCGAGACAACCCACTGACCGGGACCGACCTGATCGGCGAGATCAAGCGTCTCCAGCTTGCGCAGCCTGCCGACCTTCAACGCGTGGAACTCGTCAGGCTTCTGATCGGGACGTGGCGCGAGGTCGACGATGCCGGTGCGATAGCTGTCGCGGGAGATCTGCCGATCGAGATCGGTCCAGCGTTCCGCCTCGACCTGACGTCCGAGGTTACGACGGATCTCCTGCTCGGTGCGGGGCCCCAGTTCCTGGGTGACGAGGTCTTGCGCGCGGGCGCGCATGCCTTCCTTGATGTAGTCGCGGGAGATTACGAGGTCCTGGCTGTCGTCGGTACGTCCCCGCAGGATGATGTGGACATGGGGATTGTCGGTGTTCCAATGATCGACGCCGACCCAATCGAGCTTGGTGCCGAGGTCCTTTTCCATCTGCCCCATCAGGTCGCGGGCGTATGTCCTGAGGTCGGACATCTCCGTTGCGTCCTCCGGTGAGACGATGAAGCGGAAATGATGGCGGTCGTCCTGGGTTCGCTCAGCGAAGGCCTTCGGATCGGCGTCTCCGGTCTCGGGACCGAACAGCTGGGCCTTCTCCCCGTCCCGGGTAACACCCTCGCGCCGGAGGTAGCTGAGGTGGGCGCTAAGCGGCGCGGCCTTAGCGGTGTGCCGCACGACGCGCGTCTTGATAACCACGTTGCGCGACCGGCTGGTCAGGAGCCGGTTTGCCTGCACTGTCGCGCGTTGTCCGCGACCGAACCGCGAGCGATTGCTCGTGGTGATCTGGCCGGAGCGCGAGATGCGGCCGCCAGCCCGCTGTGCGGCCGCAAGTGCCTGAGCGATGAAGGGCCGTGCCTGTTGCGCGCGTGTCGAGCGGATGCGGCCAGGCCGGATGCGGAAATCGTCCTCGCCGCTCATCGCCAAAGCTCCGCACATCGCGCAAAGCGAAGGAACCACTTGGAAAAATGGCGATTGCGCAGGCTGCGCCAGTTGGGCGCACCTCGCGCAAATGCGCCATAAGTCCCTGAAAACACACGACCGCACCAAGCCGCACATCGCCGGCTTTTATCTCGCCATCGTTCGGTTGTGCTGACTGCTCCCCCTCCGCAGACTGCCCATCTCCCGCCAAGGCACGCCACGGTACGCACGGGTGCGAACGCGGTCATCGCGGTCCCCCGGAAACGCTGCGCGTAACGAAAAGGCCATCGGTGGGCGAAGCCACGGGGCCTTGATCGCGCACCGGGGCCGCCGCCGTGGCGGTGTCCGGCTTGCCGTCAGACTGCAACGGCACGGCAGCCTCTCTGCCGGCCGACTGTACGACGAAGAGCGGCGCTCTCGTCCAAGTTAGCGGATCGGCGGCCGCCACCATGACAGGGCCGGTGAGTTCACCGCCCCCGACGATGGGGGCGAGCGTCGCGACATAGGCGCGCGTTTCGGCCGGCAATGGGCGGCCGGCGAGATACTCTTCGTAGCGGCCCGGACCCGCGTTGTACGCCGCCAAAAACCCCGGCGATCCGTAGCGGTCGTGCATCTCGCGCAGATATGCAGCACCCGCCAGAATGTTGTCCCGGGGGTCGTAGGGGTTGCCGCCGAGCCGATGCCGGACGCGCAACTCCTCCCACGTGGCGGGCATGATTTGCATCAGGCTCATTGCGCCGGCCGACGAGATCGCGCGCACATCGCCCGCGCTTTCGACGCGCATGACGGCACGAATCCACGTTTCTGGAACGCCAAACCGCTGAGACGCCTCTGCGATGTACGCGCCATAGGGATCGCTGCGTGATGGCTGCTCGACCTGCGCCTGCTGGGCGCAGGCAGTGCTCGCGGCGGATCCGGCGAGGACCAGGCCGGAAAGGAGAAGGAGAGCTGCACGTCGGAGGGCGATCCTCCCTCCGACGACAGGTTTGATGCGTGTGGCGGGCATCGTTCAGTCCAGCTCGCCGCGCTTTGGCGGGCGGTTCCAGTGCAGGGCCCAGGCGGACTTGTCGTCGGCCGACTGGAACAGGTTGGCGCGGATCGGATGTTCGAAGGTCGGATCGTCAAGCTGCAGCGAGACGTATTCGCCGGCCTTCTCGCCGGTGCGCTTCCAGCCCGCGCCGATCTCCGCGCCGGTCTCGTTGCTCATGGTGTCGAGCACATGGACGCGGTAGTCGGGCGCGTTCTCAGCTTCGGATGGCTCGGCCGCGACGATGATGATGTCCTGGTGCAGGGAAAGTGTCGTCAGATGGCCGATGAAGCCATCATTCTCGCGCATGAATTGACCGATCACGGGCATTGTTCGTCTCCTTAAGATTGCGGTGGACAGGGTCATGGGCGCGCCGTCACCGCGTCGGCGCGCGCCAGACGAAGCGGCCATCGCCGTCCTCGTCGGTGTAGAGAGGGGTGGCCCGGCCGATCACGGCGGTGGCCGGAAGCGGGCCGAAGTAGCGGCCGTCGAGACTGTCGCGGACCTGCCAGTTCATCAGGAACAACTCTCCAGCCGCGACCAAGCGGCAGCCCTGCCAAACGGGGAGCGGGCGACCGCGACGATCGCGATCGAGGGCGTCGCCGATCGGCAGGCCGTCGACCGTGATGGCGAGCCCGGTCCGGCAAACCCGTTGACCCGGGAGCGCGGCGACGCGCTTCAAGAGCGGCACGCCGCGTGGCAGGTAGTCGCCATCGGACAGGAATGTTGCGAGCGGCTCGGGCGCGTCGACCGCCACCAGATCGGTCACGTCGAGGGCGCCCACATCGCCGATTGTGTAGAAGCCGACCGGCGTGCTGGCTGAAGCGTTCCAGATGAGGCGCGGCGCGAATGAGGCGATCGAGGCGAGGCCGAGAAGCGATACGGCCGCCGTCGTGACGATGGCGTAGGAGAGCCGGGTCATGCGCCGATCTCCCGACGTAGGAGAAAGGCCTGGTGCTGTCGCAGGCCGTAGGCGCGCGGCGCTTCGCCGACAGTCAGCCGGTTGTGGACGTGACGCCAATGATCCGGCGAGACCTCGATCGGGTCGATGCCGCGCGCCTCGATCGCGTCGATGGCTTGGAGCATGCGCTCCACCTTCGGCCAGCCGTCGACGCGCAAGAGGATGTCCGCGCCGGGCGTGACGGTCGGCATCGTCTGGCACGGCGCAGCAGGCTCAACAGCACGCAGGATGTCGAGGCGCGAGAGCACGGTCCCGTGCTCATTTGCGGCCCATCGGACCAGCGCAAAGATACTTCCGGGAGGGAAGAAGAGGATGCGTCGGCGCCGGTCGAGGATCTGTTCGCGTAGCTCGCGACCGAACCGTATCCATTGCTCCGTTCGCTTCTCGACCCAAGTAAGTTCGACCTGGGTGAGAGTGTCGGCCGGCAGCTCGATGGCGGCGCGGCCGACGCGCATTGGCGCGGCGACATGGCCGGTCATGATCCTTCTCCTGAGGGGGGTGGGAATTCGCGCTCGAACAGCGCGCGCAGCATGTCGGCGACGGTCTGACCGCGCTGGAAGGCGGCAATCTTGATGCGGCCGCGCATATCCGCAGTCACGTCGATCGTCAGTCGCGCCGAGAAGTCCTCGCCGGCTTGTGCGCGCGGGTGGTGGCGCTCGGGCGCCTTGATCCAGCTCTCCGGATCGACCGGACGCGCCGCGAAGCTGCGTTTCGGGGACCGCGCGCTCATGCGCCGATCCTCGCGACTTCCGCCGCGAGCGCGGCGATCTCGCGCGCGCCAGGGCAATCCTCGTCCTGCTCGGCGGCGAGCCGGCCGGTCTGCACGACATCGGCGAAGACGATGCGCTGGCCGATCGTGGTCGAGAGCAAGGGCGGGTCGTGATCCGCGAGCGTTTCGGCGGTCTCGCGCGCCAACACGGTGCGAGCCGCGCAGCGGTTCAGCACGAAGCGGGCGGCGAGCTGCGGGCGGTAGATGCGTGCCTCCCCGAGCAGCGAGAGCATTTCGGCGGAGGCCCAGCCATCGAGCGGCGACGGCTGCACCGGAATGAGCACGAGATCGGCCGCGAGCAGCGCCGAGCGCATCAGCCCAGCGACGCGCGGCGGGCCGTCGATGACGACATGGTCAACGTCGCGGGCCAACTCCGGCGCTTCGCGGTGGAGCGTGTCGCGGGCCAGGCCGACGACACCGAACAGTCGCTCCAACCCCTCTCGGCTGCGCTGCTGCGACCAGTCGAGCGCCGAACCCTGGGGGTCGGCGTCGATCAGCGTCACGCGCTGTCCACGGCGAGCCCATTCGCCGGCGAGGTGCAGGGCGAGCGTCGTCTTCCCGACGCCGCCCTTCTGGTTGAGCAGCGCGACGATCATGACGGTCTCCCGGCGATCGGGGACTCGTCCACAGCGGCCGAAAAGCACGGTCGCGTTAGAAAGATTCCGTAGGAATCTAGGTTAGATAAGTTACAGGGCTTGCAAGTCGCTGATTCAGCGCGAGGATTCGTCGAATCCGGTCCCCGATAGCACGAGACTTCGGTCCCCGATGGCACGATAGTGCCGGTCCCCGATAGCACGAGACGATTCACAGCTTATCCCCAGGGCGAGTTTTCGAGCGGCGACGGCGGCGCGGAATGCCAAGCGCGTCGGGATCGGTGGGTGCGAAGGACAGGATGTCGGGACCGCCGACGCACTGCTCGATGGTGAGCTGATACCCGGGGAGCGGCTGCCGGCGGACGATCTCGCGGAGGTCGTAGGCAAAGTGCTTGAGCGGCGAGAGGCTACCCGACTTTGCATGGAGGTGCGGAAAGTCGAAGCTCCAGCCGAACTCCTGCTTGCCGCCGTGCTTGCGCACCAGGCGGTACAGCCAGCGCTCCAGCCCTCCGGTCAGGCCGAAGTAGTTGCGGTCGATGGTGAGCACCAGCGCGTCGTCGAGCACTGCGCTGTAAAACCAGTCGGGAACGATGAGTTCGAGGCCGAGCGGCCTGCCGCGTTGGTCGGCTCGTTCCTTCCACTCGTTGATCCAGGAGAACCGGTGCATCCGACGCTCTGTCGGCTGGCGGATCGAGGTCGCGACGGTCGTCGACTGCAGTCGGTCGAGTGCGGCCTTGAGCCGATCGTAATCCCGCAGCGATACGCCGCGGCCGATGAAGTTCAGGATTTCATACGGGGTCGTGGCCATCAGCCGCGATGGCTGGAGCCCCACGTCGCGAGCCTCGACGATCTGTGAGGCGGCCCAGATGAGGATGTCGGCGTCCCAGATCGTCGCCATGCCATGCTCGGGCACTGCCTCGACACGGATCTTGACCGAGCCGGCCTTGAAGTCGATCGGCGCAAGCCGCTTCGACTTGGCGAGCGAGAAGAATGGATAGGCCATCAGGTCCTGCGCATCGCGAGGCGCCAAGTCACCGGGCAGCGCCCGGAAGAGGTCGAGTTGCGCTCTCTCGTCGCTGCGTTGATGGCGGGACGACATCACGGAGACCGGATCAGCGAAGGCCGGAAGTGCCGGCGTTGCGGCCTTGGGAGGCCGCAGCTTTCGCAGGAGCGACGATGCCGCCACGCGGATCCGAGGTCGAGGTCACCAAGCCGCGATCGGCCCACGCCTGCAGGTCGGTCAGCGAATAGACCACCCGTCCACCGAGCTTCCGGTAGGTCGGTCCGGTGCCATATGTTCGGTGCTTTTCGAGCGTGCGCTCCGACAGCCCGAGAAAGCGCGCGGCTTCCTCTGTCCTGAGGTAGCGTGGCGGCATGGGGGCGGCCGTTTCGTCCATGATCGAACCTCCGTGGTTTCGCGGCGCCTGCCTCGGACAGGCGGCGGATTGCGGTCACGGTGGCGCGATTGCGGCGGTCGGCACGATGTCGAAGTAAAGGAGATAAGTTCGACACCCTTTGGGGGGTCAGCGGTCTCGGCGTGGCCGACGCAAGATCGAACGATAGCCGCCCTGGACGAGCTTCGCGCCGTCTCTAGCCAGGCGAATGGTCGTCTCGCGGATTGCGCTGCCTACCCACGAGGCTGCGTCGTGATCATGTTTGGGAAAGACGGCGTCGGCGATTGCACGATACGTCGCTCCGGATGCCCGACCGTCGAGGACGCGCAGCATTTCGCGCGCCCGCTTTTGTCGGGATCGGGTGATACGCGGATCCGGCGGGACGGTTTTTCCAGCGAGAGCCGCCCAAAAACGAGCCAGCGCGCTCAGGCGGTCGGGCGTAAGCTCATCGAGAAGGACCATGGCCGCGAGACTTCCGGCACCGTCGCGGAAAGAAGCGTCGAACTTTTCGCCCCGGATCTGAAGGCGCAGCATCTCGCCATCGATGCCATTTATGGCCTGCGCCCTGATGAAATCGTCAAGTGAGGGAGGCGTGTGAGCCGTCGGGATTTTGCCGAGGACGACGATCGATGGATCGAAGTGGGCGTCCCAAAAGACTGGAGAGACGATTGCAGATGCAGAAGGGTCTGCCGGGAAATCGCAACCCCCATCGGGATGTAAACTCCCGGGTCAGTTCTTCGGTGTTGTCGCCTGCCTGGAGGAATTCGTCGTATGATCGCCGGTACTCGGTGTTTCTCCGCAAAAACTCCCAGGCAAGATCTCCGGGAGACAGAGCATCGACATAGTCGTAAGCGGCCTCTGACCGCCAAGAATCTTCTTCAGACATCCTCCACAGCCTCCGCAGTTTTAGCGCGCGAATTGAGCTGCGGACACGATTCCAAGTTGTGTGAGGGCTGGGAATAACGAAGGCGGAGCAACGTGATGCGAAACCTGCATCACGTTCAGTTCACGCGGCCGGCCAGCAAACCGCTATAGCCGTTCTTCGTCATCCACTTTGCGCGCGCGAGATGCGAGCGGTGAACGCGCTCGGCACGCTCGGGCTCGGCGTTCACCGAAATCCCGAAAATCGTCTCGACGACGTCTGCCCAGGAAGCGCCTTGCGCTTCGGCATCCAGCAAACGCAGGTAAAGCTTCACATTGGCCGCGTCATACGCGGTCGGCGTCGCGCTGCTTGGCGGTTCATCAAGAAATAAGCTTGTAGTCACGGCGTTCCCCGGCGCGGATATCCATCCATACTGGAGCATTTTGTTAACGATCTTACGAGCGAGCTTCTAGCGCAACCCGATGAGAGGGGCGTTTGCGAGTTCGCTCCTCGCGTGCCGTCAGGCTTGCCCTTTGCGATCAACCACCATCACTCCCACACCACGGTCGGAGCTCAGGAACACGACGCCATTCTGTTCGAAAGCGCGCCTGACCTCATCCCGCGTGCTCTCGTACACCTCGAGGCCACTGGCGGACTCGAGGCGCTTGAGGGCGGTCAGAGATACGCGAGCCTTGTCAGCGAGCGTCTCCTGTGTCCAACCCAGCAACGCGCGCGCGGCCCGTGATTGTCGGGCGGTGATCATGCATGATCACCTCCCACTCGGACCTACGCGCACGCCAGAACTACGACTATAATAGTCGCCCTATGCCAGTTTGGCCACCGCAAAGCCGACCGGGCAAACGTCAGCTGATTCGGTTGCCAGAAAGCTGAAAGGCCCCGACCTTCTGGCCGGGGCCTTGCGCGGAGGCCTCAGTCGCCGCGCCGCCCGCTCGGGCGGGACCAGATCAGCGAGAAGGTATCGCCGTCCTCGTCGTCGAAGAGGTTGGCGTAGATCGGGGCGTTGAAGCTCGGATCGTCGAGCTTGAGGCCGAGATAGTCGCGGCCCTCGTTGGAGCGCTTCGACCAGGCGGCGCCGATCTCGGCGCGGCCCACCAGGACGCGGTGGCTGGGAGCGTTCTCGCCAGTGGCGCGGGTATCGGGGACGATGCGCACGCCCTTGGCCTGGACGCTGAGGGTGACGATTTCGCCGGTGAACTCGTTCGAGCCGGTCTTCTTGAAGGTGCCGATGGTCGCCATTGTAATTCTCCGTTTTCCGTTCCCGAGCCCGCACCATTGCGGCCTCGATGGCGATCGGCAGGCCGGAGGCGGTCGACGGCGCACCCCGAAGGGGCCTGACAGCTTAGGAGGGCTTTCTTGTCTCGCGAGGAATGACGGCGCAGCCGGCAGGGGAAGAAAGTTCGACGCGGCTGTTGCGTCATAGGCGATCGAGGCGAAGCCGTACTTCGGCCAGATCAGGCCATTGAAGAGGCCGTTTGGAGCGGTCTAGGCACGGTCAGATAACGGAGAAGATGGCGACCCTCCCGCATCGGCAAGTTGGCGCAGGGTGTGCGCAGCGGCTTCGTTCCCCATCGACAGGCATTGCTCCAGCATCTCCGTCCACTGCCACCGGGAGTGTCTCTGCCTTCGGTGCACGGACGGATGCGCTGCCGGTGTTGCCCAAAGCGCTCCCCCGCGGGTTGCTTTTCGGGGCGATGAACAATCAGCACCCACCGCTTCATCTGCAACCTCGGAGGCTACGAGGATATGCTTTGTTCGGTGCTGTTCCGGTCCGCCGAGACGACGTCGACAAAGATCATGCCCGAGTAAGGTCCGGGCTGGATGGGCTGGGAGTCGCCACTAGTCCAGCGACCCGGAGGAAGGCGGTGATCCCGACCGCGACGGCCCCGAAGATCGAAAACGCCATCTGCCACGCTTCCGACGGCATCAGGTGCTTCACGATGCCATGGGTGGCATGAAAACCCGCGATCGCCGCCGGGGCGACGAAGGCGATCGCCACGACGAGTTTCAGCCACATCGAGCGGACGAAGGCGATCAGGAGGTGCCCGATGGCGAGCGTCATCGCCGCCGCGAGCGCGCCCACGACGACAGCGCCGGCAATGCCGGCGCCGCCTTCGTTGGCCCAGGCGCCCGTCGTCACGCCGACGAAGGCGGGCAGAGCGAAAACGGCCAAGGTGAACACCAGCCAGCAGAGCAGGCCGACGGCGAAGAGGGATGCGAGTATGGCAAAGACGATCATGGCAGTGGTTTCCAATCGTTCATGGCTGACGATCGCGCCTCCACCACCACCACAGCGCGCCTGAAGTATAGCGAATGACAAGCCGGGACGGGAGCGGAAATCCTGCCGGACTTCCGCTTGCGGCCGTGAAGCCTTGCCCGCGATCAGTGGGCGAAGGGATCAACCTCATGGACGATCGCGGCGAGTTCGCCGTCATATTCGCCCGCGGGCATGACACCCATGCTGCCGTCGCCCGCCTGGAAGATGACAATCGAGACCATCAGGGTGGTGGCGAGGCTGAAGGCGAAGGCGTGAGCTTGATTGAGGGACATCTGCTGGGCTCCTGCTGGAGCGGGGGACCATCCCCCGCCGACAGGCGCCCGAAGTGTTCGGCCGTGGACTGCAATCACCGCGCAGGCGTAGCCGCAGCGGCGGCATGCTGGCATAGCCGACCCTTCATGGGTTGATGGCGACAAGTCCGCGGCTGGACCAAGGATCAGCGCTGATAGGCGGAGGTGGTCTTCGCGTCGGGAGACCCGTTTTACAGTCTCGACACTGCTTTCGACTCAGCCTCGCGTCGTGTCCTCAGATGGCTATTTGCGCTATGCTCTTGGCAGCAAGTGTAGAGTCGCGAAGGGCTGGACGATGGCGGAGTTCACAGGAAGGAGCCTGCACCTCTTGAAGAAGGCTTTGACGATCGCTGTGCTGGCGATCGAGCGGCAGCCGGGCCCCTTCCAGTCGTCTTCGGACCAAGCGGATATGAAAGCGCTTCTCGACGCGTTGATCGAAAACGACACCGAGCTTGCCTTCTACGCGCGATCCGCCCGTATCGCAGTGACAGGCGAGCCAGACTGAACGTGGGGCTGCCAATGACGGAGACGCTCGCTTTCGAGAAGCGACACAAGGACGGAAGCTTGTGGGTCGTCGGCCAGACGATGGAGGGACAACCTACCGGATACTGGGAGTGGTTTCGCCGGGACGGTTCGAAGCTGCGGTCCGGCTACTTCGACGACGGTCAGCAGGTTGGTGATTGGACCACGTATGATCGCTCCGGGTGCGTCTACAAAGTCACGAAGATGAAGCGCTAGGCAGCGGCGCATGCGTGGCGGCGCTTACGCGCCGCCGTGCTTCCAAACCGGAATGCCGAGTTTCTTGGCCTTGTCGGCGAGGTTGTCATTTATGCCCGTGCCCGGGAAGTGCAGCACGCCCTTCGGCACGATCTCGAGCATCTGGTCATTCCGCTTGAACGGTGCCGACCGTCCGTGCTTGGTCCAATCGGGTGCAAAGCCGATCTGCGGAACGTTGCGGTTCGATGCCCAGAGCGAGGCGATCCTCTCGGCACCCTTTGGCGACTTTCCATGGACGAGAACCATGCCGGCGTGCTTGGCGTGAACCTGATCGAGCTTTGCCCAGATAAGCTGGTGATCATTGAAGTCGAGGCCGCCGGTGACGACGATCTTGGGGCCAGGCGGCAGGAGCACCTCTTGATCGGCGCGCTTCTTCGCCATCAAGAAGTCGCGGCTGTCGATCATCGCCGAAGTCAGATTGCGATGGTTGACCTTCGATCCGCTGCGCGGGAGCCAAGGCTTGCCGACGTGGCGTTCGTAGTGTTCGGCGGCCTGGTCGCGCATTAGCTCGAAGGCGTTCTGGCGCTCTATCAGCGTGATCCCCTCTGCGATCAGGCGCTCCAGTTCGACCGATTTCACCTCGCTGCCGTCCTGTTCGCGCTGCGCCCGCTTCTGGGACTGCTCATTGTCATCCAGTTCGCGGCCGATCCGGTCGGTCGCGCGGTGGAAAACGTTCACGGTCGACCAGAGGAGATCGTCGAGGTCAGGTTCGAGGCGCGTGTCTGCCAGGGTGCCGATTAGAGCGTCGAAGATGTCGGCGACGGCGCCCGCGACCTGGTTGCCGTCCGGCAGAAGCCGCTGGTCGGGCTCGTCGGTGAAGGGTCGGTAGCCGTGAAGTTGCAGTTCGTTAAGGACATGGTCGGTGGGTGAGGACTCGTGATGCGGTTCGTAGTCGTCGTGATCGCGCATGGGATGCTCCATCGGTTGGACCGCGACCGTCGCGGCCTTCATGGCGACGAAGCCCGCGGGCCGGACGGCCGGGCACCCGGAGCGAAAGCGTAGGGCTCGATGGCTAAGGCCGGCTATTTTGCTTCGCGATGGAAAGCGGCCTCTGGGCCGCGCCGGAAAATAGTTGGCCGCCGCCATTGCCCGGTTGGCCGGCTTGTGGGCCGATCGCCCTCTCGAAGGCCGAGGCGCGGTCCCCCTCCGATGGATGATGCATCCGCCGAGCACGACGGCGAACCTCACGCCCGTTCTCCTGCCGGCTATGCCGCCAACGCCATGAAGCGCGCGATGTCCTGCGGCGCGACCTGCAACCGGGCTTCCACGCTCAATGCGTCCAGGCCGAGGCTGCGCAGATCCTCGTTGAAGTCGCCCAGCTGCGGCGAGATGACAATCGGCTCGATCCCGGCCGCGTCGGCCCGTTCAATGAGGGTGTCGCGCGCAGCGTCACCGGCCGGATCGTTGTCGCGGACGATGTAGAGCCGCCGCAGTGTGTCGGGGAACAGGATGGCAGCGAGATGGGCCGCGGAGAGCGCCGCCAGCATAGGCATGTCGGGAAGGACCTGACGAAGCGACAGGACGGTCTCGATGCCTTCGCCCGCCGCTATCACATCGCTGCCTATGCCGAAGCGGACCGCGTTGCCGAGAAGATCGCCCATGGCTCGCCTCGGCGTGTCGATTGGCGCCTTGTCGCGGCGGCGCGGATCGAGCCAGGTGCGATGCGCCCCGGTGATCTTGCCGTCGAGGTCGGTGACGGCCGCGATCATCGCCGGCCAGGTCTCGGTCGGCGAATGCTCTTCGGGGCGATAATAGCAGCGCGGGTGGAAATGCAGGCTTCCGGTTCCGCGCAAATCCGTAATGCCGCGTTCCCGTAAATATGTTTGTACGAGCGTGCCGTGGATCGGCTGCGACATGCGGACCAGTCGGCGGGCCGCTTCGGGGGAGCCATGCGGCGCTGGGTTCTGCCGCTCGTGCTGACGGGCCTCCGGTGCCGGCGGCATCGAGAGAAAGGTCCGCGCCTCGTCGGCGACATCCTTGAAGTCGATGAGGCCGCAGCTTTCTCGGATGACGTCGAGGAGATCGCCATGCTCGCCGGTGGCCGCGTCGGTCCATTTGCCGGCGGGACCTTTCGGCGTGTCCTTGAGCCGGACATACATCGAGCGGCCGGGTGTGTTGCGCGCATCGCCCACGAGCCAGTAGTTGCCCTCGCGGCGACCGCTGGAAAGATAATGCCGGCACACCGCCTCGGCCTGCCGGCCGAGACGGTGCGCGAGATCGGAAGCGTCCTGACGTGCCATCACGCGGCCTCCCGCTCGGAGATGCGAGCCACGGGATATGTATCGAGCACCTTGGCGAGGACGCCCGGTCCGGCGGAGTCGGCCGGCACGAAAAAGCGGAGCTTCCACGAGATGATCTCGCTGAACAGGCCGTAGGTGCGCAGCCGGTCCCGCATCGCCTCGGTGAAGCCGGTCAGCTCCAGGCGCTGGGCATTCATGACGCGGGCGCGCCGAAGCTGAAGGCCGTCAGCGAGATCGAGGATCGTCGTGCCGTCCATCAGAGCGGTGAAGGCCTGCTCAGGGGTCAGCGATGTTGCGCCCGTGGTGACGGCGTTTGCCGCCCAGGCGGGCGAGACGCGGCGGCCGATGATGCGCTCGCCGCCATCGGTCTGGAGCCGGTAGACCCGCGTCGACTCGTTTGGCAGCCGCTTCCAGATCGGCAACAACAGGCCGGCGACAATGTGGATCGTGCTGTCGGAAAACTCCGGCACGTCATTCAACTCAGCCCACCACGCGGCGGCGAAGGCGGCGCGATCGGCTTCCTCCCAATGGCTCTCACCCATCATGCGCAGCGGCGCATAGTGCTGCTCCATCGGCCGGACCAGGCAGACGCGGCGCTCGATCTCGCCATCGTCGAGCATCATCGATGGTGCGGAAATCTGCACGGCGGCGCGGCCGGAGCGACCATTGACCAGGAGCCGTGCGCGCGGATCGGAGAGATGATCGAGCGCGTCGGCGAGGCTCGTCGGTCGATTGCGCTCCCGGCGGGTGATGGTGAGAAGCCGCGTTTCCGCGCCGGTGCCCGGGTGCGTATGGATCACCTCGCTGCCGGTGACGATGAAGCTCTCGGCCTGCAGCGTTTCGAGTCCGACGTCATAGACTCCACTGCGAACCGCCCCGTCGACCTTTGCCGTCAGGAGCTGCTCAAACGCCGTAAAAAGCACGCCCTGCAGGTCGATGGTCAGCGCGAGCAGACGGTTGAGGAAGGTCGTGATCGGCGGCAGCTCGTCCTTGATGCCGTTGTCATCCGTGAGTTTGAGTCCGGTGGCGGACTCAAAGCGGTCGAGCGAGCAGTTCTCGACCTTGCCACGCACGAGCAGCAGATAGAGCTGGCGCAGCGCATCGCGCGCATAGGGGCTTTCGAGATTGTCCTCTGGCCGGAAGAGACCCTGTCCGCCGGTCTGGCGCTGCCCACGCGTGATGGCGCCGAGTGTATCGAGCCTACGCGCGATCGTGGAGAGGAAGCGCTTCTCAGCCTTCACGTCAGTGGCGATCGGGCGGAAGAGCGGCGGTTGAGCTTGATTGGTCCTGTTGGTCCGACCGAGACCCTGGATCGCCGCATCGGCCTTCCAGCCCGGCTCCAGCAGATAGTGGATACGCAGGCGCTGGTTCTTCGCGCCAAGATCGGCGTGATAGCTGCGCCCCGTACCGCCCGCATCTGAGAAGACCAGGATGCGCTTCTGGTCGTCCATGAAGGCGGCGGCCTCGGCGAGATTGGCCGAGCCCGCCCGATTTTCGACGGCAAGGCGATCGCCCTTGCGCACAACGCGCCGTGAACGGCCGGTGACCTCGGCGACGACATCGGAGCCAAAGCGCTGGACGATCTGGTCGAGGGCGCCTGGAACGGGTTCTAGCGATGCGAGCCGTTCGATCAGCTCGTCACGGCGGGCGACGGCCTCCCTGCTCTCGATGGGGTGACCGTCCCGGAAGACTGGCCGCGACGACAGATTGCCCTCGCTGTCGGAGAACGGCTCGTAGAGCTGCACCGGGAAGGAATAGGCGAGATAGTCGAGGACATATTCCCGCGGCGTGATGTCGACACGCACGTCGTTCCATTCCTCGGTCGGGATCTCGGCCAGTCGGCGCTCCATCAGTGCCTCGCCGGTTGAGACGATCTGAATGACGGCGCTATGCCCGTCGGCCAGGTCCTGCTCGATCGAGCGGATCAGCGTCGGGGTCTTCATGCTGGTCAGCAGATGACCGAAGAACCGCTGCTTAGCGCTTTCGAATGCAGAACGCGCGGCCGATTTCGCCTGACGGTTCAGGGTGCCGCTATCGCCGGTGATGTTGGCGGCCTGCATCGCGGCGTCGAGATGGTTATGGATGATGGCTTATCGCGAGGAAGCGGTAATGCGGAGGAGCGCGGCGTAACCGGCGAATTCCCATGATAGTGTGCGCAGTTGCTGCGCATTATATTGGTTGCGAACCTC
>NZ_LNSB01000001.1 GCF_001468285.1 Sphingopyxis sp. HIX | reverse complement strand
ACCCTATAGAATAATGTGAAGGACGTGGCGAAATGTTCCGCAGCTTTGCAGGACTACGCCGCGTTCCTCCGCATTACCGCTTCCTCGCGATAAAGCATCTTATGGCGAGCTGCGCATAAGATCGCGAAGGCGCCGGCGTACGCATCGTAGATGCGGGTTTGCGCGGGCGTAAGCTGGTGCTCGACCAGTTCGTATTCAACACCGTCATAGGAGAGCGACCGGGCCGTGTAGAGGCCGAGGGCGCGCAGGTCGCGGGCAAGCACCTCCATGGCCGCGACACCGCCATTGTCGACGGCCTCCACGAACTCGGCGCGGTTAGCGAAGGGAAAATCGTCACCGCCCCACAGGC
Source organism: Sphingopyxis sp. HIX (assembly GCF_001468285.1). Lineage (GTDB taxonomy): Bacteria > Pseudomonadota > Alphaproteobacteria > Sphingomonadales > Sphingomonadaceae > Sphingopyxis. The sequence goes on along the minus strand of NZ_LNSB01000001.1, from coordinate 303,736 downwards.
CGAGCCGCTGGGCATAGGCGAGATTGTGGACGGTTGTCGCGCCCGTGGCAGAGACGTAGACAACGCGCGCATTTGGCAGCGCGTGCTGGAGCCGGAGCCCGGCACGGCCCTGCTGTGAGGGCGCAACATCGCCCCGTTCTCCCTTGCCGCCGCCGGCGTTCTGCATTGCGTGCGACTCGTCGAAAATAATGACTCCATCGAAGTCGGAGCCCAACCATTCGACGATCTGTTTGACCCGCGAAAGCTTCTCGCCACGGTCGTCGGACCGTAGCGTGGAATAGGTGGTGAAAAGGACGCCTTCGTTGAGACGGATCCGCGTGCCCTGAGGGAAACGCGATAGCGGCGTGACCAGCAAACGCTCCATACCGAGCGCCGACCAGTCGCGTTGCGCGTCTTCCAGCAGCTTGTCGGACTTCGAGATCCATACTGCCTTGCGGCGACCCTGCAGCCAGTTGTCGAGGATGATGCCAGCGGATTGACGGCCCTTGCCGGCGCCGGTCCCGTCGCCGAGCATAAAGCCCCGCCGGAAGCGGACGGCGTTTGGCGCGTCGTCCGGCGCGGCGGTGACGAGATCGCCGGTCTCGTCCACGGTCCAGGCGCCTGCGAGGTGTTCGCCATGAGCTTCGCCGGCGTAGATCACCGTCTCGAGCTGGGCGTCGGACAGAACGCCCTCGGTGACGACCGCGGCTGGAAGCGTCGGGCGATAGCTCGGCTTCGGCGGCGCGACCGACGCCATGGCGGCCGACTGTACCAATTTCGTGGGATGAGGCTGCGCCTCCGGGATGCGGACCGACTGGAGCGCATAGGCCTCATAGATCGAGTCAGACAGTCGGCATTCTTCTGGAGGCATCCGCTCGACGGTCTCATAGTCAAGCGGCATGCCTTTGATCTCAGCCGTCGGCCGGGCGGGGGTGGATGCTGCGGCCTTGGCGAGATAGCCGCGAACGGTGCGCGGCGCCGTGTCCGGGGAAATCTTGGGCAGCGCGACCGCCATGCGCGGGGGCAAGTCGCGTTCGATCCAAGCGAGGAGCGTCGCCACGTCGGGCGCGATGCCGGGGGATGCCGGGAAGCGTGCAAAATCCTCGGCCGGCGCCTTGTCGATGACGGTCAGGCGGGTTTCGATGGTCGTGCCGTGCTTGGCATAGACAGAGCCCGCGATCGCCGCACTGAACACGACGCGGCCGCGCTCCTGCAGCCGGGCGAAGCGGTCCCGCCAGGCCGGCAGCTCGGGCGAGAAATTTGCGCCGGTGATCGCGACCAACCGGCCGCCCGGCGCGAGCCGCGCCAGAGCGGAAGCGATATGGCGATAGGCGGCGTCGGCGACGCGTCCTGAGACGGCCGCCATGACCGAGAACGGCGGGTTCATGATGATGACACTGGGAATGGCGGCGCGGTCGAGATGATCATCGATCTGCGCGGCGTCGAAACGCGTGACCGAATGAGCTGGAAAGAGAGCGGCAAGAAGATCGGCGCGGGTCTCGGCCAGCTCATTGAGGATGAGATCGGAGCCTTCGATCTCGGCAAGGATCGCAAGCAGGCCCGTGCCGGCCGAGGGCTCCAGTACCCGGTCAGCGGACGTGAGCGCTGCGGCGGTCAAGGCCGCGAGACCAAGCGGCGTCGGCGTCGAGAACTGCTGACGGGCCTGAGCCTCCTCGGACCGGCGCGTGTGCGTCGGCAGCAGCCCGGCGATCTTGCTCAGCGCTGCGAGCCGTGCTTCCGGAGACGCGGCTTTGCGGAAAAGCGGCTTTCCGTATTTGCGCATGAAGAGGATGGTTGCCGCTTCGCAGGCGTCATAGGCCGTCTTCCAGTCCCAGGCGCCGCTAGCGTCGGACGCGCCGAAGGCCTGTTCCATGGCCGAGCGCAGTATCGCGGCATCGATCGCGCGGCCCTGTTCGAGATGAGGAAGGAGATGGCCGGCGGCGGCGAGAATGGCGGCGGCCGGCGGCGCGTTGGGCGCGAGCGGAAGCGAGGCCGCCGGGGCGGCTCCGGAGACGGGAGCGTAAAGCATGGAGGGAACCTCGAGAGAGCAAGAACGGACGAGCCGGCCCGGCGCTCTCTCTCGACCGGACGGGCTCAACCCCGTCCCGGCCGACCTCTCACTCTGACGCGGTCAGCGACCATCGCTCCGGCTTGCGGGAAGCACGTCTTCGGCAGTTGCGCGTGCCGGCGGGCGATGCGCCGTTCCCGGCGAAGGATCGCACTATTGTCGCGAATCCGTCCGAGCGCCCGCCTCAGGGCGAGGCATCGGGTGGACGGTAGAGCTCGAAGGGGTTGCCGTCGGCCAGATGGCCGAAGGGCGTAAAAACGTAGTCGCCGTCGTCACGTCCAACGGCGCAGATGACGTAGCGAACCTCGCCCGTTGCGATCTCGGTGCATTCAATTAGCGCCAGGTCGCCGCTGGTCGCGGCGTGCAGCAGCGTCTCGAAATTGGCACGGGCATGATCGGGAATGCTCATCGCGCGGCTCCCTGAGGAAGTCGATCGGCGAGCCAGCGTCCGGTGCTGATCCATTCGAGCGTCCGGCCGGTCGAAAGATCGAGCAGATGGGCGCCGCCAGAGAAGCCGTCGATTACGGGGTCCGAGGCAATATTCGCCCACTGGAAGCCCCAATGTCCGGTCAGGCCGAAGGCCGCGGCGCAGCGGGTAACGAAGGTGATCACCAGTTGCTGGTCAGCGCTGCCAGGATCGCGCAGCCACAGGCGAGCCGATCCGAATTCGGGCGAAAGGGTGAGCAGGAACGGCTCGGCCGGGGGATCCTCGCGGGAGTTTTCGGCCATCAGCGTGGTGTAGATGTCGAAGGCGCGCGTCGCGTTGGCGGCAGTGCCGACGTCGAGCAGGCAGGAAAAGCGGGTGAGAAAATCGGTCATGGCGGACTCCTGAAACGAAAAAAGCCCGGCGCTGGGCCGGGCTTGGGAGGGATCGAAAGACTGTCCGGCTAGTAGCCGAACCGCCAGGACGGCCAGTCTTGACCGTCGTCGGCGGCCTGCACTGCCTCGCCGAGATAGGCGGGATCGCCTTCGACGATGGTGGGATCGCGGACTGGCGTCTCATCGATGACGGTGACGCAGGCAACTAGCCCGTCCTCGACCTCGACATGCACGGGAACGAGATACTGGAAAACGACGCGCCGGGGCGCCGGGCTGGATTGCGACATGGCGTAGCTCCTCGATTGGGGGAATAGACGGAGCGGCCAAAGCCGCCCCGCCAGAGCGATCATTCGGCCGCGACGAGGTGGCGTTCATCGTCTTCGCCAGCGGCCTCCTCGTCATCGCTCGCGAGAAAGTCGGGCAACGCCGCCCCATCATCCTCGCCTCCGGTCTGGGTTTCCGCCGTCGACACCTCACCCTCGGCGACCACGCGCAGCGGCTCCGGCAGCCAGCCGGTGTCCGCCAGCAGGCGCTCGGCCTCCTTCGCCATGTCGCCCTTCTTCAGATGGTCGATGAGTTGTGCGGCTTGCTCGCCGGCGCCCTCGCGGACCGCCTGCAAGATGCGGGGCTTGGTCACCCGGTTGAGGTAGTTGCCGAAGGTCGGTCGCCAGCCGGCCTCGACCAGATCGAGGCCTGTCGCCTTCGTCAGTCGGTCGGCCTGCGAAAGCCTCATGTCGAGGGTATGCTGGGATACACCGCTGCCACTATGCGGGTTCGGCCGCTCATAGAGCGCGTTCACGCCATAGCTGACGCAATGCGCGAGGAGAGCCATGCGGCTGGGCTCATCCAGGTCGGCGAGCCAGTCCCACAAGGCTGCATCGTCCTTCGGGATATCGCCAGCCCAGGCGGCGTGGCGGTCCTGCACCGCACGGGCGGACGGGCTGTCCTTCAGCGCATCGTCCTGGGCCGGGAAGAAGACGTGCTTCACCCCGGCTTCCATGGTGCCCGTATACATGCGGGTCATGAAGGTGTCCGAGACGAGCTTGTGGAGGAGCGCCGTCATAGCTACGTGCGGGTTCTCCGCGACGGCGTTGCGCAGCGCGAGCGTGCGATAGGCCGTCAGCTCGATCACCAGGCGCTCCGGCAGCGGCTTGATGACGCCGTCATCCTCGTCGTCCTCGGGCTCGGCAGGCTGGCCGCCGATGGTGATGACCGCCCTCTGCACCGACGGCTCGGCCAAATCGCCGTCGGCGTCCACGCCGTTCTCGACCTCTGGATCGATCGGTGCTTCATCCTCCGCCCGCACGTAGCCACGGTCGATGGCGAGGGTGCCGTCATGGGCGACGCTGATGAAGACGCCCGCGCGCGGGATGTCGTCCGCCTCGTAGCGCATCGGCCGGGTCTCGAAGGCTGCGAGCGCCGTCTCGATCTCGCTGAGGCGCTGGTCTACCTCGTCCGGCAGTTCGTCGGCGCCTTCATACTCGGCTTCGAGCTTCTGATACTCGGCATTGAGCGCCTCGATGGTCGCCTGTTCCTCGGCCGAAAGGTCGAGCGGCTCGCCCTGCAATTCCCGCAGGCCGCGCGTCGTGTCGTAGGGAAAGCTGACCGCGACCTCGATCCACTTCCAGCCTTCGGCGGCGATCGACTCGGCGGTGGCCTTGAGCTTTTCGGCGACCAGGCGGTCGAGCAGGCTCGCGTCCTGCAGCCAGCCGCCATCATCGGACTGGAAGAGATCGCGCATGACGATGCCTCCCGCCTGTTCATAGGTCTCGATTCCCACGAAAACCGCGCGCTTGTCCGCGGCGCGAACGGTTGTCTCGGTCAGCATGCGCCTGATCTGGTAAGGCTCCTTCGACCAGGCGTCCTTGATCGCGTCCCAGACCTGCTGCTGACGGGCGTGGTCGCCCGACACGGTGAAGGCCATGAGCTGCTCCAGCGTCATGCCGTCTTCGGCATAAACCTCGAGCAGCGCTGGCGACGCCGAAGCAAGCCGCAGCCGCTGTTTGACGACTTGGGCCTGCACGAAGAAGGCCGCGGCGATCTCCTCCTCGGTCATGCCCTTGTCGCGCATGTCCTGAAAGGCGCGAAACTGGTCGAGGGGATGGAGCGGCGCGCGCTCGATATTCTCGGCGAGCGAGACTTCTTCCGCGAGGATCGCGCTGTCGCGCTCGCGCACCACGCACGGCACCGGCGACACCTTGGCGAGGCGCTTCTGCTTCACCAGCAGCTCCAGCGCACGGAACCGGCGTCCGCCGGCTGGGACCTCGAACATGCCGGTCTCGTTGCCTTCGGCATCGACGACCGGGAAAACGCTGATGCTCTGGATCAGGCCGCGCCGGGCGATCGAGGCCGCCAGGTCCTCGATCGAGACACCAGCCTTGATGCGCCGGACGTTCGACTGACTCAGGACCAGCTTGTTGAAGGGGATGTCGCGCGAGGGCGACAGGACGATCTTTTGAGCTGCAACAGCCATCGGGATGTACTCCGCGACGGGCGGCCAAGAGACTCTCTCTCGACCTCCAACCCGTCACGAAAAACCCGTCCTCCCTCTCACTCTCCTCCTGGGCGCGCCCGGCGAGACCCCGGAAGGGCATCGGCGCGACCAAGGAATCTGGCAAGCGCCTCATCCTCAGGCGCATCCCGGTCGAACAGGATGTATTCCGCGCCGAGGCGCCGCGCGTATTCGGCAATCCCCACCAGATCGGCGGGGAGATTATCGCGGTCGCCTTCTCCGACCCAGATGAACCAGCCGTAGGGTGTCGCCGCGACAAGCTCGTCGCCCTGATCGACGTGAACATTCAGATAGGTGCTCGACGCTTCCGAGAGGTGAGCGGTCGAGCAATCGAAGAAGACCCGGAGCGGGTACGTGATCATGCTCATGCCGCCCTCCTTTCAAGTGCATCGGCGGCAACGTCGCGGGCAGCGGCCTCCGGCGCATGCGCCAGCAGCCAGTCGGCCGCCTTGCTCGCCTGACTTGCGGCCCGAACGATGGCGCGGTTGTCCTCGCGCAGGACCTGCAGCCACGAGCCGATATAGTCGGCGTGGCGGACGGTGGGCACGATGCCGAGTGAAGCGCAGCAGAAGGCTGCGTTCATTTCGGCGACCAATTCCTCGAACGCGTATTTCTTGGTGCCGAAGCCGCCGGTCAGGTCGCGGCCCACTCGGCTCGAGTGACCCGTCGCGTGTCCGAGTTCATGCAGGGCCGTGCGGTGCCAGTTGATCGGCTCGAAATAGGCTTGTGGCGGAGGGACCTGCACATAGTCGAGCGCAGGCACGTAGAACGCCCGATCACCGGCGATGCGAAAGTCTATGCCTGAGGCGCGGATCAGCGATTCGACCTGTGGTTCGATCATCCCCTGCGGCGGCGGCGGCGCATTGACCGTGACGTCCTCCGGCAGGCCCTCGCACTGGGCTGCGTTGAAGACGGTGAAGCGCTTCAGGAACGGGATCGCCTGCGCGTCCTCACCGCTCTCGCGGGCGCGGCGTTTCTCGTCTTCTGGCGTGAAGCGGTCCGCATAGACGACGGTCGTACCGCGCGCGCCCTTGCGGACATTGCCGCCGAGCGAGAGTGCTTGACGGAAGGTGAGCCAGCTCTGGCCCGGAAAGCCGTGTTCGACCACGGCGCCCCAGAGGATCAGGATGTTGATGCCCGAATAGTGCCGGCCCGTGGAAGCGTTTTTCGGCATGGCAAGCGGGGCCTTTGCGGCCGTCGTTCCCCACGGTTGGACCCAAGGCACGCGACCGGCCTCCAGCTCGGCGACGATCTTATCGGTAATCTCGTCGTAAAGGTTCGCCCGGTCCTGGCCTGGGCGTGGCGAAGCAGTTCGTCTGGACATCGCGGATCTCCGCGACGGGCGCCGGAAGCTTCTCTCCCAGCCCTAAACCCGTCACGGCAATCCGGTCCGCACTCTCACTCTCGGGGGGCGTTGCGGGGTCTCCCCGCAGAAGGGGTCGGCAGAGACCTTGGGCTCGGCCGAAGGGGAAGGCCTTCCCCCCGCGTAGGATAATGAAATGTTTATCGTGTTCAGAGGTCAGCCGTTAAGCGAACAGCGATTACCATCAGCGTTGGCGAAGTGTGTTCCTGGGTGACCCGTCGTTGCTGCGCTTTCAGAACGAAATTCTACGAATGATCGCGAACGGTGAGCCGCTCTTCGACACGATGCGGCAACTTTGCTTGCGGGTCGAAAAGACGTGGCCCGGTGTGCTCTGTTCGGTGTTCGCCATCGATCGAACGGGCGCAATGCGGCCGTTAGCGGCACCGAGCTTCCCGGAAGCCTATAGCCAGGCGCATGACGGGGTTGCGATCGGCCCCAACACCGATGCACCCGGGAGAGCCGCGTCTTCGCGCAAGCCAGTGCTGCTGGAGGATCTAGCGTCCGACCCTCGCGCCTCCCATAGTGCGGCGATCATTCATGGACTTGGCGTATCGGCGTGTTGGTCACTGCCTGTGCTTGGGGCGGCAGGCGACACGCTAGCGGTGCTGAACCTCTATTTTCACGGTGCGCGCCAGGTCGCAGATGTCGAGCGAGACGTGGCTGAAGCTTGCGTAGAACTCTGCGAGACAGCCTTCCGCAGACACGAGAGTACGCTCGATCGGGATCGTCGAGCGAATGTCGATGCGTTGACCGGTTTGGCCAACAGGGCAGCCTATAACGGCGCGATGGCTCAGCTTCGCTGCGACGATGTCGGGTCGTGGGCACTGTTCATCATCGACCTCGACAACCTCAAGATCGTCAACGACACGTTCGGCCATCTGGCGGGCGACGCTCTGATCCGTGCCGCGTCGGCGCGTATCGCTCGCGCGATGGCGCCGGACGTCACCTATCGGATAGGAGGCGACGAATTCGCGGTCATCCTCCAGCAGCCGACAAATGTCGCCGACCTGAATGCTGCGGCCGAACGCGTCTTCGACGAGCTTGAGGTGGCGGCGGACTGCGACGGACACACCGTCGTACCTCGCGCGACCATCGGCGGCGCGACGTTGAGCAAGACCGAACGCACAGCGACGAGCGTCGGAGAAGCGGCCGACTTCGCGCTCTACCATGCGAAGGAGACGGGCCGTGGCGGCTTCGTTCGCTACTGGCCCGGCATCGGCTCGCGGATCTCAAGCCGGCGCGCCGCGATCCGTGATGTCTCGGAAGCCTTGACCGAAAATCGTATCGAGGCGCACTACCAGCCGATCCTGAGGCTGGACACCGGCCTCATCGTGGGACTCGAAGCCCTGTGCCGACTGCGATCGCGAAGCGGCGATCTTCTTCCTGCCGGCTCTTTCCAGGAAGCAACGACTGACGCTCATGTCGCCTCCGAGTTGACGGCCCGCATGATGGCAATCGTCGCTTCCGACATAGGTCATTGGCAAAACGCGGGACTGCTCGTCGAGCAGGTCAGCCTGAACGTATCGACAGCGGATTTCTACACGGGCAGCCTCGCCAAGAAGGTCTCCGAGACCTTCTCCAAAGGTGGCATCGACCTGAACAAGATCGTGTTGGAGATAAGCGAGGACGTCTATCTCGGTCGGAATGATCGGGTCGTAGCGCGGGAGATCGAAGTGTTGCGTGCGGCCGGGGTGCGCGTCGCCCTCGACGACTTCGGCACGGGCTACGCCTCGCTGACGCATCTGGTGAATGTGCCGGTCGATATCATCAAGATCGACCGGGCATTTGTCGCCCGGCTGTGGCCTGACGATCCGAGCACCATCATTGTGGAAGGGCTAATCGAGATCGCCCGCCGTCTTGGCGTCGCCGTGGTCGCGGTCGGCATCGAGACCGAGGTTCAGGCGAGTCAGCTCTGGGCGATGGGCTGTGCGCTTGGACAGGGCTACGCGTTCGCGTATCCCGGCGACCGAGACGCGACCGGCACGCTACTCCATCGGCATGAAGCGGGCGGCATCGGAACGATGCCGCTTTACGCTGCTCGGCAATCGGCCGGCCAGGGTGACCGTATCTCTAGGCGCCGCGTTTCAACGAGATAAGCGGTGCGCCGTAAATGCGTATCCGTGCACAAGCGTAACTCCGCAGCGCGGGCAGGATTGTAAGTTCGCACTATGGTCGCCGATGTTGGAGACGACGCTCTCCGCAGCTTCTGTAACTTTTAACGGAAATCTCTCGTCTTCACCTTGATCGTGTCCAGGTGGAGGTCCGGAATGAAAATGTCGCGCGGCCGAACAGTCCGAGGCGGCAAGCCGCGTGGATCGGGCATAGGCGAGCCATGGTGAAACTCGTCGCCCCGACCATGCGGTAAGGGGAAGGCTGTCTCCCGATCGCCGACGCTCGCCAGGGCAGCGGAGAGGTCTGTGAGCCGCTGGGCGACGAGATGGACCACTTCCCCCTCGCGCTGCACGCGACCGCGCACCGCGATCATGCCCGCTGAAAGGATTATGCGACGGTTCTGCTCGAAGACCTTCGGCCAGACCACGAGGTTCGCGATGCCGCTTTCGTCTTCCAGCGTTATGAACATGACGCCCTTGGCAGACCCCGGACGCTGTCGGACCAGCACGATGCCGGCCGCTTCGAGCCACCGGCCGTCACGCGCTTCCATAGCTTCGAGGCAGGTGACCATTCGGCGCCGCCGCAAGTCCTGCCGCAGGAAGGATACGGGGTGATCCCGTAGAGAGAGGCTGACGTGGCGGTAGTCTTCGACGACATCGCCACCGGCCGTCATGGGTCGGAGAACGATGGCCGGTTCGGCAATCTCGGGCACGATTTCCGCTTCGCGGGCCGAGGCCGCAGCAAAGAGCGGCAATGGTTCATCCCGAAGCGCCTTGATTGCCCAGAGCGCTTCCCGACGAGCGAGACCAAAGGGCGGCCGGAAACCGTCTGCCTCAGCGATCTGCGTCAATGCGCCCACGGGCACGCCAGCTCGGCGCCAGAGGTCGTCCACCGACATGAAGGGATGACCCGCCTGGGCAGCGACGATCGCCGCGCCATGGGCGTTTGCCAGACCCTTGACCATGCGCAGGCCCAGCCGGACAGCAAATCGGCCGTCATCATCGATCGGCTCAAGCGTGCAGTCCCAACGGGACGCATTGGCGCACACCGGTCGCACTTCGACGCCATGATCTCGTGCATCGCGTACGATCTGGGCCGGCGCGTAGAACCCCATGGGCTGGCTGTTCAGGAGCGCCGCGCAGAAAACGTCGGGGTGCCAGCATTTCAGCCAAGCGGACGCGTAGGCGATAAGCGCAAAAGAGGCTGCGTGGCTTTCCGGAAAGCCGTAAGAACCGAAGCCTTCGAGTTGCTTGAAGGTCTGCTCGGCGAAGGCAGCGTCGTAGCCATTGGCCACCATGCCGGCGATCAGCTTGTCCCGGAAATGCGATACACCCCCGGTGAACTTGAAGGTCGCCATCGACTTGCGCAGCATGTCGGCTTCCCCGGGCGTGAACCCGGCGCATTCGATCGCGACGCGCATCGCCTGCTCCTGGAACAGGGGAACGCCGAGCGTCTTGCCCAGAACCTTCTCGAGCTCCGGCTTTGGATAGTGGACGGGCTCCAGCCCCTCCCGGCGACGAAGATAGGGGTGAACCATGTCGCCTTGGATCGGCCCAGGCCGGACGATGGCGACCTGAACGACGAGGTCGTAATAGGTACGCGGTTTCAGGCGCGGCAGCATGGACATCTGCGCGCGGCTTTCGATCTGGAAGGTGCCGAGCGTATCGGCCCTCCGGATCATCGCATAGGTGCGTGGATCCTCCGCAGGGATGGTCGCCAGATCGAGGTTTACGCCCTTGTGCTCGGCGAGTAGATCGAGCCCCTTCTTCATGCAGGTCAACATGCCGAGCGCCAGGACGTCGACCTTCATGAACTTGAGAGCGTCGATATCGTCCTTGTCCCATTCGATGACCTGACGATCGACCATCGACGCGGGCTCGATCGGCACGAGATCGTCGAGGCGGTCATGGGTGAGCACGAAGCCGCCAGGGTGCTGGCTGAGGTGGCGCGGAGCGCCCATCAGTTGCCGGGCAAGATCGAGCGTCATCCGAAGGCGCCGGTCTGCGAGGTTGAGATTCAACTCCTCGACGTGGCGCTTCTCAACGCCTTCCTCTGACCACGCCCACACCTGCGACGACAGCGTGCCGATCAGGTCTTCGGGCAGTCCGAGCGCCTTGCCGACGTCCCGCAACGCACCCTTGGTGCGATACCGGATGACGGTCGAGCACAGCGCGGCATGCTCCCGGCCATAGGTCTCGAACACCCATTGCATGACGATTTCGCGCCGCTCATGTTCGAAATCGACGTCGATGTCGGGCGGCTCGCGCCGTTCCTCGGAGATGAAACGCTCGAACAGCAGGTCGTTGCGGCCAGGATCGATCGAAGTGATGCCAAGAACGTAACAGACGGCGGAGTTGGCGGCCGACCCACGACCCTGACACAGAATGTCCTTTGACCGCGCGAAGCGAACGATGGAGTTCACGGTCAGGAAATAAGGCGCGTAGTCCAGCTTCTCGATCAACCGCAACTCATGCTGGAGGGCGGCGGTCACGCTCTCGGGTACGCCCTCGGGATAGCGTTCAGCCGCGCCCTCCCAGGTGAGCTTTGCCAACGTCTGCTGGGGTGTGAGTGCGGGATCGTCGCGCTCTTCCGGATACTGGTAGGCAAGCTCGTCGAGGCTGAAGCGGCAGCGGTCCGCGATCTGCAGCGTCCGGGCAAGGGCCTCGGGATAGCGGCTGAACAGACGATGCATTTCGTCCGGCGGCTTGATGTAGCGATCGGCATGTCGCTCTCGCCGATCGCCAAGCGTATCGATCGTGACGTTGTGCCGGATGCATGTGACTACGTCCTGCAGGATCCGCCGGGCCGGCTCGTGGAAGAGGACGTCGTTCGTCACCACGGTGGGCACGCGCATCTGTGTGGCCATGTTCGAAAGCTCATGCAGTCGGAGCTGATCGTTTGGCCGGCGGCGCAAGGTGAGCGCGAGATAGGCTCTGTCGCCGAAAGCGTCCCGCAATCGCCGCAGCCGGAACTCGCACTCGTCATCCGCCAGGTCGGGTACGAGCGCGACGATCAGGCCTTCGCCATACGCGACGAGATCAGGCCATTCGAGGACGCACCGGGCCTTGCCCCCTCGCTTTTTGCCCAGGGACAGAAGACGGCAGAGGCGCGAATAAGCGGGTCGATCCGTTGGATAGACGAGCACGGATGTCCCGTCAGAGAGGTCGAGCCGGCAACCGACAATCAGGCGAACGCCGGTCGTCTTGGCCGCTTCATGAGCACGGACGACGCCGGCGAGCGAATTCCGATCGACGATGGCGACGGCCTCGATCCCAGCCAAGGCCGCTTGCGCAAACAGTTCCTCGCAGGAGGACGCGCCGCGCAGGAAGCTGAAGTGTGAGGTGACCTGCAGTTCGACGTAGCGAGGTGAGCTCATCCGAAGACCCCGTGGATGAACCAGCGGTGCGACCCCGTCGCCGTGTCTTCGCCGTCACCGGCACGATAAAGCCAGTAGCGTTCGCCGGCGTCGTCCTCGACCCGAAAATAGTCTCGGACGGCGACCAATTCGGCGTCGCGCTTCCACCACTCTCCGAACACGCGCTCCGGTCCATCACCCCGGCGCAGTCGGCGACGCACGCCGCGCCAGGTGAATGAAACGGGCGGATGATCAGGCAAGAGCGCTACAGTCTCGACCTGCTCCGGATGGGCCAGCAGACGCGAGGGCCGCGGCCAATGGCCGGGCCATGCTGCGCCCGTATCGGCGGCCATCGCCGGAATGCGGGCAACGGAGCGTTCCGGGACGTCGCTCGCAACCGGCGCCAGCCGATAGAGCGCCTGCTCGCCCACCCGGTTCATGAGCGTATCGATCAGGTCCGAGACGTCCGGCACACTCTCCTCGATAAGCGAACTAACGGTTTGCCGGCGCTCGATCGGCTCGGCGACGCTGGCTGCAAGCGTCATCACCTCGATTCCAAAGCCGGGCTCGATCGTCTCGATCTTGTCGCATAGGAGGCGCGTCAGGCGCTTTGCATCCCGGACCGGCGTTGCCATTCCAACCCGGACCGCCTGTGAGCGACTGTCGACACGGTGGCAGATAAGGTCGAGGCGTCGTGCGCCGAGACCCGCTGCCTCGAGGCGGTCGCAGAGCTGATCGACGAGCTTGGCGATGTAGCGGGCGATGGTCTCCGCCGCGCCAATCGGTTCCGCGAACGACCTGCGCACTTCGATCAGGTCGGCGGGTCGAATCGGATCGATCGGCTCTGACAGATCGCCAAGCGCCTGATCGATACGGCGGCCGATCGCTGGACCGAAGCGCAGGGTGAGCGGCGCGCGCGGCTGCGCGAGGATATCGCCGATGGTTTCAAAGCCAAGCGTCCGCAGCGCCGCGACTATCGAAGCGTCGATGCGCAGCGCGGCCAGCGGAAGCGGTTCCAACAGCGATGCATCATGACGTTCAGGAGCGATTATCGTCGCGCGGGCTGCAAACCGGGCCAAGGCGTGGGCCGCGCCCCAGCTGTCGGCGATCGCACCGCGAGCGGCGATACCGGACATGGCCAGCCTACCGATCAGGCCCTCCAGCATGACAGCTTCGCCGCCGTGAAGGTGATCGGCTCCGGTCGAGTCGATGATGATCCCGTCTGGAGGATCAGGGGCCACGACAGGCGCGTAGCGCAGGAGCCAGGTGGCGAGCCGATCAAGTGCCTCCACATCGGCTGCCGGCTCGGCATCTTGCACGATGAGGTCTGGCACCAGGACCTGAGCCTTGGTCACAGGCATGCCGGGGCGAAGGCCGGCGGCCACGGCAGCAGCATTCGCCGCCAGCACCACCCGCCTGTTTCCTTCCCGGCCAATCAGGACGAGCGGCGCCTCAGCCGGAGGCGCCGCGTCGCCAGCCTTCCGCCGAAGCCGGTCGGTGGACCAGCTCGGCAGGAAGAGCGAGACGACCCGTGTCATCGCACGCCTCCAACTCGAAATCTGCACTCTCGCCCGCGCGTGCGCGGATCAGTTCGACCAGCCAGCGGGCACGCCCTACGCCCGGAACAGGCAGAGGTGTCGATGGCACCATAGACACGCGCCAGCGTGTCATCGCGGCGGTGGGTTGGCCGAAATCAGTGGCTTCGGTCTGTCGTCGCCAACGCCGCAGCGCGATACCGATCGATCCGCTGCCCTCGGCTGCCAACTGCAGGCGGCGCGAGGCTGTCATGGAAAGCCGGGCCACCTCACCGAGAACCGCCCCTAGACCACCATGGCGCAACCCTTCCTCCATGCAGGCCAGCACGGTCTTGTCATCGCCGGCTTCGAGATAGATTACGCGATCTGACGCAAGACCTGCCTGGGCGATCGCCGGCGCGAACAGGTCCGGACGGGTGATACACCAGAGGATCTTGCCCTTGGTTCGAGCCGCGACGCCCGCGCTGAACAAGGCTGCTGCAGCACCATCGACCGCGCCATTCCCACCGCCTGCAATCTCATGCAGCGCGCCAAGCGCCAACCCGCCACCGGGGAGTCGTGAGTCGACGTCGGCAATCCCAAACGGGAGAACCGATTTGGCGCGCCGACTCCGGCCTTCGATCTTCTCGATCTGCGCGCGCAAAGACTCTATGGCGGGTTCGGGCCGCACGCTTCCAGTTGACCTCCGGATAAGGGTTCGTCATCATGTTCTCTATTTGTTCTATCTTGCGCGTGTGAGAGTCAAGCCGGTTTTCCGGACAGGAAGAGTTTTAGCCAATCTTGAAAGAGGACGCGCGTAGCCGGTCCGGTGAAAAAGACGTGGACCGCTACGGCGGCGAGATATCTGCCGGTCCTAGATAGGCGATGTCGATCTTGCCGACATCCGTGGCTACCACAGCCCGGAGCAAACCGATCCGGTCTGGATTAAGCGCAGCCTGGAGGGTGCCAAGCGGCGCGGCGTCGGCAGAAAGTACGCGGGGTTGCCCGCCCCAGTAATGAACTTGGACCGGTGTGCCCGGAGGCGGCGGCGCTCCAAGCCAGTTAACTGACGCCCAATAACGCCGATCAGCCCAGGTGCGGTTGTCAGCGGGCATGAAGCTGTTTGTGAACTCCGTCCAGATCGCCTTCGTCTCTGCGGTAGGCCAGTCGGGCAGAGCGCTCCAGGCGGCGACGGCGTCCGAATTGAGCCATTCCCGCAGCTCCTGTCCCGTCGTGAAGGTCGCTGCGGTGTCGGTGACTGCCTTGATCGCGGCAAGCCGCGAGTTGAAGCCGGCTTGGATCAGGATCGAGGCTGACCGATTGAGCGTGCCGGTCTCCACCGCAGGAACTGCTGCGCCAAGTTCGTGATCCTCCAGTAGAAGATCGAAAACGCCGACCGTGTCACCGTTGGCGGCCGCCCGAACGCGGATCGCCTCCATCGCCCAAGGCAGGCGATAGACGAGGCCACCCTCTACAAATTGCAGGGTCTCAGAGGCCTGCGCTGCGCCCAGCGCCGCGAGCGGTTGGCCAAGCAGCCATGCGCGCAGGATGTCGCGCCAGTTCGCCGGCAGGGGATCGGGGGTGAAGGGATAGAAGGCGAAAACCCGTTCGGCGAGGCCGGCGATCGCAGTGATCGCCCCCTCGGTGTCTCCTTCGAGGATCGCGCCATTAGCTTGGATCAGGAGAAGATTGGCGTCGGCGGCGATGGCATCGAGCGCATGGCCTGTCGTCAGCCCAACCCCCGCGAGGAAGTAGCCGCGTCGTCCGGCGGCCGTCGACTGACTCCAAATGAGTCGGCTGCGGGACACGAGGCCGGCCTTCAGCACCTGTCGAACCTGCAGGTCCTGGCGCTGCAGACGGCGGTGCCACAGTGAGGATTGGAGGATGTCGTGGAGGGCCGTCTCGATGCCCTCATCGGGAATGTCGTTTTCCCCGATGAGGCTCAAGATCGCCGTATCGAGCGTTGCGACATGTCGTTCCCAATCGGCGAGCGCGCGTTCGCGTTCTTCGGGCTTCTCGTTTGCGACTTCCGGGAAAGTCCAGGCGGCCGCGTTGTTGACGACGTACTCGACCAGCTGATTGAGGTCGCCGCCGATGCGCGAGCGCATTCGCGTCAACAGCATCGCGACAAGCCGCACGAGGCCGCTTTCCATCTCGCGCGCGCCGAGGTCGGTGATGAGGGCTTCCCAGTTGCGCCGCTTCTTGGCGATCTCGTCGAACATGGGGAAGAGAACGATGCCCTCGACATCGACATAAGCGCGGCCCGCGCGGCCGATGACGTTCTTGAACTCGCTGATCTCAATGCGCTCGCCAGCCCGGTGAAGGGAATACATGACGACGGCGGTGGCGGAGAGGTTGAGGCCCTGCGCCAAGGTCGGAGATGAGATCGTGACCTTGAGAACATTCTCGCGTAGCAGGCGCTCGACCTCCTTTCGATAGGCGGTGGGGAGTGCGCCATGGTGAAGGGCGACACCGAGGCGAAGGCATTTCAGGATTGCGCTATCGGCGCCCAGCCATTCCTCACCAAGCGCAATCGCCGTGTTCAGAAGGTTCGGGTCGGCCTCGAGCAAAGAGCGCAGGGCGCCGCGCTCATGCAAATCGACGATGACGTCCGCAAACGGCTCGACGCTGCGCCGCTCGGGGCAGAAGATCAGGACCGTCTGACCATCATCGACTAGCCGCCAGGCCGTCGCAAGGCAGAGTTCGCGCTGGTCGTCGGGAAAGAGACGGGTGCGCCGGCGCTTCGGCGGAATCCAGTTGGGTGGGGCCGCACCGGTGAGAAACCGCTGGACCCAGGGCCGCTCGTCGCCAACCCGCAGGTTGAGCCGCGCCGTTGGCGACGTCCAAACCACTTCACCGAACCGCAGCCGGGTCGGCCGCCAATCGTTCTTGATCAGCCCGCCCGGGTGATCGCGCCGCAACCAGGCGGCAAAGTCGTCGAGCTGGTCGCCATCTGGCAGGATCGCCGAAAGGCAGACGATCCGTCGCTCCTGCGCGTCCGGGCGACGAAGAAGCCGCTGGATCTGTACCTCGTAACGGACCTCACGCTCGTTGGGGCCGATCATATGCCCTTCGTCGAAGACCAGCAGACCGACATCGTCAAGGAGCGAGGGGTCGTTGCGCAGGGCGAAGTCGAGCTTCTCCGGCGTCGCGACCACGATGTTGCGCTCGCGGATGGCGTCCTCGTCGAAGCCGCTGACGCCGATGCTGCCATATAGGGCCGAGATGGTCTTGCCGAGCGGGCCGAAGGTCCGCTGCAACGTGGTCTCGGTCTGTGCCGACAGCGCGCGCAGCGGGGTGACGAAGACCACCCGCTTGCCGCCCGCTAGGCACCTTAGAATGCAGAGTTCGGCGATGCGGGTCTTGCCGGCGCTTGTCGGCAGCGACACGACCAGGTCGTCGGACTGGTCGGCCGCCCGAGCGGCCGCCTCCGTCTGCGACGGCCAGAGGTCGATTTCCGCTTTCGGGCGACGCTGCAGTAATGCGATGAACAGCTCGCGCAGCGGCTGCCAGTCGGCTGCGGCACCACCGGCCGGCTGAAGCGGAACCCTCTCGTGAAAGGTGCTTGACCAGAGATCCGAGAGGAGGTGGATCGCGACGCGATGCGCCCACCATTGCGGCAGCATGTTCATCTCGCTGCAGATCGCGAGGCTGGTGCGAAGCCGTTCGAGCGCTTGGTCGATCAGCGGCCGCTCGCCCCGTTCGAGAGCGAGCAGGAAGAGCGACATGGCGGCCATGAAGGCATCGGTGAGCGCGATATCGAGACCGTCGAAAAGGAAGTCGTTGCCGTCCTCGGGCGGGGCGGCAACGGCTTCGGCCTGATCGAGCTGAGCTTGGATGCCTGCGGCGATGCGTGCGTCGCTGCCTTGGCCGGAGGCGCGATAGTCGAGGACGCTGGAGCGCAGGGCGCCGAAATTGCGGCGCATCAACTGCGCGAGGGCCCGCTCGACCGGCGAAAAGTTCTCGTCGGTCTCGACGATGGCGAGCAGCGAATATGCGCGTGCCGACAGATGGGCGAGGTGATAGGCCCCAGCGGCCATGACGAAATGGAAGTCGCGATCGACCTCCTGGCGGTCGCCCTTGGCCATCACGGCTTCAAGCGCCGTGGCCGCCTGCTCGAAGGCGGTGCGCGCCTGGGCAGCGTCGCCGCCAAAGTCGCGAAGGCGCAAGCCAAGGCCCAGCAAGGCATAAGCGTAAGAATGAAGATCGTAGCTCAGTTGGGGCGCGAAGGCCGGTGCGTCGGCCGGAAGAGCGCCATCGCGCCAGATGATCGCGCGGGCCTGGCCGCGTGCGATCAGCCGCCCCCGGAAGCCGGCGGTCGCCGCTTCGGCGATGTCGGCCGCGATCGCTTCAGGGGTTGTTGGCATCGGCGATCACTCGATCATAAACCGCGCCGATGAAGGCGGCGTGCCCGTCGATGTATAGCCCAATGCCCCATTGGTTGATGGCGCCGGGATAGGCTTGAAGGGAAGCGGTCAGCAGCGCCTCGGGCGCGTTGCCGGAAAATGTGAATAGCAAATGCTTGACGCTCTGCGGCGGAATACCGTGCTTGAGTAGCGCGTCGTCGATCGCATCCGCCAGCGGCAGATTATCGAGTTCAAGCAAGCGGGCCGAGATAAAGGACAGGGCGTGCGCCGAAGGCAGTCCGCCGTCCTTGTCTAGGCCAGCACGCGCGTCGGTCAGGACCTGGCCGGTGAGCGTGGCACGGCTCTTCGCTTCGGTCTTTAGGAAATGCAGGCGCTGCGACTGGGCGTCCTGCAGGATTCCGATCACGTCGTCGCCGCGCATCGCCATGTTCCGATGGTCCTTCCAACGCAGGCGCTTGATCGGAGCTCGGTAGCCGCCGCTATGCGCGTCGATCCATTCGGTCGCGTAGATCTCGCCAAGGTCGCCAGACCGGATTTGCTTGGTCGTCGGCAGTTTGCCTTCGATCAGCGCCGCAGCGGCGGGCTTGCCGAGCCTGGCGAGCGCGCGCGCCAATTGTTCTTCCGAGGCGTAGTGCGCGGGTACGATGGCGGCAGTCGCTTGAATGCCGGTGGCGAGGCTCGCCGCCTGTCCGGTCATC
Organism: Sphingopyxis sp. HIX; assembly: GCF_001468285.1. Lineage (GTDB taxonomy): Bacteria > Pseudomonadota > Alphaproteobacteria > Sphingomonadales > Sphingomonadaceae > Sphingopyxis. Next base: position 284,949 of record NZ_LNSB01000001.1, on the reverse strand, counting down.
ACCCGGCGATGGTGTGTCCCTACCGGCCCATCGACAGAGACGCACCAGTCATTGAACTGCGCCATCCTCGTCCCTCCCGGTCATTGAGGAAAGAGGTCGCGGACGCGCATGAACGGCGAGCCGGTTTCAGCGGCACGGCGCACCTTGCGTTCGAGAACTTGGGTGAGTGGGAGTTCACGGTCGAGCATCTCGTAGAGATCGAGCCCGTCCATGCAGATGACGCGCTTGCCGCGCCCGAAGGCCGAAAGGCCCTCTTCAGTGAAGCCGCTGTTGCTGACGAACAGGCCGCGGGTCCAGGCGGCCTTTTGCTCGATCTTGCCATGGAAGGTGTGCAGCTCGGCGACGCCCATCGGCTGGCCGTGCCACTTTGCCTCGACAAGGTAGGTCTCGCTTCCGAGTTGGAAGCTCCCGTCGATCTGCTCTCCCCGCAGCCGAAAAGGCTCTTGGGCCGCGAGGCCAAAGGCGTCGAACAGGCCTTTCAGGAATCCTTCGAAGGCATAGCCGCGCGCATGAGGTGCGAGCGTGGTGACGCGAAGGAGGTCGGACTTAATCTTCGCGACCGCTTGCCGATCGACAGGGGGAGGCGACGGGCTCGCCGCAGGACGTTGGGGTGAGGCGCCGCCAGAAAGGCGGTTTATCAGTCCCTGATACCGCGCCTCCGCATTCGCGACGGGGTCAGCTCCGCCCGACCGGGCAAGATATTCGGAGCGATGCTCCCAGAGCGCGGTCAAGGCGCGGACGGCTGTCGAATCGTCGCAGGTCTGCAAGAAATAGCGCAGGCGCTTGCCCTTTGACCCTCCATTGGCCGAGTATTTCGGATCGTCTATGTTGACCTTGAGCTCTGAGGCAAAGAAGTCCGAGAAGCTGGGATCGGAGAAATCCAGCACGAAGCCGGGACCCCGGACGAAGTCGACGAGGTCGTCAATGAGGCGCAGGTCTATTGATCTAATCGAACTGATGTCCTTTCTCCCCAGCGGACAGCTTTGAGTTAGCTGTTGATCGTTTTTTCAAGCGCGGCAATTCTCGCGAGTACGTCGTCGAATGAAAGCGGTGTCTGGTCAAACATCATCGGCATCATCGCCCGATAATCGGCTCGCAGATCTTTGGCCCGAGCGCCGTCCGGCATGAGCTGGAGCGTGCCTGGCCGTGCCGTTTCGTAATTGGCCCAACCCGAACGAAAGAACGTGGCTTTGTGGCGCGCCACCTGCACCAGCAAACCGAGATCGGCAGCGGCGGCTTGGCCGTCGTCCGTCTCGAGAAGCATGGCGAGGTCATAAAAGTGCCGCGAGAAATACAGCGGCGTGGGTGACCCGGCGGGGCGATGCGCCTCCGCATGGAGCGCGGTCGCCTTCTCCCAGAAGGTCCGCCTCGCTGACAGCACGGTCACGCTGGTGTCGGGATCGGTGAAGAAGTCTGGATAGTCGTCGGCCGCGTAGGGGCGGATGACTTTCTCCTCTGTCGGCCAGGGATCGCCGCGCGCGCCGAGCTCGAATTTCACGCGCGGCGTGATGTAGGCCATGCCTTCGTATTCGGCGGTAGGCAGCGCGGTCGGATAGTGGAAGTTGACGGTCTGCGCGTCACCGGCGTCTATCTCTAGCGACCACTCGCTTTCGGTCGGCTCACCGAGTTGTTCGACGATCGCGGCGCGAAGCGCTGGCAGAAGTCGCTCGGCGATGTGCTGCTCGACATCGCTGACTAGGTCGTCGATCAGCCGAGCCGCCTGCTTCTTGCTGATCCCCTCCTTATCGGGGTCGCGCTCGCCGGTGTATCCGAGTTCGGCACGGTCGAACGACAAGTCGATGTCCTCGGAGAATCGGCGAATAGCGTTGAACGCTTTGGAGAGCGACGTGCCGCCCTTAAAAACGAGGGTTGCCGTGGTGCCCTTCGGTAGACCGAACAGGCGCTTCAGGCTCCAACATACCCAGAAGTCCTTTTCGATGATCGTATTGGCGACGCCCCGCCCGGCGCCGGTCTCCCCGAAAAGAGCTGCACGATCGTCGGTGGGAAGGCGGGCGACATCATCCATCGATATCGGCCACCGCTGCGTGGGCAATCGAGACGAGCGTGGGTCGCATCCAGGCGGGCGCTTGAACGGCGGTTGAGGCCAACGTCTTCTTGTCGTTGGCCGAAAGCCGGCGCGCCGCGACCTGCGCGACGTCAGCCGCCCGAACGGGGCCGACATGACGAAGCGCCTGAACCACCGTCCCGGCGGGGCTGCCCGGTGCGATCAGATGCTTGGGCGAGGCGTGACGAAGGTCGACGACGCGCTTTCCCAGCACGACGCGCCGCGACGGGCCGTCGGTCAGATAAGTGCTTTGTGCCGGGACCTGGGTCGAAAGGCCGAGCGCGTTCGCTGCGCGCGCTCCGGAGATCTGCACCTGCGAGCCGGTCTCCCGCGCAAGAGCGTGGGCGACATCGTCCGGCGCGGGTGACAACGCCCCAAGTTTCGGGTGCAGCTTGGGAAAGTCGTAAAGCCCACGCGCAAGCCGCCGGAGCTGTCCGCCCTTCACTAATCGGGAGAGTGCCTGATCGACAGAAGAGCGGGCGGCAACTGTGAGGAAGTCGCTAGGCGTGAAGACGCTGCCACGTCCGCTGGCGCGGACGCGTTTCATGAGCCGGTCGGGGACTGAGGCGTTTAGCGTCTTCATATGTCAGAAAATAAGGCAAGTTTTTCTGACATGCAAGTGGCGGCATTCCTCGTCTAGAGTGCGACCGCCACTTGCTAAGCATTACGCCGCGGCGCGTTGCTCGTCATTCGCCGCGCCGGCAGCGTCCGGTGCCGCAGCCTGCTGCAAGAAGCGAGCGAGTGCTGCGCGCCGAGAATCCCGATCCACGGCATAGGCAGTTTGTTTGAATTCAATGCCGTCTAGGAGGCCTTGGATGTAGCCGGAGATGGTATCAGCGGCCATGATCAGCGCCGTGTCGAGCGTGTGTATGTAGTTGCTGGTGACGGAGCCCTTCGAATGGCCGACCAGAGCAGCGATAGTGACCTCGGTAAAGCCGAGATCGTTTGCAATGCTGGCAAAGCTGTGCCGCAAGACGTGTGGTGTGATGTCGGCTAGCGGCGTTGCTTTGAAGATCTGGTCCCAGTGGTTAGGAAGGCTTCCGAACGCGTTGTCGTCGCCGTGTCCAGGAAACACGTAGGTTCCTGAGCGAGTTCTCCGGCTAGCTTCCAGGTATTCAACGACCGGTAGGCCGATCGGACGGATTGAGCCTCCTTCCTTGCTGTCAACGAGGCGGAGGCAGCTCGCGCTCGTGTCGGCTTCAGACCAAGCAAGCGTGACCATCTCCGTGCGGCGGCATCCTGTCAGCGCAAGCTGGCGGATGATGTCGACCGATAGCTCATACTTCTCATTTTCAGCAGCCTGCGTGAGAATTTCGCCGAGCAACCGATATTCGGCCTCGCTCAGCCGTCGTGCGCGCACGTTGTCCTTCGGCCGCCTCACACCGTGCGCTGGATTGGTATCGATGATGCCAGCCTCGACTGCATAGGTCAGTATTCCACCAAAAAGTCCGATGGTGCGCGTTGCCGTGCCCGCTCCACCTCGCACGATAGCGCGACCGCGAAGCTTCCTCGTCTTGACGCTGCAGCGGGTCTTGCCGGCCATGATGTCCTTCAGGGCCTTCGTGATGTCCGCTTTCACCAGATCCTTGACCCTATGCGTACCAAGCAGAGGAATGATGTGGCGCTCGATGCGCCCCGTGTCGGAGAGAATGGTGCTGGCTTTCTTGGGGCGCCCGCCCTTTCCAAGAATGAGGCCGGCTTTAAGATCGGCGACGTAAAGGTCACACAGTTCCTTAACGGTAATCGCTTTGCTGTCGAGCTGCTTCTCTTCGGCCGGGTCGTCGCCTTGAGCGATCCTGCCCAACTGGACCTTCGCCTCTTGGCGAGCGCGCTCTGGTGTCCAGACGCCGTGCAATCCGATTGTGAAGCGACGCGACCGCTTGCCGAGCCTGTACTGGATGACATAGCTGCGCTTGCCGGATGCGAATACTCGGAGGCCAAAGCCGGGCAGTTCGTCGTCCCAAATGACGTAATCTTTCGCGCGACTGTCCGCGGCGTCGACGACCCGTTTCGTGAGCTTAGGCATGGGCTTCCTCCGACCCTAGCGTTTCCTCTCGCGTAAGCACCACGTAAGCACGCGGGCGAAAACAGTGGCGGGGAGAAGAGTAGCTTTGGCGGAGAAGAAATGCAAATTGTTTAGCGTTTACAGGGAGATAGGCGGACATCGGCGGCTCCTTGCGCTTATTGGCGGAGCTAGCCATATTCCCTCCGAAGGCAGAGGCCAGGGGTTCGAATCCCTTCGGGTGCGCCATTTTCCCAATGATTTTGGGCAATCCTTACCATTTTATAGGGCATGAGAGTGGCCCCCCCCGGGGCGGGTGGCATGTGCCGGCGGCCGGCGGCATCCCTCGCGGTCGCAAACTCCTCCCATTCTACGATCCCGCTGCTAAGGAAGGTCCGGAGCCGGCGGGCGTGCGGCGCGGGCGGCTGCTGGCGCTGGGACAGGAAACGCTCGAGGGGATCGCCAGCGAGCATGGCAAGACGGTGTCGGCGGCGCGGCGCGAGCCGACCGTCGGGGGAGATGGTTGATGAGCCTGAAGGGTCAGTCCCTCGAACTATTCTATGTCGATGGTCATCCCGACGGCATGGTTACGGCGGAACTCTACAATTGGACTGGTCATGTTCTGATGGTCCCGCGCACCCAGCTGGGCGATGCGCTGAAGCGGTCGGAGCCAAAATGCACGGGCGTCTATATCCTCATCGGTGACCGCGACGGCACGCCCTTCGCCTATATCGGCGAAAGCGACGATGTCGGCGGTCGGCTGAAGAACCACGACGTGAAGAAGGACTGGTGGAACAGCGTAATTTTCATCACTACCGCGGGGGACAAGTTGAACAAGGCCCATGTCCGGTATCTGGAGGCCCGCTTGATTGCGGAGGCTCGGGGGATTCGGCGGGTCGAACTTGAAAACGGCACGGCGCCTCCCGTGCCGAAGCTCGCCGAAGCCGACGCGGCCAAGATGGAAGCGTTCATCGAAAATCTGCTGATCGTGCTTCCCGCCGTGCGCGTCGACATGTTTATCGAGCGCACGAGGCCGGCGACGAAGGGTGCCGGTGCCGGAGTCATTCGGATCGCCGGGCCTTCGGGCCAGGTTCCACAATTTTTTCTGGAAACGAAGAAGCATGGTCTGCGCGCGAAGGCGTTTCTGGAGGCGGGGGAATTTGTCGTGGAGGCGGGCTCATTGGCGCGCCTCGACTGGGAAGGGGTCGGCTCGGAAGCGACGAGCTACGGCCAGCTCCACGCGGAGCTGAAGCGCTCGGGCGTGCTCAGGCCGGACGGCGCGCGCAGCGTCTTCGCCGAAAATTACGCGTTCAAAAGCCCCAGCGCTGCCGCGGCGGTGGTGAACGGTCGTCCTGCCAATGGCACGATCGAATGGAAGAATGAACAGACGGGACAGACCTATAAGGAGTGGGAAGCCCGAAACCTCGCCGCGGGTGAGCAAGGCGCGCCCGCGCAGGACGCCGCCGGCGCCTGAATGGCTGGTGCGATAGGCCGCGCGCGTCCCGATAGGCCAGCCCTGCGGCGAGCGGTGGATCGGTGTCGAGCCGTTGCCCGGGACGTCGTCGAGGGCGAAGCGGCCCCCGATCCGTTCGCCATGCTAGCGGCGGGCGATTCTCAGCGGCACTTGCCATATCCCGCGCCGCGCACCGCGCGGCCGGGGGTGGCGCCGGTGGGTTCGCCGTCCTTGAGCGCCGCCACGCCGTTGACGAAGACCTCGCGCACCCCGACCGAATATTGGTGCGGGCTTTCGAAAGTCGCGCGGTCGGCGATTTTCGCGGGGTCGAACACCACGACATCGGCATAATAGCCGGGTTTGAGCGCGCCGCGTTCCTTGATGCCCAGGTTCGCCGCGGGCATCGCGGTCAGCCGGTGCACCGCTTCCTCGAGCGAAATGAGCTTCTCGTCGCGGACGTAGCGGCCGAGCAGGCGGGCAAAATTGCCGTAGGTGCGCGGATGCGCGCCCGATTTCAGGAACACGCCTTCGGTGGCCTGCGACGCCGCATCCGAACCGAAGCTCATCCACGGCAGCTGGACCTGCTTGCGCACATTATCCTCGGACATCAGGAAATAGACGGTGCCGACGCGCGAGCCGTCTTCGACGACGAGGTCCATCGCGGTCTCCTCGGGCGACTTGCCGCGCATCGCCGCGACCTCGGCGAGCGTCTTGCCGGTGAGCGGCTTGAGCTTCTCGTTCTTGAAGCCCGACAGGATCATCTTGTCGGCGCCCGCGCCGATATAGAGATTTTCCCAGTCGCTCCCCGGCTTCTGCATCTCGGCGGCGACGCGCACGCGGATTTCGGGATCCTTCAGCCGCTCGATCCACGCCTCGAGCCCGCCCGCCTGCACCCAGGTCGGCATCGCGGCGTCGAGCCCCGTCGCCCCCGCGGTGTAGAGATACATGTCGGTGGTGATGCGCTGCCCCGCGGCGCGCGCAGCCTCGATCTTCTGCACGACCGAATCCAATTTTCCCCAATTGGCGCGGCCCGCCATTTTGAGATGATAGATTTCGGCGGGCGCGCCCGAGCGGCGCGAGATGTCGATCAGCTCGTCGACCGCTTCCTCGAGCCGGTCGCCCTCCGAGCGCATATGGCTGATATACATGCCGCCGCATTGCGCCGCCTCGCTGGTCAGCGCGACGAGCTCGTCGGTCTCGGCATAGGAGCCGGGGGCGTAGATCAGCGAGCTGCCGACGCCGAGCGCGCCCTCGTCCATCGCCTGCCGCACCAGCGCGCGCATCTTGCCGAGCTGCTCGGGGGTCGGGTCGACATCGCCTTCGCCGAGCTCGTGCACGCGCACCGTCGCGGCGCCGACGAAGCTCGCGACATTGGTCGCGACCCCGCGCTTCTCGAGCCAGGAGAGATAATCGCCGAGGCTGGTCCAGCCGATGGCATATTTGATATCGCCCTGCCGCTCGGTCTCCTGCCGCTTCATTTCCGCGTTCATCGGCCCCATCGACCAGCCCTCGCCCATCACCTCGAGCGTGACGCCCTGGCGGATGTCGCTCTGGCTCCTGGGGTCGGCGATCAAGGATTCGGTCGCCCAGCTCAGCATGTTGATGAAGCCCGGCGCCACCGCCATGCCCGCAGCCGCGACCTCGCTGCGACCCTTGCCCGCGACGGTACCGACCGCGACGATACGGTCGTCCTTGATCGCGACGTCGCCCGTCACCGGCGCCTTGCCCGACCCGTCATAGATCGTGCCGCCGCGGATGACGACGTCATAGGCGGCGTCCTCGGCCGCCTGCGCCGCGGTCAGCGCGAACAGGCTCGCCACCAGCGCCAGCGACCCCGCGATCCGCCGTCTGTACGCCATGTCTCTATCTCCCTGCTGCCGTGACCGAAATCTCATCCTGCCCCAAGCCCGTGCGGCTGGCCATAGGCGCGTGCGATTATCAGGCTTGATCACGCTGCGCCGCCGCGCCAAGGGCCTTGCGACGAAACGACGGGAGGAAGCCTTGATCAAGACGCGCATTACCGAGAAGTTCGGCATCGAAACCCCGATCCTGATGGGCGGGATGACCGGCGTGGGATACGGCCCGCTCGTCGCCGCGGTCGCCAATGCCGGCGCGCTCGGCTTCATCACCGCGCATATGTATCCGACGGGGCAGGCCTTGTTCGACGAGATCGAGGCGACGCGCAAGCTGACCGACAAGCCCTTCGGCGTGAACCTCACGCTGCTGCCGTCGATCAACCCCATTCCCTATGACGAATATCGCGAGGCGATCATCGCGAGCGGGATCAAGATCGTCGAGACCGCAGGCCGCGCCCCGACCGATCACCTGCCGCGCTTCAAGGAAGCCGATGTCACGGTGATCCACAAATGCACCTCGGTGCGCCACTCGGTGTCGGCGGTGAAGAAGGGCGTCGACATGATCAGCATCGACGGCTTCGAATGCGCAGGACACCCCGGCGAGGACGATGTTGGGCTGGTCGTGCTGCTGCCCGCGACGGTCGACGCCTTGCCCGACGTGCCGATCGTCGCCTCGGGCGGCATGGCCGACGGGCGCAGCCTGGTCGCTGCGCTCGCATTGGGCGCCGATGCGGTGAACATGGGCACGCGCTTCTGCGCGACGGTCGAGGCGCAGATCCATCAGAATGTGAAGCAGCGCATCGTCGATGCGACCGAGACCGACACGGTGCTCGTTGGCCGCACGCTGCGCAACACGGCGCGCGTCGCGAAGAATGCGGTGTCGGACGAGGTTGCTGCGATCCAGCGCGACCCGACCAAGACCTTCGACGATGTCCGCCATCTGATGGCGGGCGTGCGCGGGCGCGAGAATGTTCTGCGCGACGGTGACGTCGATGGCGGCATCTGGACCAGCGGCCAGAGCCAGGCGCTGATCCACGACATCCCGACCTGCGCCGAGCTGGTCGCGAATATCATGCGCCAGGCGGAGGAAGTGCGCGCGAAGATCGCGGGCTAGCCACTCAGGCGGCTGGTTCCTGCCAGCCGCCGCCCAGCGCGAGGAAGAGCGACACGAGGTTGGTCGCGCGCTGTTGCTCCGACTGCGCGATGCTCGCGTTGATCGCCGCGAGCGAGCGCTCGGCGTCGAGCACGACCTGGAAATTCTCGCGCCCCGCCTGATAGCGCAGCCGCGCGATGCGCGCCGCCTCGCCGGCCTCGGCCGCCGCGCGGCGCAGCGCCGCCAAGCGGTCGAGCTCGCCGGCATAATTGGCGAGCGCGCTTTCGCTTTCCTGCAAGGCGCTGAGCCATGCGCCATCGAAGGTGGCGAGCGCGGCGTCGGCGCCGGCCTCGGCCTGCTTCAGCCGCGCGCGCGCGACCTCCATATTGGGGAAGTTCCACGAGATCAGCGGCCCGAGCGAGAAACGGAAGCCGTCCGACGAACCCAATCCCGAGATCGAGTTCGCGGTCGAACCGATCGACCCGCCGAGGCTGATGCTGGGGTAAAGGTCGGCGGTCGCGACATTGACGCGCGCGGCGGCGGCGGCGAGCTGGCGCTCGGCGCGGCGGATGTCGGGGCGGCGCGCAAGTAGTGAGGCGCCGTCGCCCACCGGGATTGCGCGGTTCAGCTCGGGCGGCGCCTGGCACGCGAGCACCGCCTGCGGCGCCTCGGCGGGCGGCTTGCCGGTGAGCACCGCGAGGCGGTAGAGCGCCGCCGAGCGCTGCGCGGTGAGCGACGGGATCGCCGCGCGCGTCTGTTCGAGCAAGGCGCCCGCCTGGCCGGTCTCGAGCCGCGTCGCGCGCCCGCCTTCGAACAGGCGGCGCGTGAGGTCGAAAGTCTGCTCCTGGATGCGCAAAGTTTCTTCGGCGACCGCGATCTGGCGGTTGAACGAACAGACGTCGGTATAGGCGCGCGTCGTCTCGGCGGCGACGGTGATGCGCGTGAGGTCGAACGCCGCCTGCACCGCCTCGGCGTCGGCGCGGCTGGCGCGGATCGCGCTTTCGACGCGCCCGAACAGGTCGACCTGATAGCCGACGTCGAGCCCGACGTCATAGGTCTCGCCCTCGACCGACCCTGCCCCCAACGGATTGCGCTGGCGGGCATAGGTGCCGCTGGCGCTGACGCTGGTCGTCGGCAGGCGCCCGGCGCGCGATTCGCGCAGCACCGCGCGTGCCTGCGCCAGATTGGCGGCGGCGACGCGCAGGTCGGTGTTCGCGGCCAGCGCTTCGGTCACCAGCTGGTCGAGCAGCGGATCGCCGAACAGGCTCCACCACGGCCCCGGCGGCTGCTCGCCGCTGAACGCGGGCGACTTGCCCGCCTCGAGGAAGGGCGTCTGCGACGGCGCCGCGGGCACGGGCGAGACATAGCGCGGGCCGACGGTGCACGCCGACAGCGCGAGCGCGCTGGTGGCGGCGATCAGGATCGTACGGGTCATCAGATAGTCTCCACCGGCGCGTCGCTGTTCTTGTTCCGGTTGCGCCGGAACCAGCGGTTCGCCCGGTCGCCGAGGCGGCGGCAGAGGACGTAGAAGAGCGGGGTGAAGATCAGCCCGAAGATCGTCACGCCGATCATGCCGAAGGTCACCGCGGTGCCCAGCGACTGGCGCATCTCCTGCCCCGGCCCCGACGCGGTGGCGAGCGGGATCACGCCGAAGATGAAGGCGAAGCTGGTCATCAGGATCGGGCGCAGGCGCGAGCGCGCCGCATGAACGGCAGCGTCATACTTGTTCATCCCGTCCTCTTCCTCGGCCTGCTTGGCGAATTCGACGATCAGGATCGCATTCTTCGCGGCGAGCGCGATCAGCACGACGAGGCCGACCTGCGTCAGGATATTATTGTCCATGCCGCGCAGGTTCACGCCGATCATCGCCGCGAGAATGCACATCGGCACGATCAGGATCACCGCGAGCGGCAGCGGCAGCGATTCATATTGCGCCGCGAGCACGAGGAAGACGAAGACGACCGCGAGCAGGAAGATCAGCACCGAACTGCTCCCCGCCGCCTTCTGTTGATAGGCGAGGCCGGTCCATTCATAGGCGAAGCCGTTCGACAAAGTCTTGTCGGCGAGCCCCTCCATCGCGGTCAGCGCGGTGCCCGATGACACGCCTTGCGCCGCCTGTCCCTGCAGTTCGACCGCGGGGAAGAGGTTGTAGCGAACGACGCGCGTCGGGCCGCTGTCGTTGCGGAAGGTCGCGACCGACGACAGCGGGACCATCTCGCCCGAGGTCGAGCGCACCTGCAGCCGCCCGACATCCTCGATATTGGCGCGCGAGGTCGGTTCGGCCTGCGCGGTGACGCGGAAGGTGCGACCGAGGAAGTTGAAGTCGTTGACGTAGGTCGAGGCGAGATAGGTGCCGAGCGCCGAATAGACCTGGCTCGGGTCGACGCCCAATATCTGCGCCTTGTCGCGGTCGACATCGGCGAAGATGCGCGGGGAGCCGGTGTTGAACAGGGAGAAGACCTGCTGCACGTCCTGCATTTGCGCCGCGCCGCCCATCATCGCGCCGGTGACCTGCTCGAGCTCCTTGTAGCTCTGCCCGCCGGTTGCCTGGAGCATCATCGTGAAGCCGTTGCCGTTGCCGAGGCCCTGGACGGCGGGCGGCGCGATGACGAAGGCCTGCGCCTCGGGCAGCGCGTTCGCGAGCACGCCCGACAATTGCTGCGACAGCGCCGCGGCGGATAGCTTGCTGCCGCGTTCGTCCCAGTCGGTGAGCTTGACGAACATCGTGCCGGCGTTCGAGGCGCTTGAGAAGCTGGCGCCGTCGAGCCCCGCGAAGGTCGCTATGTTTCTTACGCCCTCGATCTTGGTGACTTCCTTCTGCGCGCGCTCGAGCACTTCGCTGGTGCGGTCGAGCGAGGCACCGGGGGGCAGCTGGACGACGCCGATCAAAATGCCCTGATCCTGGTCGGGGATGAAACCCGTCGGGGTGTCGACGAGCCGCCATCCGGTCGCCGCGAGCAGCACCGCGTAGATGGCGAGCATCACACTCGTCTTGCGCACCAGCGACGCGGTGGTGCGGCCGTAACGGTCGGATAGCTTGTCGAAGCCGCTGTTGAACTTGTCGGCGGCGGTGCGGAAGAAGCGCGCGACGCGGTTCTTCGGCGCTTCGTGATGCGCCTCGTGCGGCTTCAGCAGCAGCGCCGCCATCGCGGGCGACAGCGTCAGCGAGGTGAGCAGCGAGAAGACCGTCGCCGCGGCGATCGTCACCGCGAACTGCTGGTAGAAGATGCCCGGGATGCCGGGGACGAAGGCGGTCGGCACGAACACCGCGACGAGCACGAGGCCGATCGCGATCAGCGCGCCCGACACCTCGTCCATCGTCCGGTGCGCGGCTTCGCGTGGGGACAGGCCTTCGCGGATATGCTTCTCGACCGCCTCGACGACGACGATCGCGTCGTCGACGACGATGCCCACCGCGAGGACCAAGGCAAAGAGCGAGAGCGAGTTGATCGAGAAACCGAGCGCAAGCTGCACCGCGAAAGTGCCGACGAGCGCGACCGGAATCGCGACGATCGGGATGATCGCCGCGCGCCAGGTCTGCAGGAAGACGAGCACGACGAGCACGACGAGGAAGATCGCCTCGACCAGCGTTTCCTGTACCGCGGTGACCGACGCCTCGACATATTCGGTCGGGTTGTAGGGGATCGAATAGGCGACCCCCGGCGGGAAGTCCTTCGACGCCGCCTCGACCTCCTGCAGCACCAGGTTCGCCGCGTTGAGCGCATTGGCGCCGGGCTGCTGGATCACCGCCATGCCGACGCCCTTCTGGCCGTCGAAGGTGCCGCGGATGCCATAATCCTGCGCGCCGAGTTCGACGCGGCCGATGTCCTTGATCCGCGTGATCGCGCCGTTGGTGGTGTCGGTCTTGATCACGACATTGGCGAATTCCTCGGGCGTGACGAGGCGCCCGGGGACCTGCACCGGCAGTTCGAAGGCGGGATTGCCCTTGCCATAGGGCGGCGCGCCGACCGAGCCGCCGGCGACCTGAACGTTCTGGCTCTGCAGCGCGGCGACGATTTCGGGTGCGGTCAGATTGCGCGCGGCCGCCTTGTCGGGATCGATCCAGATCCGCATCGAATAGAAGCCGCCGCCGAAAATCTGCACCCCGCCGACGCCTTCGAGGCGCAGCAGCCGGTCGCGCAGCGTCGAGTTGGCGTAATTGCCGACATAATCGACGTCAATCGCGGGATCGGTCGAGGTCAGCGCGACGATCATCAGGAAGCCCGATTCCTGCTTGTTCACCTGCACGCCGATCTGGCGCACCTGTTCGGGCAGCCGCGGTTCGGCGAGCGCGACACGGTTCTGCACCAGCACCTGCGCGGCATCGAGGTCGGTGCCCGGCTGGAAGGTGACGGTGATCTGCGCCTGCCCCTGCGTCGACGAGGATTGCAGGTACAGCATGTCCTCGACGCCGTTGATCTCCTGCTCCAGCGTCGCGGCGACGGTCTCGGCGATCGTCTCGGACGAAGCGCCGGGATAGGCGGCAGTGACGCTGATCGTCGGCGGCGCGATCTCGGGATATTGCGCGAGCGGAAGCTGCGGATAGGCGAAGGCGCCGATCAGCGTGATGAAGATCGCGATGACCGCCGCGAAGATCGGGCGGTCGACGAAGAAGCGGCTGAAATTCACTTCGCCGCTCCCGCCTTTGCCTCACCTTTCGCGGGCGGCGGGCCCTTGGGCATGATCACCTTGCCGTCGGCGCCGATGCGGCCGGCCTGCACCTTGGCGGGCTTGCCCGGCATCGCGCGCTGGATGCCGCCGACGATGATGCGGTCCTTCGCGGTCACGCCCGAGCGGATCACCTGCAGATTGCCGATCACCGGGCCGAGCTGGACCGGGCGCGCCTGCACCACGTCCTTGGGTCCGATGACGTAAACGACGCGGCGCGGGCCGTCGGTGACGATCGCGGTGTCGGGCAGCAGGAAGGCGGCGCGCGGCGCCGAGGCGGCGAGCTGGAGCTGGCCGAAGAGGCCGGGGCGCAGCGCGCCGTCGGGGTTCTGGACGACCGCGCGCACGGTGATCGTGCCCGACCCGTTCGACAGCGCATTGTCGACGAAGTCGATGCGCCCGCCGATGCTGTAGTCGGCCGCGCCCTGCAGCTTGATGCGCACCGGCGATCCGACGAGCGTGTCGCCGCGGCGCTCATATTCGAGCAGGCTCGCCTCCGATCCCTGGAAGCTGAAATGGATGGGGCTGGTCGACACCACCGTGGTCAGGATCGTCTGGTCGGCGGTCACCGCATTGCCCGGGTCGACCAGCCGCTGCGACACGCGGCCCGAAATCGGTGCGACGACCCGGGTAAAGCCGACGTTGAGCTCCGCGGCGCGGATCGCGGCGCTCGCGGCGGCGACGTCGGCCTCGCTCGTGCGCACCGCGGCGCGGCGCTGCTCGACCTCTTCCTGGCTCGCGGCCTGCGACTTGGCGAGCGTCTCGCTGCGCGCGAGCTCGGTCTTTGCATTGGCGAGCGTCGCCAGCGCGCGGGCGCGCTGCGCGCGGGCCTGGTCGAGCGCGGCCTGTGCCGGGCGCGCGTCGATGGTGAAGAGCAATTGCCCCGCGCGGACGTACTGGCCGTCGGTGAAATGCGCGCGCTGGAGATAGCCCGAGGCGCGCGGGCGCACCTCGACGCTGTCGACCGCCTCGAAGCGGCCGACATAATCGTCCCATTCGGTGATTTCGCGGACCAGCGGCGGCGCGACCGTCACCGGCAACTGCGGCGGACCGCCCTGCTCCTCGCCGCCCGAACAGGCGGCGAGCGTCAGCAAACAGAGAATCGAAAGCGCAAGAAGGTGGCGCAAGGTCATGGGGCTGGTCTTTTCTTTTTTCAGGGCGGTCCGACACCGCGCGGCAGGGAGGGGGGAGGCGCCGCGCGATGCCAGATCTTGCCGACTAATCTGCATCAGCGCCTAAGTCAACAGGTGTTGATTTAATTCTCAGCCGCGATAATAGGGTGGAATGGAGAGAGACATTGTCATCAAGAAGCGTGACGCGGTCGCGACACGCGCCGCGATCCTTGCCGCGGCGCACCAGCGTTTCCTGCGTGAAAGCTACGACGGCGTCGGACTGCGCGACATCGCGGGCGACGCCGGGGTCGATGTCGCGCTGATCAGCCGCTATTTCGGCGGCAAGGAAGGGCTGTTCCGCGCGGTCGTGATCGACGAGAAGGACCCCGACCTGTTCCGCGAGCCCAAGACCGTCGCCGAACTCCCTGGCTTCTTCGCCCAGCTCGTCGTCGAGGACGAGGATGAAGAGCGGCAGCACCGCATGGAGATGTTCATCATCATGCTGCGCTCGGCCTCGTCGGCGAAGGCGGGGGAGATCATCCGCGATTTCGTGCACCGCGACGTGCTCGGCCCGCTCACCGAACTCATCGGCGGCGACCAAGCCGACCTGCGCGCGAACATGCTGCTGTCGATCTTGATGGGGATCGGCGTGCTGCGCACGATCATGAAGATCGACGGCTTCAGCGGTAACGACGAAGAAGTCGCCGAATGCGCCGAACGCTTCCGCTGCCTGTTTGAGGCGGCGCTGACCTGCTGATGGCATAGCTCCACACATCAATGAAAGTCGCGCGACTTGGGCAGGATGCGGACATTGCGCGGATGGCCGTGCCGCTGCGCATATCCCCGCGGCTGCTGCGGATGCGCGACCTCGTCGGCGCGGCATAGCTCGGGCTCGAATTGCCGGTCGCTGCCCAGCGTGTCGAGCAGTGCGGTGCGGTCGACGATGCGGTTCGCCATCAGATGGACGACGCCCTCCTTGCTCCGCTGCACCTCGCCCGCGACCTCCATCAGCCGCGACGCCATGACGGCGCGGCGGTAGCGTTCGAACTGGCGCGCCCACAGCAGGACGTTGACGATCCCGCCCTCGTCCTCGAGCGTGATGAAGATCGCATTGCCCTTGCCCGGGCGCTGGCGGATCAGCACCACCCCCGCGGTGCGGACGAGCGCGCCGTTCTTGGCGGCGCCGACCTGGTTGCAGCTCAATAGGCCTTCGCCGTCGAGGCGGCGGCGCAGGAAGGCCATGGGATGGCCTTTGAGCGACAGTCTTGTCGTCTGGTAGTCGGTCAGCACATGCTCGACCAGCGGCGTCGGCGGCAGCCTGGCGTCATCTTCGGCGCCGAGTTCGTTCGCCTCGGCCGCCCCGAACAACGGCAGCACGCCCTGCCGCACCCGCCGTGCGTCCCAAAGCGCGGGCCGCCGCTCGAGCCCCATCGAATTGCACGCATCGGCCTCGGCGAGCAGCCGCAACGCGCGCGAGGGCAGGTTTGCGCGCCGCGCGAGTTCCTCGACCGAAGCGAAAGGGGCAGTGCGGGCAAGGGCGATCTGCCCCGCCCACTCCTCGCGAAACCCGTCGACCTGCCGGAAGCCGAGCCGCAGCGCGAGCGCGCCGTCATCGCGCCGTTCGAGGCTGTTGTCCCACATGCTGAAATTGACGTCGACTTCGCGCACCTCGACCCCATGCCCCTGCGCATCGCGCACCAGCTGCGCGGGGGCGTAAAAGCCCATCGGCTGAGCGTTCAAGATCCCGCACGCAAAGACGGCGGGATGGTGGCATTTCAGCCACGACGAGACATAGACCAGCTTGGCAAACGACTGAGCATGGCTCTCGGGAAAGCCATAGCTGCCGAAACCCTCGATCTGCTTGAAGCAGCGCGCGGCGAAATCGGGTTCATAGCCGCGGCGGACCATGCCGCCGATCATCTTTTCCTTATATTGGTGAATCGTCCCGGCATTGCGGAAGGTCGCCATCGCGCGGCGCAAGCCGTTCGCCTCGTCCGGTGTAAACTCGGCGGCGACGATGGCGAGCTTCATCGCCTGTTCCTGAAACAGCGGGACGCCGCATGTCCTGTTGAGCAGGTGGTAGAGTTCCTCGGGATCGTGCGGCGGCGCAGGCGAAGGATAGTCCACCGCTTCTTCGCCGCTACGGCGCTTCAGATAGGGGTGGACCATATCGCCCTCGATGGGGCCGGGACGGACGATCGCCACCTGAATGACCAAGTCGTAGAGTTCCCTCGGGCGCAGCCGCGGCAGCATGTTGATCTGCGCGCGGCTTTCGACCTGAAAGACACCGATGCTGTCGCCTTCACACAGCATGTCGTAGACGACCATATCCTCCTCCGGGACGGTCCTGAGATCATGATCCCCCAGCCCATGCAGCCGCATCAGGTCGAAACATTTGCGGATGCAGGTGAGCATGCCGAGCGCGAGCACATCGACCTTCATCAGCGCCAGTTCGTCGATATCGTCCTTGTCCCATTCGATGAAGGTACGATCCTCCATCGCCGCATTGTGGATCGGCACCGTCTCGTCGAGCCGGTCCTCGGTCAGCACATAGCCGCCGACATGCTGCGACAGGTGGCGCGGGAAGGTCAGTAGCTGCGAAACCATCCATTGCAGCCGCGCGATATCGTCCTGTTCGGGATCCAGCCCAGCTTCGACGAAACGCTCGATCGGCATTTCGGCGCCCCAGCTGCCCCAGGTCGTGTCGGCGAGCCGCTGCGTCACATCCTCGCTGAGTCCCAGCGCCTTGCCGACCTCGCGTACCGCGCTGCGCGGGCGGTAGTGGATGACGGTCGCGGCGATGCCTGCGCGTCGCCGCGTGTAGCGGCGATAGACATATTGCATCACCTCCTCGCGCCGTTCGTGCTCGAAATCGACATCGATATCGGGTGGCTCGCGCCGCTCCTCGGACAGGAAGCGCGTGAAGAGCAGGTTGTTCGCGACCGGATCGATCGAGGTGATTTCGAGCAGATAACAGACGAGCGAATTGGCCGCCGATCCGCGTCCCTGGCACAGGATCGGCGGATCCCGTGTGCGCGCGAACTTCACGATGTCGTGGACGGTCAGGAAATAGCAGGCAAAACCGCATTTGCGGATGAGGCTGAGTTCCTCGTCGAGCACCTCCTGCCAGCGCTGCGGTAGCCCATCGGGGTGCAGCTTGTTGGCCGCCTCCTTCACCATATGTTCGAGCCAGCCTTGCGGCTCCCATCCTTCGGGCACCGGCTCGTGCGGATATTCATATTCGAGGTCGCGAAGCGAGAAGCTGATGCGGTCGAGAATTCTCATGCTCTCGTCGACTGCTTCCGGGCAGGTGCGGAACAGGCGGCGCATCTCGTGCGGCGATTTCAGATGGCGTTCGCCATTGGCGCGGAGCAGGCGGCCGGCGTCGTCCAGGTTGGTGCCTTCGCGGATGCAGGTCACGACATCGTGCAGCGGCCGCTGTTCGCGCGTCGCATAGAGCGCATCATTGGTCGCGAGCAGCGGAATGCCGATGCGGTCGGCCAGCGCTTTTAATCGGGCAAGCCGCCGCCGGTCCGCGCCGCCGTACGGCATCGTCGCGCCGAGCCACAGCGCGTCCGGCGCAGCGCGGGCGAGGCGGCGCAGCAGAAACTCGTCCTTCTCCGATGCCATCGCGATCAGCAGCATGTCCTCGTTATGGATCAACAGATCCTTGAACTTGAGGAGGCAACTGCCTTTCTCGGTGCGGCGATTGCCGATGGTGAGCATGCGGGTCAGGCGACCCCAGCCGTGGCGCGTGGTCGGATAGGCGATGATGTCGGGCGTGCCGTCGTCGAACACCAGCCGTGCCCCGACGACGAGCTTGAACGGCGGAAGCTCGACCCCCTCTTCGGCGGCCTCCTCGCCCAGCTTGCGCAACCCGGTTAGCGCCCGCACCACCCCGGCAACGCTATTGCGGTCGGCGATGCCGATGCCGGGCATGCCGAGTGCGATCGCCTCGGCGACCATATCGATGGCGTGCGAGGCACCGCGCAGGAAGCTGTAGTTGGTCGCCGCGACCAGCTCGGCAAAGGCGGGAGCGTCGCTCATGCAAACACCCCGTGGATATACCAGAGCGGCCGTTCCTGCTCCTCATAGAGCCCGTGGCGGAACGGCCAGAAGCGGCGGCCCTGCGCATCCTCGACGCGGTAATAGTCGCGCGTCAGCCCGGCATTGTCGCGGCGGCGCCACCATTCGGCGGCGATGCGTTCGGGGCCTTCGTAGCGGCGCACCGCATGTGCTTGCCGACGCCAGCGGAACTGGTGCGGCGGGCCGTCGGGGACCTCGGCGATCACCTCGATCGGCTGCGGCGGGTCGAAGAGGTGGAAGGGGCGCGTCGGCGGCTCGCCGGGTTCGGGCGCCTGCCAGGGCGCGGGCGGCGGCGCGTCGATCGCGGGCAGCGCGAGCTGCGCCTGTTCGGGGATATGCGTGTCGGCGGCGAGCAGGCGGCGCACCCGCCCCCGCCCGAGCCGCGTCGTCATCCGGTCGACGAGTTCGTCCATTTTCGCATCGCGCACCGCGCCGCCTTCGAGCTTGAGCTGCGTCGCACCGAGCATTTCGAGCCGCGGCACCGCGAGGCGGATCATGTCGAAGCCGAAACCGGGGTCGAGCGGGTCGGCGAGGCTATCCATCCGCTCGGCGAAGAGGCGCATCACCAGCGCGGTGTCGCGCGTCGGATGACCGGTCTCGATCTCGATGCTCCGCGCGAGCCCGTCGCTGCGGAAGAAGGTCGCGCGGAAATGGCGCCCGCCCTTGCCGCGCTCGCGGAGCTCTATGGCGGCTTGGTCGAGAAGTTCGGCCAGCACCTTGGTCGCATGCGCGCTGCTGCCGAGCGGTTCGGCGAAGCGGCGTTCGGTCGCGACCGGCGGCGGCGCGACGCGCGGGTCGAGCGGGCTCGGCGCATCGCCGAGGATGCGGCGCAGCGCCGTCGCGGCCGCGGCGCCGAAACGCGCGGCGATATTCGCCATCGGCCGGCTCGCGAGGTCGCCGATCGTCTTCAATCCCGCGCGCACCAGCGCGGTCGTCGCTTCGGCTTCGAGTTCGAGCGCCGCGACGGGCAGGCGGCGCACCGCCTGATCCTCGTCGGGGGCGGGGCGCGTCTGGTAGCGCGCGAGCGCGCGCGCCGCGTCGGCGGTCGGGCCGAGCGCGACGCGCACGCTCATCCCGAGCCGGCTCAGTCGCATCTCGACATCGTCGATCAGCCCCGCCTCGCCGCCCAGCAGATGCTCGGCCCCCGCGATGTCGAGGATCAGCCCGTCGGGGGCGTCGATTGCTACTAAGGGCGTGTAGCGGTTGCATCCGAGCGCGAGCCGGTCGAGCCAGGCGGCATCGGCGACCGGGTCGTGCTGGACCACCAGCAGTTCGGGCACCCGCGCGCGCGCGTCGGCGAGCGGCATGCCGGGGGCGAGTCCGACCGCCTGCGCGGCGCGGTCGACGCCCCTGAGGCGGAGTGCGCCCCGCTGCTTTTCGGCGAAGACGAGCGGGGCGTCAGGCGGCCGCGGCGCCGTGCGGCAAAACCGCTCGGCGGGCAGCCATGGGAAGAACAGCGCCAGGTAGCGCCGCTTCGCCGACCTTTGGCCCGAAGACATGTTCGTCATGGTTCCATTCCAATTGCCAGCGCCCGCCCGCGGCGCCGCCGCGCCGGCGCAGCAGCTCGAGGTCGAAGGCGGGCGCGCCCGGGGCATTGGCTTCGAGCGCGCGCGACGGCGCCGCCGCGACGCTCCAGCGCGTTTCGGCGACGCTGGGCGATGGCGCCGCACCCAGCCGCAGCATCAGCAGGCTGGTGCCCGCATCGCGCGCGCCGAGCGCGAGGCGGCGCCCGGCGGTGAGGTCGAGCGCCGGCCAGCGGCCCCAGCTTTCGACGATCACCGCCGCCGACCCGGCGCAGCGGATCGCGTCATTGGCGCAGGCGAGCAGCAGTCTGGGATCGGGCGCTTCGATCAGCAGCAGCCGGTCGGGGTCGCCGCCGAGTTCGGCGATGCCGGGCGCATAGAGTTGCCCGCTGCGCCGCCCCGCATCGGCGGTGCGCAGCCACACCAAGGGCGCGTCCTCCGAGCAGCGCAGCGCGAGCAGCGCGGCGAAGGCGGCGGCGCTCGTCGCATCGAGCGCGTCGGCGGCGAAAAATTCGTGCAGGCGCCCCGTCGCGAGCCCACCCCCGAGCGCGGCGTCGAACCCCGCATGGCCGCTCGCCAGCCGCCCCGTGCTTTGCCCACGCGGTTCGGCCTCGCCGGTGATCCGGGCGAGACGCCGGCGCAGGCCGGCGATATTAGGGTGCGACTCGTGAGGCATGATGTTCCTGATTTGTTCCATTAGCGCTTTCGTCTGGGCGCTTGTCAAGACGAGTCAGGGACGGCCCACATCCGTCATTCCCGCGAAGGCGGGAATCCAGCTTCCTTCTTCCGCTCTTTTCTTCGTGCCTTTGCGCCTTTGCGTGAAATCAGAAAAATCTCACGCGAAGGCGCAAAGGCACGAAGAAGGAAAAAGCTGGATCCCCGCCTGCGCGGGGATGACGAAAAGGGAGGGCGAGGAACGGCTAGCCCGGCACGAACAACCCCCGGCTCTCGCGCACTTCGCCGTCGAGCCAGTCGATGAAGGCGCGGATGCGCGGTTGCGGGGCGACGTCGCGGTGGAGCGCGAGCCAGAAGGCGCGCGCGATCACCTGCTCGGGGCGCACGCGCACCAGTGCGGGATCGCCCGCCGCGAGGAAGCAGGGCAGCACGCCGACCCCCGCGCCGCCCGCGATCATCCGCCTTTGCGCGAGGATCGAGGACGAGCGCACCCCGGCGCGCAGCCCCGGCTCGATCTCGCCCAGATAGTCGAGCTCGGGCGCGTAGAGGATGTCGGGAACATAGCCGATCACCGGCACCCCGGCGCGCGACAGCGGCGTCGCGGCGACCGCTTCCTGCCAGTCGATGCGGTTCGCGGGGGCGTAGAGACCAAGGCTGTAGTCGGACAATTTGCGCGTGATCAGCGGGCCCTTGCGCGGCCGCGCGAGCAGCACCGCCATATCGGCCTCGCGCCGCGACGGGTTCAGGAAGCCCGACGAGGCGACGAGATCGATCTCGAGTTCGGGATGCGCGGCGACGAAACCCGCCAATCTCGGCGCGATGAAGCTGTTGCCGAAGCCTTCGGACACGCTCACCCGCAATTGCCCCGACAGCGCCGTGCCGCTGCCCTCGACCGAGCGGATGCGCGCCGCCGCCGCCGCCATCGCCTCGGCATGCGGGACGAGCGCGCGGCCGGCCGCCGTCAAAAGGAAACCGCCCGGCGCGCGTTCGAACAATGTCTGTTGCAGCATCGCCTCGAGCGCGCTCAGCTGACGGCTGACCGTCGTCGCATCGACCTGCAGCGCCTGCCCGGCGCGCGCGAGCGTGCCCTGCTGCGCGACGGTCAGGAAATATTGCAGCTTGTCCCAGTCCATGGCCTGCAAATATGCAGCATCGTCCTGCAAGTCTATCCCTTGCAATCGCCTCGCAACTCGGCTGTGGCAGCGGCAACATATGCGGGAGACTCAAGCATGCGACAGATCGACCATCTCATCGTCGGCGGTGCCGGTGGCGGCGGGCGTAGCAGCCCGGTGTTCGACCCCAACAGCGGCGGCGTGCAGGCCGAGGTCGCCTTGGGCGACGCCGCGCTCCTCGAAAAGGCGGTCGCCGCGGCGAAGGCCGCGCAGCCCGCCTGGGCCGCGACCAACCCGCAGCGCCGCGCGCGCGTGATGTTCGAATTCAAGCGCCTCGTCGAAGCCAATATGGACGAACTGGCGCATCTGCTCTCGTCCGAGCACGGCAAGGTCATCGCCGATTCGAAGGGCGACATCCAGCGCGGCCTCGAAGTCATCGAATTCTGCTGCGGCATCCCGCATGTGCTGAAGGGCGAATATACGCAGGGCGCCGGGCCGGGCATCGACGTCTATTCGATGCGCCAGCCGATCGGCATCGGCGCCGGCATCACCCCGTTCAACTTCCCGGCGATGATCCCGCTGTGGATGAGCGGCGTTGCGATCGCGACCGGCAACGCCTTCCTGATCAAGCCCAGCGAGCGCGACCCCAGCGTTCCGGTGCGCCTCGCCGAACTCTTCCTCGAAGCCGGGCTGCCCGAGGGCATCTGCCAGGTCGTCCATGGCGACAAGGAAATGGTCGACGCGATCCTCGACCATCCCGATATCGGCGCGGTCAGCTTCGTCGGTTCGTCGGATATCGCGCATTATGTCTACAACCGCGGCGTCGCCAACGGGAAGCGCGTGCAGGCGATGGGCGGCGCGAAGAATCACGGCATCGTCATGCCCGACGCCGACCTCGACCAGGTGGTGAACGACCTCGCCGGCGCCGCCTTCGGCTCGGCGGGCGAACGCTGCATGGCGCTGCCCGTGGTCGTCCCCGTCGGCGACGAGACCGCCGAGCGGCTGAAGGCCAAGCTGATCCCCGCGATCGAGGCTCTCAGGGTGGGCGTGTCGACCGATGCCGAGGCGCATTACGGCCCCGTCGTGACGCAGGCGCACAAGGAAAAGGTCGAGGGCTGGATCCAGAAATGCGCCGACGAGGGCGCCGAACTGGTGATCGACGGCCGCGGCTTCACGCTGCAGGGGCATGAAAAGGGCTTCTTCATCGGCCCGACCCTGTTCGACCATGTCACCACCGACATGGAATCGTACAAGGAAGAGATTTTCGGCCCCGTGCTGCAGATCGTCCGCGCGCCCGATTTCGAAACCGCGCTGTCGCTGCCCTCGAAGCACCAATACGGTAACGGCGTCGCGATCTTTACCCGCAACGGCCACGCCGCGCGCGAATTCGCCGCGCGGGTCAATGTCGGCATGGTCGGCATCAACGTGCCGATCCCGGTGCCGGTCGCCTATCATAGCTTCGGCGGCTGGAAGCGCTCGGCCTTCGGCGACACCAACCAGCACGGCATGGAAGGCGTCAAATTCTGGACCAAGGTCAAGACCATCACCGCGCGCTGGCCCGACGGGTCGCCCGACGGCGGCAACGCCTTCGTCATCCCGACGATGGGCTGACGCCGCCTTGTTGCGGCGGCTGTTCCTTCCCTTGCTAATCCTGCTGCTGCTGCCGGTCCCGGCGGCGGCGCAGAAGCTGATCGCGCTGTCCTTCGACGACGCGCCGCGCGGGCGCGGGGCCTTTTTCACCCCCGACGAGCGCAGCGCGCGGATCATCGCCGAGCTGAAGGCGGCCGAGGCGCCGCAGGCGGTGTTCTTCGTCAACCCCGGCGCGCTCGGGCGCGGTGACGGCACGGGCGGCGAAGAAAGGCTCGCCGCCTATGTCGCGGCGGGGCACGTCATCGCCAACCACAGCTTCAGCCACCCGCACCTGAACGCGACGAGCGCCGAGGCCTATCTCGCCGACATCGACAAGGCCGAGGCCTGGCTCCAGGGCCGCCCCGGCTATCGCCCCTGGTTCCGCTTCCCCTTCCTCGACGAGGGCGGCAAGGACAAGGTGAAGCGCGACGCGCTGCGTGCCGGGCTCGCAGCACGCGGCCTCCGCAACGGCTATGTCACCGCCGAATCGTCCGACTGGCATCTCGAAACGCTGGCGATCCAGGCGGCGAAGGCGGGCAAGGCGATCGACCGCGACGCGCTCGGGCGGCTCTACGTGACCTGGCATGTCGAGGCCGCCGATCATGCGGACGGCCTGATGCGACAGGTCATCGGGCGCCAGCCGGTGCAGATGATGCTGCTCCACGAAACCGACCTCGCCGCGCTTTACGTGGGCGACCTCGTCCGCGCGTTGCGGGGGGCGGGCTGGACCGTGGTCAGCGCCGACACCGCCTATGCCGACCCGATCGGCGCGCTGATGCCCGACGTGCCCTCGGCGAACGGCACGCTGACCGAGGCGCTCGCGTGGCAGGCGGGCGTGCCCGCGCCGCGCTGGTACCGCTACAACGACACCGCGCTCGCGACCGCCGAATTCAACGCCCAAGTGCTCCACGAAGGCGAGGGCGAATGAAACCCGTCCCGACCCTGCGCATTTCTCCCGGCAAAGGAGAAAGACGATGACCCGCTATCTGCTCCCGCTGTGCCTGTCCGGGGGATTGCTGCTGCTCTCCGCCTGCGGCGACACGACCGACAAGGCCGCGCCCGAGGAAAAGGCCAGCGTCGCGCCCGCGGCGACCGAAGCTCCTGCTGCTCCATCGGCCGAAACCCCCGAACCCGCTCCGGCCGAAGACTATAAGCCCGATCCGGCGGTCAAACCGCCGGCCGCCGTCGAGGCGGGCATCGGCAGCGGCGACAAGGCGATCCCCGCCGCGATCCAGGGGCGGTGGGCGCTCAATGCTGCCGACTGCCCGAAAAAGCCCGGCACCGACCTCACCGCGCTCGTCATCGACGCCGCAAACCTGCGCTTCCACGAATCGCACGGTGAGCTCGCGCGCGTCCGCGAACGCAGCGCGAATCGCATCGCCGCCGACTATAAATTCAGCGGCGAAGGCATGGATTGGGACCGGCTGATGGTGCTCAGCATCGCCGATGGCGGCAAGACGCTCGTCCGCCGCGACTATGGCGAGGGTGCCGCCGCCAATGCGATGCGCTATACGCGCTGCAGCGCCTGATTGGGACGAAGGAGAGAGACGATGGAAATTCGCTGGATCGCCGCCGCAGCCCTGCTGCCGCTCGCCGCCTGCTCGACGATGGGTGGCGGAACCGAACCCGCCCCGCTGCCCCCGCCCGCCGAGGCGGCCTGCAACGGCGATGCCGGACAAAGCTTCGTCGGCCAGACCGCGAGCGCCGAAACCGGGGCCGCCTTGCTCCGCGCGACCGGCGCGCGCACCCTGCGCTGGGTCGCGCCGGGCATGGCGGTGACCATGGATTATCGCGCCGACCGCCTCACCGTCTCCTATGACGGCGCGATGAAGATCGAACGGGTCAGCTGTGGCTGACGCGGGCGCGGCGACGGGGGGACGTCGCAACCATGGTTCGGCCTCGCCGTTCGAGCCAATTTATGGCTATAGCCGCGCCGTGCGCGTCGGCGACCGCATCGACGTCGCCGGCTGCGCGCCGATCGAGCCCGACGGCAGCTCGACCTCCGGCGATGCGGGCGTGCAGGCTGCACGCTGCCTGACGATCATCAAGGAGGCGCTCGAAGCGCTCGGCGGCTCGCCCGCCGATGTCGTGCGCACGCGCATGTACATCACCGACCCCGCCGACGCCGACCTCGTCGGGCGCGCGCATGGCGCGATGTTCGGCGCCATCCGTCCCGCCTCGACGATGCTCGTCATCCCCGCGCTGATCCGCCCCGAGTGGAAAGTCGAAATCGAAGCCGAAGCCATCCTCATCGAGAAATGACCATGACCGACCAGTTCCAGCTTACCGACGACCAGCTCGCCATCCAGGATATGGCGCGCAAGTTCACCGCCGACCGCATCACGCCCTTCGCCGCCGAATGGGACGAGAAAAGCCATTATCCCGTCGAGGTGTGGAAGGCCGCGGGCGAGCTCGGCTTCGGCGCGATCTATGTGGCCGAGGAATCGGGCGGCATCGGGCTCGGCCGATTGGAGGCGGCGCTGATCATGGAGGCGATGGCCTATGGCTGCCCCGCGACCAGCGCCTATGTTTCGATCCACAATATGGCGACGTGGATGATCGACCGCTTCGGCGGCACCGGGGTCAAGGAACGTTTCCTGCCATCGCTCGTCAGCATGGAGAAGATCGCCAGCTATTGCCTCACCGAACCCGGTTCGGGGTCCGACGCCGCGGCGCTCAAGACGACGGCGAAAAAGGACGGCGACCATTATGTGCTGAACGGCACCAAGCAGTTCATCTCGGGCGCGGGTTATAACGACATCTATGTCTGCATGGTCCGCACCAGCGAAGAGAAGTCGAAAGGCATTTCCTGCCTTGTCATTGAAAAGGACACGCCCGGTTTGAGCTTCGGCGCGCCCGAGAAGAAGCTCGGCTGGAACGCTTCGCCCACCGCGCAGGTGATCTTCGAGGATTGCCGCGTGCCGGTCGAAAATCTCGTCGGCGCCGAGGGGGACGGCTTCCGCTTCGCGATGGCGGGGCTCGACGGCGGCCGCCTCAACATCGGCGCCTGCTCGCTGGGCGGCGCGCAGCGCTGCCTCGACGAGGCGATCGCCTATAGCAAGGACCGCCAGCAGTTCGGCCAGCCGATCGCCGATTTCCAGAATACGCAATTCACCTTGGCCGACATGGCGACCGATCTCGAAGCCTCGCGCGCCCTGCTCTATCTCGCGGCGGCGAAGGTCAGCGCCAACGCCCCCGACAAGTCGCGCTTCTCGGCGATGGCGAAGCGCCTCGCGACCGACAATGGCAGCAAGATCGTCAACGACGCGCTGCAATTGTTCGGCGGCTATGGCTATCTGCGCGACTATCCGATCGAGCGTTTCTGGCGCGACCTCCGCGTCCATTCGATCCTCGAAGGCACCAACCAGGTGATGCGGATGATCGTCGGACGGGACCTGCTGCGCCAATGACCGAAGATGTTTTGATCAGCGTCGACGGTGCCGTCGGACGCCTGTCGCTCAACCGCCCCAAGGCGATCCATGCGCTCAACCTCGACATGGTGCACGCGATGATCGCGGCGCTCGTCGCGTGGAAAGACGATGCCGCGGTGCAGGCGGTGCTGCTCGACCATAGCGAGGGCCGCGGCTTCTGCGCCGGGGGCGATATCGCCTTCCTCCGCAATTCGGCACTCACCGACGACGGCGCCTCGGGCCGCCGCTTCTTCCACGACGAATATCAGCTCAACCACCTGCTCTTCACCTATGCCAAGCCGGTGGTCGCCTTCATGGACGGCATCACCATGGGCGGCGGGGTCGGCATTTCGCTGCCGGCGAAATATCGCGTCGCGACCGAAAATACCCGCCTCGCCATGCCCGAAACCGGGATCGGACTGTTCCCCGACGTCGGCGGCGGCTGGTATCTCTCGCGGCTCGAAGGCCGCGTCGGTCCCTTCCTCGCGCTCACCGGCGCGCGGCTCGACGGCGCCGAATGTTTGGCGCTCGGCCTCGCGACCCATTATCTTCCGGCCGAGAAGCTCGCCGAGGCCAAGGCGCGCATCGCCGAGCACCCCGATCGGATCGGCGGCATCCTCGGCGAATTGTCGGCGGCCCCGCCCGAGGCGAAGATCCTGGCGCATATCGCCGACATCAACCGGCTCTTCGCGTCGGACAGGCTCGAGGATATCCTCGCCGCGCTCGAAGCCGATCCCGGCGAATGGGCGGCGAAGGAACTGGCCGCGCTGCGCACCAAGTCGCCCCAGACGTGCAAGGTTGCGCTCCGCCAGCTCGCCGACAGCCTGGGCTTGCCCGATTTCGCCGCGAACATGGCGATGGAGTATCGCATCGGCAGCCGCGTGCTCACCCGCCCCGACTTCGCCGAGGGCGTGCGCGCGGTGATCGTCGAAAAGGACAATAGGCCGCAATGGAACCCCGCGACGGCCGAAGGCGTGAGCGACGATCTGATCGCCGCGATCTTCGCGCCGCTGCCCGCCGAAGAAGAATGGAAACCGCTTTAATCCTCCCCGGAACGGGGAGGGGGACCGCCAAAGGCGGTGGAGGGGGCCATCGGCCTTGCACAGGGCTGCGAACCCCCTCCGTCATCCCCTCCGCTTCGCTCCGGGTCTGCCACCTCCCCGCCAGCGGGGAGGATTTTTGGAGATAGAAATGACCTACGAAACCCTCCTCGTCGAACAGCGCGGCGCCGTCACGCTCGTCACCCTCAACCGCCCGCAGGCGCTCAATGCACTCAACTCGGGCGTGCTCGACGATCTGATCGCGGCTTTCGCCGCCTTCGAAACCGATGACAGCCAGCGCTGCGCCGTGCTTACCGGCTCGGGTGACAAGGCTTTCGCCGCGGGCGCCGACATCAAGGAAATGGCCGACAAGCCGGCGGCCGATTTCTACCTCGAGGATTTCTTCTCGAAATGGACGAGCGACTTCGTGAAGAAGGTGAGGAAGCCATGGATCGCCGCGGTCAACGGCTTCGCATTGGGCGGTGGCTGCGAGCTGGCGATGATGGCCGACTTCATCATCGCCTCGGACAAGGCGAAATTCGGCCAGCCCGAAATCAAGCTCGGCGTCGCGCCGGGCATGGGCGGGTCGCAGCGGCTGACCCGCGCGATCGGCAAGGCGAAGGCGATGGAAATGTGCCTCACCGGCCGGATGATGGACGCCGCCGAGGCCGAACGCTCGGGCCTCGTCGCACGCGTCGTCGCGCATGAAACGCTGGTCGACGAGGCGGTGAAGACCGCCACGACCATCGCGTCGATGCCGCCGATGGCCGCGATGGTGAACAAGGACATGGTCAACGCCGCCTTCGAAACCACGCTCGACCAGGGACTGATCTACGAACGCCGCTTGTTCCAGATCCTCGCCGCGACCGAGGACAAGGCCGAAGGCATGGCCGCCTTCATCGAGAAGCGCGAAGGCGTGTGGAAAGGTCGCTGACATGAAAATCGCCTTCATCGGACTCGGCAATATGGGCGGCGGCATGGCCGCGAACCTCGCCAAGGCGGGCCATGAGGTCCGCGCCTTCGACCTCAGCGAGGACGCCCTAACCCGCGCGGTCGAGGCAGGCTGCACGCGCGCTGCATCGACCGCCGAGGCGGTCACGGGCGCCGAGGCGGTCGTCACCATGCTCCCCGCGGGCAAGCATGTCGCGGGCGTCTATGAAGGCGATGTCTTCCCGAACGCGGCGCCGGGCACCTTGCTGCTCGACTGCTCGACGATCGACGTCGCGACCGCGCGGTCGAACATCGAAGCCGCCACTGCCAAGGGCCTCGTCGCGGTCGACGCGCCGGTATCGGGCGGCATCGCGGCGGCCAATGCGGGCACGCTGACCTTCATGGTCGGCGGCACCGACGAGGGCTTCGCGCGCGCCGAACCGATCCTGGCGAAAATGGGCAAGGCGGTGATCCACGCGGGCGATGCGGGCGCGGGGCAGGGCGCGAAGATCTGCAACAACATGCTGCTTGGCGCCTCGATGATCGCGACCTGCGAAACGCTCGCGCTCGCGCAGAAATTGGGGCTCGATCCGCAGAAATTCTTCGACATCGCCAGCGTGTCGTCGGGGCAATGCTGGTCGCTGACCAGCTACGCGCCGCTTCCAGGCGTCGGCCCGGTGACGCCGGCCGACAATGGCTATGCGGGCGGTTTCGCGGCGGCGCTGATGCTCAAGGATTTGCGCCTCGCGATGGAGGCGGCGGCGAGCGTCGACGCCGATGTCCCGATGGGAGCCAAGGCGCGCGCGCTTTATGAGGCGTTCGTCGAAGCCGACAAGGACGGCCGCGACTTTTCGGCGATCATCCAGACGCTGCAGAAATAATCCGTCGCTCCCGCGAAGGCGGGGGCCGCTATCAGCGTAGCGCTATCCTGCCAGCGGCCCCCGCCTTCGCGGGGGCGACGGAGGTTAGTAGAAATCCGCCGTTTCGCCGCCGTCCTTGCGGTCGGTGCGATGCACCTGCGTCGGCGCCTTGCGATCGCCGGTGCGCACTTCCAGCCGTCCGTCGAC
The DNA here is from genome assembly GCF_001468285.1 of Sphingopyxis sp. HIX. GTDB lineage: Bacteria > Pseudomonadota > Alphaproteobacteria > Sphingomonadales > Sphingomonadaceae > Sphingopyxis. The sequence goes on along the minus strand of NZ_LNSB01000001.1, from coordinate 255,228 downwards.
GCGCCGCACCTCGGCCGGCGCGATGATCCGCGCGCGGGCGATGCCCACAGCGCTCGCCTGCGGCGCCGCGACCGGCGCCGAGGCGGCGGTGCTTCCGGTGAGCAACAGGATGGCGAGCAAGGACATGGCGTTCATGCTCTGCCCTAACGGCAGCGGTTGCCACGGCTTTAACCTTGAATCGCATCATGGTCGCCGCCGCCGACCGGCATGCGGAGCAAAGAAAAGGCCGCTCGCCCCAGCATGGGACAGGCGGCCTTCTCATCCTTTCCGAAGCGCGGTTTAGAACCCGCTCTTCGCCTCGGCCTTTTCCTTCAGCAGCGGCGCCACCGCAAAACCGTGCTTCTCCAGCGCCGCGACGATCTTGTCGGTGCCCTCCAGCCCCGCCCAGAACATCGGGCCGCCGCGATAGACCGGCCAGCCATAGCCATAGATCCACACGACATCGATGTCCGACGCGCGCTGCGCCTTGCCTTCCGCCAGGATCAGCGCGCCTTCGTTGACCATCGGGTACAGCGTGCGCTCGATGATTTCCTGGTCGCTGATCTCGCGCTTCGCCTTGTTCGAGTGCTGGCGAAAATCCTCGATGATCTCGGCGACCTCGGCGCTCGGGCTCGGATTGCGCTTCTCGTCATAGTCGTAGAAGCCCTTGCCGGTCTTCTGCCCCCAGCGGCCCTTGGCGGCGAGCGCGTCGCGGATCGATTCGATGCGCGTCGGGTCGCGGTGCCAGCCGATATCGACGCCGGCGAGGTCGCTCATCTGGAACGGGCCCATCGGCATGCCGAAATCGACATGGACCTTGTCGATCTGCTGCGGCGTCGCGCCTTCCATCAGCAGGTTCATCGCCTCGACCTGACGCGGTTTCAGCATGCGGTTGCCGATGAAGCCGTCGCATACGCCCGCGACCACGGCGACCTTGCCGATTTTCTTGCCGATCGCCATCGCCGTCGCCAGCGCGTCGGGTGCGGTCTTGTCGCCGCGCACCACCTCAAGCAGCTTCATGACGTTGGCGGGCGAGAAGAAATGCATGCCGAGCACGTCGCCGGGGCGGCTCGTCGCGGTCGCGATCTCGTCGATGTCGAGGTAGGAGGTGTTCGACGCCAGGATCGCGCCGGGCTTGGCGATGCCGTCCAGCTTCGCGAAGATTTCCTTCTTCACGTCCATATTCTCATAAACCGCCTCGATGATCAGGTCGCAGTCGGCCAGATCCTCGATATTGAGCGTCGGGGTGAGCAGCCCCATCATCGCCTCGACCTGCTCGGGCTTGAAGCGGCCCTTGGCGGCCGACGCTTCGTAATTCTTCCGGATCACGCCGGTGCCGCGGTCGAGCGCTTCCTGCTGCATCTCGACGATGGTGACGGGGATGCCCTTCTGGAGGAAGTTCATGCTGATGCCGCCGCCCATCGTGCCGGCGCCGATCACGCCGACCTTCTTCACGTCGCGCAGCGCGGTATCCTTGGGCAGCCCGTCGATCTTCGCGGCCTGGCGCTCGGCGAAAAAGATGTGGCGCTGCGCCGCCGACTGGCTGCCGAACATCAGCTTGGTGAATTCCTGGCGCTCGAAGGCGAGGCCTTCGTCGAAGGGCAGCCGCGTTGCGGCCTCGACGCAGGCGAGATTCGCATAAGGCGCGTCGAACCCGCGCCACTTCTTGGCGTTGGCGGCTTTCAGCTGTTCGATGATCGCGACGTCGCCGAACACCGGACGCTCGCGCGTCGGGCGCGGGCCGTCGGCGATCTTTTCGCGGGCAAAGGCGATCGCATCGGCGGCGAGGCTGTCCTCGCCCGCGAGCGCGTCGACGAGGCCGAGCTCCTTGGCTTTCGATGCGGGCAGCGGATCGCCCGACGACACCATCGTCGCCGCGGCTTCGACCCCGACGACGCGGGGAAGGCGCTGGGTGCCCCCCGCGCCGGGCAGCAGGCCGAGCTTGACCTCGGGCACGCCGAGCTTCGCCGAGGGGACGGCGACGCGATAATGGCAGACGAGCGCGGTCTCGAGCCCGCCCCCAAGGGCTGTTCCGTGGATCGCGGCGACGACCGGCTTGGTCGCGGCTTCGATGCTGTTGAGCACCGCGTTGAAATCGGGACCGCGCGGGGCCTTGCCGAATTCGCTGATGTCGGCGCCCGCGATGAAGGTGCTGCCGTCGCAGCGAAGCACGATCGCCTTGACGCTGTCGTCGGCGAGCGCCGCGGCGAAGTGATTGGCGAGGCCCTCGCGGACGTGCCAGCTCAGCGCGTTGACCGGCGGGTTGTTGACGATGACGACGGCGACTTCGCCGTCCTTCTCCATCGTGACGCTGTTCGGGGTTTCTTCGGACATCATAGGCTCCTTGAAAGGGTCAATCGTTGAGCGCGGCGTGGACAAAAGTCTTGACCTCGCGCCGCACGGGATAGGTGGAGGAGGGCATCAGCTGGGTCATGAAGACCGAGCAGATTTGCTCGACCGGATCGACGAAGAAACCGGTCGAGAACATGCCGCCCCAATAATAATCGCCGACCGACCCGGGGGTCAGCGTCTGCGCCGGCTGTTCGGTCACCGCGAAACCGAGCCCGAAGCCGACCCCGGCGTTTTCGGCTTCCGAAAAGATGCCGACGCTATGCTGGACGAGGTCGCCGCCGCCGACGAGATGGTTCGCGGTCATCAGCGCGAGCGTCTTGCGGCTGACGATGCGGGTGCCATCCAACTGCCCGCCGCCGAGCAGCATCAGGCAGAAGCGGTGATAATCGGCGAGCGTCGAGACGAGCCCGCCGCCCCCCGAATGGAAGCTGCGGTCCTTCGCCCAGCGGCTCGTCGCGCCATTGTCGAAGATCTTCATCTTCTCGGCCGGGTCGAAGACATAGCAGTCGGTCAGCCTGTGCTGCCGCGCCGCGGGCACCTTGAAGCCGGTATCGACCATGCCCAGCGGGCCGAAGATGCGCTCGTGCAGCACCTCGGCAAAGGGCTTGCCCTCGATGCGCTCGACCACCGCGCCTAGCACGTCGGTCGCCATCGAATAATTCCAGTGCGCGCCGGGGTCGAACTGCAGCGGGATTTTCGACAGCCCTTCGATGAAGCTGTCCATCGTATAGGCCGCATCGAAATCGTCGATCCGCGCCTTGCGGTAGGCGGCGTCCACCGGGGTGCGCTCCTGGAAACCATAGGTCAGCCCCGACGTATGGCGCAGCAGGTCGACCATGCGGATCGGCGTCGCGGGCGGGCGCGTCACGAAGGGGATGTTGCCGCCGCCCGCGACGAACACGCCAGTGTCGCGAAACTCGGGGCAGAACTTCACCAGCGGATCGCCGAGCGCGACCTTGCCTTCCTCGACCAGCATCATGAAGGCGATGCTGGTGATCGGCTTGGTCATGCTCGCGATGCGGAAGATCGCGTCGGATTTCAGCGCCTCGCCCGGGCGGGCGTCGCCGACGCAGGACTGGTGCACCACCTCGCCGTGCCGCGACACCAGGGTCGCGGCGTGCGGCAGGCGGCCGGGGCCGACATATTTGGCCTGCAGGAAGGCCGGGATGCGGTCGAGCCGCGCCGTGTCGAAACCCTGACTCACGAAATACGGACTCCTTCGAGGATGGCGGCCGCCTCGGCGAGCAACGCGGGGTCGATCGCCAGGTCGGCGGCCTTGGCGGTCTCGCGCAGCTGCTCGGGGCGGCTCGCGCCGACGATCGCGCTGGTGATCCCCGGCTGCGCGAGCACCCACGCGATCGCGAGCTGCGCCATCGAACAGCCCGCCTTTTCGGCGACCGGCTTCAAACGCTGCACCGCTTCGAGCACGGGGTCGGTCATATAGAGCTTCATGAAGGCCGCATCGTCGCCCGCCGCGCGCGTGCCCGCGGGCGGGGTCGCGCCCGGCGCATATTTGCCGCTGAGCACCCCCATCGCGAGCGGCGACCAGACGATCTGGCCGATGCCGTTGGCGATGCTGAGCGGGATCACCTTCGCCTCGGCGCGGCGATAGAGCAGGCTGTACTGCGGCTGGCTCGACACGAATTTGACGTGCGGCGGCGCGAGCGCGACCGCGGCCTCGATCTGTTCGGGCGACCATTCGGAAAAGCCGATCGCGCGCGCCTTGCCGCTGCGCACGACCTCGCTCAGCGCCTCCATCGTCTCCTCGAGCGGGGTATCGGGGTCGTAGCGGTGGCATTGGTAGAGGTCGACATAGTCGGTCCGGAGCCGCGCCAGGCTCGCATCGATCTGCTTCGCGACCTGTGCCGCCGACAGCCCCTTGTCGGTCTCGGTCATCGGAAAGAAGAGCTTGGTCGCGAGCACGTAGGAATCGCGCCGCCGGTCCTTGAGCACGTCGCCGAGGAAGCTCTCCGCCGCGCCGCGGCCATAGATGTTCGACGTGTCGATGAAGTTGATGCCGACATCGAAGGCCGCATCGACGCACGCGCGCCCTGCGCTATCGTCGACCCCGACCCCGTAAGTCAGCCAGCTGCCGAGGCAGATCGCCGAAACCTCGATGCCGCTGTCGCCAAGCTGCCGATACTGCATGTCGTCTCTCCTCAGTGCGAGGTCTGGCCCAATAGCTGGCGCGTCACCGGGTGCGAGCTGGTGAGCCCGCCGTCGACCGCGATCGCCTGTCCGTTGACATAGCTCGCCTGATCGCTCGCAAGGAAGAGCGCGACATTGGCGAGCTCCTCGGGCTGCGCCGCGCGCTTCAGCGGGTTGAGCTGACCGAGCTTGTGGGTGACCTCCTTGGCCTTGGCATAGTCGAAGGTCGGCTTGGTCATGCCGGTTTCGGTGAGGCCGGGGCAGATCGCGTTGACGCGCACGCCGCTGGTGGTCAGCTGCTGCGCCGCGGTCTTGGCGAGGTTGATCACCCCCGCCTTCGACGCCGAATAAGCGCCCGGGCCCGCGCCCGAATTGATCCCCGCGACACTCGCGGTCAGCACGATCGCGCCGCCGCGCCCCTGGTCGACCATCGCCTTGCCGGCGTGCTTCACCATCAGCGCGGGGCCGATCAGGTTGACGCGCAGCGTCTCGGCCCAGGCGGCGGGGTCGAAATCGAAGATGCCCCCCATGTCGCCGATGATCCCGGCGTTGGCGAAAGCGACGTCGAGCGCGCCATAGGTTTCGTTCGCGGTTGCGACGAGCAAAGCGACGTCGCTTTCGACCCCGGCGTCGATCTCCAGCGCGACGGCCTCGCCGCCCGCGTCCTGCACCGCCTTGGCGGTGTCGTGCACCGCGGCGGTCTTGTCGCCGAGCACCAGCTTCGCGCCCTCGGCGGCGAAGCGCAGCGCGCTCGCGCGGCCGATGCCGCTGCCCGCGCCGGTGATGATCGCGACCTTGCCGTCCAATGCTCCGCTCATACCACCACACCTCCATCCAGCACGACCGTCTGCCCGGTCATGAAACTCGCCGCCTCGGATCCCAGGAACACCGCCGCGCCCGCGATCTCGCGCGGCTCGCCGATGCGGCCGAGGCAGGCGTTCGACACCGACGCCTTCAGATTGTCGGGATTTTCCCACAGCGCTTTCGCGAAATCGGTCTTCACCAGCCCCGGCGCGATCGCGTTGATGCGGATGTTCGACGGCCCGAACTCGCGCGCCAGATTCTTGACCATCTGGATGTCGGCGGCCTTGGTGATCGCATAGGTGCCGATGATCGGCGTGCCGCGCAGCCCCCCGATCGACGAGACGAGGATGATCGATCCTGCTTTGCGCTCGCGCATGCCCGGCACCACCATCGTGATCAGCCAGTGCTGCGCGACGATATTATGGTCGAGCGTCTTGCGCAGCGCCTCGTCGCTGATCGTCTCCATCGGGCCGTAATGCGGGTTCGACGCGGCGTTGCAGACGAGGATGTCGATCGGACCGAAGGCGGCGCGCCCGGCGTCGACCATCGCCTGCAGCGATTCCTTCGAAGACAGGCTCGACGATATCGCGATGGCATGGCCGGGGTGTTTGGCGTTGATCGCCGCGGCGACCTCTTCGCAGGGTTCGAGGTTGCGGCTGGTGATCACCACCTTGGCGCCATGATCGGCATATTCCTCGGCGATCGCGCGCCCGATGCCGCGCGACGATCCGGTGACGATCGCCACCTTGCCGTTCAGGTCGAACAGGCTCATGCGCCCGCCTTCTTCGCAAAGGCCCATGCCTTTTCGGCGAGCGGGCGGACGCGTTCGGACATGTCGCGCGCATGCTGCGACGAGGCGGTGCCGTCGATCACGCGCTTCTTGATCCCCTGGATGATCCCCGCGAGGCGGAAGAAATTATAGGCGAAATACCAGTTCATGTCGGGCACGCCGGTGCGCCCGGTGGCGGCGCAATAACGCGCGACCATCTCGTCGAGCTCGGGAATGCCCAGCGCCTTGCGATCGAGATCCTCGACCCCCGAACGCCCGCCATTTTCGGTCACCCACGCCATTGCCACGTAAGTGAAATCGGCGAGCGGATCGCCCAGCGTCGACAATTCCCAGTCGAGCACCGCGAGCACTTGCGGCCGGTCTTTCGCAAAGATCATATTGTCGATGCGGTAATCGCCGTGGACGACGCTGGTGCGCGTCTGCTCGGGCAAGGTCGCGGGCAACCAGGCGATCAGCTGTTCCATCTCGTCCATCGTCTCGGTTTCGGAGAGGCGGTACTGCTTGGTCCAGCGGTCGACCTGGCGACCGAAATAATTGCCGGGCTTGCCATAGTCCGAAAGCCCCGCGGCCTCGACATCGACATTGTGCAGCGCCGCCAGCGTATCGATCATCGCTTCATAGGTTGCGCGGCGATTCTCGGGGGTCGATCCCGGCATCGCGCCGTCCCAGATCGTCTGCCCGTCGACCATGCCCATGACATAGAACCAGCTGCCGACGACGCTGTCGTCGGTGCAGAGGCCGTACTGGCGCGCGACGGGAAAGCCCGTCTTATACAGACCCGCCTGCACCTTATATTCGCGGTCGACCGCATGCGCCGAGGGAAGCAACGGGCCGAAGGGCTTGCGGCGGAGGACATAATGGCCCGACGGCGCCGAGATCTTGTAGGTCGGGTTCGACTGGCCGCCGGCGAACTTGCCCTGCGTCAGCGGTCCCTCGAACCCCTCGACATTGGCTTCCATCCACGCGGTCAGCTTCGCCTCGTCGAGCACGTCGGCGCCCTCGGGCGCGACGGTGCCGCTGAAGGCCTTTTGCGCGTCCAAGGTCATAAGCCCCTCCCCTTCAGGGGAGGGGTTGGGGTGGGGGCCATCGGCCTTGCGCGAGGCCGACGGCCCCCACCCGCTGCGACTAGGGAACAAGTTCCCAAGTCTCGCTGCCCTCCCCTGAAGGGGAGGGTGTGAATGATCATCGCGCGCGTCACTGGTCGAACACGATCACCGACCGCGCGGCATCGCCCTTCTTCATGGCTTCGAACCCTTCGTTGACCTTTTCGAGCGGGATCGTCTCGGCGACGATGCTGTCGAGGTCGAGCAGCCCGCGCAGGTAAAAATCGACGAGCCGCGGGATATCGACGGGGAAGCGGTTGCCCCCCATGATCGCGCCCTGCAATTTCTTGCCGCTGAGCAGGTCCATCGCCGACAGGCCGACCTTTTCGGACAAAGGCATCATGCCCAGGATCGTCGCGGTGCCGCCGCGGCGCAGCGACGCAACCGCGAGGCTCGCCGAGGCGGGACGTCCCACGGCCTCGATCGCATGATCGACCCCGCCCTTCGAGATTTCGAGGATTTGCTTCGCGGCATCGTCGGACAGCGCATCGACGACGTCGGTCGCGCCGAGCTTCTTCGCGAGTTCGCGCTTCTCGGGCACCGGGTCGGCGGCGATGATGCGCCCCGCGCCGGCGATCTTCGCGGCGTTGATCGTCGCGAGGCCCACGCCGCCGCAGCCGACCACCGCGACGGTCTCGCCCGGGGTCACCTTGCACGCGTTGAAGATCGTTCCCGCGCCGGTGGTCACCGCGCAGCCGATCACCGCGGCGCGGTCGAGCGGCATGTCGGGGTCGATGCGCACGCAGGCATGTTCGTGCACCAGCATCGTCTCGGCAAAGGCGCTGAGGTTGAGCATCTGGTTGACCACGCTGCCGTCGGGGCGCGTGATGCGCGGCGGCTGGCCGGGCGCGCGGCGCGTGTCGCCGCCCATGCACAAGGACATGCGGCCCGAAACGCAGAATTCGCAGTGGCCGCAGAAGGCGCTGAGGCAGGTCACCACCGCGTCGCCGACCTTGACCATACGCACCTCGCTGCCCACCGCCTCGACGATCCCCGCCGCCTCATGGCCCGGGATCGCCGGAAGGGGATGCGGATAGGCGCCGTCGATGAAATGCAGGTCCGAATGGCACAGGCCGCAGGCCGCGGTGCGGATGCGCACCTCGTGCGGGCCGCAATCGGCGATCTGGACGGTCTCGATCGACAGCGGCTGGCCGGCTTCGATCAGGATGGCGGCTTTGGTCATGAACTGTCCTCTCAGGCCGTTCGCCCTGAGCCTGTCGAAGGGCCGTTCTTTCTTCGGGACAAGGAAGGACGGTGCTTCGACAAGCTCGGCACGAACGGATTATGCTTTAGCGCGAAACGCCGATGTCGCCCGACGAAAAGCCCGGCTCGCTCGCTTCGCTGTGCTTGGCGAATTCGATCCGCGCGATCGCGCGTTCGTGGACCTCGTCGGGACCGTCGGCCAGGCGCAGCGTGCGCTGGTGCGCATAGGCCTTGGCCAGCCCGAAATCCTCCGACACGCCGCCGGCGCCGTGCGCCTGGATCGCGTCGTCGATGATCGACAGCGCCATGTTCGGCGCCTGTACCTTGATCATCGCGATTTCGGCCGCGGCCGACTTGTTGCCGACCTTGTCCATCATGTCGGCGGCCTTGAGGCACAGCAGGCGCGTCATCTCGATATCGATGCGCGCGCGCGCGATGCGATGCTCCCAGATGCTGTATTCGGCGATCTTCTTGCCGAAGGCGACGCGCGACTGCAGCCGCTTCGCCATCTTCGAAATCGCCTCTTCCGCAACACCGATCGTGCGCATGCAGTGATGGATGCGGCCCGGCCCGAGGCGTCCCTGCGCGATCTCGAAGCCGCGGCCTTCGCCCAGCAGCATCGCTTCCTCGGCGTTGACGCGCACGTCCTTCAGCTCGATTTCCATATGGCCGTGCGGCGCGTCGTCATAGCCGAAGACGGGCAGGTGGCGCTTGATGTTCACCCCCGGCGAATTCAGCGGCATCAGCACCATCGACTGCTGCTGGTGGCGCTTGGCGCCGAAGTCGGTCTTGCCCATCACGATCGCGATCTCGCAGCGCGGGTCGCCCGCGCCCGACGACCACCATTTGGTGCCGTTGATGACATAGTCGTCGCCGTCGCGCTCGATCCGCGTCTCGATGTTGGTCGCGTCGGACGAAGCGACCGCGGGCTCGGTCATCAGGAAGGCCGAGCGGATCTCGCCATTCATCAGGCGGCCGAGATATTTTTCCTTCTGCGCGCGCGTGCCGTAACGATGGAACACTTCCATATTGCCGGTATCGGGCGCCGAGCAGTTGAACACTTCGCTCGCGAAGCCGACGCGCCCCATCTCCTCGGCGCAGAGCGCATATTCGAGGTTGGTGAGGCCGGGCCCCTCGAACTCGAAGGTCTCGTCGACATGGTGGTGCGCGGCGCTCCGCGGCGGCATGAACAGGTTCCAGATGCCCGCGGCCTTCGCCTCGGCCTTCAGATCCTCGACGATCTGGATCACTTTCCAGCGGTCGCCGGCGGCGTCCTGCTCATAATAGGTCGGCACCGCGGGGCGGATCTTGCGATCGATGAATTCGCGCACGCGGCCCTGCCAATATTGCTGCCGTTCGGTGAGGTCGAAATCCATCTGTGTTCCTTTCCCTTTACGTTCACGTAAGCCCTTGGACCGATTCGTCCGCGCTGCCAAGCCTTGCAGCCCTAAAATTACACCCTTTCGCCGCGCGGCGCATTTTTCCGTTACGGATGCGCGCCGCTCGCGTCGGGCTCGGCGCGCGCCGCATCGTCGAGCAACGCCAGCCGCGCCTCGTGATCGGCGCGCGAGATCGGGAATTGCCGCGTCACGATCAGCCCCATCAGCCCGATCACCAGCACCGCGAGCATATAGCCCCAGGCGAGGTCGGTGAGCACCGCATCGCCGACCTCGCCGGGCTTCGCCGCGGCGGGGAAGGCGGCGTAGGACAATATCTGCCCCGCGATGAAGATGCCGATGCCCGTCGCGCATTTCTGCATGAAGAAATAGCCCGCGAAGAACAGCCCCTCGGACCGCCGCCCGGTCTCGCTCTGCGAGGCTTCGACGACGTCGGCCATCATCGACGAGGACAGGATCATCAGGATGATCGCGAAGGTGTTCGAGACGAAGACCAGCGCGAACATCGCCTCGACCGCGGGCTTGCCGGGCAGGCCGGGGAAGACCCCCTGGATCCAGGTGAAATACATCGCCGTGTTGACGGTCAGCGTGATCGCCCCCGCGGCGATCGCCCCCTCGCGCTTGCCGAGCGCCCGCGACAGCGGGGCGACGAGCAGAAAGGCCGCGATCATCGTCCCGAACAGCAGGAAGACGTATGTGATCATCTCGCCCTGATCGAGCTTCCAGAAAAATCCGAGCATATAATTGGTCATCGAGAAGGTGATGCCCTGGTTGATGAAGCCGAACAGCGCGGCGAAGATCAGCCACAGGAAGGCGCGGTTCGACAGCGTCTTCTTCATCTCGCGCAATATATCGCCGATGCTGCCCGCCGGCTTCGCATCGGCCAGGTTCGACACCGCGATCCGCTTGTGCTGTCCCGCGGCGGAGATCATCACCGCGCCCGCCATCATCAGCGCCCCGGTCAGCGCATAGGGGAAATAGCCGTCGGGATCGACGAGCCCCTTCGGCCCGCCGAAGAACACGCCATAAGCGAGCAGCAGGATCAGGAGGCCGCCGCCCCAGCCGAACAGGAAGCGATAGCGCATCACTACCGTGCGCTCGTCATAATCGGCGGTCAGCTCGGGCACGATCGCGACCGACGGCACCTCGCACATCGACACCAGCGCGCGCACGATGATCGCAAAGGCGATCAGCCAGCCGATCGTCGCGGCGTCGCTCATCTCGGGCGGGCTCCACAGCAGCATCCACATGATCGCGAGCGGAATCGGCGCGCCGTAAAGCCAGGGCAGGCGGCGCCCCCAGCGGCTGCGCGTGCGGTCGGTCAGCTCGCCGATGATCGGATCGACCAGCGCGTCGGCAAACAGCGCGACCATGATCGCGGCGCCGACGACGCCCGCGTCGAGCCCGATGACCTGGTTGTAGAACAGCAGCAGGAAGGTCGCGAAACCATTGTCCTTGACGCCATAGGCGATGCTGCCCAGCCCGTGGGTGGCCTTGAGCCAGACGGGCAGCCGCCGCGCGTCGGGCACGGCCTTGGCGGCGGCGGTCACGCCGCGGCTCCCGCCTTCGCCGCCTCCTCCATCTGGGTCAGCGCGTCGAACATGCCCGGGCTCTCCTTGTCCCAGGCGTGGCGCTGGCCGATCGTCAGCCCGCCGTCGACCAGCAGGTGCGTGCCGGTCATGAAGCTCGACTCCTCGCTCGCGAGATAGGCGACCGCATTGGCGATATCCTCGGGCTGGCCGCCGCGCGCGACGGGCTGCGCCTGCGCGCTCATGCCGGCAATGATCTCGTTCGCCTGCGCCTTCATCGCGTCGGGCACCTCGAGCGACGCGGTGAAGATATTGGTGTTGATGAAGCCAGGGCAGATCGCGTTCACGCGGATGCCGTATTGCGCGAGGTCGGTCGCGGCGACCTTCGACAGGTGCAGCACCCCTGCCTTGGCGACGGCATAGGCGATCGGCGAATAGCCCGCGCCGAGCGCCGCGACGCTCGCGGTGTTGACGATGCTCGCGCCCGGCCGATGCTTCATATGCGGTGCGGCGTAGCGGATGCCCATCGCCACGGACTTCAGCACCAGGTCCATCGTCCGGTCCCATCCCTCGGGGCTGATCTCGTCGATCGGCGCGCGGTCGCCGCCCGCGGCGGCATTGTTGAACAGGATGTCGATCCCGCCGCCCTTCGCCGCGGCGGTGTCCATCAATATCTCGATATCGGCGGGGCGCGTCACGTCGCACGGGACGAAGTCGATCTTGCCGTTCGACGAAGCGGCGAGCGCCTGCCCGCCCGCGAGGTCGATGTCGGCGGCGAAGACATGCGCGCCCTCGCTCGCCAGTTTCAAGACCGTCGCCTTGCCGATGCCCGATGCCGCGCCGGTGACCACGGCGACCTTGCCTGCGAATCGCATATCCTCTGCTCCCGTTTTCTTTTGCGACCTAGCTTAGGCGCGCCGGAAGCCGCGTCAACGGCCCGCAATCCGACGCTACGGCGCCGTAACGGCAGGTCGGCCTTCCCAAGTTGACGCTTGCGTAAAGCAGCCGACTCCCCCTAATTTGCCCGCCGGAAGAGGAGCCCCTGCGATGAGCGATCTGGACGCTTTCCGCGCCGAAGTGCGCGCCTGGTTGGAAGAAAATTGCCCCCCCGAAATGCGCGAACCCGTCCGCGACGAGGACGATGTCTGCTGGGGCGGGCGCAAGATGGTCTTCAAGAACGACGCGCAGAAGCTGTGGCTCGAACGCTGCGTCGCCAAGGGCTATACCGTGCCCGACTGGCCCAAGGCCTATGGCGGCGCGGGCCTCAACCCCGAACAGGCCAAGGTTTTCCGCCAAGAAATGGCGCGCATCAATGCCCGCCCGCCGCTCCAGAGTTTCGGCATCTGGATGCTCGGCCCCGCGCTGCTGCAATTCGGCACCGAAGAGCAGAAGGTCCATTATCTGGGCGAAATCGCGCGCGGCGAGATCCGCTGGTGCCAAGGCTATAGCGAGCCCGGTTCGGGCAGCGACCTCGTCTCGCTCCAGACCTTCGGCGAGGACAAGGGCGACCATTGGGTCGTCAACGGCTCGAAGATCTGGACCAGCTACGCCGACAAGGCCGACTGGATCTTCTGCCTCGTCCGCACCGACAAGACGAACAAATATCAGGGCATCACCTTCATGCTCTTCGACATGGAGAGCAAGGGCGTCACGACCAAGCCGATCCTGCTGATCAGCGGCAACTCGCCCTTCTGCGAAACCTTCTTCGACGATGTCGCGGTGCCGAAGACGCAGTTCATCGGAGAGATCAATCGCGGCTGGGACGTCGCCAAATATCTGCTCGGCCACGAGCGCGAGATGATCTCGGGCGGCGGCGCGGGCGGCGATATGGTCAGCATCGGCGGCGCCTTCGCCAAGGCCTTCGGCAAGAACGCCGCGGGCGAACTCGACGACCCGATCCTGCGCGCCGAAATGGCGGCCTTCGACGTCGATGTGTTTGCCTATCGCGCGATGGGCGAGCGCTTCATGGACATGTGGAAGACCGGGCGTGCGCATCCGGCCAGCTCGAACATGATGAAATATGTCGGGACCGAGCTCAACAAGCGCCGCCACGAGCTCGTCATGTCGGGCGGCGGCAGCGAAGCGCTCGAATGGGACAGCGAAGAGACCAAGGGCGGCGCCCGCGCGCGCGGCTGGCTCCGCACCAAGGCCAATTCGATCGAAGGCGGGACGAGCGAAGTCATGCTCAACGTCATCGCCAAGCGTATCCTCGACCTGCCCGGAGCCTGACCCATGCCGCTCTATCACAATGACGACCAGGCGATGCTCAAGGACAGCGTCGCGCCCTTCGTGGCCGAACAGGCCCCTGTCTCGCACCTCCGCAAGCTGCGCGACAGTGCCGACGCCACCGGCTTCTCGCGCGACCTCTGGGCGCAGTTCACCGAAATGGGGCTGCCCGGCATGCTCGTGCCGGAGGCGCATGGCGGGCTCGGCATGGGGCATATGGAGGCGGGCATCGTGCTCGAGGAAATTGGCCGCAACCTGACCCCGTCGCCCTTCCTCGCGACCAGCGTCGGCGCCGTCGCCGCGCTCGCGAAGGCGGGCGGCACGCAGGCGGGTCGCTGGCTCCCCGCGATCGCATCGGGCGAAGCGATCGTCGCGCTCGCGATCGACGAGGGCGCGAAGCACCGCCCCGACCGCATCGCGGCGACCGCGACGCGTAGCGGCAACGGCTTCCGCCTCGACGGCAAGAAGAGCTTCGTGCTCCACGGCCATGTCGCCGACATGAGCATCGTCGCGGCGAAGACCGACGGCGGGATCACCCTGTTCGCGGTGCCCAAGGACGCGAAGGGCGTCACCGCCGACCCGCGGCGCCTCGTCGATTCCAGCCTCGCGAGCCATGTCACCCTCGACGGTGTCGAACTCGACGCCGACGCCGTGATCGGCGAGGTCGATGCCGGCGGCGAGATCCTCGACGCGCTGCTCGCCGCCACCCGCACCGGTGCCGCCGCCGAAATGGTCGGCGTCGGGCAGGGCGCGATGGACATGACCGTCACCTACCTCAAGGAACGCAAGCAGTTCGGCAAGCTGATCGGCGAGTTCCAGGGCCTCCAGCACCGCGCCGCGCATCTCTATGGCGAGATGGAAGTCGCGCGTGCGACCGTGATGAAGGCGCAGCAATTGCTCGACGAGGGCAATCCGGGCGCCAAGCTGATGGTCTCGGTCGCCAAGGCCAAGGCCGGCCGCGCCGCCAACCTCGCCGTGCGCGAGGGCGTGCAGATGCACGGCGGCATCGGCATGACCGACGAATATGACATCGGCCTCTATATGAAGCGCGACCGCGCGCTCGCCGAATATATGGGCGACGTGCATTATCACATCGACCAGGTCGCGCGGATGAACGGCTACTGAGGCCGAGCGAATAAATAGGGACAGTCCCTATTTTTCCGGACGGGCCCGGACGCCGCAAACAACGTGAACGAAAAATAGGGACTGTCCCTATTTATTGGAGTCCAACCAATGAACCTCACTGACATGTTCGGCCTCGACGGCCGCATCGCGCTCGTCACCGGCGGCTCGCGCGGCATCGGCCAGATGATCGTCGAGGGCTATCTCGCCGCGGGCTGCGCGCGCGTCTATATCTCGGCGCGCAAGTCGGCGCAGATCGAGGCCGCGGTTGCCGATTTCGAGACGCGCTACCCGGGCAAGGTCATCGGCCTGCCCGTCGATCTCGCGACGGTCGAGGGCTGCCGCGCGCTCGCCAAGGAGCTCGAAGCGCGCGAAGAACGCCTCGACATCCTCGTCAATAATGCCGGCGCCGCATGGGGCGAACCCTTCGAGGGTTTCCCCGAGGCGGGCTGGGACAAGGTGATGGACATCAACGTCAAATCGCCCTTCTTCCTGACGCAGGCGCTCCACGGGCTGCTCAAGGCCGGCGGCTCCGCCGCGCGCCCGGCAAAGGTGATCAACATCGGCTCGATCGACGGCATGCGCCTCAACCCGTGGGAAACCTACAGCTACCACGCGTCGAAGGCCGCGATCCTCTACCTTACCAAGCGCATGGCGGCGCGGCTGGTCAGCGATAACATCATCGTCACCGCGATCGCCCCGGGCGCTTTCCAGTCGGACATGAACAAGGCCGCGCGCGACCATGGCGATGCGGTCGCGCTCAGCATTCCCACGAAGCGCATCGGCGTCCCCGAGGACATGGCCGGCGCCGCGATCTTCCTCGCGTCGAAGGCGGGCGACTATGTCGTCGGCGACACGATCACCGTCGACGGCGGGCTCGTCCACGGCGATCTGAAGACCAGCATCGACGCCTGACCTAAGCTCCTCCCCTTCAGGGAGGGCGGACAGGATTTGACTCGGCTCTCTCCAAGGTGTATTATCAAACTAATGCACCAAGGAGAAAGCCCATGCGCTTCGCTTATCTGCTCCCCCCGATCCTCCTCCTCGCCGCCTGCGGACAGGAGGAAGAGAAAAAGGCCGGCCCCGAAATCTCGATCAACGCCGGCGACGAGCATGGCGGCGTCCAGATCAGCTCGAGCAAGGACGGCGGCGGCAAGGTCAAGATCGGCGGCGACGGGGTCGATATCGACATCGAAGTCCCCGACTTCGTCGATTTCGACGTCACCGGCGATTTCGACATCGACGGGGTCAAGCTCTATCCGGGCAGCCAGGTGACGACGGTCAATGTCGACGCGACCGACAAGAACGGCGCCGACAAGGCGGTGGTCAAACTCGGCTTCATCTCGCCCGCCGCGCCCGCCAAGGCCGCCGACTGGATGGCGGGCGAATTCGCCAAAAAATCGATCAAGGTCACCCGTACCGGCGACACGCTCGCGGGCAAGGACAAGG
The DNA here is from genome assembly GCF_001468285.1 of Sphingopyxis sp. HIX. Lineage (GTDB taxonomy): Bacteria > Pseudomonadota > Alphaproteobacteria > Sphingomonadales > Sphingomonadaceae > Sphingopyxis. The sequence goes on along the minus strand of NZ_LNSB01000001.1, from coordinate 239,126 downwards.
ACGGCGCAGACTTCACGATCAAATTCGGGCCGCATGGCGCCAACAGCAAGGGCGAGGTGCTGATTACCAAGAGCTGATCGTCGCCCCCGCGAAGGCGGGGGCCGTAAGAGGGGTCGCGCAAGGCTGCCAGCGGCCCCCGCCTTCGCGGGGGTGACGGGATCAGCCGCTATTCCGCAGTGCCGTCGCGATCGCGTTGATCGTCAGCTGGATGCCCTCGGCGATGCGTGCGTCGGTCTCGCCCGCGCGGTGGCGCTTCATCAGCTCGATCTGCAGCAGGTTGAGCGGTTCGATATAGGGCAGCCGCAGCCGGATCGACGCCTCGAGCGCGGGGTTGTTCTCGAGCAATCTTGTTTGTCCGCTGATCTCGAGCAGCCCGTCGTGCGCGCGGTTCCAGCCGTCCTTGATCCGCCCGAAGATCGCGTCATGCCCCTCGACCTGCCCCGCGAGCCCCGCATAGCGCGCCGCGATCCCCATGTCCGACTTGGCGAGCACCATCTCCATATTGCCGAGCAGCGCGGCAAAGAAGGGCCAGCTCGCGGCCATGTCCGCCAGCAAGGCCTTATCGGCGAACCCGGCAAAAGCTTCGCCCGTGCCGTACCAGCCGGGCAGCATCGTGCGCGACTGCGCCCAGCTGAACACCCAGGGGATCGCGCGCAGATCCTCGATCGCGGTCGACTTGGTGCGGCTCGACGGCCGCGACCCGATCTTCAGCGTCGCGATCTCGGCGATCGGCGTCATCGCGCGGAAGAAGTCCTTGAACGCCGGCGTGTCGTAGACCAGCCCGCGATAGGCCGCGAAGGCGCGGTCCGACAGCGCGTCCATCGCCGCCGTGAAGCGCACGCAGTCGGCCGCGCCCAGCGCCTCGGGCTCGAGGCTCGCGAGCAGGCTCGCCGATACCATCGCCTCGAGGTTGGTCGCCGCACTGTCCGCGGTGCCGTATTTCGCGCCGATCACCTCGCCCTGTTCGGTGATGCGGATGCGCCCCTGCACGGTGCCCGCGGGCTGCGCACGGATCGCGGCAAAGGCGCTGCCGCCGCCGCGCCCGACCGCGCCGCCGCGGCCGTGGAACAATTGCATCGACGGCCCCGCCGCGGCGAACACCGGGGTCAAGGCCTGCGACGCCTGGTGCAGCCCCCAGGTCGAGGTCAGATAGCCGCCGTCCTTGTTCGAATCCGAATAGCCGATCATCACTTCCTGATGTCCGCGCAAGGCCACCTGCGGGCCGATCGCGGGCATCGCGAAATAACGCGCCATGATCGCGGGCGCCTTGTCGAGGTCGGCGATCGTCTCGAACAGCGGCACGACCATCAGGTTCGATCGGCCCGCGGCATCGCCGCTCCGCCACAGCCCCGCCTCGCGCGCGAGTATATGCACTTCGAGCAGGTCGGACAGCGTCTGCGCCATGCTGATGATCCACTGGCAGATCGCATCGGGCCCCAGCCGCGCGCGGACGTCGGCGGCGGCGCGGACGATCGCGAGCTCGCCCGCCGTCTCTTCGCTCCACGCGTGCCACGCCACCGCGAGCGGCCGGTCGCTCGCCAGCTCGCGCGTCAGCAGCGCGATGCGTTCCTCCTCGCCCAGCGCGGCATAATCGTCGCACACCCCCGCGACGCGCAGCACCTCGGCGATCACGCGCTCGTGTACCGCGCTGTTCTGGCGCATGTCCAATGTCGCGAGATGGAAGCCGAACACTTCCACGGCGCGGATCAGCCGCCCGAGCGCGCCGACCCCGGCCAGCTGGCCCTCGCCGCTCGCCGCCAACCCGTCGGCCAGCGTCACCAGGTCGCGCCGGAATTCGGCCGGCGTCTTATAGGGCGCGCCCTTCAGCGCCGACGGCCGCGGCGCCGCTTTGCCGGTGATCGCCGCATAGGTCGCGGTCAGCCGCGCATAGAGGCCCGACAAGGCGCGGCGATAGGGTTCGTCGCGGCGGCTCGGCGCATTGTCGCCGCTCGCCTCGGCCAGCGCCTCGACCGCCTCGGGGACCGGCGCGAGCCCCGCCGACACCGACAGCTCGGCGCCCAGCGCGTGCACCGCGTCGATATAATGGCCGAGCACCGCCGCGGCGTTGCGGCTGGTGGCCATCGTCAGCGTCTCGGCGGTGACGAAGGGATTGCCGTCGCGGTCGCCGCCGATCCAGCTGCCGACGCGCAGGAAGCTCGCGGGGCGCCGCCCCAACTCCTTTTCCCAGCGCGCATAGAGCTTGGGCACCACGGGCAGGAAGACGTCGCGCAGGTATGTCAGCGCATTGTCGATCTCGTCGGCGACGAAGAGCTTCTCCATGCGCAGCGGCCGCGTCTGCCACAACAGCACGATCTGCCGCCGGATCGCATCCTCGACCACATCGCCCTCGGGGGTTTCCTCGGCCCCCGCGTCGCGCAGCAGCATCAGCTCGGCGATGCGGTTCTTGTGGTCGAGCATCGACTTGCGCCGCACCTCGGTCGGGTGCGCGGTCAGCACCGGCGCGACCAGCGCCGCGCTCATCAGCGACGCCACCGCATCGCCGTCGATCCCGTCGCTTTTCAGCCGCGCCAGCGCCGCCGCGACCGTCGCCTCGGGCTCGGCCGCCACCCCCTGCCGGTCTTCGGCGAGGTTGGCGAGCATCGAAAACAGCATGAACCCGCGCACGAAGGCGATGGTGTCGTCGAGGCTCAGCGCATCGAGCCCGGTGTCGATTGCTTCCGCCCCGTCGATCCCGCGGTGCCGGTCGACGCTGACCGAGCGGATATATTCGGTCTGGCGATAGAGCTTCTCGCCGCCATAGGCACGGATGACATCGCCCAGGATCCGCCCGAGATAGCGGATGTCGGGATTTTGCGAGATCTGGATCGGTGGGCCCATGAGCCGGCTTGCTGCACCTGCGAAGGCGCAGCGTCAAGCGGCGCATAGCTATGCCTTCCTCCACCCGCGTCATCCCGGGCTTGACCCGGGACCCGCCTTTTTTCTTCAAGACAAGGCAGGCCCCGGGTCAAGCCCGGGGTGACGGAGGGAATTCAGCGCGTCTTGACGAGGTTCAGCGTCCCCATGTCGACCTCCGGCGCCGCGCCCAGCGTCAGGCTGTGCCGGGTGTCGGTGATGAACATCAGCCGCCCGTCGGCGCCGGCGATCCGCGCCGCGACGGCATAGCTGTGGAGGGGTTCGATCGCGGCGCGGTCGAAGCGGATCAGGAAGGCGATCGGCACCTGCTGCCCGTCGGCGGCAAAGGCCTGCCGCGCGATCGTCTTCGACGGCGCGTCGGCCAGGCTGACGTCGTCGACGCGCACCTCGATCTCGGCATCGGGCGGCAGCGCGATCCGCTCGCGATAGGCGATGCTGCCGCTGACCGTCACCCACTGGTTCGCGGCTTCGCCGCTGTCCTCACCGGGCGCCTCCATCGGTGCGCAGGACGCGAGGGGCAGGGCGATCAACAACGCCGCAGCGAAACGAAGCATGGTCATCTCCTACGCTCGTCGTTCCCGCGCATGCGGGAATCCAGCGTCTTTCTGCCCCCTATCTTTGCGCCTTTGCGTCTTTGCGCGAAACAAAAAAGAAGGGTCTCACGCAAAGGCGCAAAGGCACGAAGAAGAAAGCAGGATTGCTTGGAAAGTCGCGTGCCTTTCCGCGCCCTACGCGAGAAGGGCGAAGGGGTAGGAGGGGCTTTACGTCTACCCCTCCAGCTCGACGTCCCAGTACAGCCAGTCGATCCAGCTTTCGTGCAGATAGCCGGGCGGGAAACAACGGCCATTGTCCTGCAACTGCCACGACGTCGGCCGCCACGGCTGGCGGTGGATCGGCATATGCGCCTGCTGCGGCGTGCGCCCGCCCTTCTTGAGGTTGCACGGCGCGCAGGCGGTGGTGACATTCTCCCACGTCGTGCGCCCGCCGAGCCGGCGCGGCACCACATGATCGAAAGTCAGGTCCTTGCCCGACCCGCAATATTGGCACGAAAAACGGTCGCGAAGGAACAGGTTGAAGCGCGTGAAGGCCGGATATTGCGACGGCTTCACATATTGGCGCAGCGCAATGACGCTCGGGATCGGCATCGTGCGCGTCGGCGAATGGATTTCGCGCTCGTAATTCTCGACGATCGTCACGCGGTCGAGGAACACCGCCTTGACCGCGGTCTGCCAAGGCCACAGGCTGAGCGGGTAATAGCTGAGCGGCGTATAGTCGGCGTTGAGGACGAGGGCCGGACAGGAATCGGGATGCCGGGCAAGATCGGGATGGAACATGGCTTTTGGACGCTGCCCCCTATGCTGCGCGGGTTGGCGCGCCACTGCCTTACCCAAGTGACAGGGTCATTACATGACGCATCAGAATCTGGCGTCAAGGGGGCATCTGCCGCAATATGTGGGAAGATTCGCGAGCGACTCCCACAGCATGTGGATTCGAAATCGCGCTCATGCTGACCCGCTTCGCGCCCAGCCCGACCGGCGAGCTCCACCTCGGCCACGCCTATAGCGCCTTGCTCGCGCACGACGCCGCGCGCCGCGCGGGCGGGCGCTTCGTGCTGCGCATCGACGATATCGACGGCAGCCGCTCGCGCGAGGAGTATCTCGCGGCATCGCTGACCGACCTCGCCTGGCTCGGCATCGACTGGGAGGGCGCCCCCGTGCGTCAGTCGCAAAGGCTGGGCAGCTACCAGGCCGCGCTCGACGACCTCGACGCCCGCGGGCTCGTCTATCCCTGCTTCTGCACTCGCGCCGACATCGCCGCGAGCCTCGCCGCGCCGCACGGCCCATCCGGCGGGATCTACCCCGGCACCTGCCGCCACCTGAGCGAAGCCGAACGCCGGCGCCGCATCGCCACCGAACCGCATTGCTGGCGCCTCGACATGGCACAGGCGACCGCGATCGCCGGCGATCTCGACTGGGAGGAGCAGGGGCAGGGGCTTCGCCGCGCCGATCCCGCCGCGCATGGCGACGTCGTGCTCGCGCGCAAGGACGCGCCCGCCTCCTACCATCTCGCGAGCACGCTCGACGACGCCGCGATGGGGGTGACGCATGTCATCCGCGGCGCCGACCTCACCGCCTCGACCGACGTCCACCGCCTGCTCCAGGCCCTGCTCGGCCTGCCCGTGCCGCTCTACCGCCACCACGCGCTCGTCTGCGGCCCCGACGGCAAGCGGCTGGCGAAGCGCGATGCCGCGGCCTCGCTCGCGTCGCTGCGCGCGGCCGGAACCGACGGGGCCGCGCTCGCCGCCGATCTGCTCGCGAACCGGCTTCCCACTGGATATTCGCTAAAAATGCCCTAAATAGGGGGCATGGAAATCCTGCTTGTCCTTGGCGTCGTGGTCGCCGCCGGCTTCGTCCTCTTCTCGCTCGCGCGGGGTCTCTTCTACTTCTCGCAGGGACACCGCGCGCAGGTCGAGGGCACGGTCCAGGAAAATCAGGTGATGCAGAACAAGATGATGATGGCGCGCGTCAAATGGCAGGCGATCACGATCATCCTGCTCGTGCTGATCGGCTTCGTCGCCGCCGGCAAATAAGCGGCCGCGCATTTCCGTGGTCAAACTCAACAAGATCTACACGCGCACCGGCGACGACGGCACGACCGGGCTCGTCGACGGCTCGCGCATTGCGAAGTCCGCGCCGCTGATGGCGGCGATCGGCGACGTCGACGAAGCGAACAGCGCGATCGGCGTCGCGGTCGTGTCGCTCGCCGCCGGCAGCGATCCCGCGGCGATGCTGTCGCGCATCCAGAACGAGCTGTTCGACCTCGGCGCCGACCTCGCGACCCCGCCCGACATCCAGTTCGGTTTCGGCCCGCACGACATGGCGCTGCGCATCGTGCCGAGCCAGGTGTCGCGGCTCGAGGACGAGATCGACGCGATGAACGCGGGGCTCGAGCCGCTCAAGAGCTTCATCCTCCCCGGCGGCACCGAAGCCGCGGCGCAGCTCCATATCGCGCGCGCGGTGACGCGCCGCGCCGAACGCGCCGCGGTGACCGCTGCGGCGGAGCGTGAGCTCAACCCGATCGCGCTCGCCTACCTCAATCGCCTGTCGGACCATCTCTTCGTGCTGACGCGCCACCTCAACGCCGCGGCGGACGGCGACATCCTCTGGAAACCCGGCGCGACGCGCTGACGGCGAAAAAGAATATGCGCGCAGAGGGGCAGAGATTGCAGAGAAAGAAAAGGATCGGCGGCGAAGCCGCTCATCTTATCGCTCCGCGTCTCCGCGCCTCCGCGTGAACCAAAAAAATCTCTGCGCTCTCTGCGCCTCTGCGCGAATCCCTTCCACGCCGCTGGGCAAGCCTGCTTCGAACGACAACGCTTCGTTCCCGAAATGTTCTGGACAAGCCCCCGCGCCGTAACCATAATCCCCTCGACCGCGAAACCGAATCGGACCTCGGGGGATTATCCTTTTATGGCCAGCCAGACTGATGCTTCGCCCCTCACCGCCGGCACCGACGACGCGCTCGCGCTGGCCAGCCGCTTCGCCGCGACGCGCCGCCTGACGCTCGATCTCGTCGCGACCCTGTCGGACGCCGACGCCAGCGCGCAGTCGATGCCCGATGCCTCGCCCGCCAAATGGCATCTCGCGCACACCACCTGGTTCTTCGAAACCTTCGTGCTGCGCGACCATGTGCCGGGCTACCAGCTGTTCGACGCGCGCTACCCCTTCCTCTTCAACAGCTATTACGAGGCCGAGGGGCCGCGCCACGCGCGCCCGCAGCGCGGGTTGCTCACGCGTCCTTCGCTGGGCGAAGTGTGTGTCTGGCGCGCCCATGTCGACGCCGCGGTGCAGAGCGCGATCCCCGACCTGCCGCGCGCCGCGCGCGCACTCGTCACCCTCGGCATCCATCACGAGCAGCAGCATCAGGAATTGTTGCTCACCGATTTGAAGCATCTTTTCGCGCAGAACCCGCTCGGCCCCGCGGTGTGGGAAAAAACTGCAATCGCGAATGAAGTTGCGCAGATTTCCGCGGTTTCGGCCGATGCCGGCCCGATGTGCTGGATCCGCGGCGCCGAGGGCGTCGTACAGATCGGCCATGCGGGCGAGGATTTCGCATTCGACTGTGAACTTCCGCGGTTTTCCGCGCTTCTCGCCCCGCACGCGCTCGCCAGCCGCCCGGTGACCAACGGCGAATGGCAGCAATTCATCGCCGACGGCGGCTATCACACCCCCTCGCTCTGGCTCAGCGACGGATGGGCGTGGGTGCAGGATCAGGACGTACAGGCGCCTGCCTATTGGCGCGAGGGTCGGCAGTTCACCCTCGCGGGCTGGCAGGATATCGACTTGGCTGCGCCGGTGACGCATATCAGCTTCTTCGAGGCCGACGCCTTCGCCAGCTGGGCCGGCGCGCGGCTGCCGACCGAGTTCGAATGGGAATCGGCCGCGGCATCGCTCGACCCGCACGGCGGCGCCCAGCTCGACGCCGCCGGCCCCGTTCAGCCCGCCGCGCTCGCTGGCGACACCGAACCGCAACAGATGTTCGGCAGCGTGTGGGAATGGACCGGCAGCGCCTATCGCCCCTATCCCGGCTTCCGCGCCGCGCCCGGCGCGGTCGGCGAATATAATGGCAAGTTCATGAGCGGCCAGTTCGTCCTGCGCGGCGGCAGCGTCGCGACCCCGCGCGGCCATATGCGCGCCTCCTACCGCAATTTCTTCTACCCCCACCAGCGCTGGCAATTCACCGGCGTCCGCCTCGCAAAGGATCTGTGACCATGGGTGTTGTGCGCAACCTTCGCCAAGTTTCGGCGGACGATAGCGGCGTCGACATCGCCTTCCGCGCCGACGTCCACGCCGGGCTGTCGCAGCGGCAAAAGGCCATTCCCGCGCGCTGGTTCTACGACGCGACCGGCTCGGCGCTGTTCGAGGATATCACCGCGCTCCCCGAATATTATCCGACGCGCAGCGAAACCGACCTGCTGAAGCGCCACGCCGCCGATATCGCCGCCGCGATCGGCCCCGGCCGCGCGGTCGTCGAACTCGGCTCGGGCAGCTCGACCAAGACGCCGTTGCTGCTGGGGGCGATCGCGCCCGCCGCCTATGTCCCTGTCGATATCTCGGGCGATTTCCTCCGCGACAGCGCGCTCGCGCTCTCGGCGCGCTTTCCCGATCTCGCCATCTATCCGGTCGAGGCCGACTTCACCCAGCGCGTCGCGCTGCCGCGCGAGATCTGTCCTTTGCCCAAGCTCGGCTTCTTCCCCGGCTCGACGATCGGCAATATGGTCGCGCGCACCGCGGTCGACCTCTTGCGCAACTGGCGCGAGGCGCTCGGCGACGGCTCGCTGCTCTTGATCGGCATCGACCGGATCAAGGATATCGGCACCCTCGAGCTCGCCTATGACGATCCCGCCGGGGTCACCGCGGCGTTCAATCTCAACCTCCTCGCCCGCATCAACCGCGAGCTCGGCGGCACGATCCCCGTCGACAATTTCGAGCACGAGGCGGTGTGGGACGACGTCCATGCGCGCATCGAAATGCATCTCGTCGCGGCGTGCGACATGGACTTCACCGTCGACGGCCGCAGCTATCATATGGCGAAGGGCGAGACGATCCACAGCGAGAACAGCCACAAATATGGCCCGCGCGACGCCAATCTGCTGCTCCGTGCGGGCGGCTGGACCCCGCTCGCGACCTGGGACGACGCCGACCCCGAATTCGCGCTGATCCTCGCGCAGGCGACCGAGTTCCGCTCGGCCCCCTGACGCGCACCCTTGATGCTGACCCTTGACGCTTTGGCCCCAAGCCGTAGGGGCACGGGCAGGCTATAGCGAAAGGGCAGCATATGATCGTCGGCGTCATCGGGGCAGGGCAAATGGGCGCGGGCATCGCGCAGGTCTCGGCGGGCGCGGGCCACGACGTCCTCCTCTCCGACATCGACCTCGCCCGCGCCGAAGCGGGCAAGGCCGGCATCGCCAAGGCGCTCGGCCGCCTCGTCGCCAAGGAAAAGATGAGCCAGGAGGGCGCCGACGCGCTGCTCGGCCGCATCACCCCCGTCGCCGACCACAGCGCCTTCGCCCCCGCCGACCTCGTCATCGAGGCCGCGACCGAGCGCGAGGAGATCAAGCGCGCGATCTTCGCCAGCGTCGGCCGGCATCTCTCAGGCACCGCGATCCTCGCGTCGAACACCAGCTCGATCCCGATCACCCGCCTGGCGCAGGCCGCGCCCGATCCGGCGCGCTTCATCGGCGTGCATTTCTTCAATCCCGTGCCGGTGATGGGGCTCATCGAACTGATCCGCGGCCTCGCGACCAGCGACGACACATTGGCAACGGTGGAGGCCTATGGCCGCGGGCTCGGCAAGGAAATCGTCCACGCCAACGACGCCCCCGGCTTCATCGTCAACCGCGTGCTGATGCCGCTGATCAACGAAGCGATCTTTGCCTTGGGCGAGGGCGTCGCGACGATGCAGGACATCGACGCCGGCTGCCGCCTCGGGCTCAACCATCCGATGGGCCCGATCACCCTCGCCGACTTCATCGGGCTCGACACCTGCCTCGAAATCATCCGCGTGCTGCAGTCGGGCACCGGCGATCCCAAATTCCGCCCCGCGCCGCTTCTGGTCAAATATGTCGAGGCGGGCTGGGTCGGCAAGAAGGCCGGCCGCGGCTTCTACGACTGGACGGGCGAGGCGCCCGTGCCGACACGGTGAGCGAGCCGGTCGACCTCGAGCGCGAGCAGCGCGGCGTCGTCCGCGGCGCGGCGCTTGCGGCCGCCACCTGCCTGATCGTCGTCCTCGCCGGCTGGCTTTCGGCCGACACGATCGTCGCACGCAGCGACGATCCACTGGCGCGGCTGCTGCTCGCGCTGCGCCTCGATCTCGCTTTGCTCTTCTGCCTCGTCGTCGCGATCGGCCGCGTCGCCAACGGCCGTTTCGCCTCGGCCGAGGATATCGGCGCGGGTGCCGCGCCGACCGAAAGCGCCTTCATCCGCGAACGCCGCGCGCAGCTCCAGAACACGCTCGAACAGGTCGTGCTCGCGCTGCCGGTGCATCTGGCGCTCGCGACGCTGCTGCCGCCCGACCGCATGGGCGTGATCGCGGCACTCGTCCTGCTGTTCGTCGCCGGCCGCATCGCCTTCACGCTCGGCTATGCGCGCGGCGGGCCGGCGCGCGCCTTCGGCTTCGGCCTGACCTTCTATCCCACCGCCGCCGCGCTGCTCGCGGCAATCCTGCTCGCGCTAGGCAATTACGGGGGAGCCTAAATCGCCGAACGACGTTAGCAAGATGAAGGCGCCATCGCCGCCGCAACAGGAGCCCGCCATGAATCGCAAATTCGCCGGTCTGTTTTCGCTTCTTCTGCTCGCGTCCGCCCCGCCGCTTCACGCGCAGCAGGGATCGCCCGAGGAATCGACGATCAAGGAAACCGCCAATTCGGTGACCGAACCCTTCGACGGCAAGGAGGTCCCGCCCAAATTGCTCGCGATCCAGGACGATCCCTATTCGCTCGCCGGGCTCGGCAAATGTTCGGCGATCATCGCGGAGGTGAACGAGCTCGACACGGTGCTCGGCCCCGACATCAACCAGCGCGTCGAGGCGAGCGAGGCCAAGAAGCGCGAAAAGACCGCGGGCCGCGTCGCGGGCACGATCGCTGGCTCGTTCATCCCCTTCGGCGGGCTGATCGGCGAGGTCACCGGTGCCAACGCCGAACGCCGCCGCTACGCCGTCGCGGTCTACGCCGGCACGGTACGCCGCGGTTTCCTGAAGGGCGTCGGGCTCGAACGCGGCTGCAAGGCGCCCGCGCGGCCGTAGACGATAGAAGGGGAGGGGCATGCAGATCGACAATATCCGCGCCTTCGAAATCGCGGTGCCGCAGGTGGCGCTCGATGACTTGAAGGCCCGCCTCGCGAACGCGCGCTGGCCCGAAAAGGAAACCGTCGACGACTGGGACCAGGGCGTCCCGCTCGCCTATGCACAGGAACTCGCGGCTTATTGGCACGATCATTACGACTGGCGCCGCATCGAGGCGCGGCTCAACGCCCACCCCAATTTCCTCGCGGCCATCGACGGCCTCGACATCCATTTCCTCCACATCCGCTCACCCAATCCTGACGCGCGGCCGCTGATACTGACCCACGGCTGGCCGGGGTCGGTGCTCGAATTCCTCGATGTGATCGAGCCCCTTTCGGCCGACTATCATCTCGTGATCCCCTCGCTCCCCGGCTACGGCTTTTCGGGCAAGCCCACCGAGGCCAAGTGGAGCGTCGAGCATATCGCCGCGGCATGGGACGCGCTGATGGCCGTGCTTGGCTATCCGCGCTATTTTGCGCAGGGCGGCGACTGGGGCAGCGCCGTCACCTGCGCGATCGGCGGCAACCACGCCGATCGCTGCGCGGGAATCCACGTCAACATGATCGTCGGCCAGCCCGACCCCGCGACGATGTCCGACCTCACCGACGATGAAAAAGCCTATCTCGCGCGCTTCGGCTGGTACCGCGCCAAGGACAATGGCTATTCGACGCAGCAGGCGACGCGGCCGCAGACGATCGGTTACGCGCTCGCCGACTCGCCCGTCGGGCAGATGTGCTGGATCGTCGAGAAATGCCACGGCTGGACCGATTGCGGCCACCAGCCCGGCGGCCAGTCGATCGGCGGCCACCCCGAAAAGGCGCTGAGCCGCGACGCGATGCTCGACACCGTCAGCCTCTACTGGCTCACCAACAGCGCGGCCTCCTCGGCGCGGCTCTACTGGCACAGTTTCGCGCAATTCGGTTTCGGCGAAGTCCATGTGCCGACGGGGTGCAGCCTCTTCCCGAACGAGATCATGCGCCTGTCGCGCCGCTGGGCCGAGGGGCGCTACAAGAATATCGTCTACTGGAACACCCTCGACAAAGGCGGCCATTTCGCCGCGTGGGAACAGCCCGAGCTGTTCGCCCGCGAGGTCCGTGCCGCCTTCGCCGCGATGACGCTCTAGCGCTGCCTCAATAGCCCGACCGGACGCAGAGAACGTCGGCGAGATAGACGCGGCCGTTGACCGTTTCCATATGCTCGCGCGCCGACCCGTTCCAGCCGGCGGCGCGGCACCAGCTGTCGGCACTGCGCGCCGCGCAGGCGGCGGTCGCCGACCCGCCAGTGCAGGCGGTAGCGGCTCGTGCTTGGCTGGGTGTGGAATTCGGCGAAATTGCCGCGTGCGACCTGGTCGTTGGCGATCGGCGGCTGCCATCCGCCGCCCCCGCCGCCGCCGACGGGGCGCATCGACTGGACGGTCATGCCGCGCAGCACGCTGCCCAGCATCGGCGTATCGCGGTCGACGGTGCGGCACTGGCCGCGATAGCGCGTCCGTTCGCACAGTTCCCAGCGGCCGCTCGCGACGCGGACCGAATTGACCGGCCAGGCGAGTCCGAGGTTGGTCTTGGCCTCGCCGACGAAGACCGCGGGACCGCGATATCCCGCGTCGCGATAGATGGTCGCCTCGGGCGGGCGGTACAGCCGGTCTTCGGGGGTTTGCGCGGCCGAGACGGCGAGCAGCCCCCCGGTCAGCGACGCCGCGAGGGCGCCGGCGATGGACAGACGATGGACGGCTTTCATAACGCTCTCCCTGTTGCTGCGACCCGGAGACTCGTTGCTGGAGCCGAGTTTACCGCATGCGGGGAAAGCGCGCAAATTGCATCGGCCCAGGCGGCCGTGGATTAGGGCTGTTTCGGCGCGACCGGAGCGGCATCCGCGGGGGCGGCTGGTGCCGGTTCGACCGCAGGCGGAGCGGCGGCAGGCGCGGCCGCGGGGGCCGCGACCGGCGCCTTGTCCTCCGGCGTCGTCAGCGGCGGCGTCACGCTCAGGATCAGCCCCGCGAGCGCCGCCGACATCAGGTTCGACAGGCTGCCCGCGAGCAGCGCCTTCAGCCCCAGCTTGGCGATCATCGGCCGCTGGTTCGGCGCGAGGCTGCCGGTGACCGCCATCTGGATCGCGATCGAGCTGAAATTGGCGAAACCGCAGAGCGCGAAGGTGCCGATAGCGATCGACGCCGGCGACAGCCCGCCCGCCTTCTGCATATTGCCGAGGTCGATGAAGGCGACGAATTCGTTGAGCACGATCTTGCTGCCGAACAGTGCGCCGACCGCGTCCGATTCCGACCAGGGCACCCCCATCAGCCACATCACCGGGCGGAAGATCTGGCCGATGATCGACTGGAACGACAGCCCCTCGATATCGAACCAGCCGCCGATCCCGGCGAGCAGGCCGTTGGCGAGCGCGACCAGTGCGACGAAGGCCAGCACCATGGCGCCGACTGCGACCGCCAGCTTGACGCCGGTCTGGGCGCCCTGCGCCGCCGCCATGATGATGTTCGCGGGCTTTTCCTCGTCGTGGCTCGCCTCGGGCATGACGATCGGCTCGATGCCGATATCCTTGGGATCGTCGGGCATCATGATCTTGGCCATCAGGATGCCGCCCGGCGCCGACATGAAGCTCGCGGCGAGCAGATAGGGGAGCAGGTGCTCGCCGATCATCCCCGCATAAGCGCCGAGGATGGTGCCCGCGACCCCCGCCATGCCGACGGTCATGATCGTGAAGAGCTGTGACGGGGTCAGCCCCGCCAGATAGGGTCGGATGACCAGCGGGCTTTCGCTCTGCCCGACGAAGATGTTCGCCGCGGCGCCCAGGCTTTCGACCTTGGTCACCCCGGTGATCTTCTGGATGCCGCCGCCGACCCATTTGATGATCTGCTGCATCACGCCCAGATAATAGAGGACCGAGATCAGCGACGCGAAGAAGACGATCACCGGCAGCGCGCCGATCGCGAACACCGCCTTGCCATAGGGCGGCTGGGTCAGCACTTCGCCGAACAGGAATTTCGTGCCTTCGTCGGCATAGCTCAAAAGGTTCGAGACGCCGGTCGACATCGCCCCGATGACGACGCGGCCCCATGGCGTGCCGAGCACCAGGATGGCGAACCCCGCCTGCAGCAGGAAGGCGGGCACGACGACGCGCGGGCGTATCCAGCGGCGGTTCGACGAAAACAGCACGGCGATCGCAAGCAATGCGACGATGCCGAGCAGACCGATCAGGCTTTCCATAATTTCTGTGCGTCCCCCGCAAATATATTGCGCCTGTCTAGCGGGCTTTGGCGGCGGGGCAAGGGGCGGTCGCCCAGGCGTGCGGTGGAACGAAGCGGCTTGGCGGAGGCCATTTTCCTTTATAGACAAGGGCGTTGCTTTTGGGGGTCGCATGTTTCGCATTTTTCTGGTGGGCGTCTTGCTCGCCTTTTCGCGGCCCGCGCTTGCCCAGGAAGCGGGCGGCGCTCCGGCCGCACCGGCGGCGTCCGACCGGCTTCCGACCGCCGCTTTCGCCCGGCTGCCCTTCATGGAAAGGCCCGAGCTGTCGCCCGACGGCGAGCATGTCGCGGGGCTGTTCGGCATCCAGGGACAGCAGGCCATCGCGATGATCGCGGTGCGCGGCGGCGCCAAGCCGACGATCATCGCGGTGCCCGACCAGACCGAGATCGACTGGCTGCAATGGGTCGGCGACGACAATATCATCGTCGGGCTGCGCGCGCTGCTGCCCGTCGAGACCGACAATTGGTACATCCAGCGGCTGATCGCCATCAACCGCTCGACGGGCAAGGTGACGCGGCTGCTCTGGGACCTCGGGGGCCAGGATACCGCGGACGTCGTCTGGGTCCCGACCGACGGCAGTACCGAGATTCTCGTCGCCGGGCAGAATTCGATCTATTCGGGGGTGGATTTCTGGCCCGCCGTCTACCGCGTCAACGTCGTGACGGGGCGCAAGCGGACCGAGGTCAACGGCCGCGACAGCATCATGGACTGGGGCGCCGACCATCTCGGCCGGGTGCGCTATGGCATCGGCTACCGCGACCAGGCGATGAAATCGACCTTGATCTATCGCAGCGACGGCAAATCCTCCTTCCGCTCGATCAACAGCGCCTCGCTCCGCGACGACGAAAGCCTTTCGATCCCCTTCGTCTTCACCCCCGACACCGACCATGGGCTGGTCTATGACGAGACCGACGACGGGCGGACGGTGATCGCCGAGATCGACCTGCCGACGGGGCGCAAGGTGCGGATCGCGCACGAACTGGAAAAGGCCGATATCGAGGGCGCGATCCGCTCGCTCGACAAGTCGCGCCTGCTCGGCTTCCACACCTCCGACGATGCCCAGCCGGTCCGCTGGATCGACCCCGTCATGGCCGGACATCAGGCGACGCTCGACGCGACGTCGCCCAAATCGCGGGTCCGGATCGTCAGCTTCAGCCAGGATCTTTCGAAGCTGCTGGTGCTGGTCAGCACGCCCGACAATCCGGGGCTCTATTTCCATTATGATGCCGGCACGGGCACCTTGTCGAAGCTGGCGTCGGCCAATGAGGCGATCGGCAGCAAACGGCTGTCGCGCGCGAAACTGGTCCAGTACAAGGCGCGCGACGGGCTCGAGATCGAGGGCGTGCTCACCTTGCCGCGCGGGCGCGACCCCAGGAATCTGCCCTTCATCGTCATGCCGCACGGCGGCCCTTGGGGCCACGACACGCTCACCTATGATTATTGGACGCAGTTGCTCGCCGAGCGCGGCTATGCGGTGCTCCAGCCCAATTTCCGCGGTTCGACCGGCTATGGCGAGGCATTCCTGAAGGCGGGGCAGGGCCAGATGGGCTTCGCGATGCAGGACGATGTCACCGACGGGGTGAAGTGGGCCGTGGCCGAGGGGATCGCCGATCCGAAGCGCGTGTGCATCGTCGGCGCCTCCTACGGCGGCTATGCGGCCATGTGGGGGATCGCGAAGGACCCCGATCTCTATCGCTGCGCGATATCGATCAACGGCGTGTCGAACCTGCGCCGCGAGGTCAATGATTTCGGGAACAGCTTCCGCTCGCGCCTCTACCGCGACCAGTGGCAGAAGATGACGCCGGACTTCGCCGCGGTGTCGCCGATCAACGCGGTGGATCGCATCAAGACGCCGCTGCTGCTCGTCCACGGCAAGAAGGACGTCACCGTCGACCATGTCCAGTCGGCGAAGATGTACAGTGCGATGACCAAAGCGGGCAAAAAAACCGAATTCGTCTCGATCCCGCTCGCCGACCATTATTTCACGCGCGAGGCCGACCGGTTGACGCTGCTGACGTCGATCGAGAGCTTTCTCGCCAGGCACAACCCGCCCGATTGACCACCATCTTTCCTATCCCCGCAAAAGCGACTATCGCGCGTCGATGACCGACACCTCATCGACGGCGCTGCCGCGCACGCTCTCGCCCTCGCTCTTCCTGTTCACGATCATCTATGGCGGCATGGTCGTGCTCGCCGGGGTGCTCGGCAACAAGCAGGTCGCGCTCGGCGGCTGGCTCGCGGTCGAGGCGGGGATCTTTCCTTTCCTGCTGCTCGTCGCGCTGTCGAGCAGCGTGTCCGAACTCCATGGGCAGGGGACGGCGAACCGGCTGGTGCTCTGGGGATTCGTGCCGCTGATCCTGTCGATCCTGCTGATCTCGCTCGTGCTCGCGCTGCCCGCCTCGCCCGAGATGCAGCCCGACCGGCTGGCGGCGTTCGACCTGATCCTGGGGCAGGGGCCGCGGCTGATGGCGGCGGGCATCGTGGCTTACGGCACGTCGCAATTCCTCAACGTCACGATCTTTTCGAAGCTGCGCGGGCGCGAAGGCAGCGGCACGGGGTCGACCTGGCTCGCGATCCGCGGCGCGATCGCCAGTGCGCTCAGCCAGATCGTCGACACGCTGCTCTTCGTCACCATCGCCTTCTACGGCGTCTTCCCCATCGCCAATCTGATGGGCGGGCAGATGCTGGCGAAGGTCGTGCTTTCGATCCTCGTCATTCCCTTCGTGATCACCGGGCTCGTCGCGCTCGGCCGCAGCCTCGACGCGAAGGAAAAGGCCGCATGAGCCACGCCCCCGATCCCGCGATGCTGGCGAAGGCCGAGACGCTCGTCGAGGCCTTGCCCTATCTGCAGCGCTATGCCGGCCAGACCTTCGTGATCAAATATGGCGGCCATGCGATGGGCGACCCCGAGGCGCAGCGCGATTTCGCCGAGGATGTCGTGCTCTTGAAGGCGGTCGGCATCAACCCGGTGGTCGTCCATGGCGGCGGGCCGCAGATCGGCGCGATGCTGAAGCAGCTCGGGATCGAATCGACCTTCGTCGGGGGGCTCCGCGTCACCGACGCCGCGACCGCCGAGGTCGCCGAAATGGTTTTGGCGGGCAAGATCAACAAGGAAATCGTCAGCTGGATCGCGGCGCTCGGCGGCCGCGCGGTGGGCATTTCGGGCAAGGACGCCAACCTCGTCCTCGCCGAAAAGGTCGCCCGCACCGAGCCCGACCCCAATTCGGGGATCGAGCGCCACGTCGACCTGGGTTTCGTCGGCGAACCCGTCGCGGTCGACCCGACGATCCTCAAGAATCTCACCGACGACAATTTTATCCCCGTCGTCGCGCCGGTCGCGCTCGGCGCCGACGGCGCGACCTACAATATCAACGCCGACACGATGGCCGGGGCGATCGCGGGCGCGCTGGGGGCGAAGCGCTTCTTCCTGCTCACCGACGTCGCGGGGGTGCTCGACAAGGACAAGAATCTCCTGACCGACCTCGACCGCGCGGCGATCGACGCGCTCAAGGCCGACGAGACGATCACCGGTGGCATGATCCCCAAGGTCGAGACCTGCGTCGCCGCGGTCGATGCCGGGGTCGAGGCCGCGGTCATCCTCGACGGGCGTATCCCGCATGCCATGCTGCTCGAAATTTTCACCGCACGGGGTGCGGGCACGCTCATTCATCGCTAAGCTATCCCTCGACCTTTCGGCCGGAGTTCCCAATGTATTTGATGGTCCTGCAGATCCTCTCGATGCTCCTCAACATCCTGTGGTGGATCATCATCGTCCAGGCGGTGATGTCGTGGCTGCTTGCGTTCAACGTGATCAACACCCACAATGAATTCGTCCGCCAGCTGTGGTTCGTGCTCGAACGCATCACCGAACCGCTCTATCGCCCGATCCGGCGCATCATGCCCGACTTCGGCGGTATCGACCTGACCCCGATCGTCGTGCTGATCCTGATCGCGATCCTCCAGGGCCCGGTGCTGCGCTACCTCTACACCCTCGGCCTCAATTCGGGGATGCTCTGATCCGATGAGCGATGCGCATGTCATCGACGGCAAGGCCTTCGCCGCGGGGCTGCGCGAACGAATCGCCGGCGCGGTCCCCGCCTTCGGGGCCGTGACCGGGCGGGTGCCCGGGCTCGCGGTGGTGCTCGTCGGCGACGATCCGGCGAGCGCGGTCTATGTCGGCTCGAAGGGCAAGGCGACCGTGGCCGCCGGCATGGCGAGCTTCGAGCACCGCCTGCCCGCCAGCGCGACGCAGGACGAGGTCGAGAGCCTGCTCGCCACGCTCAACGCCGACGAGGCGGTCGACGGCATATTGCTCCAGCTTCCGCTCCCCGGCCATCTCGACGAGCAGGCGGCGGTCGCGACGATCGATCCCGACAAGGATGTCGACGGGCTGACCCCGGTCAGCGCCGGGCGCCTCGCGCTCGGCATTGCGGGCATGGTGCCCTGCACCCCCTATGGCTGCCTGCTGCTGCTCCAGGACCGGCTCGGCGACCTGTCGGGCAAGGAGGCGGTGGTGATCGGCCGCTCGATCCTCGTCGGCAAGCCGATGGCGGCGCTGCTGCTCGGCGCCAATGCGACCGTCACCATGGCGCACAGCCGGACGAGGGATCTCCCTGATCTCGTCCGCCGCGCCGATATCGTCGTCGCCGCGGTCGGGCGTGCCGAGATGGTCAAGGGCGACTGGATCAAGCCGGGCGCGGTCGTCATCGATGTCGGCATCAACCGGCTCGCGCCCGCCGACGGCGAAGCGAAGGGCCGGCTGGTCGGCGACGTCGATTATGCGTCGGTGCTGCCGCTCGCCTCGGCGATCACGCCGGTGCCGGGCGGGGTCGGGCCGATGACCATCGCCTGCCTGCTGCGTAATACGCTCGTCGCCGCGCATCGCCGCGCCGGGCTTGCCGATCCGGAGGGTTTCTGATGCGCCTGCTGCTCGCCGCCCCGCTCGTTCTCGCACTGGCGGGCTGTGCGGGCCAACCCGACGATATCCGCAACCGCCCGCTCGGCCCCAATCCCAGCGGCTTCGTCGCCGCCGAGATCGGCTTCGCGCGGCTCGCGCAGGAAAAGGGACAGTGGACGGCGTTCCGCGAGACGTCGGCGCCCGACGCCGTGATGTTCGTGCCGCAGCGCGTGAAGGCGCGCGACTGGCTGCGGTCGCAAAAGGACCCCGCCGAAGCGGTCAAGTGGCAGCCGCACGCGGTCTATGTCAGCTGCGACGGCAATGTCGGCGTCACCACCGGCGCGTGGCAGAAGGGCCCGGCGAACGGCTATTTTACCACCGTGTGGCTGCGCGATCCCAAGAGCGGCAAGACGCTCTGGACGCTCGACCATGGCGACGAACTGACGACACCGCGCGAAGCGCCCGACTTCATCGATTCGAAGCAGGCGGTCTGCGGCACGCGGCCCGGCGTCGCGCTCGACGCGGGCGCCGAGGGCGAGGACCGCGCGGTCGGCCTGTCGCCCGACCAGAGTTTGAGCTGGACCTCGGTCGTCCAGCCCGATGGCGCACGGCGGATCACCATCCGCCTCTGGGACGGCAGCGCGATGCAGCCGGTGATCGACGACCGGGTCGCGGCGCCCAAAAAGCCGTGATCGACCTGTTCATCTCGGCCTTCGTCACGCTCTTCGTGGTGATCGACCCGCCGGGCTGCGCGCCGATCTATGCCAGCCTGACGACGGGCGCCAGCGCGGCGCAGCGGCGATCGATGGCGATCCGCGCGACGATCATCGCGGGCGGCATCCTCGTCTTTTTCGCGATGTTCGGCGAAGCCCTGCTCAGCTTCCTCCACATCGACCTCGACAGCTTCCGCATCGCGGGCGGGCTGATGCTGTTCATCATCGCGATCGACATGGTGTTCGAAAAGCGCACCGAGCGCCGCGAACAGCGCGCCGAAAAGGTCAAGGCGACCCCCGAGGTCGAGGATGTCTCGGTGTTTCCGATGGCGATGCCGATGCTGGCGGGTCCGGGTTCGATCGCGTCGGTGATGCTGCTCGTGTCGCAGAACAATGGGCTCGACCGCGCCTTCGTGATCTTCGGCGCATTGCTGCTCGTGCTGCTCCTCACGCTCGCCGCGCTGCTCGCCGCCGGGCCGCTGATGCGGCTGATCGGCAACAAGGGCGAAGCGGTCATCACCCGCCTGCTCGGCGTGCTGCTCGCCGCGCTCGCGGCGCAATTCGTCATCGACGGGATCAAGGCGAGTTTCAACCTGGCTTGATCGGCTTTCCGCTTTGCGGAAAGCGGCGGCACCGGCCCGCTCCCCAATCCGGCCTCCCGAACATAGTACCCTATGGGAGGCCGGGTGGGGGAGCGGGCCGGTGCCGCTTCCGGCGTCAGCCGGAAAATAGCTTTACCGCGCGGCGTTGACGTCGTTCTGCGTCACCGGCGCGATGCGGATCTCGACGCGGCGGTTGCATTGGTAATCGGCTTCGCCGCGCTCGGGCGAGCATTTGAGCTGCGATTCGCCGAAGCCCATCGTCGCGACGCGCGCGCGCTGGATGCCGCGGCCCGCGAGATAGTCGGCGACCGACGAGGCGCGGCGCTCGGACAGTCCCTGGTTATAGCTGTCGCTGCCCGTCGAATCGGTGTGGCCGTAAACGTCGATATAGGTGCTGGGATATTCGGCGAGCGTCGCGGCGACATTGTCGAGCGCGCTGCGGAACTGCGATTTCACCAGCGCGCTGTTATAGTCGAAGGTCACGTCGCCGGGCATGTTGAGCACCAGCTGGTCGCCCTGGCGCTCGACGTCGATGCCGGTGCCCGCGGTGCGTTCGCGCAGTTTCTTTTCCTGCTGGTCCATATAATAGCCGACGCCCGCGCCCGCGACCGCGCCGATGCCCGCGCCGACGATCTCCTCGGTGCGGCTGTTCTTGCCGCCGATCAGGTCGCCGAGCAGATAGCCGCCGAGCGCGCCGCCGACGCCGCCGATCGCGGCCTTCGAAATCTTCTTCTCGCCGGTCACTGGATCGGTGACGCAGGCCGACAGGCCCAAAGCGGCGATGCCCGCCAGCGCGGCGATTTTGATCGATGCGGTCTTCATGGTGCGCTCCCTTTTTGTTTCGGCCGGCTGGTCCCGGCCGCGCATGCAATGTGCCGATAACATCCGGCTGCCGCTCTGGTTCCATCCATTGCCTGAACGCCTCCTGAGCGATCCCCCGTCCTTTCGTCCGTCGTCGCCATTGTGCGGCGCACGATCTTTCGCTTATAGGAAGGCATGACCCAGACCGACAGGGGCCGGGCGCCGATGCGCCGTCCAACCGCCCGATGAGCCCTTTCCCATGGGGCGACGTCGTGATCATCGCGATCCTCGTCCTTCTCAACGGCGTTTTCGCCATGTCCGAACTGGCCATCGTCTCGTCGCGCGACCCGCGGCTGCAGGCGGCCGAGAAGCGCGGCAGCCGCGGCGCCGCGATCGCGCGCCAGCTCGCCGCCGACCCCGGCCGCTTCCTCTCGACCGTGCAGGTCGGCATCACGCTGATCGGCGTGCTCACCGGCGCCTATTCGGGCGCGAGCCTTGGTGGCCCGGTCGCGCAGCGGCTCGAGGCCTATGTCGGGCTCGACCCCGAAAACGCCGAAAATTTCGGCTTTGCGATCGTGATCGCGGTGACCACCTATTTCTCGCTGATCGCGGGCGAGCTGGTGCCCAAGCAGTTCGCGCTGCGCGCGCCCGAACGCATCGCGATCGTCATGGCGGTGCCGATGCTGTGGCTGTCGCGCATCGCAGCGCCGCTCGTCTGGCTGCTCGACGCGAGCTCGGGGCTCGTCTTCCGCCTGCTCGGTCTCAGTCGCGAATCGGAGGACCGGGTGACCGCCGAGGAGCTCCACCTGATCGTCGCCGAGGCGTCGAAATCGGGGGTGATTGAGGAAAGCGAGCGCGCAATCATCTCGGGCGTCGTGCGCCTCGCCGACCGTCCGGTGCGCGAGGTGATGACCCCGCGGATCGAAGTCGACTGGATCGACATCGCGTCGGACGCCGACGCGGTGCGCGCCAAATTGCTCGAAAGCCCGCACACGCGCCTGCCCGTCGCGCGCGGCTCGGTCGACGACATTATCGGCGTGGTGCAGGCGCGCGACATCGCGGGCGCGCTGTTCCGCGGCGAGACGCTCGACCTCGAACAGCTCACCCGCCGCGCGGCGGTGATCCACGACCAGATCGACGCGATGGACGCGCTCGAAAGCCTGCGCGCCGCCGAGGTGCCGGTGCTGCTCGTCCACGACGAATATGGCCATTTCGAAGGGCTGGTGACGCCCGCCGACCTCTTGTCGGCGATTGCCGGCGAATTCGCGTCGGACCAGGATATCGGCAGCGAGCCCTTCGTCGTTGAGCGCGAGGACGGCAGCCTGCTGATCGCGGGGTCGATGCCGGCCGACCAGATGGCCGAACGGCTGGGCATCGAGCTCGGCGAAGATCGCGACTATGCGACCGCCGCGGGCCATGCGCTGGCGATCCTGAAGCATCTGCCCAAGGAGGGCGAGGTGTTCCGCGACCGCGGCTGGCGCTTCGAAATCGTCGACATGGACGGGCGCAAGATCGACAAATTGCTGGTGAGCGAGATGAGCAGGCCGGGCGGCGAGGGCGAAGAGGAATAGCCGTCAACTTTGGGGTGGGGAGCGGACGTTGCCTAAATCGTCGCCCCCGCCTTCGCGGGGGGCGACGGCTTGTTTCGCCCGAAAGCGGCCGCGCGTCACCCGTCGCGCAGCGGCCGCCGCGCGACGTCGTTTTCGATGATGTTGCGGATCGCGATCATCGTCGTGAAGCTGTGCACGCCCTTGTCCTCGCCCAGCACGCGGCGGGTGAAGCGGTCGTAATCCTCCATCGTGCCGACCTGCACCTTGAGCAGGAAATCATCTTCGCCGGTGACGTCCCAGGCGCCGGTGATTTCGGGATGGCGGACGATCTCGCGCGCGAAATGGTCCATCGTCTGCGGTCCCGCTTGCTGCATGCGGACCAGCACATGCATGGTCAGCGCCGATCCGGTCAGCGCCGGATGGACCACCGCGATGTCGGCGACGATCACCTTCTCGTCGCGCAGCCGCCGCAGGCGGCGCAGCACCGCCGAGAGCGACAGCCCGACCTTGTCGGCGAGCACCCGCGCGGGCTGCTGATTATCCTCGCGCACCAGCGCGAGCAGGCGGCGGTCGAAGTCGTCGAGGTCGGGTATTTTTCGCATAAAGGCGAATATAACGCGAAAATTATTCGTTCATATGGCGATTATAGGCGCCAATCGCCGGATGCGCGGACGTAGAAGGATCGCGTCCGGGCCGCTCTCCCCCGTCCCTTGCCGGCCCGGACACAGGAGATGTCCCATGACCCATGCCCGTAGCGAAACGACCTGGATCGGCCGGCTCTATGCCGCACTGATCGAAGCCTCGGCGGCCGCCGTCGCGGTCCACTATAACGCGCCGTGGCAGCGCGTCCCGAGCGGGCGCGCCAACCGTCGCGCCTGATTGCAGATTGGTCTGGCCGGCCGGTTTGGGGTGGGGAGCTGCTCTTCGTGATCCCCGGCGAAAGCCGGGGCCCATGGGAACGAGGCCGCGCTAGCCATCAGGGCCAACTCAAACTTCGCGTTTCTCAAGCTGCGTCACCCCGGGCTTGACCCGGGGTCCCGCTATTCACCGCCGTCAAGCGGGACCCCGGGTCAAGCCCGGGGTGACGATCGGGGAATGGCCGCTCCCGCCCGAAAACCGCCCCAGCAAAAACCGCTTTCCTAATAAATCGCGCCATGGTCTACCCTGCCGGATGAGGCTTATGTCCATCCGTAGCGTCACGCGCTCACTGCGATTGCCGCTAACCCCTTGTTCCCGCGCGCGATGGGGCGTCAACTTAGTCAACTTCCGCCCGAAACCCGCCATTCAACGACCGGCAGCATGGCCGCTCATCGAGCAACGGCACACCTCAGGCAAAAGCCCCGACGCTCTCGATGAACTTGATCACCGAAATCGGTTTCGAGACATAGGCCTCGGCCCCGGCGGCGCGGATCTGGTCCTCGTCGCCCTTGCCGGCATAGGCGGTGACCGCCATGATCGGCACCTCGCGCAGCATCGGGTCGGCCTTCATCTGGCCGATCAGCTCGAGCCCGCTGACGTGCGGCAGCTGGATGTCCATGATGATCAGGTCGGGGGTCAGCTCGCGCGCCTTGTCCAGCGCGTCCCGCCCGTCGCGCACCGGATGCGCGCTATAGCCATGGGCGTTGAGCAGGTCGCAGAACAGGCGCAGGTTGAGTTCATTATCCTCGACCACCAATATGGTCTTGCCCATGATTAATCGCTTCCCCACCTTGTATCTGCGGCCCGTTTAGGCGAAGCGGCCCGCGGAAACAATCGCCTCGCGGGAAGAAGGACGCGCCCTTGCACGATGCCGACGAAGCGCTGGCGCTGAACGCGCTGGGCTGGATCCTGACCGACGAGCCGCGCGCCGAACGGCTGCTCGCGCTCACCGGGCTCGCGCCCGAGACCCTGCGCGAATCGCTCGGCGAGCGCGGGACGCTCGCGGCGATTCTCGCCTTCCTGACCGCGCATGAAGCCGACTTGGTCGCCTGCGCGGTGGGGCTCGACATCAAACCCGAAGATATCGCTGCCGCCGCCCATCGCCTGTCCGGCGACGAAAGGATCGAGACATGAACCGACCGCTCGTCATCACCGATTGCGACGAGGTGCTGATGCACATGGTCGTGCCCTTTGCCGAGTGGGTCGACGCCGAACATGGCGTGCTGTTCCGCATCGAGGATGCGAGTTTCGCGGGTGCCTTGAAGCGCAAGGAATGCGGCACGCCCTTGGAGGCGGCCGAGGTCTGGCCGTTGCTCGACGGCTTCTTCACCAGCCAGATGACGCGCCAATATCCGATCCCCGGCGCGCTCGCGGCGATGGCCGAGATCGCGAAGCACGCCGACATCGTCGTGCTCACCAATGTCGGGCCCGAGCATCAGCAGCGCCGGATCGAGCAGCTCGCACTCCATGATTTCCACGCGCCGGTGATCGGCAGCCGCGGCGGCAAGGGCGAGCCGGTGCGCCGGCTGATCGAAGAGTATCGGCCCTCGGTCGCGGTGTTCATCGACGACCTGGCGGGCCACCACACATCGGTTGCGCAGGAAGCGCCCGAGGTCTGGCGGCTCCACCTCGTCGGCGAACCCGCGATCGCCGAAAAGATCGCGCCGTCGAAGCATGCGCATGCGCGGATCGACACCTGGGCCGAGGCGCAGGACTGGATATTGGCGCGCCTCACCGAAAACATCCCCGCGCCCTTGCCTGTTTTGGGCTAACCCGTCACCGTATAAGGAAACCCTCATGGATATCGCCGCCAAGCTCGCCGATCTCGGCCTCGAACTGCCCAAGGCCGCGGCGCCCGTCGCCGCTTATGTGCCCGTCGTCGAACAGGGCGGCATGCTCTATGTCAGCGGCCAGCTGCCCTTCCGTGACGGCCAAGTCGTCACCGGCCGGCTCGGCGCCGATGTCGATGTCGCGGGCGGCTACGACGCCGCGCGCCGCTGCGCGCTGATGCTGCTCGCACAGATCGGCAACGCGCTGGACGGCGACTGGTCGCGGGTCGCGAAAGTCGTGAAGCTGGGCGTCTTCGTGAACAGCACGCCCGATTTCACCGACCAGGCCAAGGTCGCCAACGGCGCGTCCGAATTGTTCGAATCGCTGTTCGGCGATGCGGGGCGCCACGCGCGCGCCGCGGTCGGCGTCGCGGTGCTGCCGCTCGGCGCCGCGGTCGAAGCCGACGCGATCGTCGCGGTGCGGCCGGCCTAGGACGCTGGTGGCCGAGGCCGACCCGCCCGCGCGCAGTATTTCGCTCGGCACCGGCGTCGATGCGATCGACGCGGCGGCGTGGGACGCGCTGCACGACGGCGGCAATCCCTTCGTCTCGCACCGCTTCCTGTCGCTGCTCGAACGATCGGGCAGCGTGGGGCCGGGGACCGGCTGGCAGGCCGCGCCGCTGCTAATCGAGGACGAGGCGGGGACGCTCGTCGCCGCGGCGCCCGCTTACCTCAAATCGCACAGCCAGGGTGAATATGTCTTCGACCACGCCTGGGCCGATGCCTGGGCGCGCGCGGGCGGCGATTATTATCCCAAGCTGCAGATTGCCGCTCCTTTTACTCCCGTGCCGGGGCCGCGGCTCCTCGCGAACAGCCACGACGACGCGATCCTGCTGCTCCGCGCCGCGGAGGCGGTGGTGCGCCAGAACGGGCTGTCGTCGGCGCACGCGACTTTCGTCGCGCCCGAGCAGATGCCGCTGTTTGAGGAGGCGGGCTGGCTCGTCCGGCGCGACATCCAGTTCCATTTCGCCAATGCGGGTTATCAAAGCTTCGACGATTTCCTCGCCACCCTGACCTCGATGAAGCGCAAGCAGCTGCGCAAGGAGCGCGCGCGCGCCGTCGAAGGGCTCCGGATCGAGGAGCTAAGCGGTGCGGCGATCAAGCCCGAGCATTGGGACGCGATGTGGCTCTTCTATCAGGACACCGGCGCGCGCAAATGGGGGCAGCCGTATCTGACGCGCGAGGCGTTCGACCTGATGGGGCAGACGATGGCGGAGGATATCATCCTCGTCCTCGCCTTCGATGGCGACGGGCGCGCGGTCGCGGGCGCGATGCATTTCGTCGGGGCCGACACGCTCTACGGGCGCTACTGGGGTTGCCTGATCGACATCCCCTATCTGCATTTCGAATTATGCTATTACCGCGCGATCGATATCGCGATCGCGCGCGGCCTGGGGCGGGTCGAGGCGGGCGCGCAGGGCGGGCACAAGCTCGCGCGCGGCTATGGCCCCGTCGCGACTTGGTCGGCGCATTTCATCGCCGACCCGGGTTTCCGGCGCGCGGTCGCCGACTATCTGGAAACCGAACGCCGCGCCGAGGAAGCCGAAATGGACTGGCTCGAAGGGCATATGCCCTTCCGGCGGGCGGATTAAACCGCAGCCGGATAAAGAATTTCACGCGAAGACGCGAAGGCGCGAAGAGGTCGTGTTCGCCGCGAAGCGGCTTTCTTCCTTCAGCGTCGCGACAAATTGCGCGGTGATGGAGAAATGGGCCTATCGGCCCCGAGCCAACTTCTTCGCGCCTTCGCGTCTTCGCGTGAAACAAAATTCACACCGCTGCCGGAAATGCTCCGTTCAGGCTGCAAACCGCCGCGCGGCCGGGCGGCGCGCGGTTTCGTCGAGCCAGGCGCGCGCCTGGCGCTGCGCTTCGGCGATTTCCTCGCGGGTCATTTCGTCGGACAGGTCGGCGCGGCATTGCTGGCCTTCCTTGTTGCCGCCGAGCGCCGCGAGATTGAACCATTTATGCGCCTGGATCAGGTCGACATCGACCCCGCCGCTCCCGGTCGAAAAGGCGATGCCGAGATCGAAATAGGCATTGGCGTCGCCGCGCGCGGCATCGAGCAGCCGGCTTTCGATCAGATATTGAGCGGACTTCAAACTGTTGGCCATGATAACCCCCTGTCGCCTCTCCCCACCGAGAAGCTTCGGGTTCGAACCTTGCGGATCATGGTCAACAAAGCGTTAACGGCGATGCGACTTTTTCGGGGATAAACGTTGGAACGCGCGAAAATCCGCGACTTCGCCCATTAATCAGCCGACCGGATAATTGTCGATCAGCCGCGTTTTTCCGATTCGCGCCGCCGCGAGCAGGCGGGCCGGGGCGCGAAATTCCTGCAACCGTTCGAGGCTGTCGGCATCGGCCAGCGCGACATAATCGACGCTGTCGAAGCCGCCGGCCATGATCGCCTTTTCAGCCGCCGTCAGCGTTTCGGTAACGTCGCCGCCGCTGGCGATCGCCGCGGCCGCAGCCTTCAGTGCGTCGGGAAAGGCGGTGGCGGCGGCGCGCTCTGCCTCCGTCAGATAGGCGTTGCGCGACGACAGCGCGAGGCCGTCGCCGTCGCGCGCGATCGGCGCGCCCAATATGTCGAGCGCGAAGTCGAGGTCGCGCGCCATGCGGCGGATGATCGCGAGCTGCTGCCAGTCCTTCTCGCCGAAGATCGCGACGTCGGGCCGCACCTGGTTGAACAATTTGGCGACGACGGTCGCAACCCCGTCGAAATGGCCGGGCCGCGCGGCGCCGCAATAGTCGCTGCCGAGCTCGGCGACTTCGATATGCGTGCTGTGGCCGCCGGGGTACATCGTCGAAACATCGGGTGCCCAAAGCAAGGCGACGCCCTCCTGCGCAAGCAGCGCGGCGTCGCGCGCCTCGTCCCGGGGATAGGAGGCGAAATCCTCGTTGGGGCCGAACTGCGTCGGGTTGACGAAGATCGACACGATCACATGGTCGGCGACGCGCTTTCCCATCTGGACCAGCGACATATGCCCGTCGTGCAGCGCGCCCATCGTCGGGACCAGCGCGACGCTCTTGCCGCCCTGTTGCAGTGCCGAAACGGCACGGCGGAGCATCGCGATGTCACGGATGATTTGCACGGCTGCCCCGCCTCCGATAATGGCGGCTGAAACGCCACCCACGCGGCTCCCATGCGCCGCCGACAGGAAAATCGCAACGCCCATGACGACCCCCGCGCCGCACCGCATCATCTTTGCCAATGAAAAGGGCGGGACCGGGAAATCGACCTGCGCCGTGCATTTTGCGGTCGCGCTGGCGGCGCAGGGCTGGAAGGTGGCGGGGCTCGATCTCGACCCGCGCCAGCGCACCTTTCACCGCTATCTCGAGAACCGCCTGGCGACCGAAAAGCGCCGCGGCATCGACCTGCCGACCCCCGAATTCGAGGTGTTCACCGGCTCTACGATCGCGGAGCTCGACGAGCAGGTCGCGCGCCTTTCCGCGGGCGCCGATTATTTCGTCGCCGACACCCCGGGCCGCGACGATGTTTTCGCGCGCCACCTCGCGACCGGCGCCGACACGCTCATCACCCCGATCAACGACAGCTTCATCGATTTCGACCTGATCGGCCAAGTCGATCCTGAGACGTTCCAGGTCACGCGCCCCAGCTTCTATTCGGAACTCATCTGGGACGCACGCAAGGCGCGCGCCAAGACCGATGGGCGTACCATCGACTGGATCATCCTGCGCAATCGCCTCCAGCATGTCGACGCGCACAATATGCGCCGCGTCGGCGAGGCGCTGACCCAGTTGTCGCGCCGCGTCGGTTTCCGCGTCATCCCGGGACTGGGCGAGCGCGTGATCTATCGCGAGCTCTTTCCCGCCGGGCTGACCCTGCTCGACAAGGCGCATCTCGGCGGCATGGGCATCGGCCATGTCGTCGCGCGGCAGGAATTGCGCGAAGCGATGGCGGGATTGAACCTTCCCGTGCGCCAGCGGTTGCACCCCGACGGCGACCTGTTCGCCGCCGCCTGACCTCTCTTCTCTCCCCAAGAGGATCGATCATGACCCGGACTCACGTCTTCCACCCGACGATGCTGCGCGAATATGACATCCGCGGCGTCGTCGGCGACACGCTGTCGGACGCCGACGCCTATGCCATCGGGCGCAGCTTCGCGACGATGATCGCCCGCGCGGGCGGCAAGTCGGTCGCGGTCGGCTACGACGGGCGGCTGTCGTCGCCGATGCTCGCCGAGGCGCTGATCCGCGGGATCAACGAGGCGGGGGTCGACGCGCTCAACGTCGGGCTGGGGCCGACCCCGATGCTCTATTATGCCGCGTCAACTGAGGAGGTGGACGGCGGCATACAGATAACCGGCAGCCACAATCCCCCCGACTATAACGGCTTCAAGATGGTGTTTCAGGGGCGTCCGTTCTTCGGCGCCGACATCCAGGCGATCGGCGCGATGGCGACCGCGGGCGACTGGGACAGCGGTCAGGGATCGGCTGAGACCATCGACATCGTCGATGCCTATGTCGACCGGCTGGTCGAGGGTTTCGCCGGCAGCGCCTTCCGCATCGGCTGGGACGCCGGCAACGGCGCCGCGGGCACCGTCATCGAAAAACTCACCGCGAAGCTGCCGGGCGAGCATTTCCTGTTGTTTACCGACATCGACGGCCATTTCCCGAACCACCATCCCGATCCGACCGAAGAGAAGAATCTGGCGGATCTGCGCAAGCTCGTCGCCGAGAGGAACCTCGATTTCGGCGTCGCTTTCGATGGAGACGGCGACCGCATCGGCGCGATCGACGGTGAAGGGCGGGTGATCTGGGGCGACCAGCTGCTGCAGATCTACGCCGCCGCGGTGCTCGAGGACCGGCCCGGCGCGACGGTGATCGCCGATGTGAAGGCGAGCCAGGCGCTGTTCGACCGCGTCGCCGAGCTGGGCGGCCAGCCCTTGATGTGGAAGACCGGGCACAGCCTGATCAAGGCGAAGATGAAGGAAACCGGCAGCCCCCTCGCGGGCGAGATGAGCGGCCATATCTTCTTCGCCGACCGCTATTATGGTTATGACGATGCGCCTTATGCCGCGATCCGGCTGATCGAGGCGGCGACGAAGCTCGGGCAGAGCGTCACCGACCTGCGCAGCGGCATGGCGCCGATGGTCAACACCCCCGAGCTGCGCTTCCAGGTCGACGAGGTCCGCAAATTCGCCATTGTGGACGAGGTTCTGGCGCGGCTCGCCGCCACCGGGGCCAAAGTCGACCGCACCGACGGCGCGCGCGTGCTGACCGACGACGGCTGGTGGCTGCTCCGCGCGTCGAACACGCAGGACGTCCTCGTCGCGCGCGCCGAGGCGAAGGACGAAGCGGCGCTCGGCCGGCTGATGGCGGCGATCGACGAGCAGCTGGCGCTGTCGGGAGTTGTGCGTGGGCCGCAAGCCGGGCACTGATTGCCCCTGCAAAAATCTTGCCAGATTGACCTCGGCCGCGCCGTTAGGTTAGTGCCGGGCCATAGTTTGAAGGCGACGACCGCGACATGACCGACGACTCTTCCCTCGCGACCCCCCCTGCCGCAGGCGACCATGGCGTCGCCGACCATGTCGCGCACGTCCAGGAGGACGCCGCGGCGGGCAACGGGCTCGCGGTCATTTCGATCGCCAAAAGCTACGACAAGCGCGTCGTCCTCTCCGACGTGTCGCTGTCGGTGGGCAAGGGCGAGGTCGTCGGGCTGCTCGGCCCGAACGGCGCGGGCAAGACGACCTGCTTCTATTCGATCATGGGGCTGGTGAAGCCCGACGCCGGGCGCATCATGCTCGACGGCGCCGACATCACCGCGCTGCCGATGTACCGCCGCGCGATCCTGGGCCTCGGTTACCTGCCGCAGGAAACCTCGATCTTCCGCGGCATGACCGTCGAGCAGAATATCAGCGCGGTGCTCGAACTCGCCGAGCCCGACCGCATATCGCGCGAGCGGCGGCTCGAGGAACTGCTCGACGAATTCGGCCTGACGCGGCTGCGCGCGTCGGCGGCGATGGCGCTGTCGGGCGGCGAACGCCGCCGCGCGGAGATCGCTCGCGCGCTCGCCGCCAACCCGTCGATCATGCTGCTCGACGAGCCCTTTGCGGGCATCGACCCCTTGTCGATTTCGGATATCCGCGACCTCGTCGCGGACCTCAAGACGCGCGGCATCGGGGTGCTGATCACCGACCATAATGTCCGCGAGACGCTCGACCTCGTCGACCGCGCGTGCATCATCTATGACGGCAAGGTGTTGCTCGCGGGCTCGCCGGCCGAACTCGTCGCCGACCCCGAGGTGCGCCGCCTCTACCTCGGCGAGGGTTTCTCCTTGTAATGGCATGAGCCGCTGATGGCGTTGGGTCCGCGCCTCGATCTCCGCCAGTCGCAATCGCTGGTGATGACGCCGCAGCTGCAGCAGGCGATCAAGCTGCTCGCGCTGTCGAACCTCGAACTCGACGCCTATCTGGCCGAGGCGCTCGAGGGCAATCCGCTGCTCGATACCGCGTCGGGCGACAGCGACGCCGGTCCCGAAGACCCCGCGCCCGAAGCCCCCGCCGCCGAGGCGGCGAGCCTCGACGCAGACCAGGCGCTCGCGGCCGACGGCGGCGCCAGCGATGACCTCGACGTCGACCTCGGCGCCGAAAGCTTCCACCACGACAGCGCGAGCGACAGCGTCGGGCTGTCGGGTGACAGCGAAGGCATCGATTTCGACAGCTTCGCCGAGGAATCGGACAGCCTCTACGAACATCTGCTGGCGCAGGTCGGCGAGCGTTTCTCGGGGCTCGAGGCGTTGATCGCCGAGCAGCTCATCGCGATGATCGACGAGGCGGGCTATCTCCGCGCCGACCTCTCCGAACTCGCGCAACGGCTCGGCGTGCCGCTTGCACTCGTCGAGAACGTGCTCGCGGGGGTGCAATGTTTCGACCCCTCGGGGGTCGGCGGGCGCGACCTCGCCGAATGTATCGCGATCCAGGCGCGCGAGGCCGACCGCTACGACCCCGCGATGGCGACGATGATCGCGCACCTCGACCTCGTCGCCAAAGGCGCCTTCCCGCAGCTGAAACGCATCTGCGGGGTCGACGACGAGGATCTCGCCGACATGATCCGCGAGCTGCGTGGTTACGATCCCAAGCCCGGGCTGCGCTTCGGCGGCGGCACGACGCAGGCGGTCGTGCCCGACCTCTATGTGCGTCAGACCGCGAAGGGCTGGGCGGTCGAGATCAACAGCGGCACGCTGCCGCGGCTGCTTGTCAACCGGCGCTATTATAGCGAGCTTGCGCAGGGCGCGGCGGCGAAGAGCAAGGCGTGGCTCTCCGAACAGCTCGCGGGCGCGAATTGGCTGGTACGCGCGCTCGACCAGCGCCAGCGCACGATCGTCAAGGTCGCGAGCGCGATCGTCAAGCAGCAGGAGGGCTTCTTCCTCCACGGCGTCGCGCATATGCGCCCGCTGACGCTGCGCCAGGTCGCCGAGGAAATCGGCATGCACGAATCGACCGTCAGCCGCGTGACGAGCAACAAATATTTGAGCTGCGCGCGCGGGCTGTTCGAGCTCAAATATTTCTTCTCGAGCGGCATTTCGGCGGTCGAGGGCGACGGCGCGGTGTCGGCCGAGGCGGTGAAGAGCCGGATCAAGGCGATGATCGAGGGCGAGGATGCCAAGGCGATCCTGTCCGACGAGACGATCGCGCAGAAGCTCTCGGCCGAGGGGCACGACATCGCGCGGCGCACGGTGGTGAAATATCGCGAGGCGATGGGCTATGGCTCGTCGGTGCAGAGGCGGCGGCAGAAGGCGCTGGCGGGTTAGTTTCCGGCGTCCGCTAACCATTTCCTAACCACGTCGCGTCTAGCGTTTCGGCCAAAGGAGCCGACCGCGTGACCGCACAGCCGCATCCCTTCACCGTCCTCGTGACCGGCGGCGCCGGCTATATCGGCAGCCATGCGGTGCTCGCATTGCTCGACGCCGGATGGCGCGTCGCGGTGCTCGATAACCTCGTCACCGGCTTTCGCTGGGCAGTGCCGAAGGGCGCGGCCTTCTACGAGGGCGATATCGCCGACGCGGCGCTCGTCACGCGGATCGTCGCCGAGCAGGACGTCGGTGCGATCATGCATTTCGCGGGGTCGGTCGTGGTCCCCGAATCGGTGACCAACCCGCTCAAATATTACGACAATAATTCGTCGCGCAGCCGGTCGTTGATCGACACCGCGGTGCACGCCGGGGTACGCCACTTCATCTTTTCCTCGACCGCCGCCACTTACGGGATCCCCGAGGCGATCCCGGTGCGCGAGGATGCGCCGCAGCGGCCGATCAATCCCTATGGCATGTCGAAGCTGATGACCGAAGCGATGCTGGGCGACGTCGCCGCGGCGCACGACTTCAACTATTGCGCGCTGCGCTATTTCAATGTCGCGGGCGCCGATCCCGAGGCGCGCAGCGGCCAGTCGACCGCGGGCGCGACGCATCTGATCAAGGTCGCGGTCGAGGCCGCGCTCGGCCGCCGCCCCCATGTCGACGTCTTCGGCACCGACTTCGCCACCGCCGATGGCACCGGGGTGCGCGACTATATCCATGTCAGCGACTTGGCCGCGGCGCACCTGCTCGCGCTCGATGCGCTGATCGCCGCGCCCGATGTCAGCCACAAACTCAACTGCGGTTACGGCCGCGGCTTTTCGGTGCTCGAAGTGCTCGATGCGGTCGACCGCGCGACGAATCGCAAGATCGAGCGTCGCCTCGGCGAGCGCCGCCTCGGCGATCCCGACGCGCTGATCGCCGATAATGGCGCGATTCGCGCAGCCTTCGGCTGGCAGCCGCGCTACGCCGATCTCGACACGATCGTCGCGCACGCGCTGGCGTGGGAACGTGCGCTGGTCGAACGCCGCCTCGCGGCCTGATTCAGGATTCGCGCAGAGGCGCAGAGGACGCGGAGATTTTTTGTTCACGCGGAGACGCTGAAAAGGAAGAAGCCTGGCGGCTTTGCCGCCCTCTTTCTTTCTCCTCTGCGATCTCTGCGCCTCTGCGCGCATTTTTTCTCTCCCCGTCTCCGCGCCTTCGCGTGAACCCATTCAACGGCGCGGCATATCGGCATCAAGCCCCGCCAATCGCGGTTGACTTTCAGGCCGCTTGGCCATAGGTGCGCCGCTTCGCGTGCAACGCCAGAATTTTACGGAACAAAGCAATGAAGATTCGCAACAGCCTGAAGTCGCTGAAGGACCGCCACCGGGACAACCGCGTGATCCGCCGTCGCGGCCGGACCTATGTGATCAACAAGACCAACCGCCGCTTCAAGGCGCGCCAGGGCTGATGCCCCTGCGCGGGGCAAATCTGCCCCGTTTGCTTTTGCTGAATAGCACAGCGCCGTCGGACCCTTCCGGCGGCGCTTTCGCGTGTCCGGGGGCCGCATGATCGACCGGTGCGTGATCTTCGACGTCGGCAAGGTGCTGTTCGACTGGGACCTGCGGTACCTGTTCGGCAAGCTGATCGCGGATCCGGGCGAGCTCGAATGGTTCGTCGGGAACGTCATCACCCCGCAGTGGCATTTCCAGCACGATGCGGGTCGCCCCGCCGCCGAGATGATCGCCGAGCGCAAGGCCGAATTTCCGGAACATGCCGCGCTGATCGACGCCTATGGCACGCGCTTCAACGAGACGATCCCCGGACCGGTGCCGGGCAGCCTCGAACTCGTCGAGCGGCTCGACGCCGCGGGCGTGCCGCTTTTCGCGATCACCAATTTCGGCCATGATTTCTGGGAGGCGTTTCGCCCGACCCAGCCGGTGTTCGAGCGGTTCCGCGACGTGATCGTCTCGGGCACCGAGAAATTGATGAAACCCGACCCCGCGATCTACGCCCTCGCGATCGCGCGATTCGGCATCGATCCCGCGGGGGCGCTGTTCATCGACGATGTCGCCAAAAATGTCGCGGGCGCCGAATCGGCGGGAATCGGGGGCCATCAGTTCGTCGATGCGGAGACGCTGGAGCGCGAACTGGTCGTGCGCGGCTATCTGGCCGGCTGATCGAAGCGTAGCTCGATCTTTAGCGCCGTCGTGATGGCGGCGGCAAAGCTGCCGTCGGTTTTGGCGCGCAGGTCGGCGATGCCATAGGGGTTCACCAGCCCAGCGCGGGCCAGCCCGCCGGCCGAATCGAGCCCCACCAATGTCAGCGGCGCGTCGCTGCGCTGCATCGCCGTCCCGAAGGTCGCGCGCATCGCTTCGTGCTGGACCAGCGTACCGATGCACAGGCCCCTTTCGAAACGAAAGGTGGCGGCACCCTCGACCGGCTTGTCGCCGAAGCGGCCGGTGTAGCGCGATGCACCGACGGGGCACGCCGCGGGCACCAGCCCGGCGGGCGCCGCGCGGAAGGGCGCGGCGAGCATCTGCGCGGTCGGTTCGATGCGCGACACCCATTCGGCGTTCGAGAGCAGGCTGACCGCGATGCGCTCTTCGCGCCACAGCCCCAGCGTGCTGCGCGCGCCCGCGGTGATGCCGCTGTGGTGCACATAGGCGGCACCGTCGGCGTCGGTCCCGCTGCGCCAGCCGAAACCGACGCGATAGTCGCGCTCGCCCGCGGGGCTGCCGTCGCCGAGCTTCGTCGGCACGAGCATCGCGTCGAAAGTCGCGGGCGCGACGATCGCGCCTTCGATCATCCGCCCGCCGAAGCTGGCGACCGCGCCGGGGGTGCCGCCGAGGCCGCCGCCGCCCCATGTGTAGCTGAAGTCGTTGGCGGGGGCCTCGACGAGGGCGCCGCCCGCGAAGGCATAAGCGCGCGACGCATTCGTGTCGCCGCTGTGCGTTGCATCGGCGCGGATCGCGAGGCCGGGGACCATGCGCACGACATGGTCGGTGAAGGGCTCGCCCGTGCGCTCCTCGACGAGCGTGCCGAGCAAAGTGTAACCCCAGCTGCTGTAGCGATAGGCCGTGCCCGGCGGCGCGAGCAGCGGGCGGTCGGCGAAGATCGCGACCGCGTCGCGTCCGGTGGCATAGTGGCGCTGCCCGAGCGTTTCGTCGCCCGGCCGGTAATGCGGCAGCCCCGAGCTGTGCGCGGCGAGCTGGCGCGGGGTGATCGCGGGCCAGCGATTGCCGAGCCAGGGGAGTTGCGCCTGTACCGGCGCATCGAGGTCGAGCTTGCCCTGCTCAGCAAGCTTCGCGGCCGCGGTGGCGGTGAAGAGCTTCGATACGCTCGCGAGGCGGAACAGGGTGTCGGGGGTGACCGGCAGCCCGCGCTCGACATCGCGCATTCCGCTCGATCCTTCCCAGACGATGTGCCCGTCGCGCCACACCGCGGCGCCCATGCCGGGCACGGCGGTGGTCTCGCGCAGCGTGTCGAGCAGGCGCTGCGCGATCGCGGGCGCGTCGGGTGCGGGCTCTGCTGCGGCGGGCTGGGCAAGGCACAATGCGGTGGCGCCAAACAGGCGCGCGGTCGGGCGAAAGGTCATTTTGTCTC
The DNA here is from genome assembly GCF_001468285.1 of Sphingopyxis sp. HIX. GTDB lineage: Bacteria > Pseudomonadota > Alphaproteobacteria > Sphingomonadales > Sphingomonadaceae > Sphingopyxis. The sequence continues at coordinate 202,439 of NZ_LNSB01000001.1, read as the reverse complement.
CCCTGTCGGTCTGGGGAGCGGCGCTAGCGCCGCTTTGTCGCGCGGCTTTGCCGGATTGTCGTGCGTGTGTCGCAAGGCGTATCGGCGCTGGTATCGGGCGAATCTCGCCGCTCCCCGGCGAAAGCCGGGGTCCAGAGGGCAAGCACCGCCCCCGCATCCTGGACACCGGCCTTCGCCTGGGATCACATAGGGGCTGCTCCCCACCCCAACATCGCCATTCCGTCCGTCGCATCGCTATGATCCAGATCATTGCCGCATCTTTTCATCGTCGATACATGTGGCGGGTCGCAGACACGGTGCCGGTCGCCGCGATGCGTCCGAACAACCGGGGAAAATCCATGCGCCGTAACTTGCGAAAATCCGTCGCCCTGCTGACGATGTCGGCGTTCGTCCTCGCCGGCTGCGGCGGCGGGGGTGGCGGTGGAGGCGGCGGCGGCCCGGTGGTGGTAGCGCCGACACCGACGCCCACCCCGACCCCCACGGCGAACTGCGGCCTGTCGGCGCGGCAGGATTTTGCGAAGGCGGTGATCGACGAATGGTATCTGTTCCCCGCCGACGTCGCGACGGGGGCCAACAAGGCGGCGCATAGCGACGTGCAATCCTATATCGACGCGCTCGTCGCGCCCGCGCGCCTCGCGCGAAAGGATCGCTTCTTCACCTACATCACCTCGATCGCCGAGGAGAATGCCTTTTTCTCGAGCGGGTCGAGCGCGGGGCTCGGCGTGCGGCTGACCTATAATAGCGGCACGCAGCGCGTGGTGATCGCCGAAGCCTATGAAGGCGCACCGGCGCTGGCCGCAGGGATCGACCGCGGCACGCAGATTACCGGCATCGGGACCAGCGCCGCGAACATCCGCCCGGTCGCCGACATCGTCGCGACGAGCGGCGTCAACGGCATCATCAGCGCGCTCGGGCCCGACGATCCGGGCGTCACGCGCATCCTGCGCATCGTCGACGGCGGGAGCACGCGCGACGTCACCGTGACCAAGGCCAATTACGACATCGACCCGGTGTCGGACCGCTATGGCGCCAAGATCATCACCGAGGGCGGGAAGAGCTACGGCTACCTCAACCTGCGCACCTTCATCAGCTCGGCGAACCCGCAGCTGCGCGCCGCCTTCGCCAATTTCCGCGCGCAGGGGGTGACCGATATCGTCATCGACTTCCGCTACAATGGCGGCGGCCTCGTCAGCACCGCCGAACTGATGGGCGATCTGCTCGGCCGCAACCGGACGTCGAGCGAACTTTTTTCGCGCACCGATTTCCGCCCGTCGAAAGCCGCCGAGAACGACCGGCATTTCTTCACCAGCCAGCCCGAATCGATCGCCCCGACGCGCATCGCCTTCATCGCCACCGGATCGACCGCCTCGGCGAGCGAGCTCGTGATCAACGGCATGCTGCCCTATCTCGGCACCAACATGACGCTCGTCGGCAGCGACACCTTCGGCAAGCCCGTCGGCCAGATCGCGCTCGACAAGGCCGAATGTGACGACCGCATGCGCGTCGTCGCCTTCGCGACGGGCAATGCGGCGGGACAGAGCGACTATTATGACGGCCTCGCGCCCAAGATCGCCAACAGCTGCGCGGCGGGCGACAGCCTATCGTTCCAGCTCGGCGACCCGAACGAGCCGTCGCTGCGCGCCGCGCTCGACTTCCTCGCCGGGCGCAGCTGCGGGGCGCAGATCACCAGCGCCGCCAAGCGTATCGCGCCAGCGCTCGCCGCCGAAGGCGAGATGCTCGCGACCCCGACGCCGAGCGCGGCGCAGCGTGAGCTGCCAGGGCTGTTCTGAGGCGGCGCCCCCCCCTTGCAAGCCGCGGGCGGGGCGCCCATATTCCTCCTATCGTCAACAAGCGAAAGGAGGTGGTCGAATGTCTCATTGTCCCATGCCGCACGCGGCAGAATCGAGCCCGACCGTCCGCGTGGAGGCCGCGCTCGGCTAAGGCCGCAAACGCCAAGACAATGGAAGGGCCGTCCCGAAAGGGTCGGCCCTTTGTCGTTGCGGGCCGCCGCCGATCACAAAAGCCGGCGGGCCGTGCCGACCGGCGCGTCACAAGATTCGGTTTTCTTTGGAAAAACTGGAGCGGGCGAAGGGATTCGAACCCTCGACCCCAACCTTGGCAAGAAATTACTGCAAATACCCCAGAGCTTCTTTTTCTACGCCAAGGTACGAAAATCCAAGCATTTGTTGACTTCGGCCTACGATAATTTATCCTAGCCCTACCCTGCGAAGCGGTGATTTTCTATTACGTCCTCATTACTTTTCGAATCGGCCACCCTCGCGTAATATGATGGAGGAACTTGTGGCGCTTGCGAAGCTCAATAAGCGGACGGTCGATGCGCTGGCTGCACCAGCGACAGGCCAGGCATTTCTTTGGGATACCGAGATCAAAGGTTTCGGTGTCCGTGTCGGCGCAACCGGGACGAAAACCTTCGTCATCCAGTATATGAATGAGGAAGGCCGGGTTCGGCGAGTGAAGATCGGGCGCTTCGGCGTGATGACGGTCGAGCAAGCCCGCGAGCTCGCGAAGATTCAGTTGGGCAAGGTCGCCTCTGGCGAAGATCCCGCAGAGGAGTCGCGCCGGGTCCGGAAGGATCTCAATGTCGCCGAGATGTGCGAATGGTATCTCGTCGAAGCGCGAGCCGGCCGCATTCTTGGACGGAAGAACCGCCCGATCAAGGACACCTCGCTCAACATGGATGAGAGCCGCATCCTGACGCATATCATCCCGCTGATGGGCAAACGCCTCGTGCGGAAGCTGACGATCGCCGACGTCGAGGCAATGCAAAATGACATTGCAACCGGTCAGACCCGAAAGCCTCCTTCGGGCGGGCGCGGCGGCCGCCCGACGGGCGGTGCCGGCGTTGCCGGGAGGAGCCTCGGCACCCTCCAGGCCATCCTAGGCCATGCAAAGCACAAGGGACTGATTGCGGAACATCCTACGAAGGGCGCGAAGAAGCTCGCGACCAAGAAAAGGACCCGGCGTCTCAGCATCGCCGAGATCGAGCTGCTGGGTCGGGCGATCGGCCGGGCCGAACTGGGTTCCGAGAACCCCGTTGCGCTCGCAATTGTCAGGACGCTCCTTCTGACCGGCTATCGGCGCGAAGAGGCGCAGGCGCTGCAGCGGCAGTGGGTTAACCCCATGGGCGGCTACGTCGCGTTCCCCGACACGAAGAGCGATGCACAATTTCGGGCGATCGGACCCGAGGCGATCAAGATCGTCGTCGCTCAACCCGAAATAGCCGGCTGCCCCTACGTCTTTCCCGCGTCGAATGGCGAAGGCCCGTTTACCGCCGTCAGCGACTGCTTGGCCCGACTATGCCGCTCGGCCGGCATTGAGGGCGTAACGCCGCATACGCTGCGCCACACCTTCGGCAGCATGGCGGGCGAACTCGGCTTCTCCGAGCTCACGATCCGCGCGATGCTAGGCCACGCGTCGCAAAGTGTGACGCAGGACTATGTTCATATCGATGAAGCCGTGAAGCTGGCGGTCAGCCGCACTTCGGACGAGATCGCAAAACATCTTGAGACTGGCGTGCGGAAGGCGGCAAAGATGAAGTTCGCCGCCTGATCAAGGCGGCGAACCGTCGCGCGCCTCCATTTGCTCGAGAAGCTGCACTCCGATGATTTCCAAATCGGACTTGCCGATATCGGCAACTCTCCGGATCGAGAGGTCATGCTTTAGTATGGCAAGGTCCATCATCAGATCGGGCTCGCCATTCTCCTTCACGTAAGTGGGAACCAGAATGAACGAGCCACCCGCGGGATAGTTATCGAGAAAGAACCTCAGATTCGTGTCGGCGGCAGGTTCGAGCAGCTTGAGGCGGCTCGGCATGCTCACCAGCGTACCAGCGAAATCCCCTGGCTCAGTTCCCGCCATCAATAGCACCGCATAGTGGGACGGGGGCCGACCAGGTAGTTCGCGCAAGATCGCGATGTGGATAGCCCCTTTGGCATCTCGTGCGCCGAACCGTTCGCGCCAACGCTCGAAAATTTGGCGTCCCGCCTCGCGATCCTCAAAGTGCAATCCGACGATCGGGAGATCATGCTGCAGACCGAGCATCACGCCGATCCAGCGGGCCTGCTCCCATTGCGGAATGTCCAAGATCGAGCGCACTTCGACGCTGCGGTGATCGCCAGTCGCGTATCGCTCGCTGATTGTTTCTTCTTCGGGATCAGCCTCTGGCACCCTTACAATTACCGGCCGGTCGGCCTTCGGCGGAAACCGCTCGAGCGATAGCTCGTTCCAATCCGTCAGTCGCGACGCTGGACTGTTCATCGCCCGGATGCGGCTGTTCGAACTCGCGACTGCGGCGCTGACGCGCTCAAGGAGTGATTCTTCCCGAAAAAGCTTCTCCAGAGATATTTTTTGCCGGTCGGCGAGTGAGGTCGCGACGAGCATCAGCGTTGAGAGAAGCAGGAATTGGCTATGAACGAGGATCTCGCCGAAGAGCTCGGCGACATACACAAGCTGATGGTGAAGGCCATTTACGTCGTGCTCGCGCTGCATGTTCTCGGCGCGCTCAAGCATCATTTTTTCGACAAGGACGAAGTGCTCCACCGGATGCTGCCGCTGTTTCGCAATCCGCGCGGCTGACACGCGTCGGCGTCACGGCATGCTGTCGTCGCGGCTGAGCAGGCCGAGGGTGCGCTCATCGCGCTCGCCGCCGAACCAGCGGATGTCGTCGAACCAGCAATCCAGGATGAGCACGGCGCAGCGCGCGACGCGCGACGCCTCGCGCAATGCTCTCGGCAAATTCTCCGTATGATGTGCGACATAATCGAGCGTCACGACGTCGAAACTGCGGTCTTCGAATGGCAGCGCTTCGGCACGACATGAAATGACGTCCAAACCCCGGGATCGCGCGCGGACGCAAGCTTGGGTTTCCGGCTCGATCCCGACAGTGCGGGCGATGCCCGCTTCGCGCGCTGCGACGAGAAGATCGCCCGTGCCGCATCCGACGTCGAGTAAGGTTGCCGGCTTGAGAGCGACAATTTCGTCGAGCAATTGGCGCTTATATTCCCCATGGGGACGGGCGGCGGACGAACGCTTCGTGGACTGGATCATCATGGGTAGGCGCATAAGGTCTCCGTCGATTGCGAAGACGATGCTGAGCGTTGGAGACTATGTCCGATAGATGATATCAGGACATAATGAATTCACTATCCGACAAGAATGCTCCTTCGGTCTCGATCGAGGTGGAACGAGCCACATTCCATGCACGAAGCATCGGGGAGTGGCACCGGCACCCAGTAGTCCAACTGATATACCCGAGCAGGGGGGTCATGATATTGCACACCCGTGAGGGACAATGGGTCGTTCCGCCCCAGCAGGGCGTTTGGCTGCCCGCGGACCATGAGCATCGCGTCGAGACCTCGGGCGGTTTCGAGATGTACAGCATATATTGTTTCGGCAGCATTCTACGGAGGCTGCCGAAAGAAGCCGGGCTAACTTCCGTGAGCCCCTTGATGCGCGAGATCATTTTTGCGGCCGCAGGCACGGGCGCAGGGGCGCGTCAGCGGCATCTGGCCTTCCTCTTCGCCGACGAGATGGCGTTGAAAATATCGCCTGCCCTGACGATCCCGTCGGTCACAGCGCCCCGTATCGCGCAAATCGCCGCGGCACTCGATCGCAATCCCGGCGACCGGAGGAGCCTCGAAGCCTGGTCGGAGCAACTCCATATCTCGAGCCGAAGCCTTGCGCGGCTGTTCCAACGCGATACCGGAACAGGCTTTACCGCGTTTCGGAACCAGATTCGGCTCAAGGCCGCGCTCTTGCGGCTGGCGCAGGGCGAGGCGGTCACATCGATCGCGCTCGAACTCGGTTTTGGGACGGCGAGTAACTTTATCCGCTCGTTTCGCGAACTGACCGGTGTAACGCCGGCACGCTACTTTCCCGATCGCAAGCGGAATCGAGACAATTAGTCTCCCGCTCTCACCGAGAGTGGCTTGGCGCGCAAGTTTTTGCGCAATCGGCGCGTGACATTCTGTTTTACCTAGCTGGGAGTCGGCGAAGTTGTATAGACGACTTATGAACCCTTCGCTCACTCGAAAATCCCCCGCTTCAGAATCTCGGCCCCGCGAGGCAACCCGGCCGCCCGAAGAGACGGGAGGCGAGGTGATGCCCCGGTACGTCGCCATCAAGCAAAGCATTTGCGATGCAGTGCGGGACGGCCGCCTCAACCCAGGAGACCGGGTGCCGTCGGAAGCGGAGCTGGTTCAGCAGTTCGACGTTTCGCGGATGACCGCGAACCGCGCTCTACGCGAGTTGCAGGCGGCGGGCGTCGTCGTGCGGCGCGCCGGCAGCGGATCGTTCATCGCAGAGCCAAAGCCGATCGGCCAGATGATTGAAATCCGCAACATCGCCGAGGAAATCCGGGAGCGCGGTCATGCGTACCGCGCCCGCGTGATCCAGAACCGCGAAGAGCGCGCCAATGTAGAGACGGCGCCGCTGCTCGAGGTGTCCGTGGGCACGAAATTGTTCCATTCGATCATCGTCCATCACGAAGCCGAATTTCCGATACAGATAGAAGAGAGGTTCGTTCTCGCGTCGATCGCCCCCGACTATGGCACGCTCGACTTCACGCGGATGACACCAAATGAATATCTGACGCGCATTGCACCGCTCGAACGGGTCGAGCATCGCGTTTGCTCGACGATGCCCGACGAGCGGATGCGCGGCATGCTGGGATTGTCCGACGGCGAACCGGTGCTCCAGATGACGCGCCGGACTTGGAGCCGCTCGCGCCTTGTGTCGCATGCCTGGCTGACACACCCCGGAACACGCTTCGAGCTGTCAGCCGCCTTTTCGATCGACGATTGAGGCCGGTCAGCCGGTGCGGGTGACCACGACCGGCTTGCGGCGCCGGCGCAGCCAACGGAAGTCGGCTTTGCTGAAGCTTTTGAACAGCAGGTAGAAGCCGGTTCCCGACAGCCATAGTACACCGAAGGCGACGAAGATGATCAGCGGGTGGTTGAAGCTCGACCGGTTGATATAGTCCATATTGTGGAGCATCCAGAAGAAGTCCCATGTGCGCCAGGTATCGCCGCGCATCACGAGAAAGCGGGCGGTATCGAGCGAGACATAGGCGCTGCTGTTCTCGTCGTCCGCGAAATCGACGCGCCACATCGCCCCCTCATGATCGCGCGATTCGAGGTTCGGCTTGGCGATTACGCTCACCTCTCGGATCGGCGCCTCGTTCATCATGGAGGCGACTTCGCGCGCCATGGCCTCGTCGACCCGGATGTGCTCGCCGCTTGTCGCGTCGACGAGACGGACGCCTTTTGCGGAGCGCACTTCATAGACCGGCCGGGTTCCGAGATCGCGAAGGATCACGCCCGTGACAGGTTCGCCGCGCGGCAGGGCCGCCACGTCGAAATATTCCCCCGGTGGCAGTGGATGCGCATGCGACATCCCGCCGCCGTGCCCGCCGACCTTATCCTTGTCGAGCAGCGCCATCACCGATCCGCTGAGCGCCCAGAGCAGGAACTGGAGACCCAGGATCAGCCCGACCCATTTGTGGATGCGCCGGAAGAAGAGCGGCGTCAGTCGGATGCGTTTCATGCCTGCTTCCTCTTGCGGCGTTTGAAGGACCAGATCAGCAACCACGCCCCGCTGATCGCCATCGCGAAGACGCTCCAGGTCGCGACGCGGAGCAACGGGTTGTTGACGTCGGTCCGCTCATCATAGTCCATGATGTGGAGCATCCACGCGAAGTCGAACACGCGCCACAATGCGTGCCGGCGCGAGATAAGCTCACCGGTCGTCGGCGACAGATAGAGCGTCGGGCGGTTCCAGCCCTCGAACTCGACCTGCCAATAGGGCGGCTTGCGCGACTGCATTTCCTGTGGCGCTTCGGTCAACAGCCGCACCGACACGATCTTGCCGTCGCCGGTGTAGATGCGCCGCGCCTGCTCGCGGACCTGGGACTCGGTAAGCGCAGGCAGCGGCGCACCCGAGCGGGCATCGAACAGCCGCGCCCCTTCGGGAGTTTCAGCGCGCCAGACGGGGCGATCGAAGAACCGCTGCAAGCGAACCTCGGACGCACCGGGCGCGGCCGCAACGATCCGCGACGGCGGCGCGAGGCCCGCGAGGTCGAAGGGCTGAACCATCGGCGCGCGCACGAGATGGTCGCCATGGATGGTGTCGATATGCACGACCACCATGTAGAAGCCGGTCAGCGTCCAGAGCAGCGCCTGGACGCCGACCACCAAGGCCAGCCATTTATGCGTTCGCCGGACGAGCAGCGGCCAACGGATCGCCATATCGATTACCCTCAGAACGCGGTGCGGAAGCCGACGTAGAAACGCCGTCCGAGCAGGTCATAGGTCATCGTGTCGGTGTTCGCATCGGTGAAGCTCTGGATATAGGGCGCCTTGCGATCGAAAAGATTGTCGACACCGACCTGGAACCGGGTCTTCTCGTCGATTTCGAAAGCGACCTGGAGATTGTGGTAGAAGACATTCGGCGTGCTGTAGCCGATGTCGCCGGGGGCCGCATTGAAGTCGGTCGCCTTGCCGATCCACTGGGTCGACCAGGTCGCGCTGACCCCGTCCTTTTCAGCGGTCAGCACGCCATAGCCGCGCCATTTCGGATAGCCGCCATTGCCGCCGCCGATAAAGCCGTCGAAGTCGATCGGCGCGCCGCCGGGGAAAGGCAGGACCACATATTTGTTGAGATAGGTCACGTTGACGTCGAGCGAGACGTTCACGCTGCCGATGTCATTGTTGTAAACGAGACCCAGATCGAGGCCGTTCATTTCTTCGCGGCCCGTGTTGATCGGTTGCGCGGAGAGGAAGGTAACCTCGCCGGTCAACGGGCTGCGGGTAAAATCTTCGCAGAAGGGATGCGAAAGATTCTGGCTCGCATAACAAATGCTGAGCTTTGTCGAGCCCGGAATAGCACGGATCGCATCCTTGATCTTGATGTCGAACCAGTCGGCAGTGAGCGAGAGTCCCGGAACCAGTCCCTTCGGTGAAATCACCGTCCCGACGGCCCAGGTCGTCGAGCTTTCGGGTTTCAGATTCTCGTTGCCGCCGACCGTTGTCAGGATCGTTGTACCGAGCTGAACATAATTGGCCGGCACGCCCGACGCCTGACAATTGGCGATCAGTGTCGCATTGCCGCTGGTCGAATAGCGCGAGCAGGGGTCGGTGGTCGTCAGATTGCCCTCGGAGACGCCGCCGAACAATTCGGGGACGTTCGGAATGCGAAAGCCGGTGCCGTAGGTGCCGCGCAGGCGGAAGCTGTCATTGATGACCCAGTCGACGCTCCCCTTGTAGTTCCAGTCGCTGCCGAACAGGTCGTAGTTCGAGTAGCGAACCGCGCCGTCGAGGGTAAGCGACTGGAAGAAGGGTGTGTCGGCCAGAACGGGCACCGACAGTTCGAGATAGGCTTCCTTCGCCGTGCTCGTTCCGGAGATCGGATCCTGCTGGTTGGTGTTGGCAATACCGAGCACCGTCAGCGGATCGGGATCGCGCCAACCCTTTTCCTTGCGATAGACGACACCCGCCGCGAAGGAGACGGGGCCTGCGGGCAGCTTGAAGAGATCGCCGTTGATATCGGCGGTGACCGTCGCAAGCTCGTTGCCGCCGCGGTCGCGCGACGTGAACAGGATATAGTCGAGAACCTCCGGGGTCAGGTCGCCGAACCCGAGATAGTCGGCGCAGGGGATCGTGGCACCGGCAGCAAGACTGCACTTGGTCGTATCGAGGGAATTCGCCACTCGCTCGAGATTGGCGATGTTGGTCGAACCATCGACCGCGGTGTTGCGGCCGAAGGCGCCCGCGATTTCCCATCCCCAATCGTTAGAGAGCTTGCCGCGGAGGCCAAACGTACCCTGCCAGGTATCGGTTTCCTGGAAGAATTGGCGCGGGCCGGGCTCGGCGAGGCGGCGCTGGATGAGGACGATATTCTGCCCCGTCGGATTGGTGGGATTGCTCGCCGCGATCGAGAGGTTGCGCAGCGTTCCGGGCGTCGCGATCTGATTCGACTTGCGGAAGGTGTAAAGGAATTCGCCGAACGCCTCGATATTGTCAGTGATGTCATAGTCGGCGAAAAACGCCGTGCTCACGCGCTCGACCGGGCTCACCGCGTTGAGGAACGGGTTCGAGTTGAAGTTGTGCTTGGCAGCGCTGTACGGCTCGAAGAAGTTGCCGTTACCGCCCAGCACCTGATTGAAGTTGATCTGCTGGCCGTTCGGCAGCACCGCGCGGCCGCCGATCGTCGAGGCGCTGTTCACGCAGCTCAGCATGCCGGGCGTGGTTTCGGCAAGCGAGCAAGGCGCGCGCGTTGCCATATTGACCGCGCTCGTCTTCTGATAGGTGACCGCCGCCATGAAACCGCCGCGATCGTTGCGGACGCCCCACAGGAGGTCGGCGGTGAAGTCCGAGCCATCGCCCTTTTCGGTGATGCCTTGGCGCACGCTGAGGCCGAGGCCTTCATAGTCAGTGCGGGTCACGAGGTTGACCACGCCCGCCATCGCGTCGGCGCCATAGATCGCCGAGGCGCCGTCCTTGAGCACATCGGTGCGCGCGAGCGCCGCGACCGGGATCATGTTAAGATCGGGCGAGGAGTTCGCGCCGGTGCCGCCCGCGACGAGGCGGCGGCCGTTGAGCAGAACAAGCGTGCGCTTGATGCCGAGACCGCGCAGGTTCACCTGCGCCGTGCCATATCCATTGTTCGCCCAATAGGCGGAGGTCTGGTTGCCTGCGAAGCCGGCGTTGGCGGGAAGGCGCTGCAGCACCGTCTCGATATTGACGACGCCGGTGTTCTCGATCTGCTCGGCCGACACGACGGTCGCGGGGCCGACGCCCGCGAGATCCTGGCGACGAATGCGCGAGCCGGTCACGACGATGTCCGATCCGTTCGGAGCATCCTCCGCGGCGGGTGACTGCGTCGCAGCATCGCTCTGCGCGAGCGCTGGCGTTGCAAAGGTCGCGACCGCTGCGGCGCTGGCGAGCAAAATTGTCCTGGTCATCATAGCGAAACCCCCTGATGGTTGGCTGATTCCCCTCAGAGAGCATCAAATGTATATACAGGTCAATAGGAATTTATTGAATCATATCAATTGGTTATGAAGTAAATTCCGGGCGCACGATACCTACTAGATACGCACCCCAAAGCTCTACCCCTCATCAATTTTGAAATTTTTTCCGGCCTGAGCCTTTTCGCGCAAGGAGCCGGCGGGCCCCTCCCTCGGCTTGCTTATGAAATGACATGATTAAGTGGGTCGGCACAGCTTGGGGGCGCGACCGACTTGAGCCGCTCAATGCGAAAGTATCTGTTCGAGAAAGGTCCGTGCGCGTTCGCTTTTCGGCGCGGCGAAAAAATCTGCCGGCCTTGCGTCTTCGATGATCTGGCCCTGATCCATGAAAAGCATGCGATCGGCCGCCTCGCGCGCGAATCCCATTTCGTGCGTCACGCACACCATCGTCCGTCCTTCGCCGGCAAGGGACGTCATCACATCGAGTACCTCCTTGATCATCTCGGGATCGAGCGCCGATGTCGGCTCGTCGAAGAGAAGAATCCGGGGCTCCATCGCCAGAGCGCGGGCTATCGCGGCCCGCTGTTGCTGCCCTCCCGAGAGCTGCCCCGGATATTTGCCCGCCTGGTCGCCAATCCTCACCTTGTCCAAATAGGATATGGCGCGCGCCTCCGCCTCCGGAAGAGACAAGCCGCCGAGCAGGACGGGCGCGAGGGTGCAATTCTCCAGCACCGTCTTGTGCGGGAACAGATTGAACTGCTGAAAAACCATGCCAATGGCGCGGAGCGCCGCAACGGCCTCTCGCGACGCGTCGGTTATCCTGGTTCCCTCGATCAGGACGGCACCGGAGTCGGGCACCTCGAGCCTGTTCATGCAGCGAATGAGCGTCGATTTGCCGGAGCCTGAAGGGCCGCAAATCACGATCCGCTCGCGCGGGGCGATTTCGAGGTCGATCGAGCGGAGGGCATGATAGGCGCCATAATATTTGTCGACCTGCCGCAAGCTGACGGCCGCGTGGCCCGAGGCATCGGTCATGACGCCTGCCCCCGGCCGCGTATCGCCCGTACCCGCGCGAAGGCTGCGGCGAGGTCGGCGATCAGATCCTGCGGCGCTTCGAGGCCGGCGTGAATACGGATCAGCGCCCCATCTGCCTCGCCATTGGGAAAATCGCGGATCGGAGCGGGCCACGCCGGAACCGCGAGGCTTTCGAAGCCGCCCCAACTCGAACCGAGCTGGAACAGCGAGAATTCGTTGAAAAAGGCGCTGGTTTCCGGAGGGGTAAGACCATCGAGCTGAACACCGAACAATCCGGACGCTCCGGTGAAATCCCGCTTCCAGATCGCATGGCCGGGATCGGAAGGATGGGCCGGATAGCGGACCGCGACCACTTCGGGTTGCTGGGCGAACCATTCGATCAGCGTCGCCGCGGTACGCTGGTGGCGTTCAAGGCGGGCATCGAGCGTCCTGATGCCCCGGTGGACGAGATAGCAATTGTCGGGACTCGCGCAGTTGCCCCAGCGCGCCGCCGCATCCTTGAGCTGGCGGTAGACGGCATCGCTGGCGGCGGTCATCGTGCCGAGCAGACAGTCGGAGTGCCCCGAGAGATATTTGGTTGCCGAAGCAAGCGAGATGTCGACCCCATGGGCCAACGGTTTGAAGAAAAGCGGCGTCGCCCAGGTGTTGTCGAGAGCGGTCAATATGCCCCGGCTGCGTGCAACCGCCGTGATCGCGGGGACGTCGATCATATCGAATGTCTGCGAGCCCGGGGTCTCCATGTAGATGAGCCGGGTGTTGCTGCGGCACAGCCCGGCAATCTCCGCTCCGATATCGGGCCGGAAATATTCCACCTCGACCCCGAAGCGCGCGAGAACGTCGGTCAGAAACTTGCGGGTCGGCCCATAGACGCAATCCGCAACGAGCAGATGATCGCCCCCGGCCACGAAAGCCGTGAGGGCTAGCGCGATCGCGCTGGTTCCAGACGAGGTGATGACGGTGGCGCAGCCGCCTTCGAGTTCGCTGACGGCCTCGGCGAGCGCAAAGGTCGTTCGCGTTCCGTACAGGCCATAGATGACCTCATCGTAGAGACCCTGGTGCCGGTCCATATAGGCCTCGACGCTGCCGTAGATAATGGTGGAGGCTCGATCGACGGGCGGATTGATGAGGCCCCGCTGATCGCGCGGGCGGGGACCGCCGTGAACGGCACGCGTCGGGTCCTGCCAGGCGTGCCCTTTCGGGCTTGCCGGCTCCCCGGGCCATTTTCTGTCGTGATTATCCTGCATAGTTTAGTTTCCGTTCGATCTTCATGCTGAGCCGGGACAGGGAGAAACAGAGGAGGAAAAAGATTGTCCCGGTAAAAAGATAGGCTTCGGCGAAATAGGGTCGCCATTGCGCCTCGACGTAGGAGAGGCGGGTCGTCTGCAACAAATCGAAGACGCCGACGATGAGGACGAGCGTCGTGTTCTTGACCTCGCTGATCGAAGTGTTGACCAGCCCCGGCACGCTGACTTTCAGCGCCTGCGGCAACAGGATATGGCGCCGCGCCTGCCATTTGGTGAGGCCAAGAGCATGCGCGGCCTCGGCTTGCCCGACGGGAACCGCCAGCAGGCCGCCCCGGATGACCTCGGCCATATAGGCGGCAGTGAAGAATATGAGCGCGAGCTGGACGCGCGGCAGGCTGTCGATCGAGAGATAGGAGGGCACGAACAGCGGGAACAGGACCGCAGCGAGGAAGAGCACTCCGATCAGCGGCGTTCCGCGAACCAGCTCGATGAAGGCGACGCTCGGCCAGCGAATGCCGCGCCGCGCCGACCTGCGGCCGAACGCGAGGAGTATAGCCAATGGAAAAGCGCCGACCACCGCAAGGCTCGCGAGCAGCAATGTGACCGGCAGGCCGCTCCACTTCTCCATCGGGACATAGGAAAGGCCCGCGAATCCTCCTCGTAGCAGAAGTACCGCCACGGCGATTGCGCCGAGCCAGACAAGCCCGAGGCGGCTGCGCCAGAATCGCGGGACGAAGGAGAAGGCAAGGCATGAAAGCAGCGCGGCCGCCGCTGCTGCGGACCGCCACTGCTCGGCTTCGGGATAGGTGCCAAACAATATCAGCCGCGCATTTTCGCGGAGGAATGGCCAGCAAGCACCGCTGGCCAAACGGCAATCGGCCGCGCCCCCGGCGAAGGTCGCGTCGAACAGCAGCCACGAGAGCCCCTTGCCGGCGAAAGCCGCGGTCATGGCGAGGATCGCGATGGTGAGTATCGACTGGCGTCCTCCTCTGAACAGATTGCGCCGTATCCACGACGGCCAGGCGGTCGCCGAGCGCAGCGGAAAGGGTTCGAGGGGCGCCGACTGGATGCTCCGGCCGGGCTGCCCGGCGACGCTCCAGCCCAACTGGCGGGCATAGAGGCCGGTGACGAACGACAAGGATAGCGAAAGCAGCAGGAAGGTCGCGACGATCAGGCCGACGCCCTCGATCGCCTGCCCTGTCTGACTGATGACGGTATCGACCACCGAGACAAATTCGGGATATCCGATCGCGACCCCCAGGGAGCTGTTCTTGATCGTGTTGAGATGCCAGCTCGTCATCGGCGGTATGGCGATGCGCAGCGCTTGCGGCATCACGATCCGTCCCATTGTTTGCGCGGGCGACAGGCCGAGCGCTTTGGCGGCCTCGCTCTGCCCTGCGGGAACGGCGAGGATCGCGCCGCGGAATATCTCGGCCAGATAGGCCGAGGCATAGACCGAAAGGCTGGCGACCAGCGTCAGAAACTCCGTGGAGAGCGACAATCCGCCGACGGTTCCGAAGCGCCCCGCCCGCGGCAGATCGATCCCGCCCCACAGCAAGAGCGGCACCAGGGAGATGCCGGCGAAGGCCAGCGCAGTGCGCGTGCGAACGGCTCCTCGCCGCACGGCACCCAGCAGGATCGCACAGGCGACGATCGCGATGAGAAAGACCGGCCGTCCCGGATCGGCCAAGGAGAGCGCGGGGAGGTGCAATCCCCGATTATCGAGGTCGAACGGTCCGACGGCGCCCGGGCCGGGTCCGGGCAGACCGAACAGCAGCGCGGCGTACCAGACGAACATCTGGAGCAGCAGCGGAATATTGCGAACCAGCTCGATATAAAGGCCGGAGAGCCTCGCAAGCAGCCAGTTGGACGACAGGCGCGCCATGCAGACCGCGAGGCCGAGCAAGGTCGAGAAGATGATGCCGAGCGCCGATATCAGGAGCGTGTTGAGAAGACCCACCGCCAGCGCCGCGGCATAGGAATCGCCCGGCGCGTAAGCAATCAGCGTTTCGCCAATCGCGAAACCCGCCCGGTCGAACAGGAAACCGAACCCCGTCCGGATGTTTCGGTCCGCGAGATTGTCCGCCAATGTCGCAAACAGGCCGTAGGCGACCACAAGCCCGCCCGCGATCAGCAGCCAGGGTAACGCAGCGATGGCAAGCCGCCTGTGTTTATGAGTCATCGCATCGGCAACGGGTAGATCAGCCCGCCGTCCCGATAGAGCTTATTCTGTCCGCGTTCGACGCCGAGCGGCGTAATGTGCCGGTCGAAGATTTCGCCATAATTGCCGGTCGCCTCGATTGCCCGGTACGCCCAGTCATCGTCAAGGCCGAGCGACTTGCCGAATCCGGGCAAGCCGCCGAGCATCTTGCGCACTTCAGGGTCGCGCGAGGCCATCCGCATGCGCGCGGCATTCGCGCGGGTGACCCCCATTTCCTCGGCAGCGAAGAGCGCGTTCAGCACCCATTTGTTGATCTCGTACCATTGCTCGTCGTCGCTGCGCACGACTGGGCCGACCGGTTCTTTGGTGAGCCGCTCGGGCAGCACCACATAATCGTCGGGATGCGCGGTGTCGGCCAGGCGGATCACCGTCAGCGTGAAGGCATCGGTGGTCATTGCGTCGCACCGCCCGGCAAAGAAGGCGAGCTTGGCTTCCTCGGGATTCTCGAACACGACGGACTGGAAACGCAGCCCCTTGCGCTCGAAATATTCGGCGGTGTTGAGTTCGGAGGTCGTCCCCTTGGTGATGCAGATCGATGCGCCATCGAGATCCGTCGGAAGCCGCACACCCGATCGCCGGGGCACCAGGAAGCTCTGCCCGTCATAATACATGGTGCCGACGAAATTCACCCCGAGGTCGGTGTCGCGCGTCAGCGTCCATGTCGTCGTCCGCGACAGGACGTCGGCCTCGCCCGTCTGCACGATCGTGAAGCGCTTGTTCGAGGCGACCGGCATGAACCGGACCTTGCGGGCATCGCCGAGGACCGCAGCGGCGAGCGCCCGGCAGTAATCGACGAAGAAGCCCTGCCAGCGTCCGCGTTTGTCGAGATAGGACATGCCGAGCTGCCCCGTATGAATTGCGCAATTGAGCGTTCCGCGCGCGCGAATCCGCGCAAGCGTCGATCCCTTCGCCGCGGCGATTTCATGCCCACCGGTGCCGGCGGGCTCGCGGCCGCAGCCGCCGAGTAACAGGGCGCCTGCGGCGAGCAGCGCCGGTAACCAGCGGCGCGATGCGTGCGACCTATTCATAAACGAGGCTTTCAATGCTAGCGCCATAAGAAATAGCTATAGGGAGCGATGTCCGATGAACCTGCGTCACCTCGAAGCCTTCAGGGCCGTGATGCTCTCGGGATCGGTCACCCAGGCCGCGCAGTCGCTCAACCTGTCGCAACCCGCGGTGAGCAAGATGCTTGCCGAGCTCGAGCATCAGCTGGGCTTTCAGCTCTTCCTGCGTTCGCGCGGCAGCGCGCTCACCGTGACGCCCGAAGCCGACGCCTTTTTCTACGAAGTCGAGCGGAGCTTCTCGGGCATTGCGGCCCTGAAGCGGGTAGCGGAAGACATCCGCAACATGGCGACCGGCACGCTCCGGATCGCCGCCCTTCCGGCGCTCGCGGTCAGTTTCCTGCCGCGTGTGATCGCGGCCTTTCGCGAGACACATCCCGGCGTCACCGTTCAGCTCCAGACCCGCAGTTCCTCGACGGTGCGGCAATGGATGGCGAACCAGCAGTTCGACATCGGGCTCGCGACGCCGGCGCGCGAATTGCCCGGCATAAGGATGGAGCGCTTCCTGCGCTGCCCCGGCGCCTGCGTTCTCCCTGCCGGCCACCGCTTGGCCGTCAAGGACGTCATCCGGCCGGCCGATCTCGAGGGCGAGCCCTTCATTTCGCTCGCGCTCGAGGACGGCGTGCGTCACCGCATCGACCGCATTTTCGAGGACGCGGGCGTCCACCGCGAGATGGTCATCGAAACCCAATATGCGATGACCATCTGCGCGCTTGTCATGCAGGGGGTCGGATGTTCGATTCTCAACCCCGTGACCGCAGCGGATTATGCCGAGCGGGGCCTTACGGTCCGTGATTTCGCGCCGGAGGTCCATTTCGAATATATGCTCTTCACGCCGAAGTTGAGGCCGATGTCCCAAGTCGCTGCGGCCTTTATCGCGGTGCTCGAATCCCACCGCGACGCGATGTTCGGCTCCGACGCCAGCTGAAGACACAAGACGCCGCACGGCCCTCACGGCCACCGATCAGAAGGAGGCGGTCGCGCGGACGTACCAGAAGCCCCCGTTGAACCCCGTCGGCGCGAAGCGGAGATATCGGATCCCGTTGTTGATCTGGGATTGCCGCGCCTCGACGTCGGGGTAATTGTCGAAGATATTCTCGCCGCCGACCGCGAGCTTGAGCATGTCGCTAACCTTGTAGGACAGCTCGAGATCGACCAGCAGTTCGGCGCCGCCCGTCTGGTCGGCAGCCGGTGCGGCGCCATAGTCGGTCCATTTGCCATAATAGTTCGCGCGCGCGACGAAGCCGAAGCGCTCGCCCGCATAAGTGAAGGACGCATTGCCCTTCCACTTCGGAACGAAGCCCTCGAGTTCGAGCAGCCGCTCGCGGTCCGCAGTGATCACCGGCGAGGCCTTGATGACATCGGTTTTGGTATAGTTGCCGTTGAGGCCGAGCGTGGCCTTGCCGTCGCCGAGGTCGAAGCCCACGGTGAGCACCGCATCGACGCCCTGGGTGCGGCTGTCGAAGGAATTGGTGAAGAAGCTCACCTGCTGGAAGGAATCCCCACCGGGAATGCCAAGCGCCGCGAGCTGCGCACGCTGCGCCGGGGTGAGATTGAAATTGCCCGATACGGCGATCCGGTCTTCGACCTTGATGTTGAAATAGTCGAGCGTGAAGGTGATGCGATTGGAGGGCTTCACCACGATGCCGCCGGCGACGTTGAACGAATTCTCGGGCCGAAGCGGCGTCGCGCCGAAGAATTGCGCCACCGGATTGTTGGGCGCGATAATGCCTGCGGTCAGCGGCGCCCCGGTTATCGAGTCGATGTTGGTCTGGACCTGCGAGGCGTTCGACTGGCCCGGCGTCGGCGCCCGAAAGCCGGTGTTGACCGATCCGCGCACCGCGAAGACGTCCGAGAAATCATATCGCCCGTTGATCTTCCAGGTGAATTTCGAGCCGAAGTCCGAGTAATTCTCGTAGCGGCCGGCAAGGCCGAACTGGAGCGCGTCGGTGAGATTGCCTTCGAGCGACGTATAGGCGGCCCAGTTGCTGCGCGCGAACTCGCCCGCCTGGATGGGACTGAAGCCCGGGAAGCCGTTCGAGCCGACCGGCAGTCCGACGCGGTTTCCGGTATCGGGATCGATGACCGACGCGAAAGGACCAACCTGCCATGATGCGATGTCGCCGGCCGTGATCTCATATGTCTCGCGCCGATACTCGAGACCGCCTGCAAGCGTCAGCGGATCGGAGGTGCCGATCGCGATGGGGTAAGTGAGATCGAGATTGAAAGCGAGTTCGCGCTGCTCGAGCTGCCCCGGCTTGAAGGAGGTCGGCGACGCGAGGCCAAGCGACGGATTGACCGTATTTTCGATCCGGTAGGAAGCATGGTTCTGACCATAGGAAGCGCTGAGGTCATAGGTCAGGCCCGAGGAGAATTCGCCCTTGAGGCCGGCCGCCAGCGCCGCATCGGTCACCGTGGCACCGAAATCCGGGGTGAAACCGCCGGGAAAGAGCTGGCGGAAGCTGAACCGCTGTCCTCCGGGCGTATTGGTGAGCGGAATCGAGGTGGAAATGAAGCTGGCATCGGGGTTGCGGTAAAAGAAGGCCGTCGTGCCGCGGCTCCAGCTATAGTTGCCGAAGGTGTAGAATTCCATCTCGTCCGACAGTTCGATGCCGGCATTGACGAAGATGCGCGCCGCCTCGGATTCGGGATTTCCCCAGCGCTGCGCCGGGACCGGGACATCCTGAACGCCGGCATCGATGAGCGCCTGCGCGTCGGGACGCTGAATGCCGCGCGACGTCGTGCTGGCGTTCACATATTCGCCGCTGATGTTGACGAAACCGGCGTCGGTGAAGGGAAGCCCGACATTGCCCTGGACGAGGAAATCCTCGCCGTCGCCCTTATAGAATTGGCCATAGCGGGCGATCAGCAATCCGCCTTCGCGGTCGCGGCGCAGACCGAAATTGAGGACGCCGGCGATCGCATCCGATCCATAGAGCGCCGACGCGCCGTCACGCAGAACCTCGAGCTGGCCGATCGCGATCGACGGGATCGCCGAAAGATCGGGTCCCTGCGATCCCCGGATATAGGGAACATTGGTGAACTGGACCGTCGCGCCGCGATGGCGCCGCTTGCCATTCACGAGCACCAGCGTCTGGTCCGGCGGCAGGCCGCGCAGCGAGAAAGGCCGGGTAAAAACGGCGCCGTCGTTGCTGACGAGGCGCTGGACATTGAGCGACGGGACCTCGGTGCGCAGGAGATCATTCATGTCGGCCGTGCCCTTTTCGAGCAGTTCGGCACCGGTGATGATGTCGATCGGCTGAGCGGAATCGGCCGCCTTGAGATCGTTCCGCCGCGTACCCGTCACGACGATTTCGCCCTGCGACGCGCCTGGCCCCGGCGCCTCTTTGGCGTTATCCTGCGCGAAGGCGGCGGCGGCCGACATGCCTGCCAGGACGGCGATAATCGAGCCACTCGTGCGAAGCAATTTTCTCATGGTCCCCTCCCATTTGCGAAAGCTCTCGGCTTCGCCACCGAGCTATCTTCGCGGCCTTGGCATGACCAGAAATAATCACCACTCATCGCTATAAACGAGATGGTTATTCCATATGGTTATATCTCTCGCTGCGGCATCGAGCAGCGCCCGACCGCGCGGCATGCCGGGCGCGGCGATGCCGGACACTTCGCGCAGCTTGTCCTCGACCGCCCGGGCGACATGCCGCGTCGGCACATGCTCCTTATTTTTTGTCCATATCGTGCCCGGCATGAGGATCGGGTTCGGGTTCGACAGGTTTCGGCGCTTCCGGCGCGGCCTTTGCCCGCGGCGGCACAGCGGCCTTCGCGGCGGGTTCTTGCTTGGGGCGGGATTTCTCCGGAGGCATCGCTTCTTCGGTCGGCGCCGCCGGGGCAGACGCGGCGGGCGGCTCGTCCGCTACGGGCATGGTCTCGACCATTGCGGGCGGCTCACCGGCAGTGACCTCACTCTGTTCCGGTGTGACGTCGCTCTGCTGCGCGGGCTCAGTGCCGCATCCTGCCAGAGCAAATATCAGCGCGGCGGCGCTCGCTAGGGGAATGAATCTCGTCATATCTGTCTCCTCTTCGTGTCGGCAGGTCATGCGCGGAATTCAGAAACCTTGCCGTCGCTGCCGAATGCCATCACTTCGAATGCGTCCGCGCTTCCGTCCGGCATTTCCATTCCCGGAGAACCGCGCGGCATGCCGGGCACGGCGATTCCGCGAATGTCGCGTGGCTTGTCGTGGAGGAGTCTCGCAACATGCCGCATCGGCACATGACCCTCGATCGCATAGCCGCCGATCACGGCCGTGTGGCACGACGCCAGCTGGCCAGGCACACCATATCGCGTCTTTACGGCGGCCATGTCAGCGCGGTTCTCGACAGTCACATCATAACCGGCCTTGCGTGCGATATCCGCCCAAGCTTCGCAGCAGCCGCATTCGGGATCGCGATAAACGAGCATTCGCTTGGGGCTGGACGTCTCGGCGCCCGGCGCGGGCGCCGCGCCATTCTTATCGCTGGTCGCCGCCGGGCCCGAGGCAGAATTGCATGCCGCAAGCGCCATCCCCGATCCGACCGCAATCAGGCCGAAAAGATGACGGCGCGTCATCAGATTTTTCATGTCATTTCCTCGCGAGAATGGATTTCATCTGTTCGATTTCGGCCGCCTGCCCCGCGATGATGCCGCGGCAGAGTTCGCGTATCTCGGCATCTTTGAGAGAAGCCTGTTCACACATGAGGATCGCGCCCGAGTGATGCGGGATCATCGAACGCAAGAAGGCCGTGTCGCCGATCGTCGTCTGTGTCCGGATGAGCCCGAAGCTCCCGAAGAAGGCAACTGCCGATCCCAGCAGCAGGAACGTATTGAGACGTTTCGACGGGAACATGCCCGGCATTGCGACGATCATCAGCACGACCATCGGCGAGACCATCATCAGCGTCATGTAGAGCATGTTGAGATTATTGTAGAAGCTCGAGAGGCGGTCGATCATGACGAACATCACCAGATACATGATGACGCCGCTGACGATCGTCTGCAGCGCGAGGCTGCGATAGGCTGGTTTCACGGCATTTCTCCTCGACGTGTCGCCACCCCGCGAAACTTCTAGAACCAGGCCCGCACCCCCATCACGAAGCTGACGCCGCTCGCATCCTCGCCCGCGGCGCGGGCAAAACGCGCGGTATCGCCGACCTTGCGCGCCCATTCGACGCCGACATAAGGCGCGAATTCCTTCACGACCTCGTAACGCAGGCGAAGCCCGAGCTCGAAATCCGAAAGCCCCGAACCAACGCCGGTCTCGGGGACATCCTGGAGCGCAAAATTGACCTCCGCCATCGGCTGGAGGATCAGTTTCTGGGTGATGCGCTGGTCGTAATAGCCTTCGAGCCGGGCGAGCAGATCACCCTTGTTCGAAAGAAACAGCGCGCCCTCGACTTCGAACCAATAGGGGGCGAGCCCCTCGAAGCCGATCGTCGCATAGGTGCGGTCGGGGCCGGGCCCAAGATCCTGCCTGATACCCGCCTGCGCGTTGAAATAGGGTCCGATCGCCCGGCTGTAGAGCGCCTGTACCTCGGCGCTCTCGATGCCTTCGCCGAACACGCCCTCGCCTTCGCTCTTGATCGTCAGCCGGTTAATGTCGCCGCCGTACCAAGCCTCACCGTCCCAGCGGAACCCGTCGCGGCCCTTGCGCGCCTGATATTCGGCAAGGTTGAAGCTGATGAAAGCGATGGTCTGCGCACCATTCTCTTTCATCATGTCGTGGCGCGAATGCTCCATTTCGGCTTGGGGATAAATGCGATCGGCATACCAGTCGCCGGGAGGCGCAGGCGCGGTAGCATCGCCCGGCGGCAAATCGGTGCCGCTAGCGCTGCTCGTGGTCGCCATGCCTTCCATTCCCGCCATCGCGTCCGCAGATCCGCCCTTCGGGGTGCAATGGCCCATTTTGGCATGTTCGGGCGGGCAATCGGGATCGGACGGCTGCGGTGCGCCATGATCCATCGCACCCATGTCCGAAGCGCCCTTGCCTGGAGCTTCCGCCTCAGGCGTACAATGACCCATCGCCGCATGTTCGGGCGGGCAGCTTGAAGCCTCGGGTTCCATGTCCATGCCCTGCATGTTCCCATGGTCCATCTGCTCCATCGACCCTTCGGCGGGCGCTTCGGGCGCGGACTGCGCTACGGGTGCTGGCGTTGGCGAGGGAGCGGGTGTCGGCGCGGGCGCCGCACCATGCATCGAATGATCCATCGACTGCGCCGCGGCGGGCACAGCAAAGGCCAGCGGGGCGATACCCGCGAGGAGAAGCGCGACCCGGGTCATTCGCCGTCTCCCTTCGGACGGACGCTGACGACGCGCATCATCCCCGCGTGCATGTGATAGAGAAGGTGGCAATGGAACGCCCAGTCGCCGAGCGCGTCGGCGGTGAAATCGAAGCTCGCGATGCCGCCCGGCTGGACAAGCACCGTATGCTTGCGCGGCGACCGGTCGC
Organism: Sphingopyxis sp. HIX; assembly: GCF_001468285.1. Lineage (GTDB taxonomy): Bacteria > Pseudomonadota > Alphaproteobacteria > Sphingomonadales > Sphingomonadaceae > Sphingopyxis. The sequence continues at coordinate 179,454 of NZ_LNSB01000001.1, read as the reverse complement.
CCTTGCCCGTCACCAGTTCGAAAAAATGGCCGTGGAGGTGGATGGGGTGGCTCATCATCGAATCGTTGATGAGGTTGATCCGCACGCGCTCTCCCTCGATGAAGGGGATGGGCTCGTGATAGTCGGACATCTTGATGCCGTCGAACGACCACATGAAGCGTTCCATATTGCCGGTCAGATGGATGTCGAGCGAGCGCGAGGCGGCGCGGGTATCGGGGTTGCGCTCGAGCGCGACAAGGTCATGGTAGGTCAGCACCTTGTGCCCGACATTCTCCAGTCCCTGCCCCGGCTCGCCCATGCGATCCATCGGCATCGGCGAGATCGTCTGAACGCTGGGATCGCGCTTGACCTGCGGCGCGACACTGAAGTCGCGCATGCTGTGCTGCATGCCTCCGCCAGATCCATGATCCATGCCCGCCATCGCGCCGCTTTCCCCCGCTGGCGTACAATGGCCCATCTTGGCATGTTCGGGAGGACAAGAAGGGTCGCTCGCCGGCATGGGCATGGCGCCCATATCGCCGCCCGAATGGTCCATACCCGCCATCGCGCCGCCCGACATGTCGCCCATGCCCATGTCCTTCATGGTCGCGAGCGGCCGTTCGCGGAGCGGCGGCACCTCGGCGACCATGCCAGCGCGCGGTGCGAGCGTCGCGCGTCCCATGCCCGAGCGGTCATTGGCCTCGGCAACGAGCGTATAAGCACGGTCCTCGACCGGGGTCACGATGACGTCATAGGTTTCGGCGACCGCGATCTGGAACTCGTCGATTTCGGTCGGCACGACATTGAGCCCATCAGCCTGGACGACGGTCATCCTGAGGCCCGGGATACGGACGTTGAAGATCGTCATCGCCGACGCATTGACGATGCGCAGGCGTACCCGCTCGCCGGGGCTGAAGAGCGCGGTCCAGTTGTCGCGCGGACCATGGCCGTTGACGAGGAAGGTGTAGGTCGAACCATTGACGTCGGCGACGTCGGTCGGGTCCATCCGCATCTTGCCCCAATCGATCCGCTCCTTGAGCGGTTGATCCTTGCCGGCAAGCAGGCCCGCCAGCGTCTGGCGCTGCATGTTGAAATGGCCGGGATTGACCTTGAGCTTGCGGAAGATCGCCTCGGGCGACAATTGACTGTGGTCGGACAGGACGACGACATGCTCGCGGTCGTAGCCGATCGGGTCGGCGCCCGCGGGATCGATGACGATCGGGCCATAATGGCCGAGCTGTTCCTGAAGCCCCGAATGGCTGTGATACCAATAGGTCCCCGATTGAACGACCGGGAATTCATAGACAAACTTCGAGCGCGGCTTGATCCCGGGGAAGCTGACGCCGGGCACGCCGTCCATCTGGAACGGCAGGATCAGGCCGTGCCAGTGAATCGAGCTGTCCTCGTCGAGATCGTTGACGACGGTGAGGCGCGCGTTTTGTCCCTCCTTCAGCCGGACGAGCGGCGCGGGCACGGTGCCGTTGATCCCGATCGCGCGACTGACCTTGCCGTCGATGCGCATCGTCTGGCGCGCGATGCGCAGCGTTATGTCATTGCCGGATACGGTCGGAAGCGGCGCGGTGATGCCGGACGACACCGGCTGGGCCCAGGCCGGGAACCATGCGGCCATCGCCGCAGCAGCCCCTCCACCCAAAGCTCCACTGACGAACCGACGCCTTTCCATCTGCATATTCTTTCCGACCGTTACTGACTGTTCCTAAAGCTATACGCAGGCGGCACGCCTGCCCCTCAATAAAAATGCCGGACGATGAGGAGATGCCGCCTGAACGAGCGGTCGAACCCTCAACCCTCGGCGCTCGCAGATGTTCCCGCGAGCAATTCCCGGAGCCTGGTCCGCGCTCGATAGAGGCGCGTTTCGACTGTTTTCTCGCTGACCCGCAAAATGACCGCTGTTTCGGCCTGGCTGACCTCGTCGACACCGCGGAGGAGCAACACTTCGCGCAAATTCTGCGGCAGCTGATCGATCGCCCCGCGAACCCTGGCGAGCTCTCGCCTGTCGGTCGCCGCGGAATCGGGCCCAGGACCATCGCTTGCTACGTGATGCGCATTTTCGAGCGGGAGCGCGCGGGAGAAAAAGGCGCGCACCTTTCGCCGTCGTGCCCAGTCGCGACATTTGTTGAGCGCGATACGGGCGATCCATGTGCGGAAGGGGCGTTCGCCATCATAGCGATCGAGCGCCGAAAAGCCGGAGACGAACGTCTCCTGCGTCAAATCCATCGCCTCGTCGGCATCGCCGATCTGCTTTACGATGAGCCGGTAGACGCCCGTTTTGTAACGGCGCAGCAACTCGCGATAGGCGTCTTCGCGGTGCGCGCGCGCAAAGGCCGCCAGATCCTGGTCGCTACATTGCGATAGGTCGGCGCTCACCGCGCATCGGCGGTCAGCGCCTTGACCACGCTTTTGTCGAACATTTCCGCTTGATCGGGGTTGAGAACCCCGCGCATCGCGAAGAGATGCTGGAGCGTTTCCTTCTGCAATGTCCCCATCACCTCATGCGTCTCGTCGATCGCCTCGGTGACGCGCGGTCCATAGCCATGCTCGGCTTCGATCGCCTGCGCGAGCCGGACATTGGCGGCGCGCATCTCGAGTTCGAGCGCCTGGCGGCGACCGGCGAAGTCGGCTTCGATCCGCTCGAGTTTCGTTTCCTGCTCCGGGGTCAGGTCGAGTTGGCCGTGGAGAAGCGCATGAAGTTCGGTTTCGCTGGCTTTGGGCGCATCGGCTACCAGACGGCCGATGAACACGCCGGCAATCGCCGCGGCGAAGGCAATGAGCCCCAAGAGAAGAAGACGGCGCGACGGCATCGCTACTGTACATCCAGCAAGGTGGAAGGCACCAATGCGCTAGGCGGGCCGAATGGGGTCAGGGGGCTTGCCGCGACCGCCGGCTGGGAAATCGCACTCCCCGCAAAGACACCGCCGCCGAGCGAGACAAAGGCCGCGAGCGCCATCAGGCGGCGCATCGCTACCGCTTCGCGCCGGCGGATCGCCAATGCGCCCATGATGCGATCATCGAGCGCATCGAGCGCTGCGGGCAGATCGATCCTGTTCAAAATGCGAAGCTCCTTATCCATCGATCGTCTCTTCAAACCTTTCCATCATTGTACATACGCGCCGAAGCGCCTCACCCCTCACACCAGAATATTATTCCGGAATATTTGAGGGCCATGCCGATATCCTGCGTATTAGCAGGACAGACACGCATTTGGAGGTGTTCATGTTCAAGTCTCTTCTCCCCTCTGCAGCGGCGGCTTTCGCTCTGCTTCTCATGCCGGCCACGGCAAGCGCGCACACCAAGCTCGTCAGCTCGACGCCCGCCGCCAATTCGACCGTTTCGAAGGTCACGTCGGTCAATCTTCAGTTCAACGAAAAGATCGTCGCCTCGACCCTCAAGACCGAGCTGGTCATGACCGGCATGCCCGGCATGGCCAATCATGCCCCGATGAAGGTGCCTTACTCGTCGATGATGGGCAAAGAGGGCAAGTCGGCGATGCTGATGCTCAAGCGGCCGCTGACAGCCGGAACCTACAAGGTCACATGGTCGGCGGCGGGCGCTGATACCCACCGCATGGGCAGCGAATTCAGCTTCACCGTAAAGTAAAAGACGGTGGGGGACCCCGTTCTGATCGGCATCAGGTTCGCACTTTATGCGGACCTGATGCTCATCGCCGGCCTTGCTGCGTTCCCGCTTTTTGCGCTGACACGGAGCGAACGCCTTGCGCCGCAGTCGATGATGGCCTCGATCTGGCGCGCAGAGCGATGGCTCTGCGCCGCCGGACTGCTTCTCTCCATCTTGGGGATGGGCGTGCTCGCGGCTTCGATGCAGGGTGTGGGGCTCCTCTCCCTGGAACTCCAGCCTTTTTGGGACCTTGTTCGCGAGACCGAGGTCGGCACAGCCTGGGTCTACCGGAGCGCAGCGCTGCTGCTCGCGCTGGGAGTCGCGATCTGGATGGTCCGCTGGCCGACAACTTCGGCCGCCGTACTCGCGGCCGCGGGCTCGGTGGCCGTCGCGAGTCTGGTCTGGTCCGGCCACGCCGGCGCGACCGAAGGCGCCGCAGGCACCGTGCACCGGATCAGCGACATCTTGCACCTGATTGCAGCGGCGGTCTGGATCGGCGCGATCGGCGCCTTCCTGATCCTGATCTCACCACGTCGTGTCCGCGAATGGCCGGGCGGACTCCAAATTGCGGCGCGGAGCCTCGATCAATTCTCGCGCGTCGGTACGATCTGCGTCCTCGTCATCGCCGCCACCGGCCTCGTCAACAGCCAGATGATCGTCGGCGCCGAGAATCTCGGCCGTTCCCTCGGCTCGCCCTATGGACAATTGCTTCTCGCCAAGCTTGCGCTGTTCGGACTGATGCTGGCGCTCGCGGCGGCGAACCGCTGGCGGCTGACCCCGGCGCTCGCGGCCGCCGTCCCGGGGACCGATACCGACAATGTCGACGCCGACCCCGACCTCGCGATTGCAGCCATGCGCAGAAGCCTCATCATCGAAGCGTCGGCCGCGCTCGCCATACTCGCGCTGGTTGCCTGGTTCGGTACGCTCGAACCCTTCGTCACCGCCGATCCGGTTTGACCCCAAGCACCGCCTCTTGGTCGGGTTCGATCATGCTCGGGACCGGCTGGGCGCTCATTGACGCGCGCATCGGGAGCAGCCGTCCCCATAACCATGTGGCGCACCAGATCAGCCTCGCCATCGAACGCGACCTCGAAATTTCCGGTGATGCCGACCTGATAGTTCCCGCCGGACACGCCATTGCGATAGCGTCGCATGTCCGGCACCGCCTCGGGCCGCCGGGCGCCCTCGTGCGGTCATTTTATCTCGACCCGCTTTTTCGTGCCGGCACCCGGCTGTCCGCCGGATCGGCGCCTGTCCTGTTGACGCCGATAGAGACAGCCGGACTAGGTGACATCGCAAGCGGCGCGGACGCGAAGCGCTGGGCGTCCGACTATCTCGACCGCTCGCAGGCGCGTCCGGTGGATGCCCGCCTGTCCGAAGTGCTCGCGGCCCCTGACGATTTGTCGACCGCGCGCGCCTTGGCCGACGTCGCCTGCCTTTCGCCCTCGCGCCTCCGCGAAATCGTCAGCCGCGACTTCGGCGTGCCTCCGGCCAAATTGCTGCAATGGCTCCAGCTTCAACGCGCCGTGCGGACGCTGGTCGGCGGCGGAGGTCTTGCCGACGCCGCGGCGGCGGGAGGCTTCGCCGATCAGTCGCACTTCACGCGCCGCTGCGCTCAATGGCTAGGCGTGACGCCTTCGGCCGGCCTTAGTGCCTTCGCGTTCGAAATCGTGCCCTGAGCCGGATGCGCCTCGCACCGCGTCGCCCCGGCGAAACATTCAAGACTGCCGCGCCTGTTTGCCCTTAAGCGTCTCGTCGAGACCGGCGATTGCGGCCGCAATCCGGCGGCAAGCCAAAGCGTCGAAAGGAGACGGCCATGCCCGACCCGAAACCCGTAGCAAGATCCTACACGCCAGCGGCAGGATATCACTTCCTGACGCCCTTTTATGATTTCGGCGTCGCGGTGACAACGCGCGAGCGCGTGTGGCGCGACCGTCTCGTTCGCCATATGGCGCTCGGCGAGGGTGACGTCATTCTCGATATCGGCTCGGGTACGGGAAATCTTGCGCTGGCGATCGCTCGCCATAGCCGGGACGTCCGCTATCTTGGTTTCGACCCCGACGAGGCAGCGACGCGAATTGCCCGAACGAAGACCGCGCAGATTGTTCCACCGCCGGAGTTTCGAGTTGGCTTTTTCGCGGCTTCGGCGATCGATGACTGGCCCCCGCCTGCCAAGATTGCGATCTGCCTCGTCCTTCATCAGGTCGGGCTTGAGGAAAAGGCACGTCTGCTACGCGAGGCCCGGCAGGTGCTCGCGCCGGGCGGCAAACTCTATGTTGCCGACTATGGGGAACAGCGCAGCCGCCTCATGCGGTTGTTGTTCCGCCTCACGATCCAGCAGCTCGACGGCGTCCAGGACACCCAGCCCAACGCCGATGGATTGCTCCCGGTGCTGATGAGAGAGGCAGGCTTTTGCGATGTTCGCGAGCTTGAGACGTTCCGCACGCCAACCGGTGCGATCGGGATCATCGAGGCCCGAAAGCCCGGGACCTGACGGCACGGGGCAAAGAAAATCCAAGGGATAACCGCTCTTCTTGCGTATCGATAGAAGCGGCTCCATTCTGGAACCGCCAGGAACGACGCCAACGGCGAACTCGACCGGTGGCGTTTGGACCGCCCCGCCGCGAGGCGGGCATCCGACACATACGGGAGCGGCGGCGATGCACGATCATCAGGGCGCAGAAAAAGGCAGCGGGAGCACGACTGATCCGGTCTGCGGCATGATGGTCGATCCGGCCACCACACCTCATATCGCGACGCATAGCGGCAAGCATCACTATTTCTGCAGCGCAGGCTGCCTCGCCAAATTCGAGGCCGATCCCGATCTTTATGCCGCAAAACGCGAGCCGGCCGCAGCCGATGCACCCGAAGGCGCCATCTGGACCTGCCCGATGCATCCCGAGATCCAGCGCGCCGGCCCCGGAAGCTGCCCGATCTGCGGCATGGCACTCGAGCCCGTCATGCCGACAGCATCGGGCGGCCCCAGCGAAGAATATCGCGATATGCGGCGGCGCTTCTGGATCGGGCTCCTTCTCGCACTCCCGGTGGTTGCGCTCGAAATGGGCGGCCATCTGACAGGCCTCCACCAATATGTCGGCCGCCAGACGAACAACTGGGTCCAGATGCTGCTCGCGACCCCCGTCGTTCTATGGGCGGGCTGGCCCTTCTTCGAGCGCGCCTGGCTCTCGATCCGCAACAAGAGCCTCAACATGTTCACCCTCATTGCGATGGGGACGGGCGTTGCCTGGGGCTACAGCATGATCGCGGCGATTCTCCCGCAAATCTTCCCGGCAGCCTTCCGCGCCGCCGATGGCTCGGTCGCGGTCTATTTCGAGGCCGCCGCGGTCATCACGGTGCTGGTGCTACTCGGGCAGGTGCTCGAACTCAGGGCCCGCGAGACGACGAGCGGCGCGATCCGCGCGCTCCTTGACCTGACACCGAAGCTCGCCCGGCGCGTCCGCAGCGATGGAAGCGACGAGGAGGTAGCGCTCGAGGAAGTCGCGGTCGGCGACATGCTGCGCATCCGTCCGGGCGAAAAAGTCCCCGTCGATGGCATCGTCGTAGAAGGCCGCGGCACGGTCGACGAATCGATGGTCACGGGCGAATCGATGCCGGTGACCAAGGCGGCCGGCGCGGCGCTGATCGGCGGAACGATCAACCAGACGGGCGGCCTGCTCATGCGCAGCGAGAAGGTCGGGCGCGACACGATGCTCGCGCGGATCGTACAAATGGTCGCCGACGCGCAGCGCAGCCGGGCGCCGATCCAGCGTCTCGCCGATACCGTTTCGGGCTGGTTCGTGCCCGGCGTCATCGTCGTCGCCATTGTCGCTTTCGTTGTTTGGTCGCTTCTGGGGCCCGCGCCCGCCATGGCCTATGGCCTTATCGCCGCCGTCTCGGTGCTCATCATCGCCTGTCCCTGCGCGCTCGGCCTCGCGACGCCAATGTCAATCATGGTCGGCGTGGGGCGCGGCGCCGAAGCCGGCGTGCTGATCAAAAATGCCGAGGCGCTTGAGCGGATGGAGAAGGTCGACACGCTCGTCGTCGATAAGACCGGGACGCTGACCGAAGGCAGACCCTCGGTCGTCGCCATCGAAGTCGCCGGCGGCTTCGAGGAGCAGGATCTGCTCCGGATTGCCGCGAGCCTCGAGCGCAGCAGCGAACATCCATTGGCGGCCGCGATCGTCAAGGCCGCCGAGGACCGGGGCCTCGCGCTGGTCGAGCCATCGGGGGTCGACCAGCCGGTCGGCAAGGGTATCGTCGGGGTCGTCGACGACAAGGCGATAGTCCTCGGCAATGCGAGCTTTCTTGAAGAATATGACGTCGATCTGGGCGCGCTCACCGAGGCAGCCGACCGCCTTCGCACAGACGGCGCGACGGCGATTTACATCGCGGTCAATGGCAAGGCGGCCGGGGTCATCGCCATCGCCGACCCCGTCAAGGAAACGACGGGCGACGCGCTCGCTGCGCTGCGCGAAGCCGGAATCAAGGTCATCATGCTCACCGGCGACAATCGCGTCACCGCCGAGGCGATCGCGCGGCGCCTCGGCATCGACGACGTCGAGGCCGATGTCCTCCCCGACCAGAAGAGCGCGGTCGTGCAGCGGCTGCGCGAAGAGGGCCGGATCGTCGCCATGGCCGGCGACGGGGTCAACGACGCCCCCGCGCTCGCCGCCGCCGACGTCGGCATCGCGATGGGCTCGGGAACCGATGTCGCCATCGAAAGCGCGGGTGTGACGCTACTGCGCGGCGACCTTCTGGGCATCGTGCGGGCGCGGCATCTCAGCCATGCGACGATGGCGAACATCCGTCAGAATCTCTTCTTCGCTTTCGCCTATAATGTCGCCGGGATTCCCGTCGCTGCGGGCGTGCTCTATCCGATTTTCGGACTATTGCTCTCGCCGGTCATTGCCGCCGCTGCAATGGCACTCTCGTCCGTCAGCGTCATTGCCAATTCTTTGCGGCTGCGCTTTGCCAGAATCTGATCGAAACCACGGGAGGCACTCGTGAAGTGTCGGCACAACAAGGGGAAATGATATGAGACGACTGACGATTACAGCAATCGCATTGGCCATGCTGGTGGCCGTCCCGGCTCAGGCGACCGAGCCTGCGGATTTTCAGGGCGCGGCGGCAGCGCTCGCGCAGTATAAATCGGCGATGGAGAAACTGGACCTGACCGGCGTCGAGGCCCTCTTTTCGCCAGACGCCCAGATATTCGAATCCGGCGGCGTTGAAGGGAATTTCGCCCACTATCGCGACCATCACCTGGGTCCCGAACTCAAGGAATTCAAATCCTTCACCTTCCGCAATTACAAGATTTCGGTTCGCGGCGAAGGAAATATCGCGATCGCAACCGAGACCTACAGCTTCTCGATTGTGCTCGCGAGCGGCGAGACCATCGAACGGGATGGCGTCGCTACGAGTGTCCTCAAACAGGACAACGGAAAGTGGCAGATCTTCAATCTCCACAGCTCCTCACGCAAGCCGAAGGTGCGACCGGCGGGTGGCAGCTGAGCGGGCAAAAAAGGGGCTAGTCCTCACGATCTCTCCGAACCCACACCTAGCAGGACGCATGAGCCCGAGCGGGTGTGGGCACCCTGAAATGGCTCGTCGCGGCAAGTACGGAAACGCCTGCCTCGTCTGTGACAAGGGCAAAGCTGTTGGGGTGCGTATCATCTGTTGAACAGCCGCCGCATTGCGTTCGGCTGCAAAGCTCAAGGCCTGTTATGCGGGAGATAGATAATGGAGCGATTTCGAACTTTCGATTTCCGAAAGCATATGCCGAGCGTGACGTTCACGCTGCTGGCGGTGGCCCTGATAGCGGGCGCGGGTGCGATCACCGTCTATCTCGGCCTATATAATATAGCGGCCGATGCCCCCCATAACCGGCTGACTTACAGCGTCATCGAAACATTCAGGGAGAAGTCCATCGCAGCGCGATCCGGATCGATCGCGGTGCCGGCAGATTTGGCGGCTCCGGCGCGGATCGCGTCGGGCGCAGGTCTCTATACCGAGATGTGCAGCGGCTGCCATCTCGCGCCCGGGATGGAAAAGACCGAAATGAGTCAAGGGCTGTATCCGCAAGCGCCCGTCTTGTTCAAAGGTTCGGAACGTTCGGCTGCGGAGCAATTCTGGATCATCAAGCATGGCATCAAGATGACCGCCATGCCGGCCTGGGGGAAAACGCATGATGATCGTCTCATCTGGGATATGGTCGCGTTTGTCCGAAAACTCCCTGGCCTGTCGCCGGCACAATATCAGGCTATTACGCAGAATGCGCCAATGGACCATGACGCGATGATGAAGGGCATGACAGAGGCGGAAGGCGCGAGTCAGAAACCAAGCGGAGCGGGCGAACACGCAGGGCACTGAGGTCGTCGACAATTATGCAGCGCCGGGCGTGAACGGGCTCGTTTCGACCTTCCATTCCCGCCCACCTTGCCGGTGGGACGGAAGGTTTCGCCTTTCGCTAAGGGCCGAATCGAGCGAACTGTCTTGGCCGGCAAGCCGCAGGTGGAAAACAGCAATTCGGAATGGATCAAGCGGGGGCTATAAACATGAAGCGCGACCTTGTTCGCGAACTGATCGAGCGCTGGCGCGGCGATTCCGGCTCGACCTATCAAAGCTGGTTCCTGTGGGAGGAGCGACTGAAGAATTTTCGGTCGATCAGAAGAGGCATCTCGCAGGTCGTCGCCGAAATTGAGGCCGGCACCTTCGGAGCGGCATATCGGGGCTCGTCATTGGAGATCATTGTTCATTCAATCGCCGAGCAACGACAGATTTTCAAAGGTGCGGATCATGCTTTCTTGTGGAAGCCCAAACTCCGAATCCCGGACATCTACGAGAACGCCGACAATCAACGAGCTTTTGGCAGACTTCTTCACCATTGCTCCTGTTGCGATACCGCCGAGGAGGTCGTCGCCGGGATCCTCGCAATCGATAGACAGAAGATCAAGGGGTTGGGTCCTGCGGTGGCCAACATTCTCTATTTTCTGCATCCCACTCTTGTGCCTCCGTTCAATACGGCAATCGTAAAGGGCTACAACGCGCTAACGGGTGCGAATGTGAAGCTTGGCAGTTGGGAGCATTTTCTCGCGATGCGCGCGGGCATTCTGGATCTCAACGATCGCTACCGGGATCTTCTTTCCAACGATTTGGGGGCGATAGGAGGGCTGCTGTTCGATATCGGATCGGGACGGTTTCCAGCCCCACCGCTCAGCGGTTCGAGCGAAAATGCGCGCGATTGGATGGCCTTGCTGAATGAAACGCGCTCACAGTCCGACAAGTTCGATAAGGGGCTTGCAAATCAGAAAGAGACCGACCGGACGCATAGCGAAGTCCAATCCTGGCTTCGGGACCTCGGGCTTGCACTTGGATATGACGTCTGGGTAGCGGCAAATGACCGGGGGCGCCTTCATGAGGGTGTGCCGCTCGGGTCTCGATGCCTCGATAGCTTGCCGCATGCCATCGCAACCGCTCAAGGAAGCGATGCCATAAGACTGATCGACATCTTATGGCTCGAGCAATCGACGGCTACGGTCGCGGCGGCATTCGAAGTGGAGCATTCGACATCCATTTATTCCGGAATTGTCCGCATGCTTGATCTCGCGCTGAGCAGCGAGAATCTTCATTTGTCGACGCCACTTTTCCTGGTTGCACCCGATGCGCGAGAAGCCGATGTCCGCGCTCAGCTCCGACGCCCGGCTTTCAGCCGGATCGGTGATCTCGACATTTCCTACCTGCCCTACGCCGAGCTCGAACAGAACAGGGTCGCCATTGCCCGCTTCGGTACGGGCCTGAAGGCGATCAAGGCGATCTCCCATCCATTGCCGTGAGGCAGCCGACGACGCGTAGGCCTCCGAAAGCAGTTGGTCTTTGCATCCTCGCGGCGTCACAGGGAAAGCCGGGCATCGAAATCGCGCGCGCTACCGACGTTCAGGATGGGACTAGCCCGTATCTGTTCGTGCCATCTTACTGCCCGGCTCATCGTGCCATCAGCAGGGCCGTTCAAGTAACGGCGCCGGTGAGAACAGGGACATATCATGTCCTGCGTTCAGAGGAAGTATTCCCCCCGGGCGCAAGCGCCCAGGGGGACCGACGACCGTAGGGGAGTCGCCGGGGGACCTCGCAGGACGAGGAACCTCAGAAAAAGTAGCGCAGCTGCAGTCCATACTGGCGCGGCTCGCCGTAGATGTAGAGCGGAAGAGTAGGGTTCGAGACACCCGTCGCGTCCGTCCCGATCGTACTATAGCTCACATAGCGCTCGTTGGTGAGATTTCGGCCATAAAGCGCAATTTCCCACGCTTCGCTCGCCGGCTGCCATGTGACACGCCCATTTATAAGGGTCGTGGCGTTTCCGGAAAAAAGCGGATTGTTGCTGGGCTTGAAAAAGACGCTGTCGCGCCAGGAGATATCGGTCCGTAATGTCAGCATTCCGCCGCCCAGGGAGGCCTTATATTCTCCGCCGAAAGTGATGTTCCACTTCGGCGCGTTCGGCAGCCGCTTGCCCTTGAGGCTTGCGCCGACGTCGTCAAAATAGACATCGTAGCGCGCATCGAGATAAGCGATCGTGGATGTAAGCGTCAGGCGATCGAACGGCCGTGCCATCAGTTCCGCTTCAACGCCCTTGATCGTCGCCTTGCCGGCGTTGGTGGTACTGGCAACGCCATTATTATACTCGACCACCTGAAGATTGGTGTAATCATAATAGAAGGCGGAAAAATTAGCTCGAAGCCGGCGATCGAGGAGCGTCGACTTCAGGCCGACTTCGTAGCTCCAGACATACTCCGGGAGGAAAGGCCGCCCGTCTCCCAGCTGGAATCCACCCGATTTGAACCCGCGGGTTGCCGACGCATAAGCCATGACGTCATCGGCAAGGTCGTAATCGATCCCAATTTTCGGAGTCCAGGCGGTCCAGGATGATTTGGGCTGACCGGCATCGACCTGATTTCCGTTCAGCAGGACACGATATCCGAAATCCTTTTTTTCGTATGAGTATCGAAGCCCTCCGGTCAATCGCAGGCGGTCGATGAGTTCGTAGCTTGCTTGTCCGAAGAGCGCGAATGCATTCGTCGTATTGTTTTCCGGGATCGCGAGCCGACGACCCGGTTCGATGATCCGTATTTCGTCGTTGCCCTTTTCATTCAGATAGAATGCTCCGACGATCCAGCGCAGCTTGTCCGCATCGTTGTTGAGAAGTTGGAACTCTTGCGTGAAACTGCGGGAACGTTCGTAAAATTCGATATCGCGGAGGAAGAGGTCAGTCGAGTCAACGTCGAGCGCCTGGACGACCTTGCTCTTGCGCAGCGCCGTAATCGAGCGGAGCGTGACCGGGCCGCCGTCCCAGTTCATGGTCGAGGACACGCCCCAGGCATCGACATCGTAACGCGGCAGGCGGTCGAGTGCGGCCTCTTTGTCATTGGCCGGGATCGTCGCCCCCGCATCGACGAAGCCTTGCGGATAAAAGGGCCGAACAGACCGCGCGCCGGTCTCGCGATCACGGCTGGCATCCGCCCGCAACACGATCTCAAGACGGTCGCTCGCGTCAATCGCAAGCGTCAGTCGTCCAGCGAGATTATCTTCGTTTTGGTATCGCCGTCCCGAGACGACGTCGCGGTAGATGCCGTCGCGCTGGTTGGCAAGCAAGGTGAGGCGGCCTCGGACGCCCGCTCCAAGCGGTCCAGAAATCGTGCCGCTCAGCGAGCGCTTCTCGTAATTTCCGACGGTGAGCCCCAGCGCGCCAGTCAAATCCTCCGTAGGCATTTTGGAAATGATGTTGAGTGTGCCGCCGGCGGAGTTGCGACCGAAGAGAACGCCTTGCGGTCCGCGCAGCACCTCGATGCGTTCGACGTCGAACAAATCCTGATAGCTTGTGGTCGGGCGCGAGATGTAGACGCCGTCATAATGGACTGTCGTGCTGGGGTCGGTCGCAACGCCGAACGCCGAGGTGCCAATTCCACGAATATTGATGATCGCCATGGAATCGTTGGTGATCGACACGCCCGGCACAAAAAATTGGAGGTCTTCGACGTTTGATATGCCCGTTGCCGTAAGCGCCTCGCCGGTCATCGCTGTCACCGAGACGGGAACGGACTGCAGATTTTCCTCGCGCTTCTCCGCCGTTACGATGATCTCGGCGAGGCCGTCCGACTGGGCTTCCTGAGCCTGCGCGGGAAACGCGACCGCCACCGCAATCGCCGCCATCGAGCTTCGCTGCATTGCGCGCTTCGTCGACGAATAACAGTATAATTTGTTCATTATGCTTCCCCTGTTTCGAAGAACTGCCCTTTCGCGCAGCCCAAATGAGTTTCGGGGAAGTCGAGGACAAAAACATGCATGCCCGGAAACCGCTGCTTACGGCTTCCGAGTTCAAGCACCCAACATCCCCTACTGACATTGATTACGCACCAGAACGACTCATCCCTCAAAAATGGTTCGGGCGACGTAAAACCATTGGAATTGGGCTCCCCGATTTGTTCAGATCGCCAGGATGAAGTTGATCCGGAACGCCCAAAGGCTCCTACCTTCATCCAGAAGCGGCGCTTTTCGCTTCTGCCCCTCGTCGGAGCCTTGGTCGGCGCCGTGCACGTGACGCAATCGCTCGCTTGACCCTATGGTCAGGTCTTCCCCGTGGAAGCCTATTTGTTCGCTCTGATGCCGGTCCTAGCCGCGGAGATTCGATGGCGCCTGACCCAGGCACTTCGGACGGCCGTCGCAACTCCGGACGCGGCAGCGGCGAGACCTGCGGCTGCGATCCGCGCTAGCCTTCTGCTCGATGTCGCAGCCGGAATTACCATCCCATCGCTTGTAGCCGGGATGCTGGAACCATTTGCGACCGATTGACACCAGTTGGGAGGTGAGACCGGCCGTCAGCACCATCCGCCGCCAAGGCCAGTCGGGCTAGACCTGCTCGAACGCCGCTATGATCGGGCAGTGGAGCGTGTCGGCGGCAGCGCATTGGCGCGACAGGCCCATGAGCGCGCGCCGCGCCGCATCGAGTTCGGCGATCGTCTTTTCGATCGCCGCGATGCGCGCATCGGCCAGTTCGCGCGCTCGCGCGCGATCGCTCGACGCGTCGAGTTCGAGCAGTTCGGCGATCTCGGTGAGCGTAAATCCCGCTGCTTGTGCCGATTTGATGAAGCGCAGACGGCGCAGAACCGCCTCGTCGTAACGCCGGACTCGGCCTTCCGACGGGGCGCTGGCCGACTGAGGCGGAACGGGCAACAGGCCGCGGCGTTGGTAATAGCGGATCGTCTCGACATTGACGCCGCCCTGCCGGGCAAGCTGGCCGATGGTCATGTCACGCAAGGCCTTGACTCCGTACTATGGTACGGAGCCTATATAGCGGGAAGCGATCGGGAATCAAGAAAGGCGAATCGATGAATATGCAGGTTCAGCGCGCGAACGAAAGCGCGCCAGCGCACACTGGTGCGGCGGTTTCGGGCAAGCCGCGGGCGACCATCTATCGCATGGTGATGGAGCAGCATATCTGCCCCTATGGCCTGAAGGCGCTGCATCTGTTGCGCAGCCGCGGCTATGACGTCGAGGATGTCTGGCTGACGACCCGCGAGGAAACCGACGCATTCAAGGCGAAACATGGCGTCGCGACGACGCCGCAGACCTTCATCGAAGGCGAGCGGATCGGCGGTCTTGACGATCTGAGGCGCCATCTCGGTCTGAAAGTCCGCGATCCTAAGGCGCTTACCTATAAGCCCGTCATCGCGCTCTTCTCTATCACCGCGCTGATGGCGCTGGCCGCCAGCCAAGCGGTGTCGGGCACGCCCTTCACAATCCGTGCCGCCGAATGGTTTATCGGGTTCAGCATGGCGTTGCTTGCCTTCCTCAAGCTCCGCGACATCGAGAGCTTCTCGAGCATGTTCCTGAACTATGACTTGCTCGCCAAACGCTGGGTACCCTATGCTACCATCTATCCCTTTGCGGAGGGTCTTGCCGGCATCCTGATGATTTCTGGCGCGCTGAACTGGATATCGATTCCGGTGGCGCTGTTCATCGGGATCATCGGCGCCGTGTCGGTGTTCAAGGCGGTGTATATCGACAAGCGCGAACTCAAATGCGCCTGCGTCGGCGGCGACAGCAATGTGCCGCTGGGTTTCATCTCACTGACCGAAAATCTGATGATGATCGCCATGGCGCTGTGGATGCTGGTCGCGCCCGCCGCCATGACAATGGGCCATTCTTAACGGGTCCGGCGTAACCACGACGGGACAGTCGGCGAACAAGTGAGCGGGATCTCCACCCCGGTTTAGATTGACGCCAAGT
Source organism: Sphingopyxis sp. HIX (assembly GCF_001468285.1). Taxonomy (GTDB): domain Bacteria; phylum Pseudomonadota; class Alphaproteobacteria; order Sphingomonadales; family Sphingomonadaceae; genus Sphingopyxis. The sequence continues at coordinate 163,563 of NZ_LNSB01000001.1, read as the reverse complement.
TTGACAAGGATCATGCTTCGACCGTGAAACGCTGGCTCACCTTTCTACTTCTTGTCGGAGCCTTACTCGGCCTTCTGGCGCAGGAGACCGCATTCGCCTCGGCGCCCGCGCTCCCGTCGGCCGAGACGGCGTTCGCGGCGGCGATGAGCGACGAATGCGCGGAGATGATGGGGATTAAAAAATCCCAGAAGAGCGCTCCGTGCAAGGGCCTCACGCTCGACTGCATCGCCAAGATGGGCTGCGCGCTACCGCCCGCCGTCGTCTCTCCGGCTACCCCCCTTGCCGAAAAGACATTTGTCGCCGGCTCTTTCGATCCGCTTCCTGTCCGGCGCCTCGCCGGAAGAACATTCGGCCCCGAACCCGACCCGCCCCTATTTCTTGCCTGAATTGCCGACGCGCACCGGCTCGTCCCGGCGCGCGGTTTCACGCTTTTCAATCAAGGAATTCAACATGAAACCGTTTTTTGCCGTTGCCGCGCTCGCGGCAGCAACGCTTGCCGCTCCCGTCCTCGCCCAAGAACCGTCCGGCGGCCATCATGAATGGCAGACCCGCCAGGTGCCAGGGCCGAACAAGTCCAATACCACCTCGCGAGTCCGCGTCTGGGTCAAGGACAAGCCGGGACAGATGGCGCATTGCGACTGCGACATGATGAAGGTGAGTCCGGCGGACTGCATGAAGAATATGTCCGGCGACCAAAGGATGCCCCCGCAAGGGTAACGGTCTTTCTTCCCCGGCGTACAGACGCCGGGGAGGCTTTCGCCCAGTCCACAGCAGGGGGACATCATGCGCCCATATTTTACGGCAGCCTTGCTTGCGCTGCCCTCGGCTCTTCACGCCGAGCCGATGACGCTCGATTCGGCGCTCAGCCGAGCAGCATCGGAGGCACCCGAACTGCAAAGCCGCGAAGCGGGCGTCGACGCCGCCCAATCGGCGGCGATCGCCGCCGACCGGCTGCCCGACCCGAAACTCAATATCGTCCTCCAGGATTTCCCGGTGACCGGACCCGACGCGGGCCGGTTCAATCGCGACGATTTCACGATGCAGGTCATCGGCGTCAGCCAGGATTTTCCGAACCCCGCCAAACGCCGCGCGCGCGCGACCCGCGCGCAGGCCGACATTGGAATCGCCCGCGCCGACGAAGCGGTCACCGCGCAGGACATCAGGCTCGCGACCGCGCTCGCCTGGGTCGATCTCTATTATGCCAAGAAGGAGCTGAAGGAACTCGACCTGCTCGATAGCGGCCTCGAGGACCTTCAATCGACCGTGACGGCGCGGCTTGCCAGCGGTGCGGCGCGCCCGGCGCAGGCGCTCGAACCCGATCAGCTTCGCGCCGCGATCAACGATCGCCGCAGCGCGCTCGCCGCCGAGATCGCCCGCGCCCGCGCGCAGCTCGCCCGCTTCACCGGCGACCCCGCCGCCGACACGCTCGGCGACTTGCCGCCGCAGTCGATCGACGAACAAGGATTGCGCGCCGGCATCGACGCCCTGCCAAAGCTCAGAGCACTCGATGCCCGCGCCCTCGCCGCCGACGCCGAGACCGGTCTCGCACGCGCCGACAAGCGACCCGACTGGAGCGTCAACGCGGCCTATGGGCGCCGCGAGCCCAATTACGGTGATCTCGTCACGGTCGGGGTCACCGTCGACCTGCCCTTCTTCTCGAAAAAGCGGCAGGACCCCAAGATCGCCGCGCGCGCCAGCGAGGCGATGCGCGCCCGGCTCGACCGCGAGGCTGCCAAGCGCGACATCGCGGCAGCGCTCGACGCCGATCTCGCCGATCACCGCATGCATCATGAGCAGCTCGCCAATGCACGTACGCGGCTCGTGCCGCTCGCGAAGAAGCGCGCCGAGCTCGATCTTGCAAGCTACGCCGCCGGAAAGCTCGACCTCGGGACCGCGCTCCTGTCGACTCTCGCGCTTGCCGAGGCCGAAGTCGATGCGCTGGCGCGCGAAGCCGAGGTCGCGCGCGACGCGATCCGGATCAATTATATTTATGGGGAGGCAGGTCGATGACCGATGCAACATCAGCGGCGCGCTGGCGCGTCGCAATCCTGGCCACGGTGCTGATCGCGGGCGGCGGCGGTTATTGGTTGGGACAGAGCGGCAAGAGCGATGCACCAACCGAGACGGCAAGCGGCGGGCGCAAGATCCTCTACTATTATGATCCGATGTTCCCGAACCAGAAGTTCGACAAGCCCGGCAAGTCGCCCTTCATGGACATGCAGCTCGAGCCCAAATATGCCGACGAGGGTGGCGGCGCGGCGCCCGGCGTGTCGATTGACCCGTCGGCGCGTCAGAGCCTCGGCATAAGAGTGGTCGCGGCCGAAATGGGGAGCCTTGCCGCAACCTTCGACGTCAACGGCAGTATCGATTTCAACCAGCGCGATGTCGCGATCGTCCAGGCGCGCTCGGGCGGCTTCGTCGAACGCGTCTATCGCCTCGCGCCTGGCGATGTCATCGGCGCCGGTGCGCCGATCGCCGAATTGCAATTGCCTGAATGGGGCAGCGCCCAGACCGAATATCTGAGCGTCAAGAAGCTCGGCAAACCTGAACTCACGGCGGCCGCGCGGCAGCGGCTGCGGCTGATGGGCATGCCCGAAGGCGTGATCGCCGAGGTCGACCGGAGCGGACGGACCGGCGGCAGACTGACGGTGCGCGCGCCGATCGGCGGCGTGGTCCAGACGCTCAATGCCCGTGCAGGCGTGACTCTCGCCTCGGGGCAGACACTTGCCGAAATCTCGGGACTTGGAACGGTGTGGCTCAATGCCGCGCTCCCCGAAGCGCAGGCCGGACTGGTGAAGATCGGCCAACCTGCCACCGCGAACCTCACCGCCTTTCCCGGCGAGGCTTTTACCGGGCGGGTCGTCGCGATCCTGCCGACCGCAGCGGCGGACAGCCGGACGCTGACAGTGCGCATCGAGCTCGCCAACCGCGGCGGTCGCCTACGCCCCGGCATGTTCGCCGTCGTCGCGCTCGGCGGGGACGCCAAGCCAACGCTGCTGGTGCCAAGCGAAGCGGTGATCCGCACCGGCACGCGCAGCATCGTGATGCTCGAGAAGGGCGACGGACGCTACCATCCCGCCGAAGTGGTCGCCGGACGCGAAGGCGGCGGCAAGACCGAGATATTGCGAGGGCTCGCCCCCGGCGAGAAGGTCGTCGCGTCGGGCCAGTTCCTGCTCGATTCCGAGGCGAGCCTGACCGGTCTCACGGTTCGTCCGCTGGAGCCAGCGCAATGATCGCACGCATTATTCGCGCCTCGGTCGCGGCGCGCGGGCTTGTCGTCGCTTCGGCGCTGATCCTGACCTTGCTCGGGATCGCCGCGGTGCGCACGACTCCGGTCGACGCCCTGCCCGACCTGTCGGACGTCCAGGTCATCGTCCGCACCAGCTATGCGGGACAGGCACCGCGGATCGTCGAGGACCAGGTCACCTATCCGATCACGACGACGATGCTCTCGGTGCCGGGCGCGCGCGTGGTGCGCGGCTACAGCTTCGTCGGCGACAGCTTCGTCTATGTCCTGTTCGACGACGGCACCGATCCCTATTGGGCGCGCAGCCGCGTGCTCGAATATCTGAGCCAGGTGCAAAGCCGTCTCCCCGAGGGCGCGCGCGCGAGCATCGGTCCCGACGCGACCGGGGTTGGCTGGATCTATGAATATGCGCTCGTCGACAAAAGCGGCCGCCACGATCTTGCCGAACTCCGCAGTCTTCAGGACTGGTTCCTCCGCTTCGAGCTTAAATCGGTTCCCGGCGTCGCCGAGGTCGCGAGCATCGGCGGCATGGTGCGCCAGTATCAGATCATCGTCGATCCGCAGAAGCTCGCCGCGTTCGGGGTGACTGCAACCGACGTCGCCGACGCCCTCAAGCGCGCCAACCAGGAAAGCGGCGGCGGCTCCCTAGAACTCGCTGAGGCTGAATATATCGTCCGCGCGAGCGGCTATCTGGAGTCGCTCGACGACTTCCGCGCCGTCCCGATCCGCACCGCCGCGGGCGGACTCCCGGTAACGGTCGGCGATGTCGCGACGGTGCAGATCGGTCCCGACACAAGGCGGGGCATCGCCGAACTCAACGGCGAGGGCGAAGTCGCGGGCGGCGTGATCGTCATGCGCGAGGGCAAGAATGCCCGCGAAGTCATCGACGGCGTGCGCACCAAGCTCGCCGAGCTCAAGCGCAGCCTGCCGCCCGGGGTCGAGATCATCACCACTTATGACCGCTCGGGGTTGATCGACCGCGCGGTCGACAATCTTACCTCGAAGCTCGTCGAAGAGTTCATCATCGTCGGGCTCGTCTGCGCGCTCTTCCTCTGGCACGCGCGCTCGGCACTGGTCGCGATCCTGACGCTGCCGCTCGGCATCCTCATCGCCTTCATCGTGATGCGGCTGCAGGGACTCAACGCCAATATATTGTCGCTCGGCGGCATCGCCATCGCGGTCGGTGCGATGGTCGACGCTGCGGTGGTGATGATCGAAAATGCCCATAAGCATCTCGAACATTGGGAGCGCGATCATCCGGGCGAGGAACTGAAAGGCGCCGAACGCTGGCGCGTCATCACCGACGCCGCCGCCGAGGTTGGGCCCGCCCTCTTCCTCAGCCTCCTCATCATCACCTTCTCCTTCCTCCCCATCTTCACGCTCGAAGGCCAGGAGGGACGGCTCTTCTCGCCGCTCGCCTTCACCAAAACCTATGCGATGGCGGCCGCCGCGATCCTCTCGATCACGCTCATCCCGGTGCTGATGGGCTGGCTGATCCGCGGTAAGATACCCGCCGAACAGAGTAATCCGGTCAACCGCTGGCTGACCCGCATCTATCGCCCGGCACTCGACTGGGTGCTCGAACGGCCGAAAAAAGCGCTCGTGATCGCCGGCCTCGTCTTCGCCACCAGCCTGTGGCCGATGACCCAGATCGGCGGCGAGTTCATGCCGCAGATGCACGAAGGCGACCTCCTTTACATGCCCTCGGCGCTACCCGGCATCTCGGCCGCAAGGGCATCGAGCCTGCTCCAGCAGACGGACCGACTGATCAAGACCGTGCCCGAGGTCGAGAGCGTGTTCGGCAAGGCGGGGCGGGCCGACAGCGCGACCGACCCCGCGCCGCTCGAGATGTTCGAGACGACGATCCGCTTCAAGCCGAAGGACCGTTGGCGCCCCGGCATGACCGAGGAGAAATTGATCGAGGAGCTCGACGCGCGGGTCCGGGTTCCGGGGCTCGCCAATTTCTGGATTCCCCCGATCCGCAATCGCATCGACATGCTTGCGACCGGGATCAAGAGCCCGGTCGGCATCAAGGTCGCGGGCTCGGATCTTGCCGGGATCGATCGCACCGCCAAGCGCATCGAAGCGGTCGTCAAGACCGTACCCGGCGTAGCGTCGGCGCTGGCCGAGCGGCTGACTGGTGGGCGCTATATCGATGTCGACATCGATCGCGCCGCCGCAGCACGCTACGGCCTCAATGTCGCCGACGTGCAAGCGATCGTCTCGGGCGCGATCGGCGGCGAGACGATCGGCCAGACGGTCGAGGGGCTCGCCCGCTATCCGATCAGCGTCCGCTACCCGCGCGAGCTGCGCGACAGTATCGGCGAGCTCGCGAGCCTTCCGGTCCTGACGCCGTCGCGCCAGCAGATCACGCTCGGCACGGTGGCCAGAGTCAAGGTCAGCGACGGGCCGCCGATGCTGCGCAGCGAGAATGGCCGCCCGGTGACCTGGATCTACGTCGACAGCCGCGGCCGCGATTTGCAGGGCCTCGTGCAGGACATCCAGCGGGCGATCGCGCGCGATGTCGATCTGCCGCCCGGCGTCAGCGTTTCCTACACCGGGCAGTTCGAGTTCCTCGTTCGTGCGACCGAGCGGATGAAGGTCGTCGTGCCGGTCACGCTCGCGATCATCTTCCTGCTGCTCTACCTGACCTTCCGCCGCTGGGACGAGGCGCTGCTCATCATGGCGACCCTGCCCTTTGCGCTCACCGGCGGGCTCTGGCTCCTCTATCTGCTTGGCTATAACCAGTCGGTCGCGAGCGCGGTCGGGTTCATCGCGCTTGCGGGCGTTGCCGCCGAGTTCGGGGTCGTCATGCTCATCTATCTCAAGCATGCGCTCGCCGATCGCAGCGACGGCCACATATTGGCCGCGGTTCGCGAAGGCGCGCTGCTCCGCGTCCGCCCGAAGGCGATGACCGTTGCGGTTATCCTCGCGGGCCTGTTCCCGATCCTCGTCGGGACCGGCACCGGCTCCGAAGTGATGAGCCGCATCGCCGCGCCGATGATCGGCGGCATGCTCACCGCGCCGCTGCTGTCGATGCTTATCATTCCCGCCGCCTATCTGCTGATGCGAAGGCGTGCGGCTCATCCCGTCCAACCCGAAGGAGAAACGACATGAATAAACTCACTGCGATTACGCTCAGCCTTGCGCTCGGCGCTGGACTTGTCGCCTGCGGCAAGCAAGGCGAAGCACCGAAGACGGAAGAAAAGGCCGCGATGGCCGATGACACAGGGACCATGGCGGCCCCGGCCGAAACGAAGCATGGCAAGGGCACGGCGACCGTGACCGCGATCGATACGGCAAAAGGCCAGGTCACGCTCGATCATGGCGCGATCGCCGAACTCGAATGGCCGCCGATGACGATGGGTTTTGCGGCGAAACCCGAGCTGCTGAAGGACATCAAGGTCGGCGACAAGGTCGCGTTCGAGCTCAATTGGGACGGCAAGGCCGGGACGATCACCAAGCTCGACAAGGCGCCGTAACGCGCCGCCATTGCGCGCGGTGGCCCTAGTTGCCGCGCGCAATGGCTGCTTTGGGGCGCTGGCGGAAGACGGCTGTACTCGAACCTAGTCGGACAGCGCCTCCAGAAGCGGGCAGCCCCCGGCATCGCCGGCGCCGCACGCCTCGACAAGATCGCCCAAGACAGCGGCCATCCGGTCGAGGTCGGCGCGCTTGGCGAGGACGTCGGCAAGCTGGCTCTCGGCCATATGGCGCGCCTGATCGCAGCTATGGCCGCCGCCTTCGGCAAGAAGGAGCAAAGTCCGGACCGTATCGAGGGGAAACCCCAGTTCGCGCGCGCGGCGCACAAATGCAAGGCGCCGCACACCAGCTGAATCATAACGGCGAAATCGCCCGTACCGGACCGGCGCGGGCAGAATGCCGATGCGCTCATAATAGCGGATCGTCTCGATATTGCAGCCGGTAAGCCGAGAAAGCTCGCCGATGGGGATGGTGCTTGAGGGGGCCATTGCGATTCCGCTTGCATCTGTAGTCACTACAGATGGTAGACTTGCCGCTACCGCGAAACAAGGAGTTTGAATTTGGCTGGAGATGCAAGGCGTCCAAAAGGATTTGGGGCCATTTCGCTGGCGCTTGGCGGGATCGCATCGGGCTTTCTCGCAGCCACCTGCTGCGCCCTCCCCATGCTGCTGGCCTCGGCGGGGCTCGGGTCCGCCTGGCTCGTCGGCATAGCGGTCCCGGCCGCGCCCTACCGGCTCTGGTTCGTCGCATTCGGCGCAATTTCGCTCGTCGCCGGTGGCGTCCTGCTGGCGCGCCAGCAGATGCGCGCGGCGCGCTGCGGCGCCGATGGCCTGTGCGTGCCCGCGTCGCTGCGCTTTGTGACCCTGATCGGACTGCTCCTCGCCGCCGTCCTCCTCTGGCTCGGCTATCGCTATGCTTGATCCCTCGCCGGTCCTGCAATCGACGCTGACGTGTCCGCTCTGCGGTCAAATCGCCGACGAAATCATGCCCACCGATGCGTGTCAGTATTTCTACGACTGCAAGGGATGCGGCGCGCTGCTCAAGCCGCTGCCAGGAGACTGCTGTGTCTTCTGTTCCTATGGCACGGTACCCTGCCCGCCAATACAGGTTGACGGCGGCAAGGGCAGTTGCTGCGGCTGAGCCGCAAGCCGCCGACAGTCCCGATAGCGCGGCGGCTAGGCATTTCCGGCGGCGATGGCCTCGATGACCCGGCAATCCGACACCGGCCCGCCATCGCAGAGCTGGACGATACGGGCAAGTTCAGCACGGAGCCGCGCCATCCGTTCCAGCTTTTCATCGACATCGAGCAGGTGACGCGCCGCAACTGCGCGGATTTCGGCGCAGTCCTGCCCCGGCCCCAAGGCCAGCGCCGTCAACGACCGGATTTCATCGATCGAAAAGCCGAGGCCGCGGGCATTGCGGATGAATGCGAGGCGCCCGACATCCTCATCCCCGTAGGTGCGCCGGCCAGAGGCTGTGCGCGCTGCGCAAGGCAGCAATCCGATATCCTCATAGAAGCGGATCGTGTTTACCTTGGTGCCGGTGCGTTTCGCCAGGCCGCCGATCGGCAGCCGCGTGTCGCGCGCCATCTCCCTTCCTCTCAGTCTCGTTTCGATTTCAGCTTGCTTCTACAGTTACTGTAGAATGTAGAACAGGGGAATGAGCAACGACAGCAATTGCGGCTGCACGGGCGACACCGTCAGGGCCGAACGCGATCCCGCCTATCGAAGGGCCTTGTGGATCGTCGTAATTCTCAATCTCGGCTTCGGCGCGATCGAGATCGTCGGCGGGTTCATCGCCAACAGCCAGGCGCTGAAAGCCGACTCGCTCGACTTTATCGGCGACGGCACGATCACGTTGGCCGGCCTCGTCGCGATAGGCTGGACTGCGCTCGCCCGCACGCGTATCGCCTTAGCCCAAGGCCTGTTCCTGCTGTCGCTTGGCATAGGGGTCATCGGCGTCGCGCTGTGGCGTGCCCTGACCGCGGTTCCGCCCGAAGCCGAGCTGATGGGCGGCATCGGCGCCGCCGCCCTCCTCGTCAACCTCACCTCGGCCGCGGTCCTCTCGCGGTTCCGCGAAGGCGACGCCAATGTCCGGGCGGTGTGGCTGTTCAGCCGCAACGACGCGATCGCCAATGTGGCGGTGATCATCGCCGCCGGCCTCGTCGCATGGACCGGGCAAGCCTGGCCCGACCTTGCAGTCGCCGCCATCATTGCCACGCTTTTCCTGCATTCGGCCTATGAGATTCTACGCAGCGCGCGGACCGAATTGCGCGAACTGTCGACTGTGCCCGGACAATAGGGCCAATGCCCCCCGCCCGCCGCTTTCTCTCTCTGCTGATCGCGCTCGCTGCAATCTGCGGCCTCGTCGTGCCGACGGCACAGGCCCGCACTGATGCCGGCGAAGTCCAGACCATCTGGCGCCTGCTGGACTATGTTGCGGTCGACTATGGTGGAGCGGTCTCGAATGGCGCGGTGACGAGCACGGTCGAATATGCCGAGATGACCGAGTTTTCCGCCACCGTTCGCAAGGGGATCGAAGCGCTTCCGGTATCCCCGGCGCGGGCTCGCCTTGTCAGTGAAGCGGGACAACTCCAGACGGCGATCGCATCGAAGGCGGACCCCGGCAAGGTGGCTGGCCAGGCGCGCGGACTCGCGGCGGACCTCCTCGCCGCCTACCCTGTGCCCCTCGCGCCGCGCAACGCTCCAGATCCCCGGCGCGGAGCCCAAGTCTATCTGGAAAATTGCGCCAGCTGTCACGGCGCGCGCGGCGATGGCAATGGACCTCAGGCCAAGGGGCTCGACCCGGCACCTATCGATTTCACCGACGCCGGACGCGCTCGCAAGCGCAGTCTGTTCGCGCTCTATCAGGTGATAGGACAGGGGCTCGAAGGCACGTCCATGCCCAGTTTTGCCCATTTGCCCTCCGACGACCGCTGGGCGGTAGCAGCCTATGCCGGTGGATTTGCCTTTCGCGACGTCGCAGCCGGCCGGCGTGTCTGGAACCAGACCCCTGCGGCGCGCGAACTGGTCCCCGACCTGCAAGCCTTCACGAGTCTCAGCCCGGAAGTGCTTGGTCGTGGGCTGGGATCGGAGCAGGCCGACGCGCTTACCGCCTATTTGCGCTCAGATCCCCAAGCATTGACAACCGCTTCGCCCGCGACGCTTGCGGTTGCCCGTGACAAATTGGCGCAAAGCCTTGCCGCGTACCGCAAGGGAAATCGGAGCGAGGCAGAGCGTCTCGCGCTGTCCGCCTATCTCGACGGTTTCGAACCGATTGAGCCGATCCTGACGACGCGCGATTCCGCCCTTATGGCGCAAATCGAATCCGCGATGTCCGATTATCGCGTGTCCATCGCGCGAGGTGTGCCGGTCGATGCGGTCGCGGGTAAAGCCGCCGCAGTCGAAACCCTTTTCGCCGATGCCGAAGCTGCACTGTCTCCCGATGCAGCCAGCGACGCATCGACCTTTGTCGGGGCGCTTACCATCTTGCTGCGCGAGGGTCTCGAAGCGCTTCTGATCATCGTGGCGATGATCGCTTTCTTACGAAAGGCCGAACGGCCTGAGGTCCTACCCTATGTCCATGGCGGCTGGATCGCAGCCCTGGCAGCCGGCGGCGCAACCTGGGCAGTCGCGACCTATGCAATCTCGATCAGCGGAGCGAACCGCGAGTTGACAGAGGGATTTGGCTCGCTTTTCGCCGCAGTCGTTCTCGTCTGGGTCGGCATCTGGATGCACGGAAAGTCACATGCGGAGAGCTGGCAGCGCTATATTCGCGAAGCGATGGGCAAAGCGCTTTCACGTCGCTCGGCCTGGTTCCTGTTCGGGCTCGCTTTCCTCGTGGTCTATCGGGAAGTCTTTGAGACCATCCTGTTTTTCGCAGCTCTCGCCGCGCAAGGAAGCCGCAGCGCGATCGCCGCCGGAGCCGGAACCGCAGTGGTGATCCTGGCAGCAATCGCATGGGTCATGCTTCGTTACAGCCGGGTCCTGCCGATCGGAAGATTTTTCGCTTACAGCTCTTCGCTCATCGCTATCCTCGCGGTTGTCCTGGCCGGCAAGGGCGCGGGCGCGCTACAGGAAGCCGGCCTCCTCGGCATCACCCCGCTAGCTCATTTTCCCCGCTTCCCGGCGATGGGGATATTTCCTTCGCTCGAACCGTTGTTGCTCCAGCTTCTCGCGCTTGCAATCCTCTGGATCGGCTATCGTTACAACAGTCGGCAACATCGCCGCATCGAGACAGCGCCCGGTCGATGAGGGGAATCATCACGGGGTCGGCGCACTCCTCCTTGGCCGTAAGACGGCTTCCGAAAAGAGCCTCCGAGCCAGAGTGCTTACCCGGCGCCCGTTACGCACACGAGTTAGGCCTGCTATTGCGACCCGATGCCCGAAACGTCCAACTGGAACGGCCGACTTAGCCTCGGCGACTATCATGCTCTCTGGTCGGGTTCGGTTGGCGATGCCGCCGCGCACCGCCATTTTGCGGCGCAGGCAGTGTTTTGTGCCGAGCCGCTTACCGTGGTCGATGCTGATGGCGCGCGCCTGTCGGGGCGTTGCTTGCTCATCGAACCCGATACCGTGCACCGGCTGCTCCCCGCGCCCACGGCTGAATTATGGTTCGTCGAGCCGACAGTGGTCTTCGGTCCGCCGGTAGATCTGAAAGACCGGCTGATCTGCTCCGATCCGATTCATGTCGCGCTGCCGGGACAGCGGTCCTTCTGGAAAAACTGGCTCACGCGAGGCGCCCGACCCCCGCTCGATCCGCGCATCACCCGCGCCGCCGCCTCGATTGACCGCCTGATCCCCATGGGCTCTGTCCGTCTCGCGGCTGTGGCGGAGGAGAGCCGCCTTTCGCTCGGCCGCTTCCGGCATCTCTTTGCCGCCGAGATCGGCATGCCCTTCCAGCGCTTTGTGCTCTGGCGAAGGTTGATTATCGCCTTCGACGAATTGGGAATGCGCCGCAGCGCGACCGAGGCCGCACACATGGCAGGGTTCAGCGACAGCGCGCATTTCGCCCGCACGATCAAGGCGATGTTCGGTATCCGGGCAAGCGACCTTTTCATCGAATCATAGCCTCTCCGTTCAAGCCGGTGCGTGATCGCGCCTGGTAGAGGCGCATCATGTCAGACGCACACAGAGACTTCGTCCCGGCACTCGGCAAGAGCGGATCGCTCGACCGCTACGATGCCGCCATAGCCCTCATGACCAGAGAGAAAAGATGGCGAAGCGACTTGCTGCGCTTCGCCGAACCGCGGCCGGGCGAGCGGATCGTCGATATCGGGTGCGGCACGGGAACCTTTGCGATCGCCCTCAAGCAGGCGGCGCCGGAGAGCATCGTTCTGGCGGTCGATCCCGACCCCGCCGTGCTGGAAATCGCGCGCGCCAAGGCTGAGGTTGCCGATGCCGAGATTCGATGGTTCGAGGCTATGGGCGACGAGCTGGACGGCATCGACGCACTCCGGCAATGCGACAAGATCGTATCGAGCCTGGTCCTTCACCAGTGCCCGATGGCCGTTAAGGAAGCGATTGCCGCGCAGATGTTCAGGCTCCTGAGGCCGGGCGGGACCCTTTTCATAGCCGACTATGGCGAGCAGCGCTCGCTGCTGATGCGCATGCTTTTTCGACAGATCCAGCTGCTCGACGGGTTCGAATATACCGAACCCAACGCTAAGGGCTGCGTCCCGGTGATCCTTAAAGCCGCGGGTTTCGAGGCGGTCGAAGAGATGAGAGTCATCCCGACGCCGACCGGCTCGATTTCAATCTATGGGGCGAAGCGGTAGTTTCTCGCCCGGCCCGCGCGGTCGCGGCTAGCCGCGCCAGTGACGCCCGCGGTGATGGTGGTGCATCCGGCGCTTCTGATAGCGCCGCTCGTAGCGGTCCCGCCGTTCATAGCGGCGATCATGGCCGCGGTAGTAGGGATCGTAGCCACGATAGCCACGATCATAGCCATAATTGGGCACGCCGTGGCGTGAGGAACGATAGTCGCGGTCATGACCACGTGGCGCGTCATGTCCGCGGCTATATCCCCCGCGATCGCCATGGTGCTGGGCAAGCGCTGTTCCGGGGAGCGCGAAGGCGAGCATCGCGGCCGCGATCGTCATCAGTTTTCGCATGTCAGTCTCTCCTTTTCGTGGCGTTCAAAATCCCCCTTCATGTTTGAATGCGCTGTGAATATTGGCTCCGATGCTGCCGATCGGACGGTGACCCGGCGTCTCCATGCGACAGGCCGATGGCGGGAGAGACAGTATCGCGCCGCATGGTGGGCACCCGTCCCGCGTGGACGAAGCGGGACGGGTGCGGGCCCTCATTTGCCCTTTGCCGCTACCGCGGCCTGGACTCGGGCCTCGACCTGTTCGGGGCTCGGCTGGACGAGCATCTCGCCATTGACGAAGAAGGTCGGCGTGCCCCGGACGCCGACCGCACGCGCGTCGGCGATGTCCTGCTCCATCCAGGCCATCGCATCGGTTGTCGGCATCGCGCGCGCCTTCGCGACATTGAGGCCGGCCTTCTCGGCGGCCGCCCAGGCACCGTCCATCTTGCCGTCGTGCCATTCGGGCTGCGCTTCGAGCAGGGCGGCCGTCACCGGCTCGAGCTTGCCCTGGACGCGGGCGGCTTCGAGGATCACGATCGCCTCGGCCGAGCCGGGGTGCAGCGGCAGGTAGCGCATAACGAGACGCACATCCTTGGGATATTTGGCAACGATGCCCTTCACCGTGGGATAGAAGGCGCGGCAGGCCTCGCACGACGGGTCGAAAAATTCGACGATGGTGACCGGGGCATTTTTCGGTCCGATGATCGGCGAATGCGGGCGAATGAGGCTGTCGACGGGCCCCGCCACGACCTTCTTCGTGGGTTCGCCCTCGGCGGTTCCGCTGTAGAGCATCGCGCCGCCGGTGAAAGCGAGTGCGGAAACGACAAGCGTGGCCACCACTCCGATGCGTTTGTTCATGATTTCAGTCTCCTTTGGAAGTTGAGCAAGAGGGTGAGGATGAGCGCGAACGCGGTCAGCGACGGGAGGGGCAGCGGCACGCCTCCGATTGCCATGCTCTCTCCCGAGCATGATGGACCGCCGGTGCAGGGGACGATCGGGGCCGGAATGACGCCGACGTAGAGCAGGCTATGATAGAAAGCGACGAGACCACCGCCCGCAGCCAGCGCCAGCCCATAAGGAACGATGGCGCGGTCCGACCTGAACGCCGCGATGCCGAGAATGATCGCAAGCGGGAACATGAAGCTACGCTGGAACCAGCAGAGGTCGCACGGCGCCTGGCCCATGACCTCGCCGACGAAGAGGACGGCCAGGCTCGACAGGAGGGCGATTGCCCAGGCCGCGCCGAGCGGACGCCATTTGTGCGGCGCGAGCAGCGGAAAGCTCGTCATCGCCGGCCACCTTTGAACTTGGACTTGGGCCGTCGCGGCGGCGGTGGCGGCTTGCTGTATTTGGACTTGAGGTAGCTGAGCAGGATGCCGTCGATCGACGCGATCATTCGCTGGAAGCTGGTCTTGATGCCGGGAAGCCGGAGCCAGGCAAAGGGCCCGCGGCAACGATAGCGGTGAACGAACTTCGTCCCGCTCGCCGTCGGCGTCAGGATATAACTCTCCTCGAACTGGAGGATGAAGCTCGGCTTGACGTCGAGTATCAGCTCCTCGCCCGGGCGCGCGGAGAGCACCGCCGCGGAGACTTCGAGAAACTTGGGCTTGTGCGGATCCATGCGCATCGAATAGCGGATCGCGATCGGGTCCTCGGCAAGCTGCTCGATCCGGACATAGGGATTCCAGATCCGGTGGTTCTCGAAATCGCCGAGGACCGCCCATATCTGCTCCGGACTATAGGGGAGGTCATGCTCCCGCTCGAACTCCATCAGCTTAACTCCTCTATCGATCGGCCGCCGGGCTTTGCCCCGCGCCGATGTCGGTGACGCCCGCAGGCGATGGGTCGGCGTGCGCGCCGCCCGTCGTGAACCAGCGGCGCAAGCGCGGGACCATCCGGCGTTCGAAGCCCGCCGCGAGGCTGAAGGACGCCGGCACGATCAGCAGTGTCAGCATCGTCGACAGGATGAGCCCGCCGATCACCGTGACCGCCATCGGCGCGCGCCATGCGCCGTCGCCGGTGAGCGACAGCGCGGTCGGGATCATGCCCGCGACCATCGCGACCGTGGTCATCAGGATCGGCTGCGCGCGCTTGTGTCCGGCGTCGACAATCGCCTCGTCGCGCGGCACCCCCGACGCCATTTCCTCGATCGCGAAGTCGACGAGAAGGATGCTGTTCTTGCCGACGATACCGAGCAGCATCAGCACGCCGATGAACACGGGAAGCGAGAGCGGATAGCCCGTCAGCAGCAACGCGACCGCCCCGCCGAGCGGGGCGAGCAGAAGCGAGCCCATGTTGACGAAGGGCGGGATGATCTTGCGATAGAGTAGGATCAGCACAGCGAGCACGAGAAAAATCCCCGATACGACCGCGATCGCGAAGTTGCGCAGCATCTCGGCCTGCCACTTGGCGCTCCCGAGTACCAGCCGCGTGACCCCGGCGGGCAGCGCCTTGAGCGCCGGCAGCGCCTCGACCTTGTCCATCGCCTGACCGGTCACGAGACCCGGAGCCAGGTCGGCCCCGATGGTGAGCTGGCGCACCTGGTTGGTCCGATTGATCTGGGTCGGGCCGGCGCCGAAGCCGATCTCGGCCACAACCGAGAGCGGCACCGTTCCCCCGTTCCGGGTCGGAACAGGCATATTGCGCAGCGTATCGAGCCGCTCGCGCGCGGTTTCCGCAAGCGCGACGCGAACGGGGATTTGCCGGTCGGACAGCGAGAATTTCGCGCTATTCTGGTCGATCTCGCCCAATGTCGCGACGCGGATCGACTGGCTGAGCGCCTGCGTCGTCACGCCGAGCTGCGCCGCGAGCGCGAAGCGCGGGCGAATGACGATCTCGGGGCGCTGAAGATTGCCCTCGACACGCGGCGACCGGATTTCCTTCACGCGGGCCATCTCGGCAAGCAGCCGGTTGCCGACATCTTCGAGCTTCTTCGGGTCGTCGCTGCCGAGCGTGATCGAGATGTCGCGGCTGCTGCCGCCGCCGCCGCCATGCTGCGACTGGAAGTTGATTCGGGCATCGGGAACCTGCGCTAGCCGCGGCGCGCGGTCCTTTTCGAACTCGGTCGAGGTCAGCTCGCGGTCCTTGCGCAATTTCAGATAGACCGTCGCCGTGCCGACATCGATCCGCGACAGGGCGGATTCGACGAGCGGGTCGCGCTTCATGAGATCGGTCACCTCGTCGGCCACTGCCTCGGTCTGTTCGAGCGTTGCGCCCGGGGCGAGCTGGATGGCCACGCGGCTCGTGTCGGAATCGATCGACGGCTGGAAGGTCATCGGGAGCAGCGAGAAGCTGAAAATGGTCGCAAAGAGCGCCAGCACACCGATGCCGACCACCCAGACGCGATGGTCCTTGATGTAACCGAGCCATTTCCAGCGCCCGCCGCGCGCACGCGCGGCAGCGGCCCCGCTGGTGTCGAGGCTCCAGCGCAAGATGCGCATATAGGTGTCGATCAGCGGGCCCTCGCCATGCTTTTGCGGACCCTGCGCAGAGAGAAAATAGGCGGCGAGCATGGGTGTGATCATGCGCGCGACCGCGAGGCTCATCAGCACCGCGGCCACGACCGTCAGTCCGAAATTCTTGAAATATTGCCCGGCGACGCCCGGCATCAGCCCGACCGGCAGGAACACCGCGACGATCGTCATGGTTGTCGCGAGCACCGCGAGGCCGATCTCGTCGGCCGCATCGATCGAGGCCTGATAGGCCGATTTGCCCATCCGCATGTGGCGCACGATATTCTCGATCTCGACGATCGCATCGTCGACCAGCACGCCGGCAACGAGGCTGAGCGCGAGCAAGGTCATCATGTTGAGCGAGAAGCCCATGAGGTCCATGAACAGGAAGGTCGGGACCGCCGACAGCGGGATGGCGAGCGCCGAGATCAACGTCGCCCGCCAGTCGCGCAAGAAAAGGAAGACGACGACGACCGCGAGGATCGCGCCCTCGACCATCGCATTGATCGCCGAATGATATTGGCCTTTGGTATATTCGATATCGCTGAACAGCTCGGTGAATTTGACCTTGGGGTTTTCCTTCTCGAGTTTTCGCAGCTCCTCGACCGCAGCGTCATAGACGGTCACATCCGAGGCGCCCTTGGCGCGCTCGAAGCCGAAGGTCAGCACCTGCCGCCCGTCCTGCTTCGAGACCGAGCGCTGCTCGGCGTAGAGATCCTTGACCTCGGCGATATCGGCGAGGCGCACGGTCCGGTTCGTCCCGACCGAGATTAGCGTCTCGCCGAGCGCGTTGGCGCTGCTCGCGTTCCCGAGGATACGCACCGCCTGCTCGGAGCCCGCGACCTCCATCCGGCCGCCGGCCGCATTGACATTGAGCTGGACGAGCTGGGTGTTCACCGCGGCGGCGGTAAGGCCGTAGGCGCGCATGCGTTCGGGGTTGAGGATGACGCGGATTTCGCGGCTGACGCCGCCCCGGCGATAGGCGTCGCCCATGCCGGGGACCGCGATCAGCCGCTTCGCGACGACATTGTCGACATACCAGCTCAATTCCTCGAGCGTCATATCGGTGGCCGAAGCCGACCAATAGGCAAGCGTGTTGCCCGAGGTAGAGAGGCGGATAACCTGCGGTTCGAGGATGCCGTTCGGCAGGTTGCTGCGGATCTGGGTGATCTTGTCGCGAATGTCAGTCACCGCCCGGTCGATCGGCGTGCCGATCGCGAACTGGACGAAGGTCTGCGACTGGCCTTCGGTAACCGTCGAATTGAGCTCGTCGATCCCCTCGATCGTCCGCACCGCCGCCTCGACACGCTGCGTGACCTGCGTTTCGAGTTCGGTGGGCGCGGCGCCCGGCTGGGCGATGATGACGATGGCGCCCGGAAAATCGATGTCGGGATCGCTCTGGACCCCCATCATGAGGAAGGAGACGATGCCCGCCACCGTCAGACCGAAGAACATGACGAGCGGCGGGATCGGGTTCCGGATGGACCAGGCCGAGATATTCTTGAAGTTCATCCTCTCTCCCCCTTCCGGTTCGATCCCACCGCGACTGTGCGCCCTCAGCCCATGCTGCGATCGCGATAGGCGAGCAGGCGAAGCGCGTTGGCGACGACGACGAGGGTCGAGCCTTCGTGCGCCGCGACCGCCGCACCGATTCCGAGTCCGAAGATCGTCGCCGGCACGAGGACCACGACGACGCCGAGGCTGACCACCAGATTCTGGCGGATGATGCGGCGCGTCTGGCGGCTAAGTCCGATCGCGAACGGCAGATGAGCGAGGTCATCGGCCATCAGCGCGACGTCGGCGGTTTCGAGGGCAACATCGGACCCCGCGGCGCCCATCGCGATCCCGACGGTGGCGCTCGCCATCGCCGGTGCGTCATTGACGCCGTCACCGACCATGGCGACCGGCTGCTGCGCCTTGAGGTCGCGAATGGCGTCGACCTTCTGATCGGGCATCAGGTCGCCCCAGGCCTCGTCGATCCCGACCTCGGCGGCAATCGATTCCGCGACCTTCTGGTGATCGCCCGAAATCATGATCATCCGGCCGATGCCGAGCTCGCGCAGTTTGGCGATCGCGGTGCGCGCCGCTTCGCGCGGCGTGTCCATCAGACCGATCGCGCCAAGATCGCGGTCGCCCATACGAACGACCATCGTCGTGCGGCCCTGCTCGCGGAGGCCGGCGATCGCAGCCGCCACTTCGCCGCCGATCGGCGCGATGCCGTCGGCACCGAACATTTCGGCCTTGCCGATCAGGACGGTTTCGCCCTCGACCTTTGCCGTGACGCCGCGACCCGTCAGGCTGTTAAGGTCGTCCGCCACCGGTACGCGCGTCGACGTCAGCATGGCCTCGCCATCGCGCGCGATGGCAGCGGCAAGCGGATGATCGCTCAGCCGCTCGACCGCCACCGCGATCCGCAGCAGTTCCTCCTTCGGCACGCCGCTGGCCGGCAGGACGTCGGTGATGCGCGGCTTTCCTTCGGTGAGCGTTCCCGTCTTGTCGAACGCCAGCGCGGTCAGCGAGCCGAGATTTTCGAGCGGGCCACCGCCTTTGACCAGCACGCCGCCGCGCGCCGCACGCGCAACGCCCGACAGGACGGCACTCGGCGTCGCGATCGCGAGCGCGCACGGGCTTGCCGCGACAAGGACCGCCATGGCGCGATAGAAGCTGTCGCGGAACGGCTCGTCGACAACGACCCAGGCGAAGAGCAGGACGAACACAAGCGCGAGCACGCTCGGCACGAAGATGCGCTCGAACTTGTCGGTGAAGCGCTGGGTCGGCGATTTCTGCGTTTCCGCCTCGCTCACCATCTTCACGACCTTAGCGAGCGTGGTATCGGCCGCAAGACGGGTTACCGCGATCTCGATCGCGCCATAGCCGTTGATGGTGCCCGCGAAGACGCGATATTTTGCGTCGAGTGCATCGGGCTTTGCCGCGGCCTGCGCACGATCGGCCACCGGTTCCTTGTCGACGGGGACGCTCTCGCCGGTCACCGGAGCCTGATCTATCGCCGTGCGGCCAACGACGACGAAGCCGTCGGCGGCAAGACGCTCGTTGGGCTTGACGATGACGGTGTCGCCAATCGCCAGCTGCTCGACCGGGACTTCGCGAGCCGTCCCGTCGGCATCCTTCACCGTCGCGGTCTGCGGCGCCAGCTCCGCAAGCGCCTCGATTGCGCGCTTGGCGCGGCCCATGGCATAATGTTCGAGCGCATGGCCGAGGCTGAAGAGGAAGAGGAGCAGCGCGCCTTCGGCCCACGCACCAAGCGCGGCAGCGCCGGCCGCGGCGACGAGCATCAGCGTGTCGATCTCGAAGCGCTTGAGCTTCAGATTCTCGATGGCCTCGCGGACAGTGAACCAGCCACCGAAGCCATAAGCGGCAATATAGAATGCGAGCGGCACCCACTCCGGCGCCGCGGCGAGCTTCTCGATCGCAAAGCCGATGCCGAGGACGAGACCGCACAGCAGCGCGAAGATCAGCTCGGTCCGCTCGCCGAAGATGCCGCCATGATCATGGCCATGGTCGTGGCTATCCTCGCCCGTATGGCCATGTTTGTGATCTGGCCCATGCGCGTGATCCGGACCATGGTCATGGCCATCATCGCCATGTTGGTGGGCGGCTTGTGCCGGGGCAGCCGCGGCGACGGCAGTCGATTTCTGAGTGACGCCCATATCCGAGAGTGTCTTTCTGATCATTTCGATGGAGGTCTCCGAGCGCTGGAACTCGGCGCGCAGCGTACCGGCGGCGCCGACTTCGGCCTCGATCACGCCCGGCATTTCGCGAAGCTTCAGTCCGATCGTCCGCGCGCGACGGGCGTGGCCGACGCCTTCGAGGTCATCCCAGAAGAGATGCTGATACTGGCCGGTGAGCTCGGCACCGGCGCTGCGCGCGAGCTGCCGCACGCGTTCGAGCGGGAGAATATCCGGACGGTAATGGATGCAGAGCTGTGGCGGCGAACCGTCGCTTGAGCGGACAACATGGACCTTGTCGACGCCTTCGCGTCCTTCGAGTTCGCTCGTCAGGCGCGCGACGCAGCGGTCGGCGGTATCGGCGACTTCGGGGAGGAGAAGCGGAATATCGAGCCGCAACTGGTCACTCATGATGCCATCCTTTTCTGTTGGCGGTCGGCAATGCGATCCGGGCGCATGTTAAACGCGCGGCAGGATGAGGTGCGGGAGCCATTGCGGGATGCGACCCGGCTCCCGCACCTCCCTGACAGCCGGAAATCCCTGCCCGTGGTGAGGGGGGCGATTGAGAGGGGCCTCCGACGGCCAGGTTTCGAATTCAAGATCATGCGCGGCGCCCGCTTGGCCGCGCGTAGCGGGACTGAACTGTCGTGCGACGGAGTTGCTGTTCGAGCGCCATGTTCGAGCGCTTGAGAAAAACGCTGCAAACCCGCCGCAGAATGGGATAGCCGAGCCATGAGAAGAGACCCGCGCATTCCAGGCGATGGGTAACCTCCACCCCTTGGCCGAGCTTTTCGAGCCGGTAGCTCTCCTCGATGACGAGCAGCCCGCGCGTGCCTGTCCGCCAGGAGAAGCCCGTCAGCCAGTCGAGGCCGGTTATCCGCCCCTCGGATGCAAATTCCGGACCCCGCTTCCCGCGCGGAGAATAGACATAGCCTACGCGCTCATCATCTCCCGGACGATCGGTGAAACGGAGCGTCGGATGCCAGTCGTCGTACCGCTCGATATCGACGAGCAGTCGCCAGACCCGCCCGATCGGGACCGGCAAGCGGAGCGAGGTGCCTACCGAGAACATCGGAGACCTCCTCGCTCGCACGAGCTGGTCCGCGACGCAGGCCGGGGACCTGCGCCGCGGTGTAGACCGGCAAGATGCCGGTCAGCTCTGAACATCGGGGGGCTCCGCGGCGGATTTCCCGCCGAGGATTTCGACCGCTTCGAGCGTGATGAGCCCGATGTCCGGTATTTCGGTCAGCTGCGCCGCAAAGTCGCGGAGCCGCTGCTCCTCGTCGATGATCTCGATCACGACCGCCCGGTCATTCTCCAGCGCATGCTTGCGGTGGAGATGCGCCGAGCGACCGAAACCGAGAACCGCTTCGAGCACCGTAACGCCTGCCAGCTTTTGCTGGCGAGCGAGTTCGGAAATGAACTCGAAGACCCGCTGATCACCGAAGAAGGCGGATTCATCGGTGTAGATGCGCAAGAGCTTGGATGCTTTTGTCATGACAGTCTCTCCCTATTCCGTGACCGGCTGGACCGCCGACTCCGCTTTTCGCTTGAGGAACTTCGGCTGCCAGTTCGCCCCGAGGACGACTTTTGCGATCGCGGGGAGAACGAGCAGCGTCAGGATGGTCGCCGCGATGAGACCGCCGATGACGGTCGTCGCGAGAGGCTTCTGCACCTCGGCACCCGTGCCGGTCGCGATCGCCATCGGCACGAAGCCGATCGCGGGCACGAAGCCGGTCATGATCACCGCACGCATCTTCTCGGTCATGCCCTCGCGGATTGCCTCCGTGAGCGGGACATCATTCTCGAGCCGTTCGCGGATCGCCGTCATGACGACGAGACCGTTGAGCACCGCGACGCCGGCAAGGCAGATGAAGCCCACCGCCGCCGACACCGAGAAGTTGATGCCCGTAAGCGCGAGAGTGAACACCCCGCCCGCGAGCCCAAGCGGCACGGCGAGGAACACGGCGGTCGCGCGCCCGAACGTGCCGAGCGCCATGTAAAGCAGGATGAAGATGCCCGCGAAGCAGAGCGGCACCACGATCGAGAGCCGCTGCGATGCGGCCTGCAGACTTTCGAACTGCCCGCCCCATTCGAGGTAATAGCCCGCCGGAAGCTTCACATTGGCGATCTTCGCCTGCGCTTCGGCCACGAAGGATCCCGCATCGCGGCCTTCGAGGTTCACCTGCACGACGACGCGCCGCTTGCCATTTTCGCGGCTGATCTGGTTGAGCCCTTCGGTCAGCCGGATCTGCGCCACCTGGGCGAGCGGTATCTGTCCGCGATTGCCGCCCTCGGAGGGCAGCAACACGGGCAGCGCGCGGATGTCGTCGAGATTGACCCGGGTCGCGTCGGGGACGCGAACCGTGATGTCGAAGCGCCTGTCGCCCTCATAGAGCAGGCCGGATTCCCGCCCGCCGAGCGCCGCCGACACCGTATCGGCAACCTCCTGTACCGAGAGACCGTAGCGCGCGATCGCATTGCGATCGAGCTTCACGTCGAGCGTCGGAGCGCCGCCCACTTGGTCGGCCTTGACGCTGCCCGCACCCGGTATGCCCTGGAGCACGCGCACCATCTCGTTCGCCGCGAGCGACATCTTGTCGAGGTCGTCCCCGTAGAGCTTGATGGCCACGTCGCCGCGAACGCCCGCGATCAGTTCGTTGAAACGAAGCTGGATCGGCTGGCTGACTTCATAAAGCTGGCCGAGCTGGCCGCCAGCGGCTTTCTCGATACGCTCGACGACATCGGCCTTCGAATCGACACCTGCCGGCCACTGATCCTGGGGTTTCAGGATCACGAAACCGTCGGAGATGTTCGGCGGCATCGGGTCGGTCGCCACCTCGGCCGTACCCGTCTTCGAAAACATCAGCTCGACTTCGGGCAGGCTCGAGATCGCCGTCTCGACGTTGCGCTGCATGACCAGAGACTGTTCGAGGCTCACCGAAGGCACGCGCGTCGAGGCAAGCGCCATATTCTTCTCGTCGAGCTGCGGAATGAATTCCGAGCCGAGCAGTCCGAACGCCGGGATCGCAAGGACGAAGAAGGCAAAGCCGCCGGCGATGAAAGCCCACGGCTTGGCGAGCGCCTTGTCGAGCAAGGGCAGGTAGCGCTCCTTCGACTTGCGGATCGCCCAGACTTCCTTCTCGGCAACCTTGCCGCGAATCATCAGCGCGACAAGCGCCGGAACCAGGGTGATCGCGAGAATGAAGGCCGCAACGAGCGCGAGCATGATGGTGATGGCCATCGGCGAGAAGGTCTTCCCCTCGACGCCCGTAAACATCAGCAACGGCGCGAAGGCCAGTAGGATGATCGCCTGGCCGAAGACGGTCGGTTTGATCATCTCCTGGCTCGCGCGCATCGTCTCCTCGAGACGTTCGCGAAGGTTGAGCAATCTCCCTTCATGCTCCTGCCGGTGCGCCAGTCTGGCGAGGCAGTTTTCGATGATGATCACCGCCCCGTCGACGATCAGACCGAAGTCGAGCGCGCCGAGGCTCATCAGGTTACCGGGGACCCGGAAGGCGTTCATGCCCATCGCCATCATCAGGAAGGAGAAGGGAATGACGAGCACCGCGATGATCGCGGCGCGCCAGTTGCCGAGCAGGAAGAAGAGCGCGGCCGCTACGAGCAGCGCGCCTTCGGTGAGGTTCTTTTCAACCGTGCCGACGGTTGCGTTCACGAGCTTGGCGCGGTCGAGTACCACCTTCACTTCGACGCCGGGCGGCAGGGTCTTCGACACCTGCGCGATCTTCGCCGAAACATCCTCCGCAACAGTGCGGCTATTCTGCCCGATCAGCATGAGCACGGTCCCGATGACCGCCTCCTTGCCGTTCATGCTGCCCGCACCGGTTCTGAGGTCGCCGCCGATCTTCACATTGGCGAGCTGTCCAACCGTCACGGGCACGCCGCCGCGCGTCGCGACGACGGCGTTGCGGATTTCGTCGACCGAGCGGACGCGTGCATCGACGCGCACGAGATAGGCCTCGCCTGCCCGGTTATAGTAGTTGGCACCGACCGCGAGGTTGGCGCGTTCAAGGGCTTCGCCCAGTTCGCTATAGGAAATGCCGTAGCTGGTGAGGCGGGTCGGATCGGGTTCGACCACGAAGGTCTTGGCATAGCCGCCGATCGAGTCGACGCCGGCGACGCCGCCGACCGACTTCAATTGCGGGCTGACGATCCAGTCCTGGACCGTGCGAAGATAGCCCGATTTGGCGATCTCGTCGGTGAGGATATCGCCCTCGGGGGTCAGATAGCTGCCGTCGGGTTGCCAACCTGGTTGGCCCGCGACCTTCTTGGCGCCCTTCCCGTCGGGATTTTTGTAGCCGACGGTGTACATGACGACCTCGCCGAGACCCGTCGTGACGGGACCGATCTGCGGCTGGGCCCCGTCGGGAAGATTCTCGCCCGCCTGGAGAAGCCGTTCGCCCACCTGCTGGCGCGCGAAATAGAGGTCGGTTTCATCGGTGAAGATTGCCGTCACCTGGCTGAAGCCGTTGCGCGAGATCGAGCGTGTCGTCTCGAGCCCCGGAATGCCGGCGAGCGAGATTTCGATCGGATAGGTTACGAGCTTCTCGATTTCGACCGGCGAGAGACGCGGATCGATCGTGTTGATTTGCACCTGCTTGTTGGTGATGTCGGGAACCGCGTCGATCGGCAGCTTGGTGAGCTGCCATACGCCGAGTCCCGCGATCACGAGGAAGAGAAAGAGTACCGCCCAGCGCGCGCGGACGGATAGCGCCATCAGTTTCGCGATCACGGTTTATTCCTCCTCGCCCGCGCCCTTGCCGAGTTCGGCCTTGAGCAGGAATGCGTTCTTGGTCGCGACGATCTGGCCCGGCTTCAGCCCGGCGAGGATTTCGACACGGCCCGCGCTGCGCTGGCCGACGGTCACCTGCTGCGCGCGGAAGCCGTCCTTCGTGCGGACGAACACCACGTCGCGGCCTTCGAGCGTCTGGAGGGCTTCGTCCGCGATCACGATACGGGCCGGCCCACCGGTTTCGGCGCCGCGGCTCGGAAGCAGCCGCACCCGGACCGCCAAGCCCGGCTGGAGCGCCCCGGGTACGTCGAGCACGGCGGTTGCCGAGCGCGTGTCGCCCGACAGGCCGGGCGTGACGGCGCGCACGCGGGCATCGATCGTCCGTCCGTCGGGAAGTTCGATGATCGCACGGTCTCCGGGCGAGAGCCGCTGGGCATCGGCCGGACCGACGGCGGCCTCGATCTGCACCTTGCTGGGATCGGCAACGCGGAACAATTCGGTTTCGGGCTGAACGAAGGCGCCAAGGCTGGCGTTCTCGGCCGTGATCCGTCCCGAGATCGGGCTTGCCACGATGACGCTGCTGCCATCGCGCGTGACCTGCGCGGCGCTCGCTGCGGCACGCGCGCGCTGCGCTTCGGCCGCGGCGGCCGCGGCTTCGGCTTGCGCCTGCTCATAGTCGACGCGCGCCGACACCTTCTGGTCGAACAGGGTCTTCTCGCGGTGGAGATTTTTCTGCGCGAGCGTCGAGCGCGCATCGGCGGCAATCCGTTCGGCCGCAATCTGGGCGGCGTCGCGGCTTTGCACGATCGCGATCGTCTCACCGGCGCTGACCGGATCGCCGAGCCGCTTGAAGAGACGGGTGACCGCGCCGCCCGCGCGGGCGGTGACGATCGCCTCGCCGCTCGGCGCGGCGGTAACGGTCGCTTGCGAGATGATTTCCGAACCGAGTCCGCCGGCGCCGATCGTCTCGACGCCGATCTCGGCGGCCTTGATCGCTTCGGGCGTGATGGCGAGGCTGCTCGGAAGGGCTTCGCTCGCCGCTTCCTTTTCGCCTTCGGCAGCCGGCGCGGCGGCCGGGTCGGCGGTGCAGCGTGCAACGCCGAAGCCCGTGACGGCAGCGAGTATCATGGCGCCCGCGACAGTGCCGAGGAGACGCTTGTCCTTGGTGATCATATTCTATCTCCGCTGTTGATGCGGTTCGCGCGCCGACCGGCGGCGCACCCCTGTTGACTTGGAAGGACGATGGCGAAGGCGCCTCCGTCCACTGGAAGGCTCGGCGCGCTCATGGCTGATGATCCGCATCGCCGTCGGCGGCTGCCTGGCGCGATAGGATGGCGCGGGCTTCGGCCCGGGCCTGGCGCGCCGCGATCAGTTCGGCCTGCGTTGCCGCATAGGCCTGCTGCGCGTCGATATATTCGACGAGCGAGGACTTGCCGGCGCGGTAGCTGAGTTCGGCGAGCCGGACACCTTCGCGCGCCTGCTCGATGCCGCTACCCTCAAGCGCCGCGAGGCGGGCCTCTGCGGCTTCGAGTTCGGCCTGCGCATTGGCGATCTCCGCCTGAGCATTGACCACTGCATTCTCGCGCCGCGCAATGGCGGCGGCGACATCGGATTTGGCTGCCGAGATGTTGCCGCGGTTGCGGTCGAAGACGGGGAGCGGCACGGAAACATTGGCGATCAATGCGCGATCGCCGGTGTCGCGAAGCTGACGCACCCCGAAGCCGACCGACGGATCGAGCCGGCCATCGGCGCGCTGCCCCTGGAGCCGCGCTTCAGCAATCAGCTTCTCGGTTTCTGCCAAGCGAACGTCGAGCGTCGCGAGCGAGTCCACCGTCTCCGGTGCCACCCACATATCGCCTTCCATCAACTCGGCAGGCGGGACCGAGCTTCCAAGGAGCGCCGCGAGCGAACGCCGGGCGGTCCTTTCTTCGGCCTCGGCCGTGCGTAGCTCGGCGGTGGCCTGAACGAGAGCCGCATTGGCGCGGAACGCACGGAGCGGCGGCTCGTTGCCGGTATCGACCATGGCCTGTGCCACGCGGACGAGTTCGCGGGCACGCGCTTCATTTTCGCGTGCGAGCGCGAGGCTATCGCGGGCCGCGAGAGCGGTCGCGAACTGGTTGCGGACATCGAGCGCAAGATCTGCGCGTGCAATCTCCAACTTGTACTTCGCGGCCAGAAACTCGGCGTCGGCGAGCGTCATGCGCGACCGGCGCCGGCCCCCGATATCGAGACGCTGATTGACCGACACGGTCGTTTCGAGACCGTTCAGGCCCGAGTAGGGGCCGGTGCCTGCGAAATTCTCGACATCGACATTGAGCGTCGGATTGTAGCGATAGCCCGCCTGACGCTGGCGACCGCGAGCGGCCTCCACTTCGGCTTCGGCGGCAACCACGCGCGGCGAGCGCGCGTCGGCTTCCTCCATCGCCTGCGCGAGGGACAATCGAGCGGGAAGCGGGCCGGTACGCACGGCCTCGCCTGCGGAAGAAGGCGGTCCCACCAGCTCCGTCGCTGCCGACTGGGCAGCGGCGGGCGCGGAATTTGAGCCTGCAACGAGCGCCACGAGACTCGCGGCGACAACTATGGATTTCATGAAAAGGAGACTCCTGACGTTTCCAGGGAGAAGCGCACGCGAAGGGCACGCGCAGACCTAGAGCGTCAGGCGATTGGAGGGCGGAACGTCCCGATATAGGCGACGGGCGGCAAGGCGGCCGTCAGGATGCGCGTATGCGCTTCAGGGGCAGGCGTTTCGGTCGCTGCCGACAGCGATTCCGCCGGGACGCCCGAATGGTGACCGTGGCAGCCATGAGCGGCGGCAGGCACCTGCTGCTTTTCGCCGGGAGAGGATTTTTTCTTGTCGACTTCGGCGCCTTCGATCGCCGGTGCGGGAACGCAGCCGGCTTCGATCACAGCAACGAAAAGGCTCGCCTCGGCCCGATCCTCGGTCGCATGTGCGAGCGACCCCGCAACCGTTCCGGATGCAAGGAGAAGGGTCAGGAGGAAGAGGATCACCCGTCGCATTGAAACCGGCCCCTAGCATCGAAACGGCGCGGTGAAAAGTAGAAGATTTTCAATCAACTTCGGCGGCACTCTTCGAACCCCCGAACCGGCTCCGTAATTTTATCTCATGGAGGTAAGAGAGCAGTGCACCTTGCCCCTCTATAGTTGCAGATGCGCCTCAAGAAACAGGATATCGGCCGAACAATCACGCGTTAAGCACAATAATTCTACAATTGTCTTTCACTCTTATTTCTATCGCTTCGCTATTGGCCCCC
This sequence comes from Sphingopyxis sp. HIX, assembly GCF_001468285.1. Lineage (GTDB taxonomy): Bacteria > Pseudomonadota > Alphaproteobacteria > Sphingomonadales > Sphingomonadaceae > Sphingopyxis. The sequence goes on along the minus strand of NZ_LNSB01000001.1, from coordinate 135,586 downwards.
GCCTCCTTTGTTCGGGACGACATTCGAGCGATATGCTTCCCGTGAGACGAGGGGGTAAATCGGACGCAGAGCGGCACAGCGTCCTGCCGGAACATCAGGGCTTGACCCTGTATCTACTACAGGGTGCAAGAGCCTGCCCTGCACAAAAAAGGGGGAAAGAGGATGGTGCCGCCGACAGTAAATCCCGTGAGCATGGCCGTCATCGAGCCGCTGCTGCGCGAGCAATATCGCCTGTTTTGCGAATCACGCCGAATCGGAGATGAAGCCGCTGCGTGGCAGGCGCTGGAATGGGAACATATATTGAGCCAGCCCTATATGGGCGCGCATCTCGCCTCCCACTGGCACATGTTTCGCTATGCGATCGAGCTCGGCGATGCCCGTGAAGCTACCGGTCAGGCAATGCGGTTCCTGCTCGTCCCGCTCGGTTCGCTGACCGGCCGCCTCCCCGCAGGGAATAATGGTCGCGCGCGGGTGAGCGCCTTCGAGCCGATGCCGATGCCGCAGGCCCTCGAAGCGCTGATCGAAACGGCCCGGTCGACGGAGAGCCGCGCTGCGCGAACCGATTGATCCGGTTTTGGACTTCCGGAACGGGTCATTCGCTGTTAGGGGCGCGACCATGTCCGGCGCTACCCTTCGCCTGTTGCTTGTGTTCATCCTGCTGCTCAGCGGGCTCCACAATGCTGCGCCGGCGATGGCGGGCATGACGCACCATGCGACGGATTCGCATCTTTCGCACCATGTCGAGCCGGGCCATGCGTCGGACAAGGACACGCAAAAAGGTCAGCAGGACGCCGACCTCCACGGCAGTCACCATAATTGCCCGGTCGCATCCGATCAGGCCCTTTCGGGTCATGACGATCTGTCCTGTTTTTCCGGCGGCCTGCACTTTGCGTTGCCCGCGACGCGCCTCGCTTCGCGCGCGCTCGCACCGCCCCTGAACCCTCCCCTCGCCTGAACGCCGCCTGCCGCGCGGCCCCTTTTCGGCCTGCGCTCAGTCGAATCGTTCAGGAGTGATCATTCATGCATATCCATATGCGCGCCGCCCTGTTGGCCGGGGCTGCGCTGCTGGCGGGGTCCGTTTGGGCCCAGCCGCTAACGCTCGACCAGGCGGTCGAGCGGGCCATCGCTGCATCGCCCGAGCTTAGAGCGGGCGAAGCGGGGGTCGACGCCGCGCGCGCCGACCAGCTGCAAGCCCGCGTCCGTCCCAATCCGACCGTGTCGGTCGACATGGACAATGGCGTCGGGACGGGCGGCTATGGCCTGTTCCGGCAATCGGAACTCACCGTCACCTATTCGCAGCCGCTCGAACGCGGGGGCAAGCGCGAGGCGCGAATGGCGCTTGCCGAGCGCGGTGTCGTTCTCGCCGAGGCGCAGTGGCGGCTCGTCCGGCTCGACATCGCCCAGGAAGTGCAGCGCGCCTATATCGACGTCCAGATCGCCGAGCAGATGGTCTGGATCGCAGAGGATCGCGTCAAACTTGAAAAGGAGATGCGGACCGAAGCGATCAGGCGCGTGCGCGGCTACAAGGATCCGCTCTTCGTCGAGACGCGCGCCGATGCCCGCATTCTCGAAGCCGAACTGGCCCTGAAGGAAGCCCAGGCGAAGCGGCAGTCCGCACGCGCATTGCTCACCTCCTTCTGGGGCGGCACGCCTGACAGCCTCGTTATCGCCGAGGGGATCGAGAAACCCGATCCGCGCGATCCGCCGCTCGCCGAAGCCGACGCGGCGGTCTTCGACGCCGCCGTCGACCGGGCCCGCGCGCAGGTCGTCGTCGAGCAGAGCCGTGCGCACCAAGACTATACGGTCTCGGGCGGCACGCGCTTTCTTCGCGAGACCAATGATGTCGCCGTTCTTGGCGGCATCTCGATCCCGCTCGGACGGTTCGACCGCAACCAGGGCAATATCGCCCGGGCGCAGGCCGAACGGCGGCAGCTCGAGTTCCAATCCGAAGCGAGCCGGCTCGAGCGGCTGCGGCGCCTCGCGTCGCTGCGCGCCGATGCCGACGCCGCACGCGTCCGGGCCGAGGGCATCATGAACGACGTCTATCCCAAGGCGGTGAAGACGCTCGGCCAGGTGCGCGAAGGCTATGCCCGCGGCGGGTTCCTGTTCGCCGACGTACAGGATGCCGCCGACGTCATCATCCAGATCCAGGGTCAGTGGGCCGAGGCCATGACACGCTACCGCGATTTGCTCGCGGAGATCGATCGCCTGACCGGCCGCTTCGATGCGGCTCCCCTTGCGGAGAATATTCCATGAAGAAGTTTCCATTTCCCGCCGCGGCTGCGGCGCTGTTCCTTGCTGTGCCTCTCGCTGCCTGCGGTGGCGGAGCCGAGGGCGAAGACAAGCATGAAGAAGGCGAAAGCCACGCTGAGGGCGAAGGCGAGGAAGATGCCAAAGGCCCGAACGGTGGCAAATTGCTCAAGAATGGCGATTTCGCGGTCGAGGTCATAATCTTCGAGAATGGCACCGAGCCGCAATTCCGCGTTTTCGCAACGCGGGACGGCAAACCGGTCGACCCGAAGGATGTCCAGCTCGCCATCACCCTCACGCGGCTTGGCGGCGACGTCGATCGCTTCACCTTCCGCCCGCAGGGCAAATTCCTCGCAGGGCAAGGTGTCGTCACCGAACCGCACAGCTTCGACGTCGAGGTTGTCGCGGTGACGGGCGGCAAGCGGCACGTTTGGAAATATGCGAACCCCGAAGGGCGCACGCGGATCGGGGCTGACGCCGCCAAGGCCGGAGGCATCGAAACCGCGGTCGTCGGACCGGCGACGGTGGGCGAAATGCGCGAACTCTACGGCACCGTCCAACTGTCGCCGACCGCCCGCTCCGAAATTCGCGGCCAGTTCCCCGGCCGCGTCGTCTCGGTGACCAAGGCGGTGGGCGACAGCGTCCGCCGTGGGGAACTGCTCGCGCGCATCGAGTCGAGCGAGAGCCTCCAGGTCTATCCGGTATATGCGACGGTCGGCGGCGTGATCGCCGAGCGCAACGCCAACCCCGGCGACGTCACCGACGGGCGCGCACTCTATGTGGTCACCGACCCGGCGCAGACCACGGTCGTCTTCAACATCTTCCCCCGCGACCTCGCGATCATACGTCCGGGCATGCGGGTGACGGTGGAGACGCAGGACGGCGCCGAAATCGCGACCGCGCCGCTCGGGCAGTTCCTGCCCGACGGCAATGTCGAGGCGGGCACTGCGCTCATCCGCGCGACCATCCCGAACCGCTCGGGAACGCTCCGCCCTGGCATGGCCTTGCGCGGCCGCGTGATGGTCAACCCCGTCACCGTGCCGCTTGCCGTGCGCACCGAGGCGATCCAGCCCTTCCGCGACTTCAAGGTGGTCTATGCCAATTTCGGGCAGGACTATGAGGTCCGGATGCTGAAGCTCGGCCGTTCGTCGCCCGAATGGACCGAGGTCCTGTCGGGCATCAAGCCCGGCACCGCCTATGTCACCAAGGGCAGTTTCCTCGTTCGCGCCGACATCGAAAAGTCCGGCGCGGGCCACGACCATTGATCGGGGAGCAGGATAACATGCTAGCCAGAACCATAGGCTTTTCGATCCGGCAACGATGGCTCGTCCTCGCGGTGGTCGCGCTCCTCTGCGCGATCGGCGCGTGGAGCGCGACCAAATTGCCCATCGACGCCGTTCCCGACATCACCAACGTCCAGGTCCAGATCAACACCAAGGCGGAAGGCTATTCGCCGCTCGAGTCCGAGCAGCGCATCACCTATCCGATCGAGACCGCGATCGCGGGCATCCCGAACCTCAACTATACCAGGTCGATCTCGCGCTATGGCCTGAGCCAGGTCACTGTCGTCTTCGAGGACGGGACCGACATCTATTTCGCGCGCCAGCAGGTCAACGAGCGGCTCCAGGCCGCGCGCGGCCAGCTTCCGCCCGGGATGGAGCCCGAAATGGGCCCGATCTCGACGGGCCTCGGCGAAATCTTCATGTTCTCGATCGAGGCCGAACCGGGCGCGCGAAAACCCGACGGCACGCCTTATACGGCGGAAGACCTCCGGACGATGTCCGATTGGGTCATCCGGCCGCAGATGCGCACGATTCCGGGGGTCGCCGAGATCAACACGATCGGCGGCTATGCCCGCCAATATCATGTGACACCCAACCCGGCCTCGCTCGCCTCGCTCAATCTCTCGCTCAACGATGTCGTCACCGCACTCGAGGCCAATAATGCCAACCGCGGGGCCGGTTATGTCGAGCGCAGCGGCGAACAGATTCTGATCCGCGTGCCGGGTCAGGCCAATAATGAGCGTGACCTGTCGCAGATCATCGTCACCACCCGCGGCGGGGTTCCGATCCGGATCGCCGACGTCGCCGATGTCGCGATCGGCTCGGGGCTCCGCACAGGCGCCGCAACCGAAAATGGCAAGGAAGTCGTCCTCGCGACGGTCTCGATGCTGATCGGCGAGAATCCGCGCGTGGTGGCGCAGGCCTCGGCCGAACGCCTCGTCGAAGCCTCGCGTGCGTTGCCGAAGGGTGTCGTTGCCAAGCCGCTCTACGATCGCACCGCGCTCGTCGAGCGGACGATTTCGACGGTGCAGAAGAATCTCGCCGAGGGCGCGCTGCTCGTCATCGTGATCCTGTTCCTGCTGCTCGGCAATTTCCGGGCCGCGCTGATCACGGCGGCGGTCATTCCGGTCGCGATGCTGATGACGCTGACGGGCATGCTCCAGACGCGGACATCGGCAAACCTCATGAGCCTCGGGGCGCTCGACTTCGGCCTCATCGTCGACGGGGCCGTCATCATCGTCGAGAACTGCCTCCGCCGGCTCGGCGAGGCTCAGCACAGGCTCGGACGCCTGCTCGACCGCGACGAGCGCTTCGGCCTAGTCGCTTCCGCAAGCGCAGAAGTGATCAAGCCGAGCATCTTCGGCATTATTATCATCACCGCAGTCTATCTGCCGATCTTCGCGCTCGAGGGCGTCGAGGGCAAAACCTTCCATCCGATGGCGATCACCGTCGTCCTCGCGCTTACCGCCGCTCTGCTGCTGTCGCTCACCCTGGTTCCGGCCGCGGTGGCGCTGTTCGTGACCGGCAAGGTCGAAGAAAAGGAAAATTGGCTGATGCGCGGGCTCGGCAAGGGCTACCGCCCGATGCTCGACCGCGTCCTCAATTGGCCGAAGGCTGCGCTGGCTGGTGCTTTGGCGCTTGTCGCGCTGAGCGGCGTGGCGGCGACCAGTCTCGGGTCCGAGTTCATCCCGGACCTCGACGAAGGCGATATCGCGATGCACGCGATGCGCATTCCGGGGACGAGCCTCACCCAGTCGATCGCGATGCAGGAGGCGCTGGAGAAGAGGATCAGGCAGTTCCCCGAAGTCGAGCGGGTGTTCGCGAAGATCGGCACTCCCGAGGTAGCGACCGATCCGATGCCCCCGTCGGTCGCCGATAATTTCATCATGCTCAAGGACCGGAAGGAATGGCCCAATCCGAGAAAGACGCGCGACCAGCTCGTTGCCGAACTCAACAAGGCGGCGAACGAGGTGCCAGGGAACAATTATGAGTTCACCCAGCCGGTGAAGATGCGCATGAACGAGCTGATCGCCGGCGTTCGCGCCGACGTGGCGATCAAGTTGTTCGGCGACGACCTCGATCAATTGCTCGAATCGGGGCAGGCGATCGAGGAAGTCGCGGGCGGGATTGCGGGCGCGCAGGACGTGAAGCTCGAACAGGTCACCGGCCTGCCGATGCTCTCGGTCACGCCCGATCGCGACAAGCTCGCGCGCTACGGTGTCAGCATGGAAACGGTGCAGGATGCGGTTTCGACAGCGACCGGCGGCCGTCAGGCCGGCGAGCTTTTCGAGGGTGACCGCCGCTTCGACGTCATCGTCCGGCTTCCCGAGGCCATTCGCACCGATCTCGCGTCGCTCGGCAATCTCCCCGTTGCACTTCCGGCCGGCGGCTTCGTGCCGCTTTCGGAGCTGGCGGAGATATCGCTCGCGGCGGGGCCGAACCAGATCAGCCGCGAAAATGGCAAGCGCCGCGCGGTGATCACGGCGAATGTTCGTGGGCGCGATCTGGGCTCGTTCATCGACGAGCTCACGCAAAAGGTCGAAGCTGAGGTCGTGCTGCCCGATGGTTACTACATCGAATATGGCGGCACATTCGAGCAGCTTCAGTCCGCGACCGAGCGCCTCCAGATCGTCGTGCCGCTGGTGCTGCTGCTGATCTTCGGGCTGCTGTTCATGCTGTTCGGCACGGTGCGCGATGCTGCGATCGTCTTCTCGGGCGTGCCTCTGGCGCTGACGGGCGGGGTCGCGGCGCTGGCGCTGCGCGACATTCCGTTATCGATCTCGGCGGGCGTCGGCTTCATCGCTTTGTCCGGGGTCGCGGTGCTGAACGGCGTGGTGATGCTATCCTTCATCAAGGATCTGCGCGAACGCGGAAAAGCGCTCGTCGAGGCGATCCGCGAAGGCGCGCTGACCCGCCTCAGACCGGTGATGATGACGGCGCTGGTGGCGTCGCTCGGGTTCGTACCGATGGCGCTCAATGTCGGGGCTGGGTCCGAGGTGCAGCGGCCGCTGGCAACTGTCGTCATCGGCGGGATCATCTCGTCGACGATCCTGACTTTGCTCGTGCTGCCGGCCCTGTACCTCCTGGTCCATCGACGGACCGCGAAGGCCGAAGAGGAAGAGCTGGCGCGCCCGAGCAGCGTCCCCAGCCCCGAAGGCTGAGACACTCCCGGATGGCCGCCATTCCCCCCTGTCGGCGGCAACCGAGAGTGCTGACTGGGGCGGAACCCAAGCGGGTTCCGCCTCCTTTTAGGGATGGTGAGGATTGAGGAGCTTGCAATGAATGAAAAAGCATCCGGGAGCGAACGCGAAAAGCGAACGCTCCAGATCGTTCTCGTCCTGAACTCGGCTATCGCGATCGCCTTCCTCGTAACCGGCGGGCTCGGCGATTCGAGCGCGCTCATCGCCAATGGGCTCGACAATCTGTCCGACGCCGCGGTCTATGCCTTGAGCCTCGTTGCGCTCAGCCACGGCCTGAAATGGAAAACCCGTGCTGCCACGGCATCGGGTGTCATGCTGCTGGTCTTCGCGGCCGGCGTCCTGTTCGATGTAGGACGGCGCTATTTCGAAGGCAGCGAACCGATCGGTCCGACAATGATGATCATGTCGGCCGTCGCTGCGGTGGTGAACTATGCTTGTCTGAAGCTCTTGCAGCGCATTCAGGATCCGGACGTCAACCTCAGAGCCGCGACAACCTTCAGCTACAACGACTTCATCTCGAACGGCGGCATCCTGATCGCGGGTGTCCTCGTCTGGTGGCTCGGTACGAACTGGCCGGACCTTCTGGTTGGATTTGCGACTGCGCTGATCGCGATCAAGGGCGGCATCGAAATCCTTCGCGACGCCCGCCAAGAGGCCAAACAGCAGAAAGATTAGAGCATGTGAGGCGTGTCGGATCGGCGGAAGAATGTTCGGACCTCTGCGAACAACGTCGCCGATCCTGCCCTAGAGGCACCCGACAGCTCGCTCCCATCATATTACGTCCTTATTACGCGAGGCAAAAATCGAGCCCACGTAACGACGCGTATTACGCCGCCATTCGGCGTAAGTGTCTGAAATTGTTAGGAAAACTGGAGCGGGCGAAGGGATTCGAACCCTCGACCCCAACCTTGGCAAGGTTGTGCTCTACCCCTGAGCTACGCCCGCTCTGGCGGCTGGAAACGGGTGGCTCCCAGCGGGTGAGGCGGGCGATTAGCACCGGCTTTCGGAGTCGGCAAGCCTTGTTTGCGATTTTCTGCATAGGGTTGGCATATCGCGGCCAAATCCCACATAAGCGGGATGAGAGCGGGCCGGTGCCGGACCCAACATACCAACAGGAGCAGTATCCCCGTGGCCACTTTGGGTCTGAGCGCACAAGAAAAGGAAGCCGTCGAAGCCTTCCGCCGCGACGTCGTCGAGCCGTCGATGACCAGCCTCGTCATTCTCGATTTCTGGGCCGAATGGTGCGGGCCGTGCAAGCAGCTGACCCCGATCCTGGAAAAAGTCGCCGCCGACTATGCCGACAAGGGCGTCGTGCTGGCGAAGATCGACGTCGATGCGAATCGCTTCATCGCGGGCCAGTTCCAGGTCCAGTCGATCCCGACCGTCTATGCGATCTTCCAGGGCCAGCCGGTCGCGAACCTGACCAATGCGCGCAGCGAAAGCCAGATCAAGGCGATGCTCGACCAGCTGCTCGCGCAGCTGCCGATCGAGAGCGCGGCGAGTGCGCGCGCGGTCGAAATCGCACCGCTGATCGAGATGGGCGAGGGCGTGCTCGCCGAGGGCGACGGCGAACGTGCCGCTAGCATCTTCGGCCAGATCCTCGACATCGCGCCCGACAATGCCGCGGCGCAGGGCGGGCTGATCCGCGCGCTGGTGCTCGCGGGCGACCTCGAGAGCGCGCGGGGGTTGCTCGACATGATTCCGGCCGAGATCGCCGACGATCCCGCAATCGCGCAGGCGAAGAGCGCCTTCGCGCTCGCCGCCGACGCCCCCGACGCGGGCGAGCTGGCGGCGTTCGAGGCCGCGGTAGCGGCGAACCCCGACGATCATCAGGCGCGCTTCGACCTCGCGGCGGCGCAGATCGGCGCAGGGCGGCGCGATGCCGCGGCCGACAATCTGCTCCACATCGTCGCCGCCGACCGCGAATGGCAGGAGGGCGCCGCGCGCGCCAAATTGCTCGCGCTGTTCGAGGCCGTGGGCCTCGAGGACCCGTGGGTCGCGGCGCAGCGCCGCCGCCTGTCGCTGATTCTCTTCGGCTGATGGGCGAGACTGCGCCCCTGACCATTCAGCGGATCGCGATCTTTCCGTTGCCCGGCGCATTGCTGTTTCCCGGGCTGCACCTGCCGCTGCATATTTTCGAGCCGCGCTATTCGGCGATGGTGCAGGAGGTGCTGGTGCGCGACCGCCAGATCGGGATGATCCAGCCGCGCCTGCTGGCGGGTGAGGAAATGCGCGAGCCGCCCGCGCTTTACGATATCGGCTGCGTCGGCAAGATCGTCGATGTCGAGGCGCTCGACGAAGGGCGCTTCAACCTGGTGCTCGAGGGCGTCGCGCGCTTTCGCATCCGCCGCGAGCTCGACGTCACCACCCCCTTTCGCCAGGTCGAGGCCGAGATCGAGAGCGCGGACGAAGACGCCGTGCTCGCGAGCATCGAGCGCGCGAGCCTCGAGCGCGAGGCGAAGCGCTTTGCCGAAAGGCAGGGCTATGTCGTCGACTGGAACGCGGTTGGCCAGCTCGATGATGCGACGCTCGTCAACGGCATCGCGCAGGTCGCGCCGTTCGACGGCGCGGCGAAGCAGGCGCTGCTCGAATGCGACACGATCGACGCGCGCGCCGAGCTGGTCGTGCAGATGATGCAATTCTTCGGCCGGATGAGCGGCGACGACGGGCGCTCCACGCTGCAATAATCAGGCGTCGATACGCAGCGCGATGTCGGCGAAGGCGCGCCTGACGATATGGCGGTGGCTTTCGCAGAGCCGACCCGCGGGTTCGACCGCGGTCAGGTGGCGGCGCACGAGCGAGCGCTGCGCCGCGAGCTTGGCCTTGCCCCTTTGCCATTCGCCGTCGCGCCGCCGCGCCCAGTCGTCGGCGAGCCGGTCAGCTAGGCGCCCGGCGAGATAGTCCGATGCACGCTCCTCCGCCGCGAGCTCGGCATCGGGATCGACGAGCCGGTCGAGGATCGCCGGATCGTCGAGCGACAATGTTTCGGCAGCAAGCCGGTGCGGCGCGCGGCGCTGGTCGCCATGCAGGCGATGGCGCAGCGCCTGCAATTCGGCGCGGATCTGCCAGTTCATATGCGTGGTGAAGGCGGCGCGGCGCGGGTCATAGCTTTGCGCCGCGCGGTGGAGCGCGATCGCGCAGGCCTGTTCGCCATCCTCGAACGCCGAAGCCAGCCCGTAGCGGCGGATGAAATAGCGGATGCGCGGGGCGGCAGAAACGGCGAGGCGCGCGAAAGCGCGGTCGGCCTGCGCGCGGCGGCGCGGCGAGGGTTCGGCATCGCTTGCGGTGCGCGCGGCGATCCAGTCCATCACCGCCTGTTCGAGGGCGTCGCTGTTCGCCGACATGGTCCCGGCTCCTGCTGCGCGGCGGTCTTGCCGCACCGAACAGGCTATGGGGTCATGGTTAGCGGGCGCGCGCCACCGCCCTAGGTAGAAATACCTAGACTTCGGCGCCCGCGAGCAGGCGCGGCAGGTCGCCGGCCTCGCCGCGCGCCTCGTCCATGAAGAAGCGCTTGAGCATCGGCAGCTGCTGTACCGCGCCGAGCCCCGCGCGGCGGACCGCCGAGGCGGTGCGGCCGGGGATGCCGAACAGCCGGGTGAGCCCGTCGGTCGCGAGGCTGACCATCAGGCTGTCGAGCCCCCGCCAGCGCTGGTAGCGCGCGAGCAGCGCCGCATCGCCGAGGTCGAGGCCGAGACGGGCGCCCTCGACGAGCACTTCGGTTAATGCCGCGACGTCGCGGAGGCCGAGGTTCAGCCCCTGCCCCGCGATCGGGTGGATGCCGTGCGCCGCGTCGCCGACGAGCACGAGCCGCTCGGCGACGATCGACGCGCTGTGGTGGAAGCCCAAGGGATAGGTCATCCGCGGCGCGACGAGCTCCATCGTGCCGAGCAGGTCGCCGGCGCGCTTTTCGAGTTCGGCGGTGAAGCCACGGTCGCCGAGCTTGGCGAAGCCGGGGCCGTCCCTTTCCGAGACGGTCCAGACGAAGGCCGACCGGTGGCGCCCCTCGGCATCGTCGACGAGCGGGAGCAGGGCGAAGGGCCCCGAGGGGAAGAAGATTTCGTGCGCGACGCGATCGTGCGATTTGCTGTGCGCCACCGCGCCGATCATCGCGTGATGATGGTAGGACCAGTTGGCGATGCTGAAGCCCGCGGCGTCGCGCGTCGGCGAACGGCGACCCTCGGCGACGATCAGCAACGGCGCTGCAAGCTGCGTGCCGTCGGCGAGCGTCAGCGTCACGCCATGCGGGCCGATCTGGCGGTCGGCCACTTGCGCGGGCATGATCAGCTTCGCGAGCGGCGCGTCGGCGAGGGCATCGCGCAGAACAAGCCGTAATCGGCGGTTCTCGATCATCGTGCCGAGCGCCGGATCGCCCTCGCCGGTCTCGAAATCGAGCTCGCCCGATTGGCCGCCGTCGCTGACCTTGATCGCGCGGATCGGGCAGCCGTGGCCCGCGAGGCGATCGGCGAGGCCTAGCACCTCGAACATCTGCCAGGTCGCGCTGGCGATCGCCGAGGCGCGGCCGTCGAAACCCGGCGCGATCGTCGCGACCGGATCGGCGGGATCGACAGTGATGCTGGACAGCCCGTGGTGCGCGAGCGCAAGCGCCAGCGTCTGCCCGACGAGCCCGCCGCCGGAAATGATCACGTCGCTGCGCTGGATGTCGGTCATGCGTTCTCGTCCTAGACGGCTATGCGGTTCTTGAAAAGCGGCGTGGCGGGGGCCGCGAGGCCGGTTCCTTTTTTGTTTCGCGCAAAGACGCAAAGACACGAAGATGTCGCGCTGGCCGCGAAGCGGCTTCCCACTCAAACGTTGCGCCATCCGCACCGTGCGAGGCATGAGGGGCCTAGCGGCCCAATCTTCTTCTTCGTGTCTTTGCGTCTTTGCGCGAAACTCTTTTATAACCCACAGCTCGGTTCGGGGCCGCGCTTGACGGCGAGTCACCCCCGTGCGCATATCGCCGTGGTTAATTCCAGAGGGGACCGATTTCAGCATGGCCAGCCGCAAGCCCGTCGCCGCAAAGGCCGATTGGCGCACCGTTTTCCGGGCCAGTATCGCGCGCTCGCTGGTGATCGCCGCGGCGGTGGCGCTCGGCGCCTTCACGCTGTTTTTGACGCTCGCGCTGCTGACCTATGACGGCACCGATGCTGCGATCCACACCGCGGCGGGCGGCGCGCCCGCCAACTGGATGGGCGGCGCGGGGGCGTGGGCGGCCGACCTCTTGCTGTTCATAGGCGGCGCCGCGGTCGTGCTGCTGCTGCCCTTGCTCGGGCTGATCGCGTGGCGGCTGTGGCTCGCCGCGCCGCAGCCCTATTGGAAACGCCAGATCGCCTTCGTGCTGGTCGGCATCCTGCTCGTCGGGCTGGGCGCGCAGCTGTGGGCGTCGGGGAGCGACACGTCCTTGCCCGCGGGCTGGGGCGGGATCATCGCGCTGGTCGTCGGCGGCGCGGTCGATCCGCTGTTCGCACGGCTCGGCGATCCCGCCGCCGCGCTCGTTCGTTTCGCGGCGATCCTGCTGCTCGTCGGCGTCGGGCTGTGGCTCGCCTGGCGCGCGCTGCGGCTCGAGCCCGGCTGGTGGGCACGCTTCCGCCTGCCCGCCGCCGAGACCAGCCGCGTCGTCGCGCCGGCCGCCGCACCCGCGGCTCCGCGCGATGAAAAGGCGCCGTCGCTGATGGGCCGCGTCATCCGCCCGCGCGCGCGCGCCGAACCGAGCGACCGCGCGCCGCCCGAGATCGCTGATCCGGCGCAGCGCAGCGCGCCCTCGAAACCCAAACCCAAGCCGCAGACCGACCTGTTCACGACGTACAAGATGCCGTCGGTCGACCTGCTCGCGCCGCCGCCGCCCGCACCGACGGGCCAGATCGACAAGGCGGGGCTCGAGCGCAACGCGCGCCTGCTCGAATCGGTGCTCGAGGATTTCCAGGTCAAGGGCGTCGTCACCGCGGTGCGCCCCGGCCCCGTCGTCACCATGTACGAGCTCGAACCCGCGCCGGGCACCAAGGCCAGCCGCGTGTCGAACCTCGCCGACGATATCGCGCGCAACATGTCGGCGCTGTCGGCGCGCATCGCGCCGATTCCCGGGCGAACGGTAATCGGCATCGAGCTGCCCAATGCGCACCGTGGATCGGTCGTGCTGTCCGAGATGATCGGCAGCGCGCTGTTCCAGGAGCAGACCGGTGCTTTGCCGATCATCCTCGGCAAGAATATCAGCGGCGATCCGGTCATCGCCGACCTCGCGCCGATGCCGCACCTCTTGATCGCGGGCACCACCGGGTCGGGCAAGTCGGTCGGCCTCAACGCGATGATCCTGTCGCTGCTCTATCGCCTCGGTCCCGACCAGGTGAAGATGATCATGATCGACCCCAAGATGCTCGAGCTCAGCGTCTATGACGGCATCCCGCATCTCCTCGCCCCCGTGGTGACCGAACCCAAGAAGGCGATCCGCGCGCTCAAATGGGCGGTCGAGCAGATGGAGGACCGCTACCGGATGATGTCGAGCCTGTCGGTGCGCAACCTCGCGGGTTACAACGACAAGGTGCGCGGCGCGCTCGCCAAGGGCAAGTCGCTGGGGCGGCGCGTCCAGACCGGCTACGACCCCGAGACCGGCCAGCCGATCTATGAAGAAGAGGCGCTCGACTATGCGCCGCTGCCGCAGATCGTGGTGGTGGTCGACGAGCTCGCCGATTTGATGATGACCGCGGGCAAGGAGGTCGAATTCCTGATTCAGCGGCTCGCCCAGAAAGCACGCGCCGCGGGCATCCACCTGATCCTCGCGACCCAGCGCCCATCGGTCGACGTCATCACCGGCGTGATCAAGGCGAATCTTCCGACGCGCATCAGCTTCAACGTCACGTCGAAGATCGACAGCCGCACGATCCTGGGCGAAGCGGGCGCCGAACAATTGCTCGGCAAGGGCGACATGCTCTACGTGCCCGGCGGCAAGCAGATCACGCGTATCCACGGGCCGTTCGTGTCCGACGACGAGGTGCGGCTGGTCGCCGATCATTGGCGCGGGCAGGGCGCCCCCGATTATATCGAGAGCGTCACCGAGGAGCCCGAGGACGGCGGCTTCGCGATGGAGGGCGCCCCGGCGGGCGGCGACAGCGCCGAGGACCGCATCTATGCCAAGGCGTGCCAGATCGTCGTCGAGAGCCAGAAGGCCTCGACGAGCTGGCTGCAGCGGCAACTCCGCATCGGCTACAACAGCGCCGCGCGGCTGATCGAGCGCATGGAGGAGGAGGGACTCGTCAGCCCTCCTAATCATGTCGGTCGGCGCGACGTGCTGACCGACCAATATGGGCAGCCCCGCTGAGATCCGCCGGAACCAAAGGCCGCGCTCGCGGCTTGAACGACTTCTGACCGCCGGGTTCACGGCGCGTTCAACGCCCCGGTGCGATGCGCGGGGGCAGAGATGCAGGAACCAAAGACTATGACGCTGACTTTTCCCCGCCTGACCCTGACGCGCGCCGCCGCGCTGGCACTCGCACCCGCGGCGGCGGCCGCGCTGACCTTCGGCGTGCCGGCGATCGCGCAATCGAGCGGCACGCTCGCCGCGGTGCAGTCGCACCTCAAGGCGACGACCTCGATGACCGCCGATTTCACCCAGACCGACCGCAACGGCCAGCGCCTCTCGGGCCAGCTGACCCTCAAGCGCCCCGGCAAGATTCGCTTCCAGTACCAGAAGGGCGTGCCGCTGCTGATCGTCGGCGACGGCAGCTCGCTGACGATGATCGACTATGAGGTGAAGCAGGTGCAGCGCTGGCCGGTGAAGAATTCGCCGCTCGGTGCGCTGCTCGACCCCGACCGCGACCTCACCAAATATGCCAAGGTGATGCCGACGACGAGCAACGACGTGATCAGTGTCGAGGTCAAGGACCCCAAGCGCCCCGAATATGGCACGATCACGATGGTCTTCATGCGCGACGGCAGCGCCCCCGCGGGGCTGCGCCTGCGCGGCTGGGTCGCGCTCGATTCGCAGAACAACCGCACGCGCATCGACCTTACGAACCAGAAGTTCAACGTCGCGGTCGCCGATTCGGCGTTCAAATGGACTGATCCGCGGCCGCGTTCGCGCGGGCGTGGCAGCTGAGCCGCGACTTATCCACAGCCGAAACTGAACGGCGCGGAATCCCATACAGCGGATTCGGCGCCGTTTTTCGGACCAACCGACGTCCGGCATCGACGAACTGCAAAAGCGCCCATATCCGCCGAATTTTCGTTCAGCTTGGCGACAGGGAAGCGGGGCTATTTCAACTCTCGAAGGCGCCAACACGGCTCCCGGTTCTGGGTTTCCCCCTGTTGCCCCAACCGGATCGCCAGGCACCTTCATTCAAGAGCGTGACGAACGCTGACCTTGAACCCCCGTTCCACCGCCCCTGGAACGGGGGTTTAGTTTTTGGGTTGGACGCTTTTTCCGCCTGACGGCGCAGGCGGCACCGGCCCGCTCCCCCACCCGGCCTCCCTAGGTTACTATCGTCGGGGAGGCCGGGTGGGGGAGCGGGCCGGTGCCGCAACGCATTGCGCCCTTACGTGTGCGCCGATAGAGCCACCGCATGAACAGCATCAGCATCGCGTCGTGGAACATCAACAGCGTCCGCGCGCGCATCGGCATCGTCGAGAAATTCCTGCGCGAAGAGGCCCCCGACATATTGTGCCTGCAGGAGACCAAGGTCGAATGCATATCCTTTCCGCCCGAGATGTTCCGGCGGATGGGCTACGAGCATATCGTCACGCACGGCCAGCGCATGCACCACGGCGTCGCGATCGTCAGCAAGGTGCCGCTGGCCGAGGTGCGCAAATATGACTGGCAGGCGAATGGCGAGGCGCGCCACATCGGCGTCACGCTGCCCGGCGGCGTGCGGCTCGACAATGTCTATATCCCCGCCGGCGGCGACATCGCCGACCGCGAGATCAACCCGAAGTTCGGGCAGAAGCTCGATTTCTATGCGCGGATGACCGAATGGTCGGGTGCGCTCGACCAGCCGACGATCCTGACCGGCGACTTCAACGTCGCGCCGCTCGAAAGCGACGTGTGGAATCATAAGGCGTTGCTCGACGTCGTCAGCCACACGCCGATCGAGGTCGAGACGCTCGGCCGGCTGCAGGCGGCGGCGAACTGGGTCGACCTCGGCCGCCACTTCATCGAGGCGCCGACCCCGCTGTTCACCTGGTGGAGCTATCGCGCCAAGGATTGGGAGCTGTCGAACCGCGGCCGCCGCCTCGACCATATGTGGGTGACCCCCGACCTGCTGGCAAAGGCGGTGTCGCACCGCGTCGTCCAGCCCGCGCGCAGCTGGGAACGGCCGTCGGACCATATCCCGCTGATCACCGAGTTCGCGCTTTGAGCGATAGCGGCGCTCGCCGGGCCGCGCGGGCGATCGACGCGCTGCGCCGCGGCTGGCCGCTGCGCGTCGGCACGCTGGATCTGATCGCGGTCGAGAGCGCGAGCGACGCGGCGCTGGCGGATTTCGGCAGCGGCGACCTGCTGCTGTCGGGCGAGCGCGCGGTGACGCTGAAGCTCACCAACCAGCGCGTCGCGGCGGCGCCGGGACCGGTGCGGCTGGCCGACGCCGCGACCACCGTCGCGGCGGGGCTGGCGGTCGCCGATCCCGCGCTCGACCTCGCCAATCCGCTCAAAGGCCCCTTCCGTACGATCGCGACCGGCGACGACAGCGCCGCTGCAGCAGCGATGACGATGGCGCGTCACGCGGGACTGCTGCCCGCCTTCTTCGTGCGGGGCGCCGTGGGCGACGCCGAGACGGCGTGCGAAGCGGCCGATGTCGATAGCTTGCTCGACCCCGCGCGGCTGCACATCGCGGCGCGTGCGCGGCTGCCGGTCGATGCGAGCGAGACCGCCGAGATCGTCGCCTTCCGGACGCCCGAGGAGGCGTCGGACCATGTCGCGCTGGTCATCGGCAGGCGCGACGGCAATCCGCCGGTGGTGCGGCTGCACAGCGAGTGCCTGACCGGCGACGTGCTCGGCAGCCTGAAATGCGACTGCGGCCCGCAACTCCACGCCGCACTGCACGCGATGGCCGATGCGCCGTGGGGGGTGCTGCTCTACCTCCGGCAGGAAGGGCGCGGGATCGGGCTGGTCAACAAGCTGCGCGCCTATGCGCTGCAGGACCAGGGCTATGACACGGTCGACGCGAACCTGCGTCTGGGCTTCCCGGTCGAAGCGCGCGACTTCGCGATCGCGGGGCGGATGCTGGAATTGCTCAACGTGCCGCGCATCCGGCTGATGACCAACAATCCCGAGAAGGTCGCGCGGCTCGAGCGCGAAGGCGTCGAGGTCGTCGAGCGCTTGCCCCTGGCACTACCGACGAACAAATATAATGAGCAATATCTCGCTACGAAGCGGGATCGGACCGGGCACCAGCTTTAGTCTTACGGTGGATTTTCCGGTTTCGCGCAAAGACGCAAAGGCACAAAGACGGTACGTTTACCGCGAAGCGGCTTTCTTCCCCCCGCGTTGCGGCATGCCGCGCGGCCGATGAAAAAAGGGGCCTATCGGCCCAGGCCCGCCTCTTCGTGTCTTTGCGTCTTCGCGCGCAACTATTTAGTGCACGAACCTGGCCACCACATCGCGGTAGCTGCGGCTGACCTTCACCTGCGCGCCCGAGCCGAGCACGAGGAAGCATTCGCCGTTGGTGTGCGGCTTGACCTGTTTCACCTGCGACAGGTTGACGATCGTCGATCGGTGCACGCGCTGGAAGTTGCGCGGGTCGAGGCGCTTTTCGAGGTCCTTCATCGTCTCGCGCAGGATCAGGCTGTTGTCGGCGGTGTAGATGCACATATAGTCGCCCGCGGCGTCGATGCGTTCGATGCTGTCGACGTCGACGCGGAAGATCTGGCCGCGATCCTTGATGTTGATCATCTTTTCATAACGGTCGGCGGCGTGCGCGTCGGGGGCGATTTCGGCGTCGTAATCGCCGGCCGCGTCGGGCGCGACCTCGGCGAGCACGGTCTTGAGCCGTTCGACCTCGGCGGCGCCGCGCTTTTCGGCGAGGCGCTGGCGCACGCGGTCGAGCGCGTCGGCGAGCCGCTCGGGCTCGACCGGCTTGACCAGATAATCGACCGCCTGCGCTTCGAAGGCGCGGATGGCATGGTCGGAGTAAGCGGTGACGAACACCACCAGCGGCGGCTCGACCTCCATCAGCCCCTGGATCACCGAAAAGCCGTCGAAGCCGGGCATCTGGATGTCGAGGAACACGAGGTCGGGTTTATGCGTCTTGATCTTGCGGATGGCCTCGCGGCCATTTTGCGCGGTGTCGACGATTTCGACATCGCTGTGCGCTTCGAGCCGCAATTGCAGGCCCTGGGTCGCCAATTTTTCGTCATCCACCAGGATGGTTCTGATCGTCATGTGCGTTCGGTTCCAATCGTCATTTGCCCATCGGGCTGAAACGGAAACTCGACCACGACCGTGAATCCGCCGTCAGCGCCCGGTTGGGCGTCGAACCGGTGCTGGTCGCCGAAAGCCTGCGCCAGCCGGTCCCTGATGTTGGCTAAACCCACACCGGTCGATTCCGTTGCAAAGCCCGTGGTGGGGTCGGTGCCGCCCGCTGGCAATCCCGATCCCGTGTCCGACACGGTAATCCGGACATTTTGACCGGCGAGTTGTGCGGAAATCGTGATGTCGGCGCCATCCTCCTGCGGGGTGACCGCATATTTGATCGCGTTTTCGATGAGCGGCTGGAGCAAAAGCGAGGGCAGCCGTGCGCGCGCGACCGCGGGATCGATCGCGAAATGCGGGCGCAATCGCTCCTCGAAACGCATCTTCTCGATGTCGAGATAGAGCTTCAGCGTCTCGATCTCCTGCGCCAGCGTCACCTGCGCGGTCGGCTCGTTGGCAAGCGTGTAGCGCAGGAACGCCGACAGCCGCGAGAGCATCGCATTGGCGGGCTCGGACTGTTTGAGGAGCACGAGGGTCGAGATACTGTTGAGCGTGTTGAACAGGAAATGCGGATTGAGCTGGTAGCGCAGCATCGCGAGCTGCGCCGAGGCGGCCTGGGCTTCGAGGCGGAGGACGCGGTCATTCTGTTCCTCGAGCTGGAGGAAATAGTTGATCGCGAAATAGAGCGCCGACCAGGCGGCGATCGACGAGGCGTCGATATAGACCGCGCCGAGCAGCAGGCTGGTGAAGCCCGTCTCGCTCGCAGGATTGAGGATCTGCGCGACCCAGGCGTCGATGAAGGCCCAGAGCGCGGTCGCCACCGCCGCGAGGCCGAGGCTGATCCCCCACATCACGATCGGGCGGCGATTGATCAAGGTGCGGTAGCAGACCGCGAGGATGAGGGTCAGCGAGAAGCCGGTGATCGCCGAGACGATCGGCTGGACGAGGAAGCTCCAAGCCTGCCCGTTGGCGAGCCCCGACACGCCGCGCAGGCCCAGCCAGCCCATCCAGCCCAGGATCTGGAGGTTCCAGAAGGCGCGGATCTTGTTGCCGAAAAAGGGCCCCGGCGAGGAAAGGCCGAACAGCGGCATCGGCCCGCTGGGGGAGCGTTGCAGGGACGTGGTCAGCGGCATGGTCGAAGCGGTCGGGGCGACGGAGGAAACGGCGCCCATGGGCTCACTCGGCGGCAACCGGCGCCATCCGTTCGTCGGCGCGCGCGCGCGCCTGCCCCAGCGGCTGGAGCTCGGCGCGGTGCTTCCACACCAGCTCCTTGTACCCGATCGGGCGGCCGTCGTGCGCAGTGATCGTCACCGGGCCGATCGGCTGTTCGTCGCGGACGTCGACGAGCACCGGCGTCGAAGGCACGCCCGCACCCCATTTCTCGCCCCATTGGCGGAGCGCAATCATCGCGGGGAGCAGTTCGAGCCCCTTTTCGGTGAGCTCGTAGCGCACCTTGCGCCGGTCCTCGGCCATCACTTCGCGCGCCATGATGCCATGGTCGACGAGCTTCGACAGACGGTTCGACAATATGTTGCGCGCGATGCTGAGCTCCTGCTGGAACTCCTCGAAATGATGAACGCCGTTGAAGGCGGCGCGCAGGATCATGAACGACCATCGTTCGCCCATCGCCTCGAGCGCGAGCGGGAGGGCGCAATTGTCCCCATAGAGCAGGTTCAGCGGTTCGCGTAATTTTCCCATAGGCCTAGCCCTAACGTAAAATCGGCCCCCGCACAAAAAATATGTGGGCCTCGGTTGCATTTTGCAACTCGCCACCTAAATTTCCTTTTGCAACCTAAAATAGGTGCGAAAAAAGGAGACCTCCCCATGTTCAAGCTTTCTTCCCCGGCGCATGTTCTGCCGCTGATCGGCGTCGCCCTCGCGGGCGGCAGCGCGATGCTTCCCGTGACCGCGAACGCCGGCGGCGGGGCCTTCTATCGCGCCGAACTGGCGAGCCCCGCCGCGACGGGCAAGTTTGTCGCGCGCGGTGTCGTGTGGTCGTGCACGGGTACCAGCTGCGTCGCCGGGCGCGGCACCAGCCGCCCGGCGATCATGTGCTCGGGCCTCGCCAAGGAAGCCGGCGAAGTGAAGAGCTTCACCGCCGACGGCAAGGCGCTCGAAGCCGAAGACCTGGCGCGCTGCAACGGCGCAGCCTGACCGGCCGGGCGGGCGGCTCTCCCCTCCCCCTGCCGCCCCGTCCGGTCCTAGAGAGGACCGCCCGCCGCCCTCCCTCCCGGGGCGGTGCGGCGGTCCTTTTTCGTTGGGTTTGGGGGATGTCCGGAATCGGGCGGGAGCTGCCTTTGGGGGGCTAAACTATTTTCTCCTCCCGCTTGCGGGAGGGGCAGCGAGACTTGGGCGCTTGCGCCCTAGTCGCAGCGGGGTGGGCCATTGCAGCGTTGCTGCCCACCCCCAACCCCTCCCGCAAGCGGGAGGGGAGATCGACGTCCGCTTCCCACCCCAAAGCCGCCGCCGTTAAAAAAAGGCTTTCCTACATTATCCGGCTATGCAAGCGTCGATCCCAGTTGTTCCACCCGGTGAATAACGCAGTCACCGAAGTCTCTGTCGGCAGGCACACGGGGCTGAACTTTCCTGAACTTTGGAATGAGGCAGCGGCAGCATATCGCCCTTAAGCCGTCATCCGGTTGCGCGCGACGACGAGGGTCCAGCGTGCGAGCGCGGGCAGGCGCGCGGCGACCGAGGGCGGGTGCGCGGCGAGCGCGCGGCGGACGAGGTCGAAGCGCCAGCGGCGTTGGGTCTTGAGCGCGAGGCCGAGCAGGATTTCGCTGCGGCTGCGCGGCGGCAGCTGGTCGGGCAGCGCGCGCTCGACGATGAGCGCGGTGAGCGCCTGTATCTGGTCGGCGCGCTTGCTCGTCAGGCTGCCGCCATGCTTGCGGTAGCGGTAGAGATCCTCGTGCAGCTCGACGAAGGCGAAGCGCTGCGCCGCGCGCAGCCAGAAATCATAATCCTCGACCCCGAACAGCCCGATGTCGTAGCCGCCGAGCGCCTCGGTCACCTCGGCCCGATAGAGGAAGCAGGCGCCGATATTGTTGCCGTGGAGCAGCCGTTCGACCGGTCCGACGCGCGAATAGCCGAGATCTTTCCCCTCGTCGTCGATGAGCGTGAAGTCAGCGAAGGCAACCCCGGCTTCGGGATGAGCGTCGAGCGTCGCGACGAGCCGGTCGAGCATCGCCGGGCGCAGCAGATTGTCGTCCGAGGTCCAGCTGTGCAACTGCCCACGCGCCTGCGCAAAGCCATGGTTGAGCGCCGCCGGCAGCCCGACATTGGTGTCGAGCCGGACATGGCGGATGCGCGGGTCGCGCGCGGCGGCGGCGGCCATGATCGCCGGGCTGTCGTCGCGCGAGGCGTCGTCGACGAGGATCAGCTCGAAATCGGCGAAGCTTTGCGCCAGAACCGAGTCGATCGCCTCTTCGAGCCAGCGCGCACCATTGTGCACGGGCATCACCATCGACACACGCGGTGCGGCCGAATCGGAAGGCGCGGTCCCTGTCATCGTCCCCGCTTTATCGCGCGCGCACGATGCTTCCAAAGCCGTTTACCAATATTGCGGGGCAGGGCGGGTGCCGCGTAACCAAGTTTCGCATTGCATTTATGCCCGCATGCACGACATTGGGACAGGATGCTGCGTCAATATGAACTTGTCGAGCGCGTGCGCGCTTATGATCCCGACGTCGATGAGGCGCTGCTGAACCGCGCCTATGTCTTCACCGTGCAGAAGCACGGTAGCCAGAAGCGCGCGTCGGGCGACCCCTATTTCAGCCATCCGGTCGAGGTCGCGGGCATTTTGACCGACCTGCACCTCGACAGCGAGACGATCGTCACCGCGCTGCTCCACGACACGCTCGAGGACACGCTGACGACGCCCGACGAGATCGAGCGGCTGTTCGGCGCCGACGTCGGGCGACTGGTCGATGGCGTGACCAAGCTCAGCAAGATCGAGGCGCAGACCGAGAATGAGCGCGCCGCGGAAAACTTGCGCAAATTCCTGCTCGCCATGTCCGACGACATCCGCGTGCTGCTGGTCAAGCTCGCCGACCGGCTGCACAATATGCGGACGCTGCATTTCATCCAGAACCCCGACAAGCGCCGGCGCATCGCCAGGGAGACAATGGATATCTATGCCCCGCTCGCCGAGCGCATCGGCATGTATGAGTATATGCGCGAGATGCAGCTGCTGGCGTTCCGCGAGCTCGAGCCCGAGGCCTATGCCACGATCACCGGGCGCCTCGCCAAGCTGACCGCGGGCGGCAAGGACAAGGTCGCGGCGATCACGCGCGAGTTCAAGGAGCTCTTGGCGAAGAACGGGATCGAGGCCGATATTTCGGGGCGCGAGAAGCACCCCTATTCGATCTGGCGCAAGATGCAGGAGCGGCACGTCAGCTTCGAGCAGGTGACCGACATTATCGCCTTCCGCATCATCACCCCGACCGATGCCGACTGCTATGCCGCGCTGGGGCTGCTGCACCGCAAGTGGAAAATGGTCCCCGGGCGCTTCAAGGACTATATCTCGACGCCGAAGCGCAACGGCTACAAATCGCTGCACACGACGATCATGCACCAGCAGAATATGCGCATCGAAATCCAGATCCGCAGCCTGGGCATGCACCAGCAGTCCGAGTTCGGGCTCGCCGCGCATTGGGCGTATAAACAGGGCGGCGCGGTGCCCGACGGGCAGGCGGGGTGGATTCGCGACCTGCTCGAAATCCTCGAGCAGACGCACGACCCCGACGAGTTCCTGGAGAATACGCGCATCGCGATGTACCAGGACCGCATCTTCGCCTTCACCCCGAAGGGCAGCCTGCACCAGCTGCCCAAGGGCGCGACCCCGGTCGATTTCGCCTATGCCGTGCATACGGGGCTCGGCGACCGCACCGTGGGGGCCAAGGTCAACGGCCGGCTGGTGCCGCTGCGCACCCAGCTCGCCAACGGCGACACGGTCGAGATATTGTCGTCGGACAAGCAGACCCCGCAGCCGGCCTGGCTGGGCTTTGCGGTGACCGGCAAGGCGCGCGCCGCGATCCGCCGCCATGTCCGATCGAAGGAAAAGGTCGAACTCGCCGCACTCGGCCGCAAGATGTACGACGAGATCGTCGCGCGGCTGCCCGGCAAGGTCGGCGACAAGGCGCGCGAGGCGGCGCTCAAGCGGCTGAAGCTCGACGACGACACCTCGCTCTATGTCGCGATCGGCAAGCGCCGCCTGTCGGACAATGCAGTGCTCGAGGCGCTGGTCCCCGGCATCACCGCCGAGATGAAGTCGAAGCCGGGCAAGCTGGCGCAAGGCGCCGCGGTGTCGATCGAGGGGCTGACCCCGGGGGTCGCCTATCAGCTCGCCGATTGCTGCCACCCGGTGCCCGGCGATCGTATCGTCGGGCTCGCGCGGCCGGGCGAGGGGATCGAGGTGCATGTCATCGACTGCCCGAGCCTCGCCGACGGGGTCGACGCCGACTGGATCGATCTCAGGTGGCAGGAGGATAGCGAGGGCGGCAATGCGCGGCTGTGCGTAGTGATCCTCAACGAACCCGGCACGCTCGCCGAAATGTCGGGTATCCTCGCCGCCAATATGGCGAACATCACCAATTTGCGGCTGTCGAACCGCGAGGGCGGCTTCCATACCTATGACGTCGTCGTCGAGGTGCGCGACGTCCACCACGTGATGCGCATATTGTCGGCGCTGCGCGCGTCCGACACGGTAGTGCAGGCCGAGCGGCTTTGAGGCAGGAAGCGGCCCAGCCCGATCCCGTCATTCGCGCCGAGATTCGGTTGCTCACTCGCGATGAAGGCGGACGCAAATCGCCGCTGATCGCCGGTAGCCGCTATCGTCCGAATCATAATTTTTTTGGCGCGCATGATATCAATATGTCGGTCGGTGAAATTCGCATCCCCGAGGACCGTGACATCCATGGCGGCGAAACCTTCGAGGCAACCATCCGCCTCCTCCATTGGCCGGGGCTCGATGAGATCATCCGGGTGGGCCGAACATGGCGTATCCAGGAGGGGCACCAACTGGTCGCGACGGGTCGCATATTGGAGATGCTCGCGCCGGTCTGGCCGGGAACCTAGCCCCCCGGGCGCATCGAGCCGTCGGCGAAATCGGAGAGCCCGCATTCGCCGACCGGCACCGCGGGATTGCCGCCGACGATGGTGTTCCGCGCGACGTCCTTGATCACCACCGCGCGCGCCGCGGCGACCGCGCCGTCGGCCAGCGTGACGCCGGGGCCGATGAAGGCGTCGGCGGCGACCCAGGCGTTGCGGCCGATCGCGATCGGGGCCGCGGTGAGCGCGAAACCGGGGGCGTGGATGTCGTGGCTGGCGGTGCAGAGATAGGCGCGCTGGCTGACCACCGACCAGGGGCCGAGCGTCACGCGCGCGACGCTGTAGATTTCGCTGTGCGGCCCGAGCGTGCTGCCCGCGCCCATCTCGAAATTCCACGGCGCCCAGATGCGCGCGCTGGGATAGGGCCGCGCGCCCGCGCCGATGCTGGCGCCGAACAGGCGCAGCAGCAGGCGGCGCAAAGCGTGCAGCGGGATCGGGCTGGGGCGATAGAGCAGGAGCCAGACGGCGTTCCAGACCGCGCGGCGGAGCTTGTCGCCGAGGCTGGGGTGGGGAATGACCTGGGGTCGCATGCTCTGCGTCTCGCACAAGCCGTGGGCGGCGCCAAGGGGGTTAACCCCGCGCCTCAGTTCGCGAAGACATCCCCCGCGCGCCAGCCTGTCTGGTCGACCTCGTCGCGGACCTTGTAGACGAGGCCCTGGCGGTTGAGGAACAGCCGCTCCATCTCGGGGCGGGTGAAAGGGCGCGAGCCGAGGCGGCCGAACACCGCCATCTGGCCGCCGGTCTCGTCGACCGCGCGGTCGCGGTCGAGACCCTTCGACAGCGCGAGCGCCGGCGAGGGGGTCTTCGCCCAGGCGATCAGTTCGGGGGTCGGTTTGGGCGAGAAGCCGTAGAGGCCGGGGTTGTCGGGGCTGGTCAGCTGGATCACCTTGATGCCGTTCCGGCCGTCGGCGACATAACCGAAGAGCGAGGCGTTGGTCGAGGCGACGATGACGTCCTCGGCATCGGTCATCGCGCCGCCGAAGGTGAGTGCGGGCCAGACCTGCGGCGCCGCGGGGCGCGTGACGTCGACGATGACGAGCCCGTCCGCCTTCGCCGCGACATACATATAGGTGCGCGCGAGATAGATCTTCCGCGCATTGGCGAGCCGCACCGTGCCCTCGGGCACCGGCACCGGCTGGGTGAGCCGCGTGACGTCGAACAGCTTCACGCCCTCGGCGTCGGTGACCCAGAGGTAGCGGAACTGCACCGCGCTGGCGCGCGCGTCGGTGAGCGGAAGCTGCGCGGTGACCTTGGGCGTCAGCGGATCGGTCAGGTCGAGCACGACCAGCCCCGCGTCGGTGGTGATATAGGCGATGCTGCCCGCGAGCGTGATGTGCCGTGCCCCGGCGAGCACATTGCCCTCGTTCCAGGTCAGCGCCCGCGTGAAGCGGTTGTTGCGGAATTCGCCGTCGGCCAGCGTGTCGATATCGACGAGGATCAGCCCCTCGACGCTGTCGGTGATCACCGCATAGCGATAGATGGGGTGCATCGCCTGTTCGTGGTTCTCGGGGAAATTCTTCACGATATTGTCGTTGCGGCTGACGCTGATCGGCTGGGTCGTCGCGATCGCCATGCAGGTCGCATTCTTCGTCTTCACATGCGTGCTGTGGCCGAGCCCGGCGAAAGGCGCGCGGATGATGCGTTCGGAGAAGCCCTTGTTGCCGATCGACGCGACGTCATAGACGCGGAAGCCGCCCTTGCCCTCGGCCACGAACATATATTCGCCGCGCTGCTGCAGGCAGTTCACCCGGCCGCTGGTATCCTGGACGATGTTCGCGAATTCCTCGAGCGCCTGGGTTTCGCCCGAGAATTTCTTGTCGAAGGTCTTGCCGCGCACCCAATTCTTGAGTTCGCGGCCATTCTGTTCGACGTGCAGCTTCCAATAGTCGGGATAGGCATATTTCTGGAGATAGCTGCCGATCACCGCCTGCGGCTCGTCCCATTCGGTGACGCGCGTCGCCTGGAAACCGTCCTCCATCCCCGACCAGACGTTCAAGCCCACGAAGTTGACGAAATTGGTGCCGAGCAGATTGAGCTGCGCCATGATCGCATTATTGTCGTCGTTCGCCGACAGGTGGCAGTCCGAGCATTGCTTGGTTTCCTGTCGCCGCACGGTGTGCGGGAAGTGCGGCGCGAAGGCCTGGCTGGAATAGCCCGCGGAACTGATCGGCGGCTGCTGCACATAGATGCGCTCGCGGTTGATGTTGGTCGACGACAGCACCAGCGCCGAGGTCGAGCGCACCGGGGTGATGATGCCGCGCACCTCGCCGTCGGGACCCGGCTCGCCGGGCTTGGTCAGTTGGTGTCGGCCGAGCTGGAACATCTCGTCGCGCGCCACTTGCGGGTTGTAGGTCGCGAAGTTGCGCGTCTCCTCCCCTTCGAAATGGTGCATCTTGGTCTTCCAGTTCGCCTCGATCGGCAAATGGCAGCCGCCGCAGCTGGTGGTCCACGACAGATGACAGGTGAAGCAGGTCATCTTGTCGTCGCCGTGCGCGCGCTCCTCCTTCGCGACGCCGGGGCCCCATTGGAACTGGCCATCCTCGGCGCCCGACCGCGCCATCAGCTTGGCGCGTGCCGCCTTGGCGTTGAAATGCGGTCCCGGGGTCACCGCCTGCTTGACCAGGCTGACCTGCCATTCGAGCTTGGGATCGACGATCGAGCGCTGGATCAGCCCGGTGACGTCGCCATTGTCGTTATACTGGAATTCGAAGCGGCGGCGCCCGTCGGGGTTGCGCAGCAGCGCGAGGTTGGTGCCCTGCGGCCGCGCCGCGACGTTCGACGTCAGCAGGTTGGGCAGCGCGTCGGCGGTGCCGTGGCAATCCTTGCAGCCGATCTCGACCGCGTTCGCGACCTCGCCCTGGATATAGCCGTTGCCGTGGCTGTCCTGGCTGAAGTGGCAGTCGGCGCATTGCATGCCCTTTTCGGCGTGGATGTCCATCATATGGACCGCCTTGCCGGGGTTGAGCCCGGGCGGGACGAACTTGCCCTCGACGCCGGGCCGTCCCGGGTCGGCGCTGGCGAGGCAGAGTTCGCGCTGCTTTTCGTCGATGTAGCTGGCGCAGCTCTTGCGCCATTTCTCGGGGTCCTTCGGGTCGATGATGTTGGCGGTGTCGGTGCCATAGGTCGACATATTGCCGTCGGCGGTCAGCAGGTTTCCGTTGCGGTCGCGCTTGAAAATGGCGCGGAAGTTCCAGCCGTGGCCGTGATAGTCGGCGAACTGCGTGTCCTCGTTTGTATCGTTGACGTCATAGACGTCGCGCAGGAATTCGACATCGGCCCAGAGCCCGCGTGCCGCCGCGGCCTCGGGGTTGCGCTCGAGGACCTGATGCACCTCGGCGGCGGTCGGATAGCGCTGCTGCTTGAACTTCTTCTGATACTCCGCGTCGCTCATCCCCTCGGGGCGCGGCGCCGTGTTGTGGGGGCCGGGCCACATCTGCGGCGCGTCCGATTCATAGTCCCACATCGTGTAGCCGAGGTAGGAGTTCAGGAAGATGTTCGGCTGGTGCATGTGGCACGACATGCACTGCGAGGTCGGGATCGAGCGCGTGAAGGCGTGCTTGATCGGGTGGCCCGATTCGAGCCGTTCCTTCTTGGCGAAGACCTGCGGCCCCGCCTTGGCATCGGCGGGATCGATCAGCGCGCC
Organism: Sphingopyxis sp. HIX; assembly: GCF_001468285.1. Classification (GTDB taxonomy): domain Bacteria; phylum Pseudomonadota; class Alphaproteobacteria; order Sphingomonadales; family Sphingomonadaceae; genus Sphingopyxis. The sequence continues at coordinate 107,710 of NZ_LNSB01000001.1, read as the reverse complement.
ATGCTGGTCGGGGTCGGGGGCGTGCTTGGCGGCGTCGCCGTGGCCCGACTCGCCGCCGCCATGGCCGTCGTCGGCCTTGTGCTTGCGGTCCTTGATCGTCGGGTCGACCGTCGCGGTTTCGCCGTCGCGGCCATATTTCGAATAGGTCAGGCTGTGTCGCGGCTCGCGGTCGTTGGCGTAGATGACGTGGCAGCCCGAACAGCCCGAATGACGATAGTCGCCCGGCTGGTCGTTGGTGCCCATGAACCACATCAAGGGATCGTTGAGGCGCGTCTTGTGGATGTTGAGCACCGGGATCGATACGCGGAGGCCCGTGCCGGGGCCGCGGTTCGACTGCTTGAGGTCGGGGCGGCCGGGCTCTTCCAAACGCTGGATGCTGCCGGTCGGGTTGGGCAGGCCGATTTCGGGGAATTGCGTGTTGATGTTGCGCCCGCCGCGCTCGAACACGCGGAAGACGTCGCCCGGCGGGAGCACGCTCCAGCGCGGCAGTGGATACATCTTGCCGAGCGCGCCGCGCGCGCGTTCCTTGTCTGACAATATCTTGTCCGAGGGCACCCTGGGATCGCAGGCCTTCTTGTAGTCTTCGGCGCTCATCGTCGTCGTCGGCGACAGGATGCAGGCGGGATCGCCGCCGCGCGTATAGGCCTCGCCGAACAGATAATTCTTATAGGGGACGATGCCGTTGTTATACGCCGCGCCGCCCCACAGCATCGCGCCGGTCGACATCATCGACCGCTCGGTCGCCTCGATCACCTCGAGGTGGCACGACCCGCACGCCTCGCGCGCGACGCGATAGTCGCTGGGGTTGATGAAGCGGATGAACTCGGGCGATTCCTTGTTGAGCAGGGTGTAGCTGCGCTTGGGGTTCGCCGAGCTGTGCCCCCAGCTGTTCGGCAGCGTCGGCTGCGGGTGCGCGATCTTCATCGCCGCGAGATTGTACGGATTGTCGTAGCCGAGCTTGGGGTTGCCGAAGGCCGCGGCGCTTTCGGCGTCGCCGCCGTGGCAGTCGGTGCAGCCGAGCTGGACCGCCGGCGTCGTGTGCATCGACGGCGCGTCGGTCTGGGTGTGGCAGCTGTAGCAGCCCTTCGACTTTGAGAGCACCGCCGCCTCGCGCTCCTCGAAGGTCGCGCCGGGCTGCTCGCGCGGCGCGGGGGGCGAGAAGCGATATTCGACCTTCACCGGCTTTTCGCCCTCGGCGGCGCGCACCATCGAGATGGCGAGGCTCGCGCCCATCAGGACGAAGGCGATAAGGGCGAAGAGCTTGCGCATCGGCATCGTCAGAAACTCAAGATCGCGTTGGCGAGGATCGACACATAGACATCCTCGCGCTGTTTGTTTTCGAACAGGTCCTTGAACCCCTTGCCCGGGACGAGCACCGCGGCGCTCAACCGCCCGACGATATTCTGCGTCGCCTTGGGCCGCCAGATCGTCGCGACCGACAGGTCCCAGCCGATATCCTTGGGGATCGAGCCCTCCATGCGCAGCGCCTGGAGCGAACTGGTGTTGGCGAACCACAGATGGTTGACGTTGGTGCTGACGCGGAACTGCGGCGAGATGTCGAAATCGGCGCCGGCGCCGACGAAGACGGTGCCGGGGTTGTTGAAGTTCGACTGCCCCTCTTCCTTCGATGAGCGCAGCGAATTCAATATGCCGTTGCGGCCCGAGATCGCGATGACGCGCCCGCCGCCCGCGAAGGGAATGGTCTGGCGAATCCAGTAGCTGGTGTCGGCGCCGCCGAAGATCGGGTTCTCGAAGATCGCGTCGAAGCCGCCCTCGGTATTGTTATACGGATCGCGGTCGCCGGTGGCGTAGAGGCCCGACAGGCGAAAGCGCATCCAGTCGTGATCGTAGCTGAGCTCGACCGCGCCGAAACCCCCACGAATCTCGGCGGGCTTGCTGGTGAAGAAGCTGTTCCGGTCCTCGCCGAGCGCGGCGTAGAAGCTGGCGGTCAGGTTGATCCGCCCGATGCGTCCGTCGGCGCTGTAGCCGAGGTACACGACATCATATTCGCGGCCCTTGAGGTCGCCGAGCAGCGCGGGGCGCACCGGGAAACCATTATGGTCGATCTGGATGTCGTTCTTTTCGCGGTTCATGTTGTACGTCACGCTGACCTGGCTCGTCAGCCCGACGAAGGGGAAATCCTGGCGATAGAGATTGCCAGTGAAGATGAAGTCGTCGCGTGGCGTCTGGGTGATGTCGTTCAGGCCCGAGTTGGTGTCCTTTTCGAGCCGCCAGAAGGCCGCGAGATTATATTGGAAGCGGTTGTTGTCGCGATTGCCGAACAGGCGGATGCCGAGCTGCGAATCCTGGAACAGGAAGCCGCGAAAATCGCTCTGGAACGGCTGGATGCCGACGCGGATCGAATAAAAGTCGTAGCGGTCCGACGTGTTGCCGAGGTGCTTGTCGACGAACAATTCCTGCACGCCGATAAAATGGTCGAAGCGGTTGCTCTTCTTCGACGGGCGCACGTCGAGCACGCGCCGTTCGGGCACGTCGACATAGTTCGCCTGATAGGCGAGCGTCAGGCGATATTCGATGTCGGGCGGCTTGAACGCGGTCGAGCCCTTGATCAGCGCGGCGCCGACGATGAAGGTCTGCGCCGCGACGAAGCTGCGGTTCTTGCCGAAGACATCGAGGCTGCCCGGCCGCGAGGTCGTCTGGACGCCGACGGGGATCGGGAAGGTGCGCGGTTCGAACACGCTGTCCGAGACGGCGTTGACGACGAAGAACCAGTCCTCGCCCTTCAATCCCAGGAATTTCGGGGTCTTGCAGCGCGCCTCGCCGCCACGTGTGCGAAGTTCCTGTGCTTCCTTGGTCGGGATGCAGAGCGCCCGGTCGCCCTTGTAGGTGTTCTGGTGATAGGGGTCGAACCAGCGTTCCTTGACCACCCCCAGGCTCTCGATCAGGCGCCAGCGGTCGGGGACCGGCAGCTGGTCCTCCATCCCCGGAAAGGCCTCGGGCGGCGGCGGACGGAGCGCGCCGACATTGTCCTGCGTCAGCTGGTCCGGCAGGTCGGGGCGGTAACCCGGGCGGCGGCGGCCGTCGATGATCTGGGTCATCAGATCGTCGCTCATCATCTCCTGCCAGTCGACCGGCGGCGGCGGCGGCGTGAGGTCGTCGAGCGAGGGTTCGTCCGCAGGAGCTTCGGCCTCGGCCGCGGGCGCAGGCTCGGCCGCAGCCTCGGGCGCGCCCTGCGCGGCGAGGCTGGCGATGATCGGCCAAAGGCTGCTTCCCGCGAGGCTCATCGTCTAGAGCCCGTCGCAGACATTTTGCTGCGCCGTGTCGAGGAAGGGCGCGAAGGGGCAGGAGACGTAGCGCAGCCGCACGCTCGCGCCGCCCGACAGGTTGACGACGACGCGGTCGGCGCGGATGCCGGTCGGCGCATTGCCGATACCGCCGATACGCGCGCCGCCATTATGCGTGCCAAGGAAGCTCACCATATCGTCCTGGTCGATGCCGTCGCCCGACACGCCGACCGCGCCGACCAGCGTGCTGCCGCGATAGATGGGGACCGATCCCGGGAAGATCTGGATGCCGTTCGCCAGCCTTTTATGCCCCGGGGTGACGTCGGGGATCTGCGTGCATTGCTGCGCCGTGTCGGGGCTTGCGCCGCCGCTGGCGACGAAATTGAGGTGCTGGACGATGTTGAGCGCGACGAGATCGACCTGCAGCCCGACCGCGAAGGGGCTGAACTGCGCCGATTGCTGGACCGACAGCGGCCCCGGCGGGCGCGAGACTTCGCCGTCGGGGAAATAGGGACGCGCGAGATTGCCGCCCGAGCGGTCGGCGAAGGCGACCGTGCCGGTGAGCGCCGCGGGATCATTGAGGAAGCTGCGCACGCGCGGGACATAGGCGGCGACGTCGGCGACGCCCGGGATCGCCGGCGTCGCGGACAGTTCGGGCGCGGCGTGGCTGCCCGAGAAGAAGGCCGCGGTGCGCGCCTTTTGCAACGAGACGTCGGTGCCGAAGATCGGGCCGTCGGGCGAGCGCACGATGCCGAGAATCTCGCCGCGCGTGTCGACGAGGCTGATCGTCGCCTGCATCCGGCTGTCGAGCGGGCGGCGGATTTGCGCGCGCGCCCGCGACAGCACGGTGAACGCCTCTTCGAGCACCGCGCGCACCTCGGCGGCGGTGAGCGGCTGCGCGACCGCGGCGCCGTCGGTGCCGGCGCGGATCGGATAGCGCGGATTGCCGTTGCCGTCGGTGAGGACGAAGGCATCGCGGTTCGAGAATTCGGCCGGCGTGCTCGCGCGGATGCCCGACGCCTCGCTGCCGTAGACGGTGCCGGCAACCAGCGTGCCGTCGGTATAGCCGGTGACCGCGATCAGCGCGCCCTGCGTGCCGTTGATCGCGCCGAAATTGGTCTGGAGCGGCGCGAGGCTGGCGGTGGTCGCGTCGCTGAAGCGCAGCGAGGTGCCGTCGACGGTGATCCTTTCGGCGCGGATTGCCTCGGCGGCGGCGTAATTCTGCGTGCCGGCGAAGGCGATCGCTTCCTCGTCGTCATTTTCGGTGTCGAGGATATTCTGGTCGAAGCCATAATCGCCGTCGGCCATCACCCCGATGCCGCCGACGACGACGCCATTTTTGTAGAGCGGGAAGCCGCCGGCATCGGCGGCAAGGCCGAGCGGCGAGCGCTTCGGCCCGATCAGCGCGCCCGTGCCGCCGCCGGGGACGAAGCGCCGCGACAGGTCCGAGCAGGGCAGCTGGCTGAACTGCACCCCAAAGAGCGGCCCGCTTTCGAGCCCGACGGTAGTCGGCGCAGGCGGAAAATGTTCCTGGACGATCTGGCTCGCGGTGCGGCTGGAGAAGGCGTTGCCCCCGCTCGAAAGATAGGCGCCGGTGATCGCCTTGGCGATCGCGGCGGCGGCGGCGGGGATCGTCGCGCCCTGCAGCGCGATCTCGCTGCCCATCGGCGCGGGGCCGCCGATGCGCTTGCGGCTGACCACCGCGGTGTCGGGCGCGCCGGTCATGCGGAAGACCGCGAGGACGTTGCCGACGCGGTCGGTCACCGCGATGATCGACGGACGGCTGCGCGCGCGCGCCTCGCCCACCGCCTGCGCGATGATCTGCTGGACGTCGGCGCTGCTGAGCGACTCGGCGGCGGGCGGCGTGAAGAGCCCGCCGGTCGGGGTGGGCGTGGGGGTCGGCGTGGGCGTCGGGGTCGGCGTGCCGCCGCCTCCCCCGCCGCCACCGCCGCACGAGGACAGGAGCAGCGCGGCCATGGCGGCAAAGGCACTCGAGCGGAAGAGGCGGGTTCGGTTCTGCATATCTTGTCGTCAGCGCAGCGCCCGGATCGCGCGCACGGCGTTGCCGAGCGACTGCTGGAATTGCACGGGCTTATAGGCGTTGGGGTCTTTCACCGCGGCATAGGCGCGGTCGATGTCGCCGCGGATGCCCGCCGCCGCACCGACGGTGACGCGCCCCGACGAGACCATCGCGTTGAGCAGGGTGTCCACCCCCATCACCGCCTGCTGCGAGCCCGAGAAGTCGGTGAAGCGGTCGCTGATGGCGGTCGCCGAGATCGCATCGACGAGCGCGAAGGCGTCGGTGCCCGAGAAACTCCGCGAGGCGAAGGCGCGCTTCAGCGCCGCGACGGTCTGGCCCAATTGCGCCGCCGCCGCCTTGGCGCTGTCGCGGTCGACCGCCATCGCGCGGTGGAAGGCCGCGGTGCGCGTCGCGAGCTGGTCGGCGAGCCCCGGCGCCGCGATCCGCGCCGCGGCAGCCAGCATGATCAGATTTTCGTCATTATAGGGCGGCATGCCCTCGGGAATCTGGCGCCCCGGATTGTTCAGGCTGGTCTTCACCGGCTTCGCCTGGTCGAAGATCGGCCGATGGCAGCTGTGGCAGTCGAGGAAGTAGAATTCGGGGAACATGCCCTCGGTCCCGCGCTTCGACTGGAAGAGCTGGAGGCTGCGCTCGAGTGCCTCGGCCTGCCCGACCGCCCACATCTGGACATGGTCGGTGCGCGCATTCGCGACGCCGAACTTGCGCCAGCTATAGTCGCCATCCTCTTGGTGATGCGCCTGGAGCGAGGAGAAGAGGTCGAGTTCGAAGGCGATGCGCGGATGCCCCGCCGCCATGATACGGTGGGTGACGAACTGGCCTTCGCCCGACGAGCCGAAGTGGCAGTCGACGCACACCCCCGCGCGCACGACGGGATCTTCGAGCTTTTTGAGCCCCGCCGACAGGTTGGCGAGATGCTTGTCGCGCATTTCGCGGTCGGGATCGGCGTTGGTGCCCACCCCCGCATAGTGGCTGGCGATCCAGCCGCCCGCGGGCCCGTGGCACGATTCGCAGCCGACGCCATCCTCGAGCGGCACGGTGCCGCGCATCGCGCCGCCCGCGGCGTCGATCGCACCCTTGGTGCTGTGGCAGCCGAGGCACATCGGCGCGGTCGCCGCGTCCTTGAGGCCGAGGTTGCGCGCGATGAACTGGCTGCGGCTGTTGCTGAGCACCGCCCAGGCGCGGCTGTGTGCGCCGCCGGGGGTCGAGGGCTCCTGCCATTTCATCAGCTCGTCCTGGCGGACGACGGTGCCGTCGCCTTCCATCCGGCCGTGGCAGGTCGAGCCCGCGCACGAGGCGACGCCGGTGTAGCGATCGGCGACCTCGCCCTGCGACCGCGCGGGCGGGGCTGCAATGACGGCGGCCACGGCAAGCGTCGCCAACATCAGCACAAGGGCGGCAAGTGCCGCGAGCGGACGCCGGACGGCGGCCAAGGCCGCCGAGGGCCGATCGCGGCGCTCCTGTCCAGCGTGCGTCGTCATCGCAGAACCCCTTTTACCCCGCCGGGCGCTTTTGCGCCTCGACCGCCGTCTTACACCACTCCGAACGCGAGCATCGCGTCGGCGACCTTCTTGAAGCCCGCGATATTGGCGCCCTTCACATAGTCGATATAGCCGCCGCCCTGATCGCCATAGGTCAGGCAGCTCTTGTGGATGCCCGCCATGATGTCCTTGAGCATCTGCTGCAGCTCTTCTTCCTTCCAGCTGCGGCGTTCGCTGTTCTGGCTCATTTCGAGGCCCGACACCGCGACGCCGCCGGCATTGGCGGCCTTGCCCGGCGCGAACATGATCTTGGCATGTTTGAAGACATGCACGCCGTCGAGGTTGGTCGGCATGTTCGCGCCTTCGCTGACCGCGATCACGCCATTGGCGACCAGCGCCTTGGCGTCGTCGCCGAGCAGCTCGTTCTGCGTCGCGCAGGGCAAGGCGACGTCGCATTTGACGCCCCACGGGGTCTTGCCCGCGGTGAAGCTCGCGCCCTTGAACTCGTCCACATATTCCTCGATCCGGCCGCGGCGGTGCGTCTTGTGCGCCTTCACCCAGTCGATCTTTTCCTGGGTGATGCCGTCGGGGTCGTGGATGAAGCCGCCCGAATCGGACAGCGTCAGCACCTTTCCGCCCAGCTGAACGATCTTTTCGGCGGCGTGCGTCGCGACATTGCCCGATCCCGAGATGACTGCGGTCTTGCCGACCAGGTCCATGCCCTTCACCGCGAGCATGTTCTGGAGGAAATAGACCGCGCCATAGCCGGTCGCCTCGGGCCGGATCAGCGAGCCGCCCCATTCGATGCCCTTGCCGGTCAGCACCCCGGTGAATTCGTTGGTGATGCGCTTGTACTGGCCGAACATATAGCCGATCTCGCGCCCGCCCACGCCGATGTCGCCCGCGGGCACGTCGACGTCGGCGCCGATGTGGCGATAGAGTTCGGTCATGAAGCTCTGGCAGAAGCGCATGATCTCGCGCACGCTCTTGCCCTTGGGGTTGAAGTTCGAGCCGCCCTTGCCGCCGCCCATCGGCAGCCCGGTCAGCGCGTTCTTGAACGTCTGTTCGAAGGCGAGGAATTTGAGCACCGATTCGGTGACCGACGGGTGGAAGCGGATACCGCCCTTGTACGGGCCGATGGCATTGTTGTTCTGGACGCGCCAGCCGCGCTGGACGCGGACATTGCCGTTGTCATCCTCCCAGCAGACGCGGAACGAGACGACGCGGTCGGGCTCGGCGATGCGCCGCAGGATCTGCTGCGCGTGATATTCTTCCTTGTCGGCGATGAAATCGAAGATGTCCTCGGCGACTTCCTGGACAGCCTGGACGAACTCCGCCTGCCCCGGGTTGCGCTTCGACACCCCTTCCATGAACGTCTTGAAATCGACGTGATCTGAAACTGCCATGCACCCCTCCCCTGTTGGCCGGGAAAATTTCGGTGCGACCCCTTTTGCGATTTAATCGTTGACCGACCTCGCCCCTCAAAGGCTACACCATCGGGGAGCAAAGGCAAGCCGGGACCGCGCGAGGCGGTTATTTTTTCGCACGCGCACAAGAGGGGCAAAAATGAACGAGAGCAAAGAGATGGCCAAGCCCGCCGGCACTGGCCTGACGCGCATGAACGGCCTGATCCTGATCGCTGCCTTCCTGCTTCTGGCGGGCGCGATCGGCTATGCGATCTGGCGCGACCGCGCGCCCGAAGCTCCCGCGGCCGCCGCAGAAGCCGGGACGCTGCCCGGCGACCAGCTCGCCGCGCTCGAGGCGCGGACCAAGGCCGAGCCGAACAGCGCCGACGCATGGATGCAGCTCGGCGCGGCGCGCTTCGACCTCGGCGATTTTGCCGGCGCGGCGGCCGCCTATGAGAAGGCGACCGCGCTGTCGCCCGATTCGGCGGGGCTCTGGTCGGCGCTCGGCGAGGCGCGCGTGATGGCGAGCGAGCGCGAGCCGATGCCCGCGGAGGCGCTGCAGGCATTCGAAAAAGCCGTCGCGCTCGACGCGAAGGATCCGCGCGCGCGCTATTTCATGGCGGTGAAGAAGGATATCGGCGGCGACCACAAGGGCGCGATCGAGGACTGGTTCGCGCTGCTCGCGGACACACCGCAGGGGGCGCCGTGGGAGGCGGACCTCCGCCGCACGATCGAACAGGTCGGCGCGATCCACAAGATCGCAGTCGCAGACCGGCTGGCAAGCACCCGGCCGCGCCCGCTGACCGCCGACGAAATGCCCGTCGCCGCACGCGCGATCCCGGGGCCGAGCCGGTCGGACATGGAAGCCGCGTCGCAGCTGCCCAAGGGCCAGCAGGATGCGATGATCCAAGGCATGGTTGACGGGCTCGAAGCCAAGCTGAAGGCCAATCCCGCCGACGTCGACCGCTGGATCATGCTGATGCGCAGCCGCATAACGCTTGGCGAGACCGCGAAAGCGGCGCAGGCGCTGAAGGACGGCATCGCGGCCAATCCCGGCGCCGCGGCGCGGCTGAAGGCGCAGGCGCAGCTCCTGGGCGTGCCGGGGGCTTAACGAAGACTCGCACAAAGCCACGAAGCCACAAAGAAGGGCTCCTCGATCCCCGTTCGCCCTGAGCTTGTCGAAGGGCCGTTCTTCCCTCGGACACCAAAGGAAGGACAGTGCTTCGACAAGCTCAGCACGAACGGAGTTTACTATTCCCTTTGTGGCTTCGTGGCTTTGTGCGAGCCAATTCTATCCCGCCATCAGCGCCGCATTGCCGCCCGCCGCGGTAATGTCGGTCGAGATCGACTTTTCCTCGGCGAAGCGGAACAGATAGTGCGGGCCGCCGGCCTTCGGGCCGGTGCCCGACAGGCCGCGGCCGCCGAAGGGCTGCGAGCCGACGATCGCGCCGATCTGGTTGCGGTTCACATAGACGTTGCCGACCGCCGCGCGCGCCGCGACATGCGCCGCGACGCCGTCGATGCGCGTGTGGACGCCGAGGGTGAGGCCATAGCCCGAGGCGTTGATCGCATCGATCAGCGCGTCGAGCTCGCCGCCCTTCCACGTCGCGACGTGCAGCACGGGGCCGAAGATCTCGCGCTTCAAATCGGTAACATGGCCCAGGCGAATCAGCGCCGGGCGGACGAAATGACCGCCAGGGGGCAGCTCGCCGCCGGCCTCGGCGAGCACGCGGCCCGCGGCGCGCGCATCGGCGACGTAAGTGGCGATATTGGCCTGCGCTTCCTCGTCGATGATCGGGCCGGTGTCGGTCGCGAGCTTTGCCGGGTCGCCGATCGCGAGTTCGGCCATCGCGCCCGCGACCATCTCGATCACCCCTTCGGCGACATCCTCCTGCACGCACAGCAGCCGCAGCGCCGAGCAGCGCTGGCCCGCCGACTGGAAAGCGCTGGCGACGGCGTCGCGCGCGACCTGTTCGGGGAGCGCGGTCGAATCGACGATCATCGCATTGGCGCCGCCGGTTTCGGCGATCAGCGTCGCGATCGGGCCGTCGCGCATCGCGAGGCTGCGGTTGATGAGGCGCGCGACCTCGGTCGAGCCGGTGAAGGCGACGCCGATGACGTCGTCATGCCCGGTGATCGCCGCGCCGACGGTCTCGCCGCCGCCGGGGAGATAGTGCAGGATTTCCACGGGGATGCCCGCTTCGTGGAGCAGTTCGACCGCGGCGTGCGCGATGAGCGGGGTCTGTTCGGCGGGCTTGGCGAGCACGGCATTGCCCGCCGCGAGCGCCGCCGACACCTGCCCCAGGAAGATCGCGAGCGGGAAGTTCCACGGGCTGATGCAGGCAAAGATGCCCTTGCCCTCGAGCATCAGCTCGTTGCGCTCGCCGGTCGGGCCGGGGAGCGGCAGCGGGTGGGTGAAATGCGCGCGCGCCTGCGCCGCATAATAGCGCAGGAAATCGACCGCCTCGCGTATCTCGGCGACGGCATCGACGAGCGTCTTGCCCGCCTCGTCGATCGCGAGGCCGAGGAACAATGCGTCGCGCTCCTCGAGCAGGTCGGCGGCGCGTTCGAGCCGTTCGGCGCGGAAGGCACCGCCTGCGAGGCTCCAATCCTCCTGCACCGGGTTCGACGCGGCGACGGCGGCGTCGACCGCGGCGGCATCGGCCTCGATCACCGAGCCGATGACGGCGCCGGTTGCGGGGTTGTGGACGGGCAGGGCGGTGCCGGTCAGCGTGCGGCCCGCGACGATCGGAGCCGCGACCGGGTTCGCGCGGCGCGCCTGGGCGATCGCGGCCATCAGTGCCTCGGGCACGCCCGGCTCGCCGAGGTCGTAGCCGCGCGAGTTGCGGCGCTCGGGATCGAGCAGGGTACGGCCGGTGGCGATCGTCGAGGCCTTGCTCGCGATGCTGCGCGGATCGACCGCGAGCTGCTCGGCGGTCACGTCGGGGTCCGAGAATTGGTGCACGAAACTGGAGTTCGCGCCATTTTCGAGCAGGCGGCGGACGAGATAGGCGAGCAGGTCGCGGTGAGTGCCGACGGGGGCATAGACGCGCACCGGGCGCGGCGGCGGGAAGAGGCCGACGATGGCATCGTGGGCGCCCTCGCCCATGCCGTGCAGCCGCTGCAGCTCGTAGTCGGCGCCCGCGAACAGCTCGGCGACGAAGGCGAGCGTCATCGCATTGTGGCTGGCGAAGGCGGGGAAGATCGCGTCCTGCGCGTCGCGGAGGATCTGGGCGCAATGCATATAGTTGAGGTCGGTGTGGTTCTTCGCGGTGAAGACCGGGAAGTCGGCGAGGCCCATGGTCTGGGCGCGCTTGATCTCGGTATCCCAGTACGCGCCTTTCACCAGCCGCATCGACAGCTTGACGCCGCGCGCGCGCGCCTTGGCGGCGACCCAGCGGATCACCTCGGGCGCGCGCTTCTGATAGGCCTGGATCACGATGCCGAGCCCGGTCCAGCCGTCGGCGATCCCGGCGTCGATCAGCGCTGCATAGACGTCCATATGCGGCTCGAGCCGGTCGCTTTCCTCGGCGTCGATCATCAGCGGGATATTCACCGCGCGCGCGGCGCGGGCGAGTTCGATCACGCGCGGGATCAGTTCCTCGCGGGTGCGGGCAGGCTGGAGATATTCGTAGCGCGGGTGGAGCGCGGAGAGCTTGATCGAGATGCCGTGGTTGGCGTGCGGGTCGCCCGCCCTCGCATGTTTCCCGATGCGCGTAATGGCACCCGCATAGCTGTCGTAATAGCGCTTTGCGTCTTCCGCCGTGCGCGCAGCCTCGCCGAGCATGTCGAAGCTCGCGAGTTCGCTCTTTTCCTTGTCGGCGCGCTTGACCGCGGCGTCGATCGTCTCGCCCATCACGAACTGCTGGCCGAGCATCTTCATCGCCGCGAGCGAAGCCTGGCGGATCACCGGCTCGCCCGAGCGGCGGATCATCGATTTGAGCAGCGCGAGCGGGTTGGCCTTGCTGCCCATCGCGCCCAGCATCAAAGTCGCCGACCCCAGCGACAGGCCGCGCGCCGAGAGCGCGACGATCAGCGGGCTGTCCTCATCCTCGCCCTCGTTCCAGCGGCGCCCGGCGATCTTGTCGCGGATCAGCGCATTGGCGGTCGCGCTGTCGGGGACGCGCAGCAGCGCCTCGGCGAGGCACATCAGCACGACGCCTTCCTCGGTCGACAGGCGGTAGCGGTTCATCAGCTGCGCGACGAGTGTCTCGCGCTCGCCCTCGGCCTTCGCCTTGCGGATGAGCGCGAGCCCACGCGCGGTGGTGGCGTCTACCGTGGCGCGCGAGCGCGCGAGCTCGGCGCGCAGGTCCGCGACGATATCGGCTTCGGGGCGGCGGGCGAGGGCGCGGATGGCAGCGCGATCGATGGGCTGGGTCATGGCGACTCCATAGCAGAATGCGCGAAGTCGATTCGACTTCATTGCGCTTCATTGATATATATTTTGACCAAAGATATTTAAAATCTTAGTCTGAACATATGAAAAATGCAGTACCCCTGGTCGATCTGGACGAATTCGACCGCAAGATCCTGACCATCCTCGGCCGCGACGGGCGGATCACCTACACCGATCTCGCGGCGCAGGTCGGGCTGTCGAAGACGCCGTGCCAGGCGCGCGTGAAGCGGCTGGTCGACAGCGGGCTGATCACCGGCTTTCGCGCGATCGTCGATCCGGCCAAAGTCGGCCTCGACCATGTCGCCTTTACCGAGGTCAAATTGTCCGACACGCGCGAAGACGCGCTGCGCCGGTTCAACGACGCGGTGCGGCAGATCCCCGAGGTCGAGGAATGCCATATGATCGCGAGCAGCTTCGACTATCTGCTCAAGGTTCGCACCCCCGACATCCGCCGCTATCGCATCGTGCTGGGCGAGAAGATCTCGAGCCTGCCACATGTCGCGAGCACCTCGACCTTCGTGGCGATGGAAACGATCCTCGAATCGGCGCGCTAGGCGAAGGCCTCGCGCACATAATCGACCGAGCGGCCGGGATCGGCCAGTCGCGCCGCGCCGAGAAGGCGATTCCAATAGTTTTGCGACCCGTCGGCGAGGCGCCATTCGTGGAGGCGGCGGGTGAAGCGCTGGAGGTCGTGCTCCTCGCTGATCCCGATCGCGCCGTGCACCGCATGCGCGGTCGCGGCGACGCGCGCGGCAGCCTTGCTCGCGACCGACTTGGCAGTGGCCGCAGCGACGAGCGAGGGCGGGAAGCTGCCCGCGCAGCCGAGCTGCGAGGCGATGCGGGCGGCGACCATTTCCTCGGCCATCACCGCCATCTGCTGCTGCAGGGCCTGCTGGCGGCCGATCGGCTTGCCGAACTGGATGCGCTCGTTCGCATAGGCGGCAGTCATTTGCGTGAGGCGTTCGGCGGCACCGGCGATCAGCGCCGCGCGAAGGATCGCGGCGAGGCTGCGGAGGCCGCCTTCGGGTGCGGGCGCGACAGGCGCGGGCAAGCGGCCGGTATCGAACCGCGCGGCGAGGCTGGCGGGTACGCCGGTTGCGTCGCCTTTCGTCGCGACGAAGTGGAGACCAGCCGCCGATTCGATCAACAGCTGCGCCGCGACGAGGCCACAGGGCACGACGGTGCCCGCGCCATCAGCGACCGTCAACGCGATCGGGCCGTCGGGCGCATCGGCGAGCAGCGCGCGCGCGATCATCGTCTCGCCGACCGGCAGCGGCACCGCATGGCGACCGAGCGCCATCCACAGCGGATGCGCGTCGGCGAGCGACAGACCCGCGCCGCCGCGCTCCCCGGGCACCAGTGCGTCGAGGAAGCCCGATTCGGCGAAGGCGCCCCACATCGCATGGGTGCTGCCGCCATGCTCGATCGCACGCACCGCGGCGGGGGGCGCCACATCCTCGAGCATGCGCTCGAAGGGTTCGAGAAATTCGCTCATCAACGTAGCCCCATTCCGCGCGCGATGATGCCGCGCAGCACCTCGCGCGTACCGCCGCGCAGCGAGAAGCTGGGCGCCACATAAGTGACGAACATCAGGGTGCGATAGAGTTCGGCATCGACCGCTTCGTCCGGATGCGCCGCGAGATCGTCACCGATCGCCACTGGCAGCTCCTGTTCGAAGGCTGTGCCGAGGTCCTTGACCAGCGAGGCCTCGGTCACCGGGCTTTCGCCGAGCGCGAGCCGCGCGGTGCAGGCGATCGACATCGCGCGCAGCGTGGCGAGGCGCGCGGTGAAATCGCCGACGAGCGCCAGCGTCGCGCTGTCGGCGCGGCCGACGGCGCGCAGATGCGCGATCCACGCGTCGAGCAGGACGACGCTCGAATAGATGCGCTCGGGCCCGCTGCGTTCGAAGGCGAGTTCGGCGGTGACCTGTTTCCACCCCTCGCCTTCGTTGCCGATCAGCGCGTCGGCGGGCAGGTCGACATTGTCGAAGAAGACCTCGGCGAAATGCGCGTCGCCCGCGAGGTCGGTGATCGGACGGACGGTGACCCCGGGCGCCTTCAGGTCGATGATCAGTTGCGACAGCCCGGCGTGGCGATCCTCGCTGGTGCCCGAGGTGCGGAGCAGCGCGATCATATAATCGCCGTGCATCGCGTTGGTGGTCCAGATCTTCTGCCCATTGACGCGCCATCCGGTTTCGGTGCGGTCGGCGCGCGTGCGCACGCTCGCGAGGTCCGAGCCCGAGCCCGGTTCGCTCATCCCGATGCAGAAAACCAGCTCGCCGCGGCAGATACGCGGGATGTAGAAATCGCGCTGCGCCTCGCTGCCATAGTTCAGCATCAGCGGCGCGCTCTGGCGGTCGGCGATCCAGTGCGCGGCGACCGGCGCACCCGCCGACAGCAGCTCCTCGACGACGACGAAGCGCGCGAAGGGGCCGCGCTCCTGCCCGCCATAGGCCTTGGGCAGGGTCAGGCCGAGGAAGCCGGCGGCGCCGAGGCGGCGGCTGAAGCCGGGATCGAACCCCGACCATGAGCGCGCGCGGACATCGGCAGGAGCATTGGCGGCGGCTTCGTCGGCGAGCGCGCGGATCGCGGGGCGCAGCGCCTCGTCGGCCGCGGGCAGGCTCGCCAGGGTGAGCGTATCGAACAGCGGTCGTCCCCTTCCCTTTGTTTTCGCCTGTGCGCCTATTGCGCCGGGGGGCGGGCGGCAAGGGTCTATGTGAATAGTGGCCTGTGAGGATGGCGGCTTTGGGGGTGGGGAGCTGCCACTTGTCCGGTCGTCATCCCGGGCTTGACCCGCGACCCGCCTTCCTTTTTCCGTCGTCGGATCAAAGAAAAGGCAGGCCCCGGGTCAAACCCGGGGTGACGAAAGTGGGTTACGCCAACGTCGCGTTTCGCCCGAAGCCGGCCGAACCGCACTTGTGAAATGAATTCGCGCAGAGGCGCAGAGGCCGCAGAGAGGAAAGGCCCTCCTTCTCTGCGCCTCTGCGCGAATAGGAAATAGCCTGCAGCGACTCCCGCCCCCGCGCAAGAAATGTCAAAACTCGTTGCAAGCGGGGCTAAAGCCAGCGGGAGGGCGAGCGGCTAATTTCCTGAAGATCAGGCTCGCAGAAGCCGGTTTACGGGAGAATTTTCATGGCCGTTTCGCCCCACGCGCGTGCATTTCTTGCGGCGCTTTCGCTTTCGACATCGACGTTGGCGCTCGCGCAGGAGGCACCGCCCGCCGAGGATGGCGCGGCGAGCGACGGCGATATCGTCGTCACCGCGCAGCGCCGCGAACAGTCGCTGCTCGACGTACCGCTCGCGGTCACCGCGCTCGGCGGCGACAGCTTGGCCGAGCGCGGGATCACCAACTCGGCGCAGCTCGGCGATGCGGTGCCGAACCTGCAGATCAACAGCCCCTATGGCGACACCCAGCCCAATTTCTCGCTGCGCGGGATCGGGGTCGCGAACGAATATAACAGCAATCAGGCCTCGCCGGTCGGCGTCTATCTCGACGACGTCTATCTCGCGCCGCGCACGAGCCACGGCATGGGCCTCTTCGACCTCGACCGCATCGAGGTGCTGCGCGGGCCGCAGGGGACGCTGTTCGGGCGCAACACCACTGGCGGCGCGATCAACTTCATCACGAAGAAGCCCGATCTCGCGGGCACCAATGGCTATGCGCAGATCGGTTACGCCAATTTCGACACCTTCACCGCACAGGGCGCCGCCGAAGCGACGCTCGCAGAGGATGTCGCGGGGCTTCGCCTCGCGGTCAATTATGCCAAGGGCGACGGGCAGATAAAGAACGTCTTCCCCGGCGGGCGCGACGCCGCGTCGGTCGATACGCTGCAGGGCCGCGCGTCGCTCCGCGTCAAACCCACCGAAACGCTCGACGTGGTGCTGCGCGCCTATGCCGGGCGCGACCGCGGCACGCAGGCCGCGGTCCATGGGCTCGGGGCCTTCCGCACAGGGCTCGATTTCTTCGAGACCAACGAGAATCGCATCGGCGAGAACCGCACCGACGCCTGGGGCTTTTCGGCGAATATCGCGCTCGAACTTTCGGACACGCTCAGCCTGACCTCGATCACCAGCTTCGACGGCGGCAAGCAGAACCTGCAGCAGGCCGCCGATGGGGCGCCGCTCGACATCCTCGACATCAACTGGCGCTCGAAATATCGCCAGTTCAGCCAGGAGTTGCGCGCCAATTACGAGGGCGACGGGATCAATTTCGTCGGCGGCCTCTTCTACGGCTGGGACCGCAATATCACCGACAACAGTTTCAACCTGCCGCTGCCGCCGGCGGGGGGCTTCTTCCAGCATTACCGGCAGGTCCGGAAGAGCTATGCCGTGTTCGGGCAGGCCGATATCGACCTGACCGAGAAGCTCGTGCTGACGCTCGGCACGCGCTACACCAAGGACAAGTCGCGCTACGACGACGCCTTCGCCTATCTGTTCGTCGGCGGGGTCGACGATCCGCAGACGCCGATCGCGACGACGGTACCGTGCCCGGGCGTCGCCGGCACCTGCGCCTATGATCCCGCGGCGCGCTTCGCGCTCGCCGACACCAACAATGCGCTGACCGGGCGGATTGCGCTCAGCTACACCTTCGACGACGGCCCGCTGGTCTATGCGAGCTACAACCGCGGCTATCGCGCGGGGGCCGTCAACGGCGGCGGCTACACCTCCTCGTCGGGCATCGGCTATATCGAGCCCGAACGCGTCAACGCCTATGAGATCGGGATCAAGGGGCGCACCGCCGACCGGCTGCTGACTTACGCGGCCTCGGCCTTCTATTACGACTATTCGAACCAGCAGCTGCAGGACACGCGCGCCGGGCCGGTTTCCTTCCTGGTCAATGCGCCGTCATCCGAGGTCTATGGCCTCGAAGTCGAAACGACCTTGCGGCCCACCGACGGTCTTCGCGTCAACGCGTCGCTCGGCTGGCTGCATTCGAAATATAAGGAGCTGACGCTGCAGGGCGCCGACCTCTCGGGCAACGAACTGCCCTTCGCGCCGAAGCTCACTGCGCAGCTCGGTTTCGAATGGGATGTGGTCGAGGTCGCGGGCGGCACGATCACCTTCGCGCCGAGCATGGCCTATTCGAGCCGGCAATATTTCTCGCCGTTCAACGACATCGACGCGCCGGGCACGCCGCAGGTCAACAGCGAGCTGCAGCAGGGCGCCAATGCCAAGGTCAATGCTTCGCTCGGCTGGTCGAACGACGCGCTGACGATCCGCGCGTTCGCGAACAATATCTTCGAACGCAAGACCTATGGCTATGGCCTCGACCTGCGGGGGGCGGGTTTCCCGTACAACTTCCTCGTGCCGTCGGCGCCGCGCACCTATGGCGTGTCCCTGCGCTACAGCTTCTGACGATGACCGACCTGAAGGACCCCGATCTCTACGTCGGCGGCATGCCCTATGCCGAGCTCGCGGCCTTGCGCGCCGCGGGCCCGGTCCACTGGAACCCCGAGAGCGATGGCGCGGGCTTCTGGGCGGTGCTGGGGTTCGAGGAGATCAACCTGGTATCGCGGCAGGCCGATCTCTTTTCGTCGGCGCACGAAAATGGCGGGCACCGCATCTTCAACGAAAATGAGGTTGGGCTGACCGGCGCGGGCGAATCGGCGATCGGCATCCCCTTCATCTCGCGCGATCCGCCGACGCACACGCAGTACCGCAAATTCGTGATGCCCGCGCTCTCGCCCGCGCGTCTCGAAGGGATCGAGGCGCGAATCGCCGAACGCGTCGAGCGGCTGTTTTCAGAGGTGCCGCTGAACGAGACGGTGAGCATCCTGCCGCTCCTCACCGTGCCCCTGCCGCTGCTGACGCTCGCCGAACTGCTCGGCGTGCCAGCGGAGATGTGGCACGATCTGCACCGCTGGACCGACGCCTTCGTCGGCGAGGACGACCCCGATTTCCGCCAGTCGCCCGAAGCGATGGCGGCGGTGATGGGCGAGTTCATCGCCTTTGCTTCGGCCCTGTTCGAGGAACGCCGCGCCAATCCCGGCCCCGACATTGCTTCGTTGCTCGCGAACACGGAAATCCATGGCCAGCCCGTCCCGCTCGGCGACTTTATCGGCAACCTCATCCTCGCGCTCGTCGGCGGCAACGAGACGACGCGCAATTCGATCAACCACAGCCTGATCGCCTTCGCGGCCAACCCCGAGCAATGGGATGCGATCCGCGCCGACGCCGCCCTGCTGCCGAATGCGGTCAAGGAGATGGTGCGCCACGCGAGCCCGGTGATCCATATGCGCCGCACCGCGACGCGCGATACCGAGCTGGGCGGGCAGGCGATCCGCAAGGGCGACAAGGTCGTCGTCTTCTACCCCGCGGGCAACCGCGATCCCGCGGTGTTCGAAAATCCTGACGCCTTCGACATTGCGCGCCCGATCCGCCAGCATCTGGCGTTCGGCGCGGGGGTGCATGTCTGCGTCGGATCGCGGCTCGCCGAGATGCAATTGCGACTCGCCTTTGCCACCATGGCGCGCCATGTTCGGCGGATAGAGATCATGGGAGAGCCGGTCCGCGTGCGGTCGAACTTCATCAACGGCTTCAAGCGGCTCGAGGTCAGGCTGGTGGCCTGAGGAAGAAGAATGCAGACCGAGAGCATCTGGGACAACAAGGCGATCATCTGCGACGTGCTGGGCCGCGCCCCCGACGTCGAGATGGGGTCGATCGGCGACGGCTGGTCGCTCTGCCGCTGGCGCCAGTTCGTCGGCAGCTACACCCTGCCCGCGCTGCCGCAGCCGATCTTCACCGTCCATGTCGCGGGCAAACCGCAGGTCAAGACCTGGGACCGCGACGGCTGGACCGAGACGAGCTCGATCCCCGGCTGCGCGACGATCGTCCCCGCGGGGCAGCCGACCGGCTGGCTGGTCGACGGCGAGCTCGACGTCGTCACGCTGTCGATGTCATCGGACGTGCTCGCGGGGCAGCCGCACGCCGAACAGTTCAGCAAGATGCGCTTCGCTTTCGCCGATCCACTGGGCGTTGCGCTGACGCGCCAGATCCTGTCCGAACTCTATGCGCCGCAGGCCGAGGAACGCACCGCCTATGTCGCGGCGATGGTGGGCGCGCTCAAAGCCCACATCCTCTCGGGCCCGCCCGCGCACGGCAACCCGACCGAAATCCCGGTCTCGGATTTCTCGGCCTACCGCCTCCACAAGATCATGAACGCGGTGCTCGCCAACCCCGCCGAAGAGCATAGCCTGGAGGCGATGGCCGCGGTCGCGGGGGTCACGCCGTCGCATTTCTGCCGCCTGTTCAAGAAGGCGACGGGCATCTCGCCGCACCAATATGTGATGAAGGCGCGGCTCGACCGCGCGCAGCAGATGCTCGTTCAGACCGACCTCAGCCTCGCCGCTTTGTCCGAGGCGACCGGCTTTACCAGCCAGAGCCATTTCAGCCGCGCCTTTCGCGCCTGGTTCGGCATGGCGCCGAGCGATTATCGCCAGCAGGAACGGCGCGGGCTTTACTGAACGGAGAAGGACATGACAAAAGCGATGGCGGCCGTGGTGCGCCAACCCGGCAGCGATTTCTCGGTGGAGATGATCGAGGTCGAAACGCCGCGCGCGGGCGAAGTACGGGTGCGTATCGCCGGCGTCGGCCTCTGTCACACCGACCTGATCTTTCGTGACCAGTTCGCCCCCTTCGCGCTGCCCGGCGTGCTCGGCCACGAGGGCGCCGGGGTGATCGAGGCGGTCGGCGAGGGCGTCGAGGGACTCGCGGTCGGCGACGAAGTCGTGGTCGGCTTCTCAAGCTGCGGCGCCTGCCCGCGCTGCGACGAACATCTGCCGAGCTATTGCCAGAGCTTCGTGCCGCTGAACTATGCCGGCATGCGGCTCGACGACGGGTCGACCGCCTATGCGAAGGGGGGCGAGCGGGTAACCTCGCATTTCTTCGGCCAGTCGTCCTTTTCGGCGCTCACCGTCACGCGCGCGCGCAATGTGGTGAAGGTCGATACGTCGCAGGTCGCGCTCGAACTGCTCGGGCCGCTCGGCTGCGGCTTCCAGACCGGAGCGGGCGGGGTGATGAACTCGCTCGCCTGCCCCGCGGGGTCGAGCATCGCGATCTTCGGCGGCGGGCCGGTCGGGCTCGCGGCGGTGATGGGTGCGGTGATCCAGGGCTGTTCGACGATCGTGCTGGTCGAGCCGGTCGCGGCGCGGCGCGACATCGCGCTGGAACTCGGTGCGACGCATGTCATCGACCCCGGCCCGGTGGAGAATCTGAGCGAAGCCTTGCGCGCGATCGTGCCCGCGGGGCTCGACTTCGCCTTCGATACCAGCGGCGTCGTGCCGGTGATCGAGGCGGGGCTCGCCGCGCTCGGCAGCCGCGGTGCGATCGGGCTCGTCGGGGTGCCGTCGAAACGCGAGGCGGCGCTCAGCGTCAACATCGCCGCGCTGATGACCCCCGGGCACCGCATTATCGGGATCATCGAGGGCGACAGCGACCCGCAGGCGTTCATCCCCGAACTGATCGCGCATCACGCCGCGGGGCGCTTTCCCTTCGACCGGCTGATCCGGACCTTCCCGCTCGCCGAGATCAACGAGGCGCTGGCGGCGCAGGCGCGCGGCGAATGCATCAAGGTCGTGCTGATACCCTGAGGAGACGAAATATGGATTTCGACCGCGACTATGCGATGCTGATCGACGGCCGGCTCGATGGCGGCAGCGCAAGTTTCGAGGTGCTCAATCCCGCGACCGAACAGGCGATCGGCAGCGCGCCCGATGCGACGCCCGAGGATCTCGACCGCGCGATCGCCGCGGCGCGCGCCGCCTTTCCGGGCTGGGCCGCGACCCCGATCGCCGAGCGCAAGGCGGCGCTCGTCGCGATGGGGCAGGCGGTCATGGCCCACGCCGACGCCTTCAAGCGCCTGCTCACCGCCGAACAGGGCAAGCCGCACGCCGAGGCCGAGGGCGAGATCATGGGCGCGGGCTATTGGCTGATGGGCGCCGCGAGCCTCGACCTGCCGGTGACGGTCAACGAGGACAGCGACGATCGCTACAGCGAGACGCGGCACGTGCCGCTCGGCGTCGTCGGCGCGATCGCACCGTGGAATTTCCCGATGATCCTGGCGATGTTCAAGGTCGGCCCGGCGCTGCTCGCGGGGAACACGATGGTGCTCAAACCCTCGCCCTTCACCCCGCTCGCGACCTTGAAGTTCGGCGAGCTGGTCAAGGACATGCTGCCGCCGGGCGTGCTCAACATCGTCACCGGCGGCGACACGCTGGGGCCGTGGATGACCGCGCACCCCGGCTTCGACAAGATCAGCTTCACCGGGTCGACCGCGACCGGGCGGCGCGTGATGGAATCGGCGGCGCCGACGCTCAAGCGCGTGACGCTCGAACTCGGCGGCAACGACGCCGCGATCGTGATGCCCGACGTCGACGTCGAAAAGGTCGCCGAGGAGCTCTTCTGGGCCGCCTTCCGCAACAACGGCCAGATCTGCATCGCGACCAAGCGCATGTATGTGCACAAGGACATCTACGAACCGCTGAAGGAAGCGCTCGTCGTCTATGCCAAGACGGTGAAGGTCGGCGACGGCTCCGAGCAGGGCACGCAGATCGGCCCGATCAACAACGAAGCGCAATACCGCCGCGTGCTCGAGCTCATCGCGGACGCCAGGGACAAGGGATACAAGTTCCTCCTCGGGGGCGAAGCGGCCGATGTGCCGGGCTATTTCATCCCGGTCACCATCCTCGACAACCCGCCCGAGGACAGCCGCATCGTGCAGGAGGAGCAGTTCGGCCCGGTGCTGCCGCTGCTGAAGTTCGACGATCTCGACGATGTCGTCGCGCGCGCCAATGCCACCGATTATGGCCTCGGCGGGTCGGTGTGGGGGCAGGACGAGGACAAGGCGTTCGAAATCGCCCAGCGGATCGCGAGCGGCACCGTCTGGGTCAACGAAACCCAGCACCTGTCGCCCACCGCGGCCTTCGGCGGGATGAAGCAGTCGGGCGTCGGGGTCGAGGGCGGGCTCGAAGGCCTGCTCGAATATACCAATGCGCAGACGATCGTGCGGCGAAAGAAGGCGTCCGCGCCCGCTTAGGAATCTGGCGCGCGCCGCGTTCGGGCGCTTGTGTTCGCGGGGCGTCGCTGTTAGAGGCGCCCCTCGTTGCCGCTTTAGCTCAGTTGGTAGAGCACATCATTCGTAATGATGGTGCCACAGGTTCGAGTCCTGAAGCGGCACCATTTTCCGCGGATTGCGGGTGTAGCTCAATGGTAGAGCAGAAGCTTCCCAAGCTTACGACATCAGCGGAAATTCATCGATTTTTGTGTAAACTATCGAGAAATCGACTGATTATAAATCAAAGACTTAGCGATATGGTGTAAACCCAATGGCGCGACGGATCGGGTTTCCCTCGCGCTATTCTGGGTCCCGCATCCCGCCAAATTCTCACCTTGAAACTGGCGGGCTTGTTCCCCTCTATTCAGCCGTTGAACGCCGCAATATTCATCGCGAAAGTGCCCGAACGGAAGGCGGCGATATAGCCGAGATCCTCGGCACCGGCGAAGATATTGACGTCCGAGCCGAAGCTGTTGAGCAGCCAGCGGATGATCGTCACTGAGCTGGCCTCCCAATAGAGCATTTCCTCGGGCAGGCGGGAAGCGATGCGCCACACGGCGTCGCGGTTCCAGTCGCTTTCGTCGTTGGCGCTGTTGCCGCTCGAGAAGAGGCCGTCCTCTTCGATCATGATCGTCCAGGCGCCGGCTTCGACCATCGCCTCGGCCTCGCGGATCATCTTCTCGGCGCTGACCTTGCCGCGGTCGCCGGGGCTCCATCCGGTGATCTCAGGCTTGGCCTTCATGCCGAGCGCGTTGACCGCCTTCACCAGCCGCGCCTTGTCCTGCACCGAGATCGAGACGAGCGCCGACGACAGCTCGACGATGTCGAAGCCGAGTTCCTTCGACTGTTCGAGATAGCGGTGGACCGCGACCTCGCCCAGGGGCAGCACAGTTTCGATCAGCCCGCCGGTCGACACCTCGATCTGATTGGCGTGGAGATAGGCGTTGATCTCCTTCACGGTATCGCGGCTCAATAGGCGCTGGGTGCCGCAGGTCCATTTGACGCTGTCGATGAAGTCGCCGAGCCCCTCGACGATCCCCGTCAGCTGGTGGAGCGAATAGGCGGGCGAGCGGATTTCGGTGAGCCCGACGCTGCGCGGCTTGGGCTTGGGCTCGACGATCGGCACGATGTCGCTGAACGCCCTCTCCCTGGCGTCGGTCATGCTCTTCTGCTCCTGAAGCGGGCGCTCGATATTCATGGATTTTCTTTCTGAGGTGCCTCGGACGGCTTTACTGTCGAGAGCAGCGCCAGCCCGATGGCCAGCAGGACGATCACCGGCACGAAGCCGGCTTGTTGGGATTGAGTGGCCGCGGTCGCCCAGCCGATCGCGAGTGGCGCGAGCCAGGCGGTAACGGTGCCGGCCATCGCATAGAGGCCGAAATAGGCGCCCGCCTCGCTGGCGGGGCTGAGCGATGCGAGCAGCGCGCGGCTCGACGCGGTGGTGCCCGAGGTCAGCCCGGTCATGGTGAGAAGTAGCACGAGGAAGACGATATCGGTGACGCGCGCAAAGACCGGCCCGTCCCAGGCGAGCGGGCTGCCGTCGAGCGGCACGAAGAAGATCCGGTCGGGCGATGTGCCGACGATGATGAGCAGCGCTAGAATCATCCCGCTGAGCATGATCTGCAACGTCCGTTTCGACCCGATGCGCATGTCGAGCCGCGCGAGAAAAAAGGCCCCGGTCGCCGCCGCCGCCAGTTGGCCGATGCCGAGCAGAAGAAGCTCGGTCGCGCTCCACCCCATCACTCCTGCCGCGAGCACGCCGGTGAAGATCGAGATGGCGGTGATGCCGTCGGCATAGATCATCCGCGCGAGCAGGAATTTGGCGGCGTTGGGCCGTGCCTTCAGATGCTGCGCAAGCCCGCCAAGATAGGCGAAGGCGCCGCCGAACGACGCACCCCAGCTCTTGTTCGTCGGCGGATAGTCACGCGCGTAGAGCAGGAGCGGCACGCTGGCCGCGATCAGTAGCAGCGCCGCCATGACTGGGACAATTCGCAGATGCTGGAAGCTGGCGGTGTCGAGCCCGAAGAGCGGCACCTCCGGCTGCACGAGCGCGAGGAGGATGAAGATCAGGAACAGGAAACCGCTCGACGAGCCAATGGTGATCGACAGGCCCGAGAGCCGCGCCATCGACCCGCCCGATGCGGCGACGGCGAGGAGCGAATTATGGAGCATCTCGGTGTAGGTGTAGAAGAGCTTGCCGAGCACCAGCAGCGTCACGATCACCGCGATCGGCAGCCCGGCGCCGCCGGGCTTTGCGAACCAGAGCGAGGCGACGACAGCGACGAGAATCGCCATGAAGGCGACGATCCACGGCTTGCGGCGCCCGCGCTGGTCGAGCAGCGCGCCGAGCAACGGCGCAGTGCAGGCGGCGGCGAAGCCCGCATATTTGGCGAAATTCGCGACCTCGGCCTGCCCCGCGACTGTGTCGCCGACGACAGTCTTCGCGAAATAGGGCATGAAGACGACGCCGAGCATCACGACGTAAGGAATGCGCCCGCCCTCGAACAACGCCCAGGCGAGGCCGGGACGATCGAGACGCGCGGGTGCGGCTGCAGCGGGCGTGATCTCGGACGCGGCCGTGCTTGCCATCAGAGGGCTCCCATCGCTTCCCGGTCTTGGAACGGGTTGTCCACGACATGCGGCTTCACCTCGAGCAGCATCGTCTCGCGCTTTTTCGCGGTGTAGGCGGGCCAGTGCGGAAGCAGCTCATTGTCGGGTTTGCCATGGCGCGCAAAGCCGGCCCAGGTGCGGCCCATGATCCGGCTCATCTCGGCAACCTGTGGCGAATCCGCAAACCACGGCGTGCGGCTCATCTCGGTGAGATTGTCGTAATTGCCCATGACGAGCGGCACGTCGGTCCCATGCCCCGCGCCACGCGGGCCATCGGTCGTCCCGCCGGCATAGGTCATCACATAGACAAAGGTCGGCGCCGCCTTGGCCGACGCCTTGGCATTGGCGAGCTTGTTGGAGAGATAGCGCCAGCTGCCCGCGGTCTCGACACGCACCATCAGCGCGCCAGCCGAAAGGCCGGGCCAGATTTTGCGGTAGTGCGCGAGCACCGCATCGGTGCGATCACCGAGCTTGACGAAGGGACCGTCGGCGAGCCGTGCGCGCACTTCGGCCAGGGTCATCGTTTCGAGCTGCTTCAGGCCTTCGGGGCCTTGATAGCCGGCAATCGGTTCGTCGAGCGTGCTGCCGATCATGGTGGGGATCGTCCCGGACGCGCCCGCTGCGACGGCCGCCCCGGGATGCTGGAGCAGGGTCACGCCGTCGACGAGCGGTTGCGGGCCACCGCCGCCGCCATAGCCGCCCTCGGGGTCCTGCCCGGCCTTTGACAGAGCCGCGACGGCTTCGAGGATCGGCGCGGCGGGCATGGTGAGCAATTCACGTGCCCGCGCGCAGTCAAGACCAAGCTTCGCTAGCAGGCGTTCTGTATAAGCCGTCGCGGCAGGCTGCTCGATTGCGGTCGAGAGCGCCCCGCTCATCACGATCGCGCGATGGAACAGGCCCTCCGCGGCGGGCATCGCAAGCAGATGGCTGATCTTCTTGCCGCCACCCGACACGCCGAAGATGGTGACATTGCCCGGATCGCCGCCGAAGGCCGCAATATTGTCCTTAACCCATTGTAGCGCGAGGATCAGGTCGAGATTGCCAGCATTGCCCGATGTGTAAACGCCGCCAAGGATATCGCCGAGATAGAGATAGCCGAGCGGGCCGATACGGTGGTTTAGCGAGACGACAACCACATCTTCGGTCAGTGCGAGATGCGTCCCGTCGCTCATCGGAAGCGACCCTGATCCGGTGCGGAAACCGCCGCCGTGGAGATAGACCATCACCGGACGCTTCGCCCGGTCGGTGGCCGGCGTCCAGATGTTGAGCACCAGGCAGTCTTCAGCGCCAGACAATCCCCGCCCGCCGAGTTGCGGGCAGCTCGGGCCATAGGCCGCGGCCTCGATCACCGCACCGCGTGGCTTGAAGGGCTGCGGCGGCAGGAAGCGCGCCGCGCCGCCCTTCGGCTCACCATAAGGAATGCCCTTGAAGATGCGGACGCCGCGGTCACGGGTCCCGCGCACCTTGCCAGACGTCGTCTCGATCAGCTCCATTGAGTCGTCCATCGCCCTCGCTCGGCCCACCGTGACAGCCGCCGCCAGCCCCGCCGCGCCGCCGAGGAAGCGGCGGCGATGAAGGGGAAGCGCCAATGGCAATGTTGACCTGATTGTCATGGACGCCTCCCCATCGACCGGCACCGCCAGGTTGCCGGTATTCGATCGCTCAGAATTGATAATTGAGTTCGAGATACCACTGACGCGGCGGCGCATAGACATCGATATTGATGCCGTTCGTCGCTCGCAGTTCGTTGCCGCCGACCTTGCCGTTGAAGTTGGTGACGTTGGTCACCGCGAAGGCGGCGCTGAAATTGGTGTCGGCGATGTTGCGCCAGTCGAGCCGGAGGTCGAGCTGGGTGTTTGCCGGGATCGTGCGCTGCGCCTCGATATCGGTGTTGGGCTCGCTCGAATAGAAGGTGCCGCGGTGGTAGATATTGCCCGACAGCGATATGTCCGGGATATCGCCGCCCATCTTGCCGAAGTTGATCGTCGGCCGGATGCCCCACACCCATTTCGAGATGCCCGCAAGGTTGAAGAAGGTAAGGTCGGGGAAGGTTGCGACCGGATATTGCGGAAAATTGCCGCCGTTCGGATATTCGCGATATTTGCCGTCGGTCAGCGTCACGAAGGCGCCGAGATTGAACCAGCCATAATTGACGTTGGCATCGAAATCGAAGCCCTGAATTCGCGCCTTGGCGACATTCGCGAGGAACACCGTCGGCGTGCCATTGACCGGCTGGGTCACACTGCGCTGGGCATTGTTGTAATTGTCGCGGAAGATGTCGAACGAGACGAGGCCCCGCAGATCGCCCGAATGCCAGCCGATCTTGGTGCCGATCTCGTAGTCGGTCACCGTCTCGGGCGCATAGAATTCAAACCCCGGCGCGAAGCGGCTGTTGCGGCCGCCCGGATTATAGCCGCTGCGCGTCGTGGCATAGACCATGAAGTCTTTCGAGAACTGATATTGCGCGGCGAGCGTATAGGTCCCTTTCTCTGACTTCACCGTGAAATAGGTCTCGCCGGGGATCGACCGGATCCGCGAGCCGGGGACGAGGAACGGCGGCGCGCCATTCATCGTCAACATCTGCGACGCGATCGTGCCATTGACGAGCAGCGGCGAGAGCGACGAGATCGTCTGCGACGCCGACTTGCGGCTGCTCCACGTATAACGATAGCCGCCGGTCAGCGAGAATTGGTCGGTGATGTTGATCGTCGCTTGGCCGTAGAGCGCCTTGTCGATGCCGCGCGTCCGGCTCACCGTCGTCTGAGCGCCGGTCCAGCAATAGAAGGCGCCGTCGGGTCCCGCGTCAGCGCGCGCGCCGAGCGCGCCGCAGCCCGCCGCGGTTGTCGACTGCGCGATATAGCCGCCGTAGAAAACGTTGGAGCCACCAAGATAGAAGGGCGTCCAGTTCTTCTCATAATAGCCGCCGGTCGTGAACTCGATAAGGTCGTCGAACAGGCTGCCCTGCAGCTGCAGTTCCTCGGTCAGCCCGTCGCTCGGCCCGCGCGTCGCGTTGATCTGTTCGAGCATCGGCAGGCCGAGGCCGTCGATATTAACCGACGTCGGCCCCTGCCCCTTGGTGCGCTGGCGGCTGAAGATATTCTTGATCGAGATATCGGGGCTGAGTTCGACCACCGTGGTGTTGATCAGCCCGAGCTGGCGCGAGTTCGGATTGCCGTAATTGACATTGTTTTCGTTCACGACATAGGGCGAACGGCCTGCTGCCGCCACCACCTGACCCTGCGCATATTCGAGCCAGGTCGGGCAGATATTGCCGGGGCAGGCAATACCGTTCAGCTGCGCGATGATCGGCGCGATGCGCTGGGTGTTGCCGCGATTGAGCGCGGCGCTGCCCGAGTTGAACTGGCGCGCAATCGTCGCGACACCCGAGCGCGTCGGGTCTTCGACATAGTCGGCGACGAGGATCGTCGTGTTGGTCAGCCAGTCGGCAGGGGTGAACTTGACGATGGCGCGATAGGATTGGCCGTCGCGGCCGTCCTGCCGGCTGTCGTTGTAGAGGTTACGCGAAAAGCCGCTACTCTTGAGGAACTGCCCCGCGAGGCGGACGGTCAAGAGGTCAGGCGCAACCGGCACGGTAACCCCGAACTCGAGGTCGCGGCGGCCATATTGGCCCACCTTGAAATTGCCATAGCCCTCGAACTCGTCGCCCGGCATCTGCGGCGTGAAGAGGATCGCGCCGCCGGTGGTGACGCGGCCGAACAGCGTGCCGACCGGCCCCTTGAGCACCTGAACATTCTGCAGGTCATAAAAGGGCGTGCCGATGTCGGGCACTTCGGCGAAATAGGTTGCGACACCGGCAAGGCCGGTCGTGCCCTGCCCGCGGATTGCGAAGCGCGAAGTGCGGCGCGACTGGTTGGCGCCGAGCTGCGCGGTGAGGCCGGGAGTCACCTTGATCAGGTCGGGCGCGGTGCTGACATCCTTCTCGCGCAGCATTTCGCCCGAAGCGACACTGACCGCGACCGGCGTTTCGAGGATCGATTCCTCGCGGCGCTGCGCGGTGACGATGATCATCGTCGGATCGGCGTCACTGGCGGCCTGCTCTTCGTCGGCAGGCGGCGTAGCCTGCGCGAACGCCGCTGCCGGCATCAGGGCCGCCAGGCCGGCCGCGGCCAGCAAGGCCGCCCGAAAATTGCATGCGCCGCGGGCGCCGTCCTGCTTCCCAGTCATCCCTCTCCCTCCCTGCTCGTTCAAAGTTGAGCATGTGTCAATTTTGGAACTCGCAATTTACTGGCTGGCTGTCAAGCAAGTTTTTGCTGTCCAGCCAGCCAATGCTTGCCTAGGCCCCTGCCAAGGCCCATAGACGGGTCGTTTTCGGGACAATGATTCAGGGGGTTGGGTGCGGCGCACGCAGGAAGAACGGCGGCAGGAGTCCGAAAGCCGGTTGCTCGCGGCAGCGGTCAAGCTGATCGCCGAAAAGGGCGCGAACGGCTTCACCCTCGCCGAGGTCGGGCACGAGGCAGGATACAGCCGCAGCCTGCCGGGCCATTATTTCGAGACCAAGGAAGCGCTGCTCGCGCGCGTCGTCGAGCATATCACGCGCGACTCGCTCGCCGCGATCACCGACCCCGACGCCGAACCCGGCATCGAATCGATGCGCGCGCGCTGGGGGCGTGCGCTGGCCGCGGAAGGCGCCGATTCCTTTCGCACGCGCGCGCTTTATGCGCTCTTCCTCGGCGCGATGTTCGACCCCGAACTCGCAAAGATCATGGCGCGCTACAACCAGGCGACAGTCTCGCGCATCGCCGACAGCCTGCGCGAGGCGATTGCGCGTGGCGACGTGCGCAGCGACATCGACGTCGAGGTCGAGGCGCAGGCGCTGCTGCTGTTCCGCCGCGGGTCGGCGCTGGTCCATTTCACCGACCCCGCGCTCGACCTGGTCAGCATCCTCGACGGTTATCTGACGCAGGTCGCCGAGCGGCTGAAACCCTAACCCGCCGCGACCGGGCCTTTCGCAGCCTCGGCGAGATATTCCTCGGCGCGATAGGGCAGGATCAGGTCGCCAAGCAAAGCGCCGTCGACCGCGGCGCGGACTGCGTCCCTATAAGCCTCGTCGGTCGGGTAGAGCCGCCGCAGCGCGTCTTCGGCGAGCGGCTTACGCCCGCCGCGCGCGGGCGACGTCTTGGTGTCAAACATCGCCGTCGGTGCCTCGACCTCGGGCAGGCGCACGCCGCCGAGCGCATTGCCGTGGACGTCGGTGACGATATCGCGGAGCGTCGCGCCGCGCAGCAGTCGCGGATGCCTCGCGAGCGGCGCACCGCCCTCCTTCCAGCGGACGAGCGCGAGCCCCGCGGCCGCCATCGTCGGCATAAAGCGCACCATCCGCGCGTCCGAGCCGCCGACCGAATCCTTGATCCCGTCGCGCTCCGCGACGCTCGCGCGATAGCCGGTATCGCACGCCGAGCCATGGACGCTGCACGCCAGCTCCCAAAGGCGCAGCTTCGCGGCATCCGCCTGCGGCGGCACGCGGTGCATGCGCGCTTCGGTTTCCGACAACATGACCAGGATCGGCACGTCGAGGTCATCGCGGATCACCGTCTCGACGATGCGCGCGAAGAAGCGCTTGTTGTAGTCGGCCGCGCTCTCGCCCGGAATGATCTCGGGGTTCGCCAGCTCGCTGCCGCCGCCGACGAGCACGCAGGGGATGAAGGCTGAGAAGAATTGCGCGAGCGGATGCACCGCGTTGATATAGGTCGCGAGCCGCGCCGCCGACTGCGACTCGCCGGTCGCGATGACATGCCTGGCGTTGAGTCCGGCGAGCGGATCTGGGCCGCTCCGTCCCTTCGCCGAGACCAGCGCCTGCGCCACCTGGGTGAAGATATCATAGGAAAAGGCGTCGCCCGGATGGACGAGGCCGCCGTAGCGATCTCTGTCCCACGCCTTCAGCCCGGCGGTCGGCACGCTGTCGAGCCCCTCGATCCCGACGCGCTGCGCCGAGATCGCGACATAGACATAGCCGCTTTGCCAGAAGCTCTGGTTTACCGCATTGTTGAGATCGCTGAAGGTTGAAACGTTAGTCCATTCTGCCATTACGACGCCGTTGAACCTCGCGGGGTCCTTGGGGCGGTGAACGATGACGCGCGTCTTGTATGCGGCGCGGGCATCGGGGGCGACCTTCCACCGCCCATCCTTCGTCAATTCGCCGACCGGCTTGAAGCTCTGCGCCGTGCCCGAGACGAAATACTCCTCCTCAACATAGCCGTGCGCCACCATATCGCCATAGAAGGCGCCGTAAATTTGGCCGCGCTTGCCACCTGAAACAGGGCCTTCGATTTTCGTCACGGCGGGCGATTTCGCAGCGGCGGCGGTCGCGGTAAGGGCGACAGTTCCAGCGGCGGCCGCGGTCAGGGCAAATTCTCGGCGTGACAGCATGTCTTCATCTCCGAATGATCAATTGGTCGGCGGAATGTCGGCGGCGCGCGCCTGCGCGGCATATTCCTCCGCGCGCGCAGGCAGGATGACGCCTGCCGCGAGCGCGGCATTGGCGGCAGTGGTGACGCGGTCGACGTAGTCCATGTGGTTCGGGTAGAGCCGCTTCAGTTCGTCAGTTGCGAAGGGATGCGTTTCGCCCGCGAGGAAATGCTTCGTCCCTTGCCCTCTGTAGCTCGCGATCGGAACTTGAAGCTCGGGGAGTCGCACCCCGCCCATCGCATTGCCATGCGCGTCGCGCGAGATCGTCTTGCCGTCGGCCTCGAAGGCGATAGGCGGCTGTGCGGGCGGCGGCGGACCGCCGGCGAGCCAGCGATGGACGTGATGGATCGCGGCGTCGGAGGTCGGCTGCCACGACACATTGCTCGCCGCATCGAAGGCGTGCCAGCGGCTGCCGACGCCGTCGCGATCCTCCTTGCCGTGGATGATCTTGAGCAGCTCGGCGGGACCGTGCGACGCTCCCGCGACTTCCCAGCTGCGATAGGAGGGCGTGTCGGGCTGGCGGTTCGGACGGAAGAATGGAGCCTCGAACTCGGTGTTGAGCTGCATCGCGGGAACGGAGAGATCGTCGCGCACCCGCGTAAACAACGGCCGCGCCCGCGCCGCGGCGACACCCGGCGCCGCGCCGCCCTCAAACGGCGCCGCCGCGCCCGCGCAAAGCATCGGCATCAGCGCGTCATAGGTCCGCGCGAGCGGCTGGACGCCGTTCGCATAGGCGAGGATGCGACTGCCCGATTGCGACAGTCCTGCGCCAATCAGCTTTTTCACCCTGAAGCCGTGGAGCGGATGCCCGCGCGCACTATTGGCGCGCAGCGCCCGCCCGGCCTGGGTGAAGATGTCGTAGGACCAGTCGTCGCCGGGATGAACGAGCATGGCATAGCGCTCAGCGTCCCAACTCTTCAGCCCCTGCGGCATGTCACCCTCGCCGATCACGCCGCCATATTGCGGCGTCACCCCGACATAGGCGAAGCCGTCGTAGAGCCCGTCGCCGTCGAGAAAGCCAACGTCGAAGCCGAGGCTGACGTTCAGCCATTCGACGAGGATCGTGCCGTTGAACTGCTTCGGATCCTTCGGCCGCCGCACATAGAGGCGCGTCACATAGGGGCGCCGCTCGCCGGGTGTCAGAGTCCATTTGCCGTCGGGGTTCAGCACGCCCGCGACGCCATAGCGCTCAGCCTCGCCGCTCAGCAGATATTCCTCCTCGACATAGCCTCGCGCGGCGAGGTCGGTCAGCGTCGTGCCGAATATCCGGCCGCGTCCCACCACGGGCATCAGGCGAAGCCCGGCGCCCGCGTATTCCGCCGCGCGGGCGCCGACCCCCATCGCGCCGAGCGCCGCCCCCACTAGCGCCGTCGCGGCAAAACTGCGTCTGCTCATCCGCATCATCCGCTCCTTGTCGATCAATAGAAGGGGGTCGGGCCGCCGGCGGATTTGGCGACATAATGGTCGCGGTGGCGCGGCAGGATCAGCCCCGCCTCCAGCGCCCAGTCGGCCACCGCTGCGATCCGCGCCGCATAATCAGCGTCGTCTCGGTAGATCGCCTTCAGCGTCGCTGCGTCGAAAGGCTCGAGCCGCCCGGCGGCGTCGTTCGTCTGCGTGACATATCGCGCCGCGGGCACCATGATTTCGGGCAGGCGGACGCCGCCCTTCGCATTGCCGAAGTCGTCGATAACGGGAGCATTCTTATCGCCCGAAACTTCGATCCGGTCGAAGCGACCGAGCGATGCGCCGCCCGACAACCAGCGGTCGAGACCCACCGCGGCCGCTTCGAGGATCGGAAAAAGATCGACCATCTTCGGCCAGCGGGCCGCCATGTTCGGCACCCCGTCGCGCGCCGAGATGTCAGGTCGCCGCCCGCCCCCGATCGCCGACGCATGGGTCGCGCCCGCGACCTCCCAGAAGCGATACCACTCGGTGTCGGGCTGGCGGCTCGCGACGAAATATGGCGTTTCGGTCTCTGAATTGACGATCAGCACCGGCACCTTCTGGTCGGTGCGCACATGCGTCTGCACCGTCCGCGCGCGGCGGATATTATTGTTCTCGTCGAGCGTCTTCGCCGGATCGTAGACAAAGTCGCCGAACTCGGTCGAGCGCCCGACAGCAACGACGATCATGAAGGCATCAAAGACATTGGCGAGCCGGTGCACCGCGTTGACATAGGACAGAAGCCGCGCCGCCGATTGCGATTCGCCAAGCGCGAAGAGGCGCTTCACCGCAAGTCCGCCCATCGGGTCCAAGCCGCGCGTCGCGCGTTTCGGCCCAAGTGAGCGGGCAACCTGCGAGAAGATGTCGTAGGAGAAGCTATCGCCCTCGATTGCCAGCGATCCGTAGCGCTCGGCATCCCATTGCTTGACGCCGAGCGGGCGTTCTTTCGTCCCTTCAAGACCCATGCGCTGCGCCGAGATGGCGGCATAAGCATAGCCGTCTTTCCAGAACTGCTGGTTCACCGCCGACGAGACTTCAAAGCCCGCCGACACGTTGGTCCATTCGCAAATGAGCGTGCCGTTGAAACGCGCAGGATCGCGCGGGCGCTGGATAACGACCCGAGTTTTGAAACCCGATGATCGATAGGGCCGGACCGTCCAGGCGCCGTCCGGTCCAAGGTCGCCATCCGGGGCGTAGGATTCCGCCATGCCGGATAAGAAATATTCTTCCTCGACATAGCCATGTGCCGCAAGATCGTAGGCATACGCCCCGAAAATCCGGTCACGCACTCCGCCGACGATCGGCCCTTCAAACGCTGTTTGGGAGGCCGCCTCAACGGGGAGTGCGCGGAGTGCCAAAGCGGTCGCCGCCGTCGCACCAATATATTGCCCGAACATCCGGCGATCCAATTGTTCTCTCCCGCAACCCAGCCTGCAGATATATACTTGCTTGCCATCAAGCAAGTATATATCTGCAGGAGGATACTAGGCGACGCTACCGTCCGCCTAGGCTTTCATATTTCTCTCGTAGCGCGGGGATGGCCTGGCATAATTCAACTCGCGTCCGCTGAAGGGCGTCGTCGCGCTCCTTGAGCAGCCTTCGAGCCTGTTCAGCGCGACCTCGGTAGATATCCTTCCAGCCATCCACTTCCGACGGCGCCAGCCCCATCTCCGCTCCGATGGACTTTCTGATCCGCCATTCCTGCTCAGGGGAAACATTGTCGATGTTGTCGGCCATTGCGATATCGACTTCCGCTAGGGCGTATTTTCCGGTCGGGTCGCCGCCGCTAGCGCCATTTTTACAAGCGTCAACGGCGTGATCGAGGCGATCCTTCGCGACCTTAAGATCGTCATCCATACTGACCGGAGCAACCGCCGGTTCATCCAGAGATGCACTTGAGCGATCGCACTGGCTGAGAAGAAAGATGACGCCGAAGAACGGCAGAGCAATTCCCCCAAAGACGCCCAGCGCACGAGCAGCGCTGTCCCCGCCGACACCACGCGAAAGATCGGTGGACAGTCCAAATCGTTGGCCGCAGCGCTGGCAAGCTTCATCGGCGGCGACTGCTGACGCACCACAAGCCGGACAATTTTCCACCATTGAAACTACCCCGCGATGTGAATGCCCCCTTTTCCGAGGGCGAAGGGGCAACGAACGTGGGGCACCGTTACATATTATAGTTGATAAATTTCAACCCCCTGCTGCGGCAGGGGTGCGCCATGGACGTGCGCCTTCAGGTCGGACTCAATTTCAGACGGCTCCGGCTGTCTAAGGGGCTGACACAGGAGCAGGCTGCGGACGCAACAGGCGTCAGCCAGCAATACATCAGCGGCTTGGAGCGAGGCCGCCGTAACCCCACCGTCCTGACTCTCCATGAGTTGAGTGGACCACTCGGCGCGGCACCCGTCGATCTATTGCGGATGGTTGACGAAGCTGATTAGCGTCGAGGTCGGCTCGAAAGCGATCAGCACCAAAAGCTAAGTGGATGGGTCGGATGCGCGAACACCCGGCTGATCGGCGCGATCCGGGTGGCAGAACGCAATTCGAGCTAGGACCTCTCATTCCCGAAACCGACCTGGATGCAATCGCAGCCGTATCTACGGCGTGGAGGTGAGAGGGCGCGCGGGGATAATTCGTGCCCCTCCGGCTCGCACCAATGATCGACAATCCAAAGGACGCTGTAGCGTGCGTGGGCGTCGGGCGAGCCACTGACTGTCTCCCATTGCCAGTCTCGAACTTAGATCGGCATTCGGGCGTCGCATTGTCGGCTCACCCGGTGTCGAACACCGTCTGCTTCTCCATCGCTGCTTCGCCCATTAGCCCCGCGACAATGTCAGCTACCTCAAGCTCACGATCTCGACATATTGTCGCGACTGTATCGATCACCTCTACTGCGATGCGCAGCGCTTGTGCGTCTTCGTGATCGGTCACAGTGTCGAACAACGCTGCGTCGCCCAGGAGATCGGTTAATGCTGCGAGGCGAGCTCCTCGGTCAGAGAGAGTCAAAAGCCACTCCTCCAACGACAGCTCTGCCGCACCGTGCTCGAAGCGATAAGCGATCTCAAGACCGCGGACTGCGAGCGGCTGTAGGTTTCTGAGTCTAACCAATGAACAATCTCCTTCAAGGCAGCTCCCGGGTTGGGAGCGGCGGAAGGAGGACCAACTGTCGGCGACTTCTTCAGATGTCCAATGGCAAATGTTGGCAAATGCAATCTCTGCAACGGGTTGTGTCTATGCCGGAGCCTGACGGTGACGCCATGCCTCCACACGCCTCGAAACGGCGGACTGTATGCCTGAACTATCCCCGATTTGCCCATTTACGTTCGCGGCTACCATACCTCGTTGCTGTTTCGACGAGGTAACATGTGCGATTTCGAGATAAAAATCAGGTGACAATTCTTAACCAGATCAAGAATTTCGAGTGGCCCCGGTGTTACGAGCGACGCTTGTCGTAGGGGGATACGCCCGGACCCGCGAAGAAGACTTCGCCGATGCAGGCTCCGTGCCGGCACATCGAACGACTAGGTAGTTTGAAAGCCGTATCGCTGTCGGTGCCATGCCAAGTTGGATCGATGCGCCGCCGTAAGCGGCAGGATCGGCGGGGTGCCGAGCACGGCTCGCGCTGCTTCGCCCAGGGCTGGCGCGAATAGGGCGGCCCCGTCATCGTGGAACGCCACCAGCCCTGAATCGAACGCAGCGTCCCAATGTGCCGCCAGCAACAGACCATTGTGAACGTCGAGCCGCTCCGCATCACTCGCACATTCGGCCCAGGGCACAATGTGGCTCGCGCGAAGCAGCGCTGGCTCGTCGATTCCCGTCAGGGGACAGCGCGCGTCCCAATAGCCCAGCAGCGCACGGCGAAAATGATCCTGACCTATCCGCATGCGGGTCAGACGCTCGACCTCGGTGTCGCCAAGCCCGGCGACGGCCGCTTCAAACTCGTGAAGCGGAAGCGTCGGCAGCGTGCTGGCGAGCGCATACGCTCGGTGCAAAGCGGTGCGAAGCGCACTCTGTTCGGCGAACCCGAATGCGGCCCGCATACCCTGCGGGACCGGTTCTGCAGGGGGCGCATCGAGCTCCGCAGCAACGCCGAAATGCCCTACTGACAGGAACCACGCCTTGCCATCCTCGGCCACCGCCAGTCCGATTTCGCCTGGAACGTTGATATCGGATCGGAAATAGAGCCAGCCATCGGCTTCGCCATACTCGCTACGATACCCGTGATTATAGGCCGCCTCGTTCAGCTCAGAACGTAGTGCAGCAGAAATGACACGGGCGCGTGATTGGGTCGACAGCACGTCCTAGAGGTCCTTTCTGAACAGTCGCGAGTCCCGCGGTGCACTGCTCAGGTGCAACACCGTCCAAGGTTGCTCCCGGAGCTTCTCTGGCGGCGCCGTCGTGGTGGTGATGATGTATTGAAACTGTGGCTCGTCCGACCGACTCTCCAGCCATAGAGCCAGATCGAAAATCCGATGATAGATGCCAAGTCCCAAGTCTGCCTCACGGGGACTGTCGTGCAACCAGAACCCCGGCAGTTCGGTTTTGCCTTCCATCGTCAATAGCAGAGCTGCGAGGTCAAACGCGACGACCTTTAGCGAATCGACGGCTGCAGTCGTCAAATCACCGTGAAGCGATATCACCGGCTGGATTCCATTTTCAGTAAGCTGCACGCTGCCGTGGGCGCCCTCGGGGACCAGAAAGCGTATCGTCATATCAAACAAGGAAGATAGCCGCTCCACGATCGCTTGCGCTTCCCGGCGGATGGATGCGGCCGAGCTTCGTTCCCTTACCTCGGCAGCGCGTTCGCGCTGAAACTCCACATCATGCTTGGTGATTGCCACAAGATATTCAGGGTATCGCTTCGTCAGCGTGACGTAGCCGGTCGCGGATGCGAGAGCTTCTTTGGACTTTGTCGCGATTTCTTCCAGCGCTTTATGCGCAGACTTCGACTGCTCGAACCGCTGGCGTGCGATGGCGGCATCAGGTTTCAACGTCCTTTGTTCGTCGAGAAGTTTGCTTTTCCGATCAACCGCCTTGCCGTGGTCTTCACGCAGGCGCGTCAGCAGCACAACTTGTTGATCGAAAAATTGCTGTGCTCGGGGTGGCATCGGCTCCCCACAGGTGGGGCATAGCGGATTTGATGCGTCTTGAGCGCCAGCAGCCGCACGAGGCACCTGAACATCTAGTGCTCGAATAGCCGTATCAATTTCGGGTAGGGTCGCGTCGATCTCCGTTAAGCGAGTTTCGATCGTTCGAAGTTCTCGTTCCTTGTCCTCAACGAGCTTCGCCGCCTCCTGCAGTTTCTGTTCGATCTGCGGGTCGGCTCGCAGCTGTTCGGCGCCGGCGGCTGCTGTTGCCCTGTCGACCCATAGATCGACTGTGGCATTTTCTCCGGGATCTCCTCCGAACATATCTTGCAGGTTTCGGGCCACATCATCGCGCACCCATTCAACCCGCTGCTTCCGCCGCGCTGCCTCCTCGGCCTTGCGCTGGTGTTCTTGCGCCCGCCTCAATGCGTCGATTTCGTCCTGCTGGAGCGCTTTCAGCAATAGCCGGATCACCCGCACGCGATCAGGCTTGGACATGTTCCGAGAGGGAGAGCGCGACTGGGTTTCCGGTGCACGCCAGTCGAGGATATCGAGCAGGCGGCATTCCTGATCGCGGGTCAGCCAAGCAAGTGTCGATTCCCAGGCGTCGTCGAGACTACTGCCGGTCGGCATATACGGCGCCGCAGAGGGTAATACCGCACTGGCAATCGCTTGGCGCAGAGGGCTGATAGTCGAATTGGGAATCTCGCCTTTGGCCAAAGCATCCAGCGACCCGCTCTGCTGCGCGTAATGTCTGCTGTTTCCGGCACCGGCGCCGATCGGGCGAATGACATTCCACAATTCACCGTCGAGCATGACCTCCGCGCCGACATAGGAGTCGGGCATGGCGTTGGCGATGCGCTGACGCTGGGCATCGGTGCCGTAGCTATCTTCGCCCAGGCAATAACGGATTAGGCGGCAGAAGCTGGTCTTGCCCCCGCCATGCCCCATGTGGCCAGCCTCTCCTTCGGCATCAGGTGACCATATGATGTTGAGACCGGGGCGCAGCCGGATATCCCGCACTGGAGGATCATCCATCTTTTCCCATATCACGAGCCGCCTGATCCATAGGCGTGGTCCATTACCGCCCGTGGCCTGAAAGCCATCCAACGAGGTTGCGAACAGATCAGGCTGCGGCGGCTTGGGCAACGAAGGCTCGCTCCTCTTGGCTCAGCGCAGCCGTGGACGCATCAAGGTTGATCGAACGAAGCGCGTGCCAGACGAAGTCCGCGCGGCCCTCGGCCCATGACGGCAGCAGATTGTCATAGATTGCTGCCCCGCGTTCAACGGTAGAGGTTTCGACGTCGAAGCGCCATGCACGCCGTGCTGCGAGTTGCGCCTGCGCCGTGGCGAAATGCACAAGCCGAGAAGCCGAAAAGGATGGCACACTTGACGAAACAGGCAGCGTCGCGGCATCGCCGACGAGCCGCTGCCATTCTGCTGCCGCAGCGGCGGTGAGATGCGGCGTCAACAGATGGGGCTGCGCCGCATAGAGGAAGGCGAAGGTCACCTCGCGTAGTGGACGGGGCTGTCGCATCCGCTTGAGGATCGCCGCAAGAAGCAGGCGCACGTCCAACTCGTCGTTGATCACACCCTGCCACTGACTATCGGCGAGCGAAACGGTATCGGGTGCCGCCGCGACCTGCGCGTCATAGGCGGCGAGGACGAGACGGCGGGTGCGGTATTCGCCATATTTGGCGATCTCGTTCTTTTGGAGGACGCGGAAGGTTTCGGATGGGTAGTCGGCGCCCATCACGTCCTTGGGATCGAGCACATAGCGTAGCTCGTCGCGGGTCAGGCCATAGGCGAGCGCATACCAGGCGTCGAGCTCGGCACGCAGCTGCGCGCGGCGATCCTCGTCCCAGGCGAAGGGTGCGCCATCATAGCCCAAGTCACGCGCGAAGGGAGCCATGGCGTGGCTGGTATAGCTCAGCTCCAGCACGCGCGGGGCGATGAAGGCGAGGTCGGCTTCGGTGTAGGCGGCGGGGGGGAGGACGGGGAATTGCTTGAGGTAACCGTAGGT
This sequence comes from Sphingopyxis sp. HIX, assembly GCF_001468285.1. Lineage (GTDB taxonomy): Bacteria > Pseudomonadota > Alphaproteobacteria > Sphingomonadales > Sphingomonadaceae > Sphingopyxis. The sequence goes on along the minus strand of NZ_LNSB01000001.1, from coordinate 67,505 downwards.
GAGATGGAGACCGGCGACCTTGGAGCGCGCCATGTTATCAAGTGCGAGTGAGTTGAGGTTAGCGAGCAGCGCTGCCTGACGCGGCGCTGGCTGGTCACTGGACATTAGCGGCGATGTGTGTCCTACGGCAACTCTGGGGATTGCAGACATGATCACGGTCCGCTCGTTGGTGGGAGCGGTCACATCCTTGAACGTCAACAACCATCTCAAATTAGTGAAGCGACCGAGACGTTCATCTGTGTCGCGGTCCGGCGCCCAATAGAATGGCTCAGGCTCGAATGTGGGGTCTTGGTAGCGCTCGATCGGCGTCTCGGGCATGACCCGATAGCCTCGATCGTCACCGCGAGAGCCGTAGTCACCAAAGCGGTGGTCGAACTGGTGGATCATCTTGGCTTCATAGAGGGGAGCGTAGCGCGCCTCGGCGGGGGCATTGCTGCCGGTCGAGAGGTCGAGGTGGTGCGTGTCGCGGCCGCCGGTCATCGCCAAACCCGGCGCGCGCGGCTGGGCGGCGTCGGGGCGCACCCAGTCGGTGCCGTCACGCACCCATCCCTCGCCGGCAAGCTGCGCGGCGGTGCGAAACAGGCCGCTGTCGCTGGTCATGTTGAACAGGCCTTGGCGGAACTCGACGCCCCACGGATTACCCGCCGCCCCCTTCGCCTCGTCGATGAGCACCGGCACGCGGTCGTAGATCGCGGCGGTCAGCCGCGCGTCCTCGCGCGCGCGGAAGACGGGGGCGGTTTTCGTATTGGGATTGATCCGCGCGATGTCGTGCGGCGACAGGGTGAAGCGGCGGCGGTCGTCCTCGAGGTGCGCCGGATCGGCAAGGAAGAAGGCGAACTCGGTCTCGCGCACCTCGCTGCCGACGGTCAGCAGACAGAACTTCATCCGGCTGTCGACAGCCGGGAACAGCTTCTCGCGGTTCTCGAAATCGCACAGTCTCGCTAGCCGCGCCGCGCTGACCAGATGGCCGAAAAAGGGCGCGGTGGTTGCGTCGGTGGCGATACCCGTCGGCACGATCACCCCGGCGCGGCCGCGCTCTCGGGTCAGATTGAGGAAATGCTCGGCGAACAGTCCATAGGTGTTCACCTTGCCGCGCGCGGTCAGTTCGAACCTTCCGCTGGCCCGGGCGAAATCATTCATCGCCTCGAATTGACGCTTGTCGCGCGCGAACTCGGCGAATAGCTCCGGGCGCTCGGTCTCCAGCGCGGCGATCGCTCGCTTGCGGCTCGCTCCCTTCATCTCGGCAATCTCGGGCGCTCGGCTCTCGAAATACTCTTCCTCGCCAAGCTGCACGACTTCCCAAGGCGGGTTGCCCAATACGACGTCGAAGCCGCGCTCGGGCCGCAGCAGCACGTCGGGGAACTCTATGGGCCAATGGAACGCGCGGGCGCCAAAGACGGCGCTGTCGACCGTTGCGGCAAGTTGGCCCTGCATCGCCCCAGTGCCCAGCGTCATTCCACCCGACAGGATGTCCCGAAGGTGGCGAGTGGTCGGCACCAGCGGTTTTGCCTGCGGGCTCGGTAGCGGCGGTTTGGGCAGCAGAAAAGCGGCGACATAGGCATCGCAGGCCTGACGCATCGCGACCCAATCGGGGGAGTGGCGGATACGGGCATATTCCTCTGCGCGCGCCGCGACTTCGCGCGGGGTTGTCTCCGGCATCGAGTGGAAGCGCCGAAAGGAGCGGCTCAGCTTGTCAGGTTCGATCGCCAGGCGCAGCAGCCCGGATTCGCGCTCCGCCTGGTTCAGCTTCTTTAGGCCGTTAGCGGTGGCCTTGTCGTCGCCGGTCAGCGGCTTGTAGGCGGCGTCGGGCACGCCTTCCTCCAGCGCGTCGAGGCTGAACACGCCGAGCAGCGCATCGCCGCAGCGGATATTGGCGTCGAGGAAGCCCAAAGGCTGCCCCGGCGACACGCTCTCGATCCACAACGCCACCTTGGCGAGTTCGACTGCCATCGGGTTGCGATCGACGCCGTGGATGCAGCGGCTGACAACATCGCGCAGCGCCGCCTGTTCATCGGGTGCATCTGGATCGCGCAGTTGCGCAACCTTGCCCGCCATGCGCCGCGCGGCGCCGAGCAGGAAATGGCCGGAGCCGCACGCGGGGTCGATGATCTTCAAATCGAGAATGGCGCCGAAGCCGCCATTTGCCTCGGCCTGTTCCAGCACCGGATCGAGCGCGCTGTCGAGCAGCGTTTCGACCAGACTGTCGGGGGTATAATAGCTGCCGCTGGTCTTGCGGGCATTGCCCTTGGCGGCCGCGAGCGAAAATTCGCCCGCTGGGGTCAGGGTGGGGCGTAGCTCGAGCAGGCTTTCATAAACGCTACCCAGTTCCTCGGTGCGCATGTCGCGCCAGTTGATGCGCGTGCGGGTGCTGTCGACCTCGATGAAGCCGAGGCTCCAGACCGCGCGAAGGAAACGGCGGTTGGGGATGCGCGCGGCGTTCATGGTCGGCGTGCCCCCGCGCGCGAACAAGCCGCCGAGCGCAGGCAGTCCGAGCAGCGGCTGGCCCTGTTCGAGCGCGCCGAGGGTGACCTTCATCCCCTCCCACGCATCATGGTGCGCGTCATAGGCGGCGCGGCGTGCGGAGCGGTCGCGCCAGAACGCGAAGCTGTAGCTGCCCTCATACAGCGCACGCGCTTCGCGCCCGGTCGTGCGCGGGTGGAGCAGATCGCGTTCCTCGGCAACGGCGAGGAAGATCAGGCGATAGACGGTGCGCAGTAGCTCCTCGAACAATCGCATGGTCGTGGCGGGATCGGCGGCGAGCTGCTCGCGGATCGCGGGATTCTCTTCGATCAGCCCCTGGCCAAGCTCGGTCAGTGCCGCCTCGACGCCTTCGCGCAGCCGCTCGCGCGCGGCGGTGCCCTGCTTCAGCCCCGCCTCACGCGCCTGTTCGAGCGGCGCATTGCTGGGCGGCGCGCCGGCGGGACCGAAGCGGCTGGTATGGGTGAGCAGCCACCAGGCGGTGAAGTCCGCGAACATCTCGTCGCGGAACATCGCGCCCAGATCGGCCTCGATCCATGCTGCGCGCGTCAGGCTGGCATTGTCGCGCATCAGCCGCACGCGATCGCCCGCGAAGACGAGTCCCCAATAGAAGCTCGGATTGGCGTTGAGCCAGTCCTGGAGCAGCACGATCGGTGCGCGTCGCGCGCGGCCTTCACTGCCGTCGCCGAATTCGGGCAAGGCGCGCGTGAAGCCGATCGGCCGGCCGCGTTCGTCCTGCGCCGGCGGTGCGACTACAATCGGCACCCGGCCGCCGCGCGCCTCGAGCGCGATACGATAGCGGCGGGTGCCTTCCCGATGCTCGACCGGTCCGGCTAGATCGTCGAAGCCAAAGACTTTCGCCAGCAGCTCGTGCACGAACGCGGCGGTCTGCGTCGTCGTCGGGGCTTCGATCCGGGCATAGCCGCGCCAGATACCCTGCCCGATACGGAAATAGCGCGAAATCTCGTCCGCGAGCGTCAGGCCCTTAGGCACCTCGTAACTCGCAGCTAGTTTCGCGTCGCGCGTCGCGCCTGCGATGGCAGCGACCTGTTCAGGCGCGATCAGCCCGCCTTCAATGGTGATCGCGTCGAGGCCGAGTTCGGCCGCCTTCCTCAAATGCCGGGCCATCAGTTCGCCTCCGGCACGAGGACATAGAGACCGATCACGTCGGCGGGCAGCACGGGTGCGACCTCGGTCGTCGCGCCTTCGCCGCGGGTCGCGGCCTTCACCCGGTCGTGGTCCTCGCGGAGCGCTGCCGCGCGTTCGTCGGCATAGGCGCGGATCGCGGATTGATAGCCCGCGACGCGTCCGCGCGCGGCTTCCACCTGACGCGCGATGACGGAGGGATCGAGGTTGCCCGAAGCCTCCAGTTCGAGCAGCGCCAACGCATCCGCGCCGCTTACTGCCTCTCCATCGGGATCGAACGCCAGCGCGGTCGCTTCTTCGGCCAGCAGCGTGCGCCGTCCGCTGGTCACCAGCGTGAAGCGCAGTCGCAGGAGCAGCACCGTGGTGAGCTTAGCAACGCCGCGCGTCCGCCACGCGCCGGCGCGCCCCAGCGGAGCTTCGCCATCGACTCCGCCGGGATCGAGCGCGCCTTCCGCCATCGTCTCGGCCAGCATCGCGACGAGGGGATGGACGCGCCCGACGTGCGCGACATCGGGCGGCGGCATGTCGGCGAAGCTGATCGCGCGGGCGCCGGTAAGGCCGCGTGCGGCAAGCCGCTCGCCCACACGTTGCGGGAGGCGGTCATAATGCAGACGCCAATAATTCCCGTCCTGCCCCAGTGCGGCGTTGAGGCGCGACAGCGCGCGGCGTGTAAACCGCTCGACCTCGGCAGGGCCGCCGTTGAGGGCGCGAAGACGCTGCCATTCGGGGAGCACCTCCTCGGGTTTCAGGGCATTCTGGGCAAAGATTGCGCGGCTCCGCTTCATATTTTCCTCGGCATCGCGCCATATCGTCTCCACGTCGGTCGTAGCGCCGCCGAAATCGAAGGCTCCCTGCGCGCGCGGACTGTTCGATCGGAGCAGCATTGCCTGCATCAGCGCGCTGGTAACGCTGGCGCTGTCTTCGGGCACCGGCACGGTGACCCCCGTCGCCTCGCGAATGCGCTTTGCCTTGTTGGTGATGACCTCGATAACCGCGCCGTCGATCATCGAATTCTCGCCAAACATCATGACCGCCCAAACCGTCGGCGATTGTTGGCCGAAGCGGTCGACCCGTCCTTCGCGCTGCTGATGGCGGGTCGGGTTCCAATTGAGGTCGTAGTGGATGACGGCATCGAACAGCATCTGGAGGTTGATGCCTTCGGATAGGCAGTCGGTGGCGACCAGGATTCGTTGATCGCTATCCACCATCGCTTCGACGCGAGCACGTCGTTCCTCGGGCGTCCGCCGCCCCGTCACGACCTGAACGTCGTGCTTTTTGAACGCTGACCTGAGCGCCTCGCCGACCGCATCGGCGGTCGAGATGAAACGGCAAAAGACCACCGGCCGCGCGCCCTTGGCAATCAGGGCCTTCGCTTCCTTGATCAAGGCGCGCATTTTGGGATCATTCTCCGGCGCCGCGGCAAGCGCATCGGCTTGGACGATCAAGGCATCCAGCGCGGCACGTTCTTCCGCGTCGATTGCGGTAGCAGGCTCAACGTCGGTGTCGCTGAATGTGCCTTCGTCCTCATCGAGGAGCATCGGTTCGAGCACGTCTTCTTCAGCCATGCCGCCCAATCGGTTGCGAAGCGCACTCGCCGCCGCCGCCGGGGAAGAGCCTACGCAGCGCATCAAGGCCAGAGTGCCCCAGAATGCCAATCGGCGGGCTCGCTCGCCGTCGGCGCGGGTGGCGACGCCGACACAGTAATCGAGCACGTCTTCCTGAAAACGCTGATGCGCCCCTGTCAGTTGGTAGGGGAGCTCGGCGGTTTGCGCTTTGGCGAAGGCACGAGCCTCGCCCCAGCCGTCCTGAATGTCGGGCCGGCGCCGCTGAACGAAATGCCGGGCCAGTCGTCTGCGCCAGGCTTCACCTGTGTCGGGCACGGCGAGCGTGGGATCGAGCAACCCAAGGAGTCGCTGATAGGCTTCCTGATCGCCGCTATGCGGCGTTGCTGTGAGCAACAGAAGATGCCGGGTCGGGTCATCGGCCAGTTCGCGGAGCAACGCATAGCGCTGCTGCGTTCCGCCTTCGCCCCCGCCAACGCAAGTGTGCGCCTCGTCGACGATTACGAACGGAGGGCATGCCCGCGCAAACTCCGCGCGGCGCCCCTCGGCCTTTATGTAATCGAGACTGACGACGGTCGCCGAATAGGCGGTGAAGATGCTCTCCGAGACCGCCAACCCCCGCTCAAGCGAACGCGCGCGCGCCGAAGTTACTGCGACAGCGTCGATGTCGAACTTGGTCGCTAACTCCTCGACCCATTGCTCGACCAGATGAGGAGGGCAGAGCACGGTGAAGCGATCGACTTCGCCACGATCCATGATCTCGCGCAGGATCATGCCGGCCTCGACCGTTTTGCCGATGCCTACGTCGTCCGCAATGAGGAGCCGCTTCACCTCTTGCCGAAGCGCCATCAGGAGCGGCACCAGTTGGTAAGCGCGGGGTTCGACACCAAGGTGGGCGGCGCTGCGGAACGGCCCGGCACCGCGGCGGAGTGACAGCCGCAAGGCATCGGCCAGCAGACGGGCTGCGTCCTGTGTGTCGCTTTGCTCGGCAGCCGGCAACGCGAACGCCGCGCTAGACATCGGCACGGCTTCGAGAGCCGGTGCAAATGTGATTGCATCCTCTTCCGACCCTGAAAGCGGTCGCACGCGGACAAGACCTTCGCCTGGCTTGCTCACCACGATCCACTCGCGTCCCCGCGCAGTCACCAGGTCCCCGGTTTGAAGTTGCGAGGGGGTCATACGAAAATTCCGAGTGCTTTGGCGAGCGCCGGCGGGATGGCCGGAGGCGGCACGGCTGGCAATTCGATCAGGTCACGCCCCCAGTCAAGGCACCGCGCGATCAAAGAAGATGGCGGCGCGCCGGTCACTGCCATCACCATCATGTCCGGCCAACACAAAGGATAAGGGGTGCCGTCGATCGTTTCGACGGACGGGACGGGGACGTTCCACGCTGCCAGCGCTTTCGGCCACGATCCCGCATCGCTGTGCGTTGTAGCGCCGATCTCGCTTCGCGTCATGCGATCCAGAACGGCATGCACATCCGTGTCGCGACGGTCGATCAGCAGGTGGTCGGGTTGGTTGTAATAGGAGAGGATGCAGCGATAGCAGCCGGCTACACAGGGTTCGGCCGTCGGGTCATCGACCAATACGCCGTCCTCGCGATGCAGATGCATCAATTCCAACGCTACTTCGGCAAGCCGCTGCCAGCACCCGGCGTCTTCCACGAGCCGCTTTAGCACCCCGGCACCTCCTTCGGATGCTTCGTAGAGAAGAAGTGCGTTGCGTTCATCACGAGTGGGTAGCGGTTCGCCGAGCAGCTCGCCTGCTTCCAAGACATGCTCGGCCTCGATGGCTCGGACCAATACATGCTGGAGGGTAGCCATTTGCGCCGCGGAGAGGGCGAGGCCGTCGTCGAAGCGAACGAGAAGGGCATTTTTGGTATCTTCAACCATCGGGACGATGGTCTGGCGGCGCGTGCCCTTGACCGGATCCGCCCCTTCTTCCTCACCCTTGGCTTCATTTTTTAGCCAGCGTCCCGTCACGGTGTCGATGTCGAAGCCGAAATGATTGGGTTCTGCCCGCCGGCGCAGGCCGAGGTTTACCCGTGACAGGCGCGTCTGCGGACCGTAGCGCGCTTCCAAAAGGGGGGCGCCATCACCGATCAGCGATAGCTGTTGATCGCCAGAACCCGTTTTGCGCCAGCGAAATACTGTTCGTATTTCAAACCCGCGGCGTTGACGATCCTCGTCATTGGCGGTGATCCGTGCGCCAGGTTGTGCATCGACGTTCTCCACCCGAAAGAGTTCGGCGATCCGCCCCTCGCTACTCAGCGGATCGCCGCACACCGCGCAACGCTCCTGCGTCACCTCTTCGTGCGCTGCGCCGCATTTCTGACAGCAAGTGAAGGTTTGGGTCGCGAGCCGTTGTTGATCGTCGAGCGATCCTGCCGGCAACTTGGCACGGTGGCAGCGATAGGCCTTGCCCTCGTGGTAGACGAGCGCATTGGGTCCGAACTCCGCTATCGCAAGGAAGCGCGGCCGCTGCAGAACCGCCGACGCTTTCTGTTGATCGATAAAGGCATAGAGCGGTAGTCGTGGGAAATTGTAGCCAGGCAGGAAGCCTTCGGTCGCGAGATAGCGATAGGTGTAGAAGTCAGAGCCCGACGAACTGGTGCCGGTCTCGAGCAGCTGCACTTGGCGATCGGCCGCGAGATAGCGACTGCGGGCTTCAGCACGATCCTTTGCAGAAAGGCCGGTGCGTTCGGCGATCGCATTGGCTGCCTGGCGTTCAGCAACTGCGGAGCGGTAGAGTGTGCGCCAGCGTTCGAATGCCGTATCAAAGGCGGTGTGGGCACCGGCCCAGAGCGCATTTACGAAACCCGCGGCATCTGCAAGCTCCTCCGGCGGTTCTTTGGGCAGCGCAGACCGCACTACTGCAATCGCTCGTGCCCGCGCAGTATCGTTGCCGGTAGCTGCGGCGAGCGCCGGCTGCAGACAGCCCGCGATCGGATGCCCCTCCTCGTCCATCTGCAAATTATCTGGAATGGCGGTGCCGATCGGCTCGGTGACGCTCGCCAGCCACTCCGCCTGGACATGACTTGCCAGCAGGTCAGGATTGACCAGATCGATTGCGGGCGCCTTTACGACACCCGCCACCAGCGCCTCACGCCGTTGGAAATAATATTGGTCGTGCGGGCTCTGTGCAGCACAATAGGTCACAACCAGCGCCGCCTGTCCACTCCGGCCGGCGCGCCCCGCTCGCTGAGCGTAATTGGCAGGGGTGGGAGGTGCGTTGCGCAAGAACACGAGGTTGAGCTGCGAGATATCGACACCCAGCTCCATCGTTGGAGAACAGAACATGAGCGGCAAGAAATCGGTGCGCTCGCCCCCCTCGATCATCTCATGACGCTGCTCGTTGATACGTTTCTTGTCAGGCTCGCCATAGCGGAAACGATCTTCCCGCCATTGGCGCGTTTTGATGTCCACCTGCGCAGTATGCTCACGCCCTTCGAAAGCGAAGGGTAGTCTTCCGCTCTCCGCCAGCCGTTCCGCGACGTCGGCGTAAAGACCGGAGAAGAAACGATTGTCTTGACCGGCTTCGGCATTGCCGTCGCCCGGATGCAGCCGAACTGCTCCGGGGGCGAGGCGCCAGCCGCCTTGGCCCACACGGCGCACGATTTGGTGCGCCTCGGCTGCCTCGAGCATCGCTTGGATCAACGGTTCGCGCTCTTTCGCCGGCACGCCGCCGAGTCCGCCTTGTTTCAAGGTCCTATCCAGCGCGCGACCGAGTGCACTCTGCGCCGAAGCCTTGATCGTGCCAGGATCTATCCGGCCGTCGGGTTTGCCAACGACAAGCGTGCCCTGCCTTGCGAGATCGCGCTCCTCTTCCTCGCGGGAGATAGACCAGGGCGCCTTCACGTGCTCGCGAGACCGCTGCGCGACTTGCTCCAATGCGGTGCGGTCCAGCGCATCAACTTGAATTGCCAATCCTTGCCGCATCGTATCGAATAAGCCGCGAAATAATTCAGCTCGCTTCTCCGGTGACGCGGCAGCGAGATGCGGGTGGCGTCCACACTCCTCCTCATCGGAAGAAAGCATCGGAACCCCAGGATAATGCACCTCGATCAGAGCGAGTTGGTTGAGGTTGGGATTAGTGTAGCGCCAGCCACGCCTTAGATCATTCCACAGCCGGTGGGCCAGCACCTGATTAATGGCGCGCTTCGCCTCGTCGAGCGCCGCGAACCCTTTCGGTTCCGGGTTCGCCATCCATTCTTCTCTCCGCGTGACAAACGCAGGATCGAAGCCGAGTGCCTGGCGCAGTGCGTCCCCGAACTGCTCGTGGGCCAGTCCTTCTACGCCTGCTTGTCGGACCGCCTTCAGCATTGCTGAGCGCAGCAACGTTACGAAAACGAAGTCATTGAAATGGCCAGACTGAAGCGCCGCGTCTTGGCGATTGTCGGTGAAACCGAGCAGCTTGCGCCGATACCGGTCACTTGGGCTATTCTGCTGTTCCATCCAGTCAAGCGCCGCTGCCGTTATCAGTGTCGTCGCCGAACTGCGCCCCTCTGCCGACAAGCTGGCAAGTTTGTTGATATCGCGCGCCTGCGCAGCCGGCTGATAACCGCAATGTGGACAGAAGCGGAAGCGGCCTGGAAAGAACCACACCGTGACACCCTCGGTCGAAGCTTGGCCATCGGAGCCGAGCGTGAGCCGATCTGCTTCGTGTTTGTCCCGGTGGCTCGACTTCAGGCGTCGGCCATTTTTGCTCTCCTCTATCCAATCGTCGGGATAGCCCTCGATGCCTCCGTCGAAATTCAGATCGCCGCTGGCATCGGGGACCATAAAGCCGTGACGACTGCCGTCATGATCGGCCTCATCCTTCGCGGTCTGGTCGATCGAACGGGGGAGCACTTGCCCCGAGCGTGTCACCGAGACGCTATGGACTTCCTGTCCGCACTGGCGGCAGAAGAAGAGCGGATAGAGGCGTGCTTGCGGCGTCTCGCGATCGAACTGTTCGGCGGCGAGTTGAACGCGGCGCACTCCCGCGGGCTCCAGGGTCGCATGTGCATGCCCGGCGCCCGCAAGGAAGCGGTGCAGCTTGAACGCCATGAAGGCGCTGTCGCTGCCAGGCCCCGGGGTGCTCATTGCGACCAGCCGGCGACGGAGCGCCTCAGCGCAGAGTGCGACTTTAAGTCCGGTCAATTCTGCGAGATCCGCAGCCGCGTCGGTCAGCGTTCGCGGCGTGCGGCGTTTCAACGTCTCATCGGCATCCAACCCAATGTTGAGTTCGATCCATACCGCTAGCGCATCGGTGCGCCACTCGCTCTCGGCGGTTGGGTTTGTCACCGCTTGGGCCAACGCAGCAATAAACGACGATTCGCTGCCGCTCCACTCGGTCGCGCGGTCAAGCGTTTCGGTAATTACGTCGTCGGGCAACACCGAGCTGCCGAACAACATCGTGCCAACGCGGGCCACAGTCTCACGACCGCCATCCGCTTCACCCGACGACATTGTCGCCGAGGTGCCGATGCACAGCATGTCGGACGAGCCCATTCGTTCGCGCACGCGGCGCACCAGCATCGCGACGTCCGCGCCTTGCCGCCCGCGGTAGGTATGAAGCTCGTCCAGGACAAGAAATTCTAGCCCTCGCATGTGGTCGATGACCTGTCGATCGAGATCGTCCTGGCGCGTCATGAGCAACTCGAGCATCATAAAATTGGTCAGAATGATATCTGGTGGATTGGCAGCCACCTCGCGGCGCTCTGATTCATTCTCCTGCCCGGTGTAGCGTTTGAATGTCGGTTTGAGGTTGTCAGCCAGATCGCTTCCGCCGATGAACTTGTCGAGTTCTTCGAGCTGCGAATTCGCAAGAGCATTCATTGGGTATATGATGATCGCTCGTGTCCGCCGCGTTTCTCTTGCGCGGCGCGCTTGCAAGATCCGATCGATGATTGGCACGAAGAAACACAGCGACTTGCCCGAGCCAGTGCCGGTGGTAACTATATAGTTCTTTGATAGCTTTGCCTTATGAAATGCCTGCTCCTGGTGACGATGCAGAGTGATGGGCGTGCGCGGCCACCCGAGCGAGAATACATTCGCTAGCTCTGGATCGCCGCCAATCGTGGCTACCGACCCGCCCACGCGATAGCGCGGATTGAGCCCGATTAGCGGTTCGGGCCAAAATATCTTGCTGTCATATATCGAGTCGATCTGCTGCTTGAGATCGGGGCTGCGGATGTCGGTGAACGAACGTGCAAACTGTTCGTAGCGTGTGATAAGGTCATTATCGAGATCAAAGACATTCATGAATTCAATGCTGCCCCTTCTGGCGAATTTCTGCGCACATTCTAGTTCATTTTAGACGCGCTCCGAAGGTCGTCATTGTGATTGGCTTGGCAGCGAGAGGCGTCGCTGTCGAGGTATTCGAACTTATAATATCCATGACTTCAGCTCTCCCCGCCAAGACTTGACCCTTGGTGTGATATCAAGTCTGTCCTATCGCGTGCTACCAGCATCGTGCCCCGATTACCAACAGGGCCATGGCGATGCTCATCGGGCATTCGATAATTTGTGCCGCCGAACAGCTGTGCCTCGGGAAGGATGTAGACCCCTTTGCGCCGTCGAAGGTTCCAAAGGAACCTTGCCTCGGAATCGTCCTTTCCCCAGCAGTTGCAGAAATCCCCCTGTTATGAAGGGACAGGTGTTAGTCTCGAACGAATGGAACGATCATTTTCATCGAAAAGCTGGAAACAAGGTGGAAACAACGTGACCACTTTTCAGATGAGGTCGCCGGGAAACCGAGTGGAATCTTGCCACGAGCCTTGCGTGAAATCGCCGGCATAGGGGTGCCAGGGCGGAACGACCTCCCACCCCGCGATACCAGACCGAGCGAGGCCGACGAACCCGAGCGCCTGGTCAGTGCGCAGCCGCATTCGGCGATCGCGCGTGGTTGGCGGCATAATGCCTGCTTCTGCCCGCCACAGACGATCCTCCGTCCGGCCGTGAAGCTCCTTCCATGTATCGAAGACGAGATTTGCATTAGCCCTCGACGGGGCAAAGATGAGCGTCCGAGCGTCTTCCCGACTGGTGACGAACTCGTAGCAGAGGACTCGCGGTAGCGATCGATAGTAGGCACCAGGATCATCGAAATCCGGGGGGACGACAATCCAGCCTTGTTCGCGCTGCCAATAAGCGATGCCTTCGTGCCGGGCGCGAGGAGAGAGGGTATGTGCCCCGAGCTCCCAGTCGGTATTGTTGGCATCGATCGCGATGTCACTGGGTTCGCGATGAAAGCGATGCCTGAACCAGACGAGGGCGAGACGGCGTGCCCTGATATCGGCATCAGCGATGATGGTCAGGTAACCCGATATCTCGGGGAAGCGAGCGGTATATATATTCATCCATGGTCTCTCTTGTTGATCGTGTAGAGACCTTTTGAACCAGCATGCTGATGGATGCGGGTGGGTAATCTATTGGGATCATATTCCCATGGTGGGTGGTCCCGTTGTTCCCACTGCCGCGGTTTCTCGGTGTCCCTTGGATACATCTCTTCTAATGCCCGCCCTGCTGAGCGGGCGAGGTGGCAGTCGATATAGACGGAACTGCGTAAGGAGGGGACGACCGGCGGTCGCATCCTTGGTCCGCTGCCAGAGGGGGCACCGCGGCTATGGAAGATGAAGATCTAGTTCGGGTGGAAGTCGGTCGAGATGAAGTAGAGCGGATCGCTCCGCTCAGCCTTCTTGGTCATGTATGCGGCCCATCCCTGCGTGGTCATTTGCGTTACATAAACGCTACCTGCCCTGCGGCTGGCCTTATGCCATATCTGCTCGAGGGTGGGTGCATCGGCCCGTCTGACCCGCGCCTCGAACGCTCTGAGATCTGCCGCCACATGGAGATGGGCATTGGTAGTCAGGTTCTCGGGCCAGGCGATCGCGAGAAAGCGCTGGTGGCTGGGGATCTTATCGACCCGTTGCTTGGAGTGAGTGACGCGGTCGACATTCATACAGAAGGTGCCGAAAATCGACCGAAGTCTGGCCGCGGTAAGCTCCCTGTCGGTGTTCAGCGTGACAGCATGAGGAAATCGGCCAGATGACAGGAAATCGATATGGGCGCCTCGTAGCGACGCAGGCGTGATGATGCGTGCGTTCATACGGACATAATACGTGCTTATCAGCACGCATGCAAGTGGGTTACGAGAGGGCCCGCTCGATCGCCGACAGTTCGTGGCGCTGCAGCCCGTTGCGGCCGAGACTCGGTCGCAGCCGTCGCAGCATCAGCATGAGCGGGATCTCGGCGGGCGACAGCCATCTCCTGGCGGCATTTCTGTCCAGTGCCACCTCTCGGAGCACCTGCTTTTGCTCCTCACTCAGGTCGTCAAGCGAGCTACCGGCGAGTTCGACGAGCTGCGTCGCCATATTCATGTGCCCACCTGCTTCCTGGCTCGCGGACCCATGCGGCTCCAGGAGGCGCATTGCTGCCGGATTTCTTTGAGCCACCGCAGCGCGAAAGAAATCCGCTGCCGGCATGTCAACGGCCTCGGCGATTTCCGTCGCGCGCTCCAAGGGGATCGGTATGCGGCCATTGGCCATGTGGCTCAGGACTGTGGCTTGCTTGTAGCCCAGCACCTTGGCCAAACGTCGCAGCGATAAGCCGCGCTGCTCACCTGCCCGCTGCACCGCCGCTCTAAGCATGTCGGCGGCGATGGTGTCGGCATATGGATATGGATTCTCTGGCAATACTCGTTCGCGCATCATGCCCTCTTGCAATCGACAACGTTGTGTGTATATACGCACACATGAGTGCGACTAAAAATGCGTATGCCAGTAGTGCCGTGGTCCGTCGAGCGATTTCCGCCGTTAAGTCGACCGGCATGATCATAGGCGGCGTCGAGCTCCTGCCTGATGGGACAGTTCGCCTCGTGCCGGCCGACACACCTCGCAGCGAACCGGCGAACGAGTTCGACAAGTGGGATGCCGCAGGCCAGCTGTGATCGCCGGTGTCCATTACATCAAGAAGCCGCGCAAAGACGGCCCACCCTGTTGGTATGTCTATGCTTACCGCGGTGGGCCGCAGATCGCACGGCGGATCGGCTGGCACCGTCCGACGTTGTCGGTTGCCGAGCTCCGCGAACTAATCGCTGCCTCCAAGCCGGTCACGATCGAACCCGAACCCAATCTTCGACTACTCATTCGAGCTTGGAGACCCGCTAGTCCCGACTGGGCCTCATTGGCCACAACGACCCAGAAAACGTGGGGCTCGGCACTCGATCGCATCGAAGAAAAATGGGGCAATACCCCGCTCACCGTCTGGGCCGACCCGAGAATGACGGCAAAGGTCGTCGCATGGAGAGATTCTCGTGCCGACACGCCGCGCGGCGCCGACATCGGCGTGACCGTTCTACGAGCCCTCCTGGAGTTTGGTCGGCTGCGAGGACAAGTCCCGATCAATGTCGCCGCCCGCATCCCCAAGCTCTACAAACTCGGCGCCAGGGCGGAAATCATTTGGTCCGATCATGACATAGATCGGTTTGTTCAGGCCGCTGACGAACTCGGCCTGCCCCACATTGCCGATGGAGTGAAATTGGCGGCCCTCACCGGACTTCGTCGCGCAGACCTTGTCTCGCTGACTTGGGACGAAATACTCACTCACGCGATCAAGAAGAAGGCCGCGAAAATCAGCAAGGGTAAGCGTCGCTTCGCGGTGATCCCTCGCATTCCCGAGCTCGACACACACCTAGAACACCTCAGCCGTCGGATGCGAAAGCCCGGCGTGAACAATGTCTTGGTGAACAGCCGCGGCATGCCTTGGAGCGGCGACGGATTTGGAACGAGCTTCAATCGCGTGCGTGACCACGCCGGCATCGTCCACGTCGACCAGGAAACCGGCAAGACCGCAGCGATGCACATACACGATCTGCGTGGAACATTCTGCACGAAGCTGCTCCGTGCTGGACTGACCAACGAGGAGGTGGCCGAGATCATGGGCTGGGCACCGGATCAAGTCGCGGGCATTCGGCGTAGCTATGTCGACCAGAGCGCGATCGTGCGCGCGATTGGCGAGCGTATCAGAGGAGCCGTGTGATGTTTTCTGCACTTGGGAGCGCACGCCAATGCAATTGGGATATTGACGCCGGCACCATCGACGTGGCACTCGCCGGGCGCTCTTCGAGGCCACCGCTGTAAACCGCCCTGTAAACTTTTGGGTCAACATGCAGCTAAACCCTTGAAATGCGGGTGTAGCTCAATGGTAGAGCAGAAGCTTCCCAAGCTTACGACGAGGGTTCGATTCCCTTCACCCGCTCCAACTTTCGCGGCGATTTAGCCACGCCAAATCTCGATCAGCGAAAGTTCGGCCAGCCCTGCGCAGCAGGGACTGACGGCGTGGCTTTGCCACGCCGGAACCTACCCCGCCTTCACCGAAACCGACTGGCCGACGAGTTCAATCTCGCGATAGGCGGTGAGGAAGGCGATGTCGGCGGCGTCGCGGCCGACGCAGATGCGCGCCATCGCGTCGGCGGTCGCCATACCGGTGGCGTCGACCGGGTGCCAGTCGCCCGCCAGATAGACTTCGGCGACGGCGTGGAAATCCTGCGGCTCGACGCCGAGCGCATAGGCGCTGGCCATGCGCGCGGGGATATGCGCGGCGCGCGCGAGCGCGATCATCACATGCGCATAGTCGCGGCACACGCCACGCCGCTCGACGAAGCTGTCGAGCGCGCCGGTCTCGGCATCGCTCGTCCCCGCGACATAGGTGAAGCGGCTTTCGATCCAGTCGCGCATCCGCGCGATCTTCGCGCCGCCTTCAAGCTCGCCGAAGCGTCGCTCGACGAAGGCGTGGAACTTGTTCGAGGGACAGTAGCGCGATTCGTTGAGATAGGGGACCGCCTCGGCCGGCAGCCGGTGCAGCGGCACCGCGGCGAGGCCCGCCAGATCGGCGGCGGGGCGGTCGATCGCGACGAGCGCGCGATAGGCGACGCGCAGATGCCCTTCCTCGCGCAGCCAAATCGGATCGCAGATGCCGTTCGCGGTCGGCACGCGCGCCAGCAGGTCGGGCCGGCCGAGATCTAGCGAGGCGTCGAGCACGCGTTGGCCATGGCCGTCGGCGGCCTCGATCTGCAGCATCAGGTCGACCGGTTCGGGTAGCCGGTAATTTAGGGAGGCGGAGATTTCGAGTTTCATCTATCGACAACGCATGGGGGAGGGATCGGTGCCGCTAGTCGCGGCGACGCGCCAGCGCAAGCCGCATCCGCTGTCCCGCCGGAACAGGACGATTTCGTGACCGCTTCGCGTACCATTCCCTTCATCGTCGCCACCATCTTCGTCGATGCGGTCGGTTTCGGCATCATCATGCCGGTGCTGCCGCAGCTGGTGATGGAGGTCGGGCGCATCGACCTGCCGCACGCGATCGAGGTCGGGGCGTGGATCGGGCTGGTGATGGCGGTGGCGACCTTCCTCGCCTCGCCAGTGCTCGGCAATCTGTCCGATCATTATGGGCGGCGGCGCGTGCTGCTCTTGTCGCTCGGCGGCCTGACGGTCGATTATGCGCTGCTGACGATCGTTGATACCTTGCCATGGCTGTTCGTCGCGCGAGCGCTGTCGGGGATTTTCGGCGGCAGCTATGCCGCGGCGCAGGCGGCGATCGCCGACATCACCGAGCCCGAGCAGCGCGCGCGCAATTTCGGCTTCGTCGGCGCCGCCTTCGGGGTCGGTTTCGTCGCGGGACCCGCGATCGGCGGCTTCCTGGGCGAGATCGGGCCGCGTGCGCCCTTCGTCGCCGCGGCGCTGCTCGCGGCGGCGAACATGCTCTACGGGATTTTCGTCTTTCCCGAGACTTTGCGCCCCGACCGGACGCGCGCCTTCGACTGGCGGCGCGCCAATCCGCTGGGCGCGTGGCAAACGATGCGCGGCCTGCCCGGCATGGGCGGGGTCGCGAGCGTGCTGGTGCTGTGGCAGATCGCGAGCCTCGTCTATCCGATGACGTGGAGCTTCTATTGCATCGCGCAGCTCGGATGGTCGCCGGGGATGATCGGCGCCAGCCTAGCCGCGGTCGGCGTGGCGATCGCGCTGGGGCAGGTCTTCGTCGTCGGCCCGGCGGTCGCGCGCTTCGGCGAGCGCGACGCCGCGACTTTGGGCATCCTGATCGCGGTCGCGGTCTATGTCGGCTATGCCTTCACCACCTCGACGCTGGGCGCCTTCCTGCTGCTGATCCCGGTTGCCTTGCAGGCGCCGGTCCAGCCCTCGCTGATGGCGATGATGTCGCGCCGCGCCACGGCCGAGACGCAGGGCGAGGTGCAGGGGATTTCGGCGATGGCGATGGGGCTGGGCCAGCTCGCCGCGCCGATCCTGCTGACCGGGACGATGGCCTGGTTCACCGCCGACGGCGCGCCGGTGCATTTCCCCGGCGCCGCCTTCATCGTCGCGGCGATCTTCGGCCTGCTGGCGATCGCGATGCTGCGCCGGCTGCCGCGCGCGACGCGCGACGCCGATCAGATACCGCCGTCAGTCACCGTATAGCCCGCGGCCTCGATCCCCGCGGTCACCTGTGCGACGCATGCCGCGACGCGCGCCGCATCGGTCGAGCGAATCACGAAATTGGCGCCGACCTTGCCGTCGCGGAAAAAGGGATAGCTGCCGATCGCGACGCCGGGGTGATCCTTTTCGCCCTGGCGCAGAAGGTCGGCGACCTCGCTCTCGGGCGACCAGGCGCCGATCGTATGCGCGACGAGCGGCGCACCGCCCTCGAGCGCGCCGGTCAGCGCGTCGAGCATGCCCGCGGTGATATGCGGCACCCCGGCCATGACGAAGAGATTGCCGATGCGGATGCCCGGCGCGCCCGACATGCGGTTGGGAATCAGCTCGGCGCCGTCGGGAGTGCGCGCCATGCGCAGCCGCGCCTCGGTGCGTTCGATCCCGCGCCCGGTGTAATAGCGCTCGAGGATCGCGCGCGCATCGGGATGGATGATCACCCCGACGCCGAGCGCCTTGGCCACCGCGTCGACGGTGATGTCGTCGTGCGTCGGGCCGATGCCGCCGGTGGTGAAGACATAGTCATAGCGTGCGCGGATCGCGTTGAGCGCCTCGACGATCTCCTCCTCGACATCGGGGACGATGCGCACCTCGCGCAGGCGGATCCCCTGCACGTCGAGCCAGGTCGCGATCTGCGTGACATTCTTGTCCTGCGTGCGGCCCGAGAGGATTTCGTCGCCGATCACCAGCACGGCGGCGGTCCAGATGCGTTCGTCGCTCATCGCTTTGCCTTAGCCGGACCGTATGACAAAACAAGCCCGCTGGACCGATCCTGATGTTCCCCTTATGTTCGATCCATCGATTCGCAATCATGGGAGACGCACGATGGCCGACGAGCTGATTTTCTACACCAACCCGATGTCGCGCGGGCAGATCGTCCGCTGGATGCTCGAAGAGGTCGGCGCCCCCTATGAGACGCACATCATGGACTATGGCACGACGATGAAGGACGCGGCCTATCTGGCGATCAACCCGATGGGCAAGGTTCCCGCGGTGGTCCACGACGGCAAGACCGTCACCGAATGCGCCGCGATCTGCGCCTATCTGGCCGAAGCCTTTCCCGATGCGGGTCTCGCACCCGATGCCGATGCGCGCGCCGATTATTATCGCTGGATGTTCTTCGCCGCTGGGCCGGTCGAGCAGGCGATCACCGCCAAGCATTTCGGGATCGACCCCGACGCCGACCAGCAGCGGATGGCCGGCTTCGGCTCGCTCGAGATGGCGCTCGACGCGCTTGAGACCGCGGTCGCGGGCAAGAGCTTCGTCGCGGGCGACAAATTCACCGCCGCGGACGTCTATGTCGGCAGCCAGATCGACTGGGGGCTGCAGTTCGGGACGATCCCGAGCCGCCCGGCGTTTGAAGCCTATGCCGCTGGCTTGCGCGAACGCGCGGGCTACAAGCGCGCGAAGGAAATCGACAACGGCCTGATCGCCGAGATGCAGGCGGCGGGGACCGCGCCCGCCTAGGACGAGCCCTAAGGCAGCGTCTTGATCAGCTCGACCGCGAGCGGGGCGAGGCGCTTGATCTGCGGGTCCGCGGTTTCCGATGCACTGACGTAGACCGCCTGCGCGAAGGCGCTGCTGTTGTGCACCGCCGCCAAGCCCGGCTCGCCGGCATGGGCGTCCTGCCAGCGGACCGATGTATCGGGGTGGAGCGTCTTGAACCACGCCGCCCAGGCGTCGTCGTCGATGTCGGGCCGTTTCGCGAGATAGAGGATCGGCCGCGCCAGCCGACCCGGCTCGCCATGCACATAATAGACCGGCCCCGCCGGCGCGACCTGCGCCGCAACCGCGCCGAGCAGCAGTTCGGCGTCGGCGCGCCCCAGGCGCGGGTTGAGCGCGAGCTGGAGCATCAGGTCGGCGCCATGCGCGACGCCGTGGCGCCAGCCTTCGCTCGCGACGAAACCGCGATAGTCGGTGACGCCGCGGAGATAAGCGGCGGCCGAGGCGGCGAGTGCGTGCAGCTCGGCCTCGGTCAGGAAAGGCGCGATGCGGTCGGCGCGCGCGACTTCGGACAGTGCGAGCGCAGCGAAGGGCTTTCGGAAACCGGCCGCGTCGTCAGGCTCGGCGAGTGCCGCCTGTAGCCGTGCGTTGGCGTGGCGCAGCAGCGCGGGCGAGAGGTGCCCGCCGCGCAGGCCTTCGCTCCACAGAGTGAAAGCGAAGCCGTCGCGCACCGCCGGGTCGGGATTGCCGAGGCAGGCGAGCAGCGCGTCGATCGCGGCGCTGTCGGCAGCAGGGAAGAGGCGCGCGGCGTGCGCCTTCAGTCGCCCTCGGCGGGACGTTCGACCTTGCAGGGCGCGGTTTCGGCGGCCATCGCCGGAGTGGCCAGCCCCATCGCCGCGGCGGCATATGCGCCCCAGATCGCTTTCATCCCCGCCCCCTTCCGCGCAAAGAAAGAGCCCGGCGAATCGCTCCACCGGGCTCCCTTGTTCAGTCGTTCATCCGTCCGCTCAGTCGCGGCTGCCCAAGAGGTTGAGCAGGAAGGTGAACATGTTGACGAAGTCGAGATAGAGGTTCAGCGCCCCCATGATCACCGACTTGCCCATCATGTCCGACCCGCGGACATAGAAATACATGCTCTTGATCTTCTGCGTGTCATAGGCGGTGAGGCCCGCGAAGATGAGCACGCCGATGATGCTGATGCCCAGCATCAGCGCGCTCGACTGGACGAACAGGTTGATCACGCTTGCAACGATGATGCCGACGACGCCCATGATCAGGAAGGTGCCGAAACCCGATAGATCCTTCTTGGTCGTATAGCCGTAGAGGCTGAGCCCGATGAAGGCCGCCGCGGTCGCGAAGAAGGTCTGCGCGATCGAGCCCATGCCGAAGCGCAGGAAGATCGTCGACATCGACAGGCCCATCACCACGGCGAAGGTCCAGAAGATCGCCTGCATCGCGGTGGTCGACAGCTTGTTGATGCCGAAGCTGAGTACCAGCACGAAAGCCAGCGGCGACAGCGCGACGACGAACCACAGCGGGCTTTGCACCAGCGAGAGCGTCACGCCCGTGTTGAAGGCGAGCAGCGCGACGATGCCGGTGAGCAGCACGCCCGACGCCATATAGTTGTAAACCGACAGCATGTACGACCGCAGGCCGGCATCGACGGCCTGGTCCCTCGCGTCCGCGCCGGCGCCAAAACCGGAAGCCGCCATATTGGGGTCGTTCCAATTAGCCATTGTTTTCACTCCATAACCGGCCAGCCCATACCGGCCGTAGCCCGCAATATCGGCATTTTTCCCCTTGCTTTCAAGCGAAACCGGAAAAGGGGCTTCTTTGCGGTTTCGGCGCCGCCAGAAGGGCTTATGCTGGCGCCACCATGTCGACCCACCGCCTATTCGTCGCGCTGCGCCCGCCGCACTCCGTAAGGGCCGCGCTGATCGCCGCGATGCACGGCATTTCGGGCGCGCGTTGGCAGGACGACGACCAGCTCCACCTCACCTTGCGCTTCATCGGCGAGGTCGACCGCCACCGCGCCGAGGATATCGCCGCGGCGCTCGGCGGACTCCACGCGGCGGCGGTGACCGCGCGCATCGCGGGGGTCGGCCTGTTCGAGCATCAGGGGCGCCCGCATATGGTGTGGGCGGGGGTCGAGCCGCAGGCGCCGCTCGCCGCGCTGTACCGCAAGGTCGACCAACTGCTCGCGCGCGTCGGGGTCGAGCCCGAAACGCGCGCCTTCGTCCCGCATATCACGCTGGCGCGGCTCAATCGCGGTTCGGGACCTGTCGCGCCCTTCCTGGCGCTGCACAGCGACCTTGCGAGCACGGACTTCGCCTTCGGCCATGTCACGCTCTACGAGAGCGAGATGGGGCACGGCGGCTCGCGCTATCACCCCGTCGCACGTTATCCCCTCGACGCGACGAGTGCCGCGGCGACCGCCGCGACATCGTCCCACGTTGCCGCAAAACCGCCGTCGTCGCCATAATAGGGGTCGGCGACGCTCTGACCGGTGCGGCCGGGGACGAGGTCGAGCATCAGCTTGAGTTCCGCCCTCGCATTCGCGGGGCGGAGCGTGCGGGCGTCGCGGAGGTTGGTGTCGTCGGCGGCGAGGATCAGGTCGAAATCGGCGAAGTCCGATGCGCGGAGCTGGCGCGCGCGGAGGTCCGAAATGTCGACGCCGCGGCGGCGCGCCTCGGCCACCGCGCGGCGGTCGGGTGGATGGCCGACATGCCAGTCGCCGGTGCCCGCCGAATCGAGCGCCGCCTCGATCCCCGCGGCGGCGAAGGCCGCGCGCGCGGCGCCCTCCGCGAGCGGCGAACGGCAGATATTGCCGAGGCAGAGGAACAGGATCGCGGGTTTCCGAACATCGCTATCGTTGCGCATATCGTCCTTCCTCGCGCCCAAAGTTGAACCGACTTTCAACTTGCGCCTTTTTCCGGCTCTGCTAGCCATGGCGGCCAACGATAGAGGGTCAGGGAGAGGGTTGCCAGATGGTCGATACCGACAAGGACAGCGTGTCGGCAGCGGGCGCGTCCGAGCCCCGCGCCACCGGCTATAGCTGGTACGTGCTGTCGGTCCTGGTCGTCGTCTATATCCTGAACTTCATCGACCGGCAGGTGATCAGCATCCTGGCGGTCGACATCAAGGCGCATCTGCAGCTGACCGACAGCGACATGGGGTTTCTGGGCGGCGCGGCCTTTGCGGTCTTCTATGCGCTGTTCGGCATCCCGCTCGGCCGCCTCGCCGACAATTGGAGCCGGGTGAAATTGCTGTCGATCGGGCTCGCGCTCTGGTCGGCGATGACCGCCCTGTCGGGTTTCGCGCGCAACCAGTTCACGCTGACCGCGGCGCGCATGGGGGTCGGCATCGGCGAAGCGACCGCGAGCCCCACGGCTTATTCGCTGATTTCGGACTATTTTCCGAAGCGTCAGAAGGCGACTGCGCTCGCCATCTATTCGTCGGGGCTGTACCTCGGCGGCGGCGTGTCGCTGTTCATCGGCGCCTCGATCGTGCAGGCGTGGAACCAGGCCTATCCGGGCGGCGGGCCGATGGGGCTGGTCGGCTGGCAGGCGGCCTTCCTCGCGGTCGGCATCCCCGGACTGCTAGTCGCGCTGTGGGTCGCGACGCTGAAGGAGCCTGTGCGCGGCGCGATGGACGGCGTCGCCAGCCCCTGTTCGCCGACGCCCTTCCGCGAGTTCGCGCGCGACCTGTCGACCATCGTGCCGCCCTTCACGCTGATCGGCGCGGCGCAGCGCGGGATCAGCGCGCTCGCGATCAACATCGGTTTCGCCGCCGCGATCGCCGCCTTCGCCTGGTGGATGATCGCGCTGACGGGCAATCTGCCGCAATGGTCGGCCGTCGGGCTCGGCTATTATGCGGTCTTTTCGTGGGCCTGCACCTTGCGCGCGCGCGATCCCGCGACCTTCCGCCTGATCTGGGGTACCCCGGCCTTCATCTGCACGACGCTGGGCTATGGCATGGTCAGCCTCGCCGCCTATGCGCTCGCCTTCTGGTCGGCGCCCTATGCCGAGATCGTGCTGGGGCTGCCCAAGCAGGAGCTGGCCTTCGTGCTGGGCGCCAATGGCGCGATCAGCGGCTTTATCGGGGTAATCATCGGCGGGCGAATCGCCGACGCGCTGCGCGCGAAGAATCCGGCAGGGCGTATCCTGATGATCATCTTCGGCGTCGTTGCGCCAATCGTCCCGATCTGGATCGGCTATACGACCCCCGATCCGGTGCTGTTTTACACGATGAACTTCCTCGCCGGCATGTTTGGTGCGGCGGCGCTGGGCGCCGCGGCGGCGACGACGCAGGACTTGGTGCTGCCGCGCATGCGTGGCACCGCGACGGCGGCCTTCTTCCTCGGCACGACGCTCGTTGGGCTGTCGTTCGGGCCCTATATGGTCGGGCAGATTTCGGACTTGGCGGGCACGATCGTCGACGGCAAGCCGGTGGGCGACCTGCGCACGGGCATATTGTCGCTGATCGCCGTCGCGCCGATCGCGCTGGCGCTGCTGATCTACGCCTATCGCGCGGTGCCGCAGGCCGAGGCGACGATCGAGGAACGCGCGCGGGTTTGAGCCGTACCCGCCCCGCCTGCACGAGGGCTACGTTATACTACCCCGCCCGCGGCGTAATCACGCCGCAGACGATGCGGTCGCCGCTGTTGCCGCTGGGGTCGGTCTTGTAATCGTCGGGCTTGGCATGGATCACGAAGGCGGCGCCGTCGGCGTCGAGCAGCGCACCGTCGCCCGAAAGCCGCGAGCCGACGAGGCGCAACGTCGCGCGGCCGATCATGTCGGGTTCGATCACGAGGTTGGGCATGTCGCCATGATGCGCGCCCATCGGATTGTCGCGGCCGTGCTGGACGTTGGTCGGGTTCCAGTGCGGGCCGGCGGTCGTATATTTGGGGGCGTCGCATTTGCCGACGGCGTGGACGTGCATGCCATAGGTGCCTGCCGCGAAACCGCGCGCGACGAGTTCGAGGCGGAGACCGTCGGTGTCGCGGTAGATGTCGACGCGCCCGCGGTCGGCTCCGCGCGCGTCGAACAGCGCCGCGCTGGCGTCGGGGAGCGGCAGGTTCGACTCGGGGTCCTTCTTCTTGCCGAGCGTGTCGCAGCCGCCGAGCGCGAGCGCCGACAGCGCGAGCGCGCCGATGGTGAGATTACGGCCCATGGTCGAACGCATCGTCATTCCTGTGCTCCCCGGAAAGTTCGTCGGACTCGCAATGCCGCGACGGCGGATTCGTTCCGTCCGACGCGACGATGTACCTATTCGCCGCTGGTGCCAATGGCGATATGGCGGAAACCATGGCGCGCGACTTCGTCGCGGCGATAGATGTTGCGGAGGTCCACGAGCAATTTTTCGGTCATGCCCGCGCCGAGCCGCGCGAGGTCGAGCGCGCGGAACGCGTCCCATTCGGTGACGATCGCGACGGCATCGGCGCCCTCGACCGCGGCATAGGCGCTGGCCTTCATCTCGACCTCGGGCATCATCGGCGCGGCGATCTCCATGCCTTCGGGGTCGTAGGCGGTGACGCGCGCGCCGGCGTCGAGCAAGGTCTGGACGATCGCGAGGCTGGGCGAATCGCGCATGTCGTCGGTGTTCGGCTTGAAGGTCAGGCCGAGTAGCGCGACCGTCTTGCCGCGCGCATTGCCGCCGAGCGCGGTGACGATCTTGCGCCCCATCGCGCGCTTGCGGAGGTCGTTGGCCTGCACCGTCGCCTCGACGAGGCGGAGCGGCACGTCATTGTCCTGGGCGGTCTTCAAGAGCGCGAGCGTGTCCTTGGGGAAGCAGCTGCCGCCATAGCCGGGGCCCGCATGGAGGAATTTGGCGCCGATGCGATTGTCGAGCCCGATGCCGCGCGCGACGTCCTGCACTTCGGCCCCGACGGCTTCGCACAGGTCGGCGATCTCGTTGATGAAGGTGATCTTGGTCGCGAGGAAGGCGTTGGCAGCATATTTGATCATTTCCGCGGTGCGGCGGCGGGTGACCAGGATCGGCGCTTCGTTGAGGAAGAGCGGGCGATAGATTTCGCGCAGCACCGCCTCGCCGCGCGCGTCCTCGGCGCCGATGACGATGCGGTCGGGGCGCTTGAAGTCGCCGATCGCGGCGCCCTCGCGCAGGAATTCCGGGTTCGAGGCGACGCTGTGCGTCCGGCCCTGCGCACCACCCTGCAGGATACGCTCGACCTCGTCGCCGGTGCCGACGGGCACGGTGGACTTGGTCACGATCACGCAGTCGTGATCGAGCGTCGCAGCAAGCTCCTCGGCGGCGCCGAAGACATAGGAGAGGTCGGCGTGGCCGTCGCCGCGGCGCGACGGGGTGCCAACCGCGATGAACACCGCGTCGGCATCCGCGACCGCGGGGGCGAGTTCGGTGGTGAAGGAGAGGCGGCCCGCGGCGACATTGGCGGCGACGAGCGCGTCGAGCCCGGGCTCGTAGATCGGCATGCGCCCGGCGTGGAGCGCGTCGATCTTCGACGCATCCTTGTCGACGCACACCACGTCATGGCCGAAATCGGAGAAACAGGCACCCGAGACGAGGCCGACATAGCCCGTTCCGATCATGGCGATTTTCATGCTTCGAAGCCTCTTGCTTTGGTGGAGCGGACCGGCGCGCGAAGGCGGGTCCTGCGGAGAGAGTGTGCGCGTTTAAAGCCAAACCGCGCAAAGGAAAAGGGCCGCGAATTGCTTCGCGGCCCTTGCCTTTTCACGCGGTCCGATCAGCGATCAGAAGACGCGCGCATATTGTTCGTTGCCGACGAAGCCGAGCTTGCCGACGCCGCTGCGCTTGATCACCGCCATCACGCGGTCGACCACGATGTAGCGGGCATAGGGGTCGGGCTGAACCTGAAGTTCGGGCTCGACCGGCAGCGCCTTGGTCTGGAGCAGATAATTTTCGAGCTGCGCCAGGTCGACCGGCGTGCCGTTCCAAGTGATCGTCCCCGCGGGGTCGATCATCACCTTGTTCTTTTCCGGATCGACATTGCTTTCGGCATCGGTCGGAACCGGAAGGTCGATCTTCACCGCGTGGGTCTGGACCGGGATGGTGATGATGAACATGATGAGGAGCACGAGCATGACGTCGATCAACGGCGTCGTGTTCATATCCATCATCGGTTCATTTTCGTCCCGATCGCCAACGGCCATGGACATAGGATTATTCCTTCATAACTGGCCGGGGTGCCTTACAGGCGGCCCACGGTGCCCGAACCAGGAGCCGGTTCGGAAATGAACCCGATCTTCTGGAAGCCGGCAAACTGCATCGTGTAGATCACCCCGCCGATGCACTGGTACGGCGTGTTGACGTCGCCGCGGACGTGCACTTCGGGGAAATTTTCCTCGGTGATGTTCTCGACCCCGCCGATGTCGGCGATCAGGTCTTCGAGCTTCTTTTGCCCGCGTTCCAGCAGCACCTTCGAATCGACCGGGGTCTGGCCCCAATAGACCTCGCATGCGGTGCTTTCGGGATTGGGTTCGCCGTCGCCGTCGGTGTCCGCAGAACGGACCGAGAGCAACACGTTTTCGGGCTTCGTCGTCGTCACTTCGAACGCCACATCGGGCAGCTTGAGGTTCACCGTTTCCAACACCACGGGAACCGTGATGAGGAAGATGATGAGCAACACAAGCATGATGTCCACGAGCGGCGTCGTGTTGATTTCGGACATCGGGGCGTCTTCGCCACCGCTTTCGCCTACACTCATCGACATAGGATCAGCATCCTGTCACAAATTGTTTCATGGGACGATCCGGCCCCCGAAGCGCCGCCCGGAGGCGGCGGCGACGGGCGCCGGATTGCCGATCTTACTTCTTCGGCGCGGCCGGGGCAGCGGCCTTGGCCGCCGGGGTCACCGGCTTCACCTGGCCGCCCGACATGATCGAGCCCAGAACGTCGTTCGAGAAGGTCGACAGACGGCGGGCGATCGCCTTGTTGCGGCTCTGCAGCCAGTTGAACGCGAGCACCGCGGGAACCGCCACGATCAGACCGATGGCGGTCATGATGAGCGCTTCACCAACCGGACCGGCGACGGTGTCGATCGAGGCCTGACCCGACGCACCGATCTTCACGAGGGCGCGCAGAATACCGATAACGGTACCGAACAGGCCGACGAACGGCGCGGTCGAACCCACGGTCGCGAGGAAGGCGAGGCCGCCGTTGAGCTTCGAGTTGATGTGGTTCTGCGAACGCTCGAGCGTGCCGTGCATCCAGTCGTGGGCTTCGACGGGGTCGGTGAGCTTGTTATGCTCTTCGTTGGCGCGCAGACCGTCTTCGACGACCTGGCGATAGGCACTGTTCTTTTCGAGCTTCGCCGCACCTTCGGCGAGGGTCGGGGCGCGCCAGAAATTGGCGTCGACGGCCTTGCCCTGGTTCATCACCTTATTCTGTTCGAACAGCTTGGTGAACAGGATGTAGAGCGTGCCGACGAACATGATCAGCAGGATGAGGAAGGTCAGCTGCGAGACGACGCCGCCTTCACAGAGCGCGGGGACGAGACCATAGGGGCTCTGACCCTCTTCCTTCACGCACATCGATGCGGGCATCAGGCT
Organism: Sphingopyxis sp. HIX; assembly: GCF_001468285.1. Taxonomy (GTDB): domain Bacteria; phylum Pseudomonadota; class Alphaproteobacteria; order Sphingomonadales; family Sphingomonadaceae; genus Sphingopyxis. Next base: position 39,867 of record NZ_LNSB01000001.1, on the reverse strand, counting down.
GAGGCCGGCGTCGTGGGCCGCCGCGGGAGCGGCAGCAGCTGCATTTGCGATCAGATTAAACATACTGGAAATTCCCTCTCAAAGTCCGAAAATCGAGAAACTTGGATATGGAGGCCGAACCCTGCGCCGATCAGCGCGGAATCTGCCACCGGATACGATTGCTGTATTGGCCGCCCGTGGGGTTGCCCGCACGGTCCTTGCCCGGGTTGAAACGGCCGCGGCGCGTGATGAGCTTGCAGGTCTCGGCATCGAGGTCGGCATGGCCGCTCGATGCGGTCACGTCGCACGACGTGATGCGGCCTTCGGCGTTATAGGTCACGCGGAACCCGGTCGTCCCCTCACGCTCCTCGCGCATGGCACGGGCCGGATAGTCGTCGTTGGTCGCCCAGCGGCCCGGGTTGCCGCGCGGCGTACCCTGTGCGCTGAGATCCGGAGCCGGCGGCGGCGCCGGCGGAGCGGGCGGCGTGTAGACCGGCGGCGGCGGAAGCCGCGGCGGAGTCGGCACCGACTGCACGGTGTTCGTGCTCACCGGCGGCGGAATCGGCGACGGCGGAGTCACGACCGGCGGCGGCGGCGGCAGGACATTGTCCGGCGGCGGCGGCGGCGGCGGCTCCTCGGGCGGCGGCGGCTCTTCGACGTCCACCACGTCCAATTTCTCGGCAAGCTTCTTGACGATGCTGATGTTCAAGCCGTTGACCAGGCCATAGCCCAGAACAGCGGTGAACAGACCGACCAAGACGATTGCCACTACCCTGTTTTTAGGGTCGACATTATCACCATAAGCCATTCAGGGACGACGCTCCTTGCTAGATCATCCTGACACCAATCCATACCGTCGGGGGGAAGTTGCCAAATGCCCGGATGTTTTCCGATGCGTTCCGCAGACCCGGCGGGCTAGCGACCGGCTGTTCTGTTCTTACCGGCCGCTTCGTCGCACGTCCTATCGCGGTGGCGGCGAGTTCGCAAACCCTTTATCAGCGGTTAATGTGGGGCGCGCCATGATGGCACGCCGCCGGGTCAACCGGTGTCAGAGACAGAGCAAAAAGGACCAAGCATGCGTATCCTCCTCCCCGCCGCAATCGCCGCCCTGACGGGCTTAACTGCTGGAATCCCGGCCGTTTCGGCGATGCAGGCGCCGGCGGCGGCGACGCCCGCCAGCCCGTACAGCTATGCCGACGTCGCCGACCTCGCCACCGCCGCGCCGATGGCGATCCATGCGCGCGTCGCCTCGGCCAGCGTGCTCAAGCCCGAACGCGCGCCGGGCGTCGCGGCGGGGCACAGCCGATTCTATGTCGAGGCCGACGTGATCAGCCTGATTCGCGGCAGCGGCCCGCTCGCCGCGCGCATCGCTTACCTGGTCGACCTGCCCAACGCCGCGAACGGCAAGCCGGTCAAGCTCAAGAAGAAGCAGCCGCTGCTGCTCTTCGCGCGGCCCGTCGCCGGCGCCACGGCGGGGAGCAGCAACACCGGCAGCGTCCGGCTGGTCGCGCCCGACGCGCAGCTGCCGTGGGACCCCGCGGCCGAGGCGCGGCTGCGCGCGATCCTGACCGAGCTGGTCAAGCCCGGCGCGCCGCCGGCGATCACCGGGGTCGACAACGGATATCACGTCCCCGGCTCGCTCCCCGGCGAGGGCGAGACGCAATTGTTCTTCAACACCGCGACGGGCGAGCCGATGTCGCTGACGATCCTGACCAGCGCCGACGGATCGCGGCGCTGGGCCGCGGCGTTCGGCGAGATCGTCGACGGGTCGGCCGCGGTGCCGCCGCGCGACACGCTCGCCTGGTACCGCCTCGCCTGCGGGCTGCCGCGCCAGCTGCCGATGAGCAAGCTCAAGGGCACCGACGCCGCCGGCCAGCGCAAGGCGGCGTCGGACTATGCGGTCGTGCTCGGCGCGCTCGGCGACTGCACGCGCACGCGCAAGCCACCGGTGGGATAAAGCCGAGCTAGGGCCGCAGTTATCTCTCTTCGCCTGACGGCGAAGGCGGCACCGGCCCGCTCCCCCACCCGACCTCCCCAACGATAGTAACCTAGGGAGGCCGGGTGGGGGAGCGGGCCGGTGCCGCGCGTTTCCGCGCAGCGGAAACAGACAGCTTGTTTCAGCGCGAAAAGCCGATAGGGGCGCAGGCATCATATATAGGAGTGCCTGCATGTCGCCTTCCCCTGCCCCCGCTGCCCCCCGTCCGCCGCTGCGCGTCGCGCTCGCGGGGCTCGGCGTCGTCGGCGGCGGGGTCGTCAAGCTGTTGCAGGCGAACCGCGAGCTGATTGCAAGGCGCGCGGGGCGGGCGGTCGAGATCGTCGCGCTGTCGGCGCGCGACCGCCACAAGGACCGCGGGGTCGATCTCTCGCCCTATCGCTGGGAAGACGACCTCGAAGCGCTGGTCAATGCCGACGACGTCGACGTCGTCGTCGAGATGATCGGCGGTGCCGACGGCATGGCGCTGACGCTCGCGCGGCACACGCTCGGCGCGGGCAAGGCGCTGGTCACGGCGAACAAGGCGATGATCGCGCATCACGGGCTGGACCTCGCGCGGCTCGCCGAGGCGAAGGACACGCCGCTGAAATATGAAGCCGCGGTCGCGGGGGGCATCCCCGTCATCAAGGCGATTCGCGAGGGTGCGTCGGCGAACGAGATTGCGCGCGTCTATGGCATCCTCAACGGCACCTGCAATTATATCCTGACGCAGATGGAGCGGAACGGCGCGAGTTTCGCCGACGCGCTCGCCGCGGCGCAGGCCGAGGGCTATGCCGAGGCCGACCCGACCTTCGACGTCGATGGCATCGACGCGGCGCACAAATTGTCGATCCTGGCGGCATTGTGCTTCGGGACCAGGCTCGACATCGACGCGGTCGCGACGGGCGGCATCCGCGACCTGATCGCCGCCGACATCCGCGAGGCCGAGGCGCTCGGCCACCGCGTCCGCCTGATCGGCATGGCCGAGCGCGACGGACAGGCGCTCTATCAGCATGTCCAGCCGTGCCTCGTCCCCGCCGACCATCCGCTCGCTTATGTTCCCGGCGCATTGAACGCCGTCGTCGCCGAGGGCAATTTTGTCGGGCGGCTGTTCTTCGAGGGCGCGGGCGCGGGCGCGGGGCCGACCGCGTCGGCGATCGTCGCGGACATCATCGACATCGCGCGCGACGAATATGGCCCCGCCTTTGCGATGCCCGTCGACGCGCTCGACCAGGCGCCCAAGGCCGACGCCGGCGCGCGCGTCGGCAAACATTATGTCCGGCTGGTGGTCGAGGACCGCATCGGCGTGCTCGCCGAGATCGCGACCGCGATGCGCGACGCCGGGGTGTCGATCGAAAGCTTCATCCAGCGCGGCACCGACGACCAGGACGGCGTGGTGATCGCCATCGTCACGCACGAAGGCCCCGCGCGCGCGATCGCCATGGCGCTGGCGACGCTGGCGGCGTCGGACCATGTCGTCGGCGCGCCGATGCATATGCCGATCCTGGCGTTGTAGTGTTCCCCGGCGAAAGCCGGGGCCCATGGCGATACAACTGGGCCCCGGCTTTCGCCGGGGAACACGACCTTGAAATAACGCGCACCCCTGTTACCCATGGTGCGGGGAACAAAGGGGGGCGTTTTCATGGACATCGGGATCGGGCGCGGGCTGGGCGAGGCGCGCCGGCTGGCGGGCGAGCATTGGCAGGCGCTGCTGGTCTATACCGCCTTGGGCGTCGCCGTGCCCTTTCTGCTGCTGTCGAGCGAGCCGATCTTCAGCCTGCGCACGCTGATGGCGATCGTTTCCGACCCCTGGACCTATCGCGTCGGCGGGTCGATCACCGGGCCGCTCTACCTCTTGGGCATCGTCGCGGTCATCGCCGCGGGCGCGATGCTGGCGACGTGGAACGCGATCCTGACCGAGATGCGCGAGGGCTATATCAGCGAGCTGATGTACGGGATGGTCGCGGGCTTCGCCTATCTGCTCGCCAACAGCGTGCTGGCCGTCGCCGTCGGGCTGATCGCGGTGCTGCCGCTGATCCTGATCGGCTTCGAGACGGTGGCGCGGGGCACCGGCGGGGTCGGCATTGCGCTCGAAGTCTATCGCTTCCTCCTCTCGCTCGTCGGCGGCTGGATCGGCGCGCGGCTGTGCCTCGCAGGGGCAATCATGGGCGCGCGCGGCAAGCTGGAGCCGGTGTCGGCGTTCGTCGAATCGTGGCGCCTGACGCGGCCGGCGCAGTGGCGCATCTATGGCTTCTATCTTCTCTACGGCTTGGTCTTCACCCTGCTCTTCGCCGCGCTCGCGGGGCTGCACGGCGCGATCATCATGACCAATGCCCCGGGCGGCGCGCTCGAAATGCTGATGAGCCTCGGCTGGGTGCTGCTGTTCGCGCTCTATTTCCTGGCGCAGATATTGATCCCCGCCGGTCTCTACCGCGCGGCGCAGCCGGGCGTGTCGGCGGCCGAGGTCTTCGCCTAGGGTTCTTCCTCGGCGGGCGGCGGCGGCACGCCGGTGTCGGGGTCGGTCGCGCGCTTCGCCATTTCGTAGAGATGATTATATTCGGGGCCCGGCTTCATCCGCCCGCCGATCGACACCCAATTATAGGGCAGGCGGTCGAGCGTCATCGCGCTGACCGGTTGGTGCGGGATGCTGTCCTTGGTCGAAGTACCGATGCCGGCGATCGCGCGCAGTTCGGGCGACAGGCGGTGGCGGTCGGTGTCGCTGCCGCACACTTCGATCGCGCCGTCCTCGCCGGGCTTGCAGCGCTTGATCGGGTCTACCAGCTCCTTCGCCTTGGCCGCCGCGCTTTCGGCATCGCGCGGCGGCTTCGGCGCGGGCGGGCCATATACCTTCGGTGGAGCGGCGGGTGCCTCCTGCGCGGCAACCGGCGTCACGATCACGACACAGGCGGCGGCGAAAGCCGCGGCGAATCGCGCGATGGTTCCTCGACAAGCGGCGTTACCGACCATATGGCGCCCACCATGCCGACGGGGCGGAACAAGTAAAGACGGAGAGTGAGCGACATGACGAAGACCGGCAGCAACCTCGACCGGGTGCTCGTGCTCGAAATGGTGCGCGTCACCGAAGCCGCGGCGATCGCCGCCGCCAAGCTGATCGGGCGCGGCGACGAGAAGGCGGCCGACGCCGCCGCGGTCGAGGCGATGCGCGACGCGTTCAACGACCTCTATATGGACGGCACGATCGTCATCGGCGAGGGCGAGCGCGACGAAGCGCCGATGCTGTTCATCGGCGAAAAGGTCGGCAACGCGCCCGGCAAGGGCCCGAAGATCGACATCGCGGTCGACCCGCTGGAGGGCACGACGATCACCGCCAAGGCTGGCCCCAACGCGCTGGCGGTGCTGGCGATCGCCGAGGAAGGCTGCCTGCTCAACGCCCCCGACGTCTATATGGACAAGCTGGCGGTCGGCCCGGGTTACTCGCCGAACATCGTCAATTTCGGCAACAGCATCCGCGAGAATGTCGAGGCGGTGGCGCGCGAGAAGGGGTGCAGCGCCAAAGAGATCATGGTGTGCGTGCTCGACCGCCCGCGCCACGAGGCGATGATCGCCGAACTGCGCGCACTCGGCTGCGGCGTCGCGCTGATCCCCGACGGCGACGTCGCCGGGGTGATCGCGACCACCAACCCCGAGACCAATATCGACATCTATATGGGTTCGGGCGGGGCGCCCGAGGGCGTGCTGGCCGCCGCGGCGCTGCGCTGCGTCGGCGGGCAGTTCAAGGGCCGCCTCTTGTTCCGCAACGACGACGAACGCAAGCGCGCCGCCAAATGGGGCGTCGAGGATCTCGACCGCGTCTACGACCTCGAGGACCTCGCCAAGGGCGATGTGATCTTCGCCGCGACGGGGGTGACCGACGGGTCGCTGCTGCGCGGCGTCAAGCACCGCCGCGACGGGGTGATGACGACCGAAACGGTGGTGATGCGCGCCTCGTCGGGCACCGTGCGCTGGGTGAAGGGCGAGCACCGGCTGGGGTGAGGGTTGCGCCCGGTTTTGGGCGGTTTCGGCCCTTTCCTTACCTCGTCATTCCCGCGAAAGCGGGAACCCAGTGTAGGGTCAGCCTACGGACGCTCTGGGTCCCCGCTTTCGCGGGGATGACAAACATGGGGGCAGTTCCCCACCCCAAAGCCACCATCGCGACCGCGGCACCTTGACCGCCACCCTCCAACTGTATTACCACCACAATACAGTTGGAGTTTCCGATGCTGTCGCTGCTCTTCGCCCTCGCCACCCCCGCCGCCGACCTGCGGCCGGTGTTTCATTATCGCCGCACCAATGGCGACGGCAGCGAGGCCGAGGATATTTACGTCTTTGCCGAGGCGCCGGGGCGCATCGCGGTGGTGAAGGAAAAGTCGCGCTGCACCAACGCGGCTTATGTGACCGCCGACATCGATCCGGCGAGCGGGCAGGCGACGGCGCTGACCGGCGGGCGGCTGACGCGCGACTTGACGCAGCAGGCCTTTGCGTGGCTGACCACCGCCGAGGGCGGCACGAAGCTGCAGGCGCGGATCGGGTCGCGCGAGGCTGTGCCGACCTACGAGCTGACGGCAGCGCCATCATGGCGCGTCTATGATTTCGATTTTGCCGATATGGCGGCCTATCCGCCGAAGGGCGTGGGCGCGCGCGCTGATTTTGGCTTCGACCTGCCGCTGATCCTGAGCGCCGGCGACGGTTTCAGCTTCAGCAATCGTGGGCGAATGACCCTGGCGGGCGCCACGTCCACGCGGCATTTCGGCGGGCCGGCGGTGCGCTATCGCGCATCGGGCGCGGCGGGGAGCGGGACTTTGTGGTTCGATGCGCGGTCGGGGGTGCTGCTCGAGGCGCGGCTGCCGCTGGCGAACCATAGCGAATATCGCGACTTCCGGCTGCGGCTGATCCGGACCAGCTATGGCGAGGTAAGCTGGAAGGCGAAGCTCGCCGATCATTGGCGGGGGTGTCCGCCCGCCGATGGCTGAGCGATCAGAATATCCCCGCCGCGATGCCCTCCGCCAGCGCGGCGCCGAGGTCGCGGGCTTCGGCGAGGCGGCCTTCGGCGATCGTCTTGGCGGCGAGGATCGCTTCGGGGGTCTGCGCCGCGGTGTTGACGATGGCGGGGTCGGCGACGCGCTTCAGCCGCCAGCCGGTCGCGATGCGGTCGAGCTGGCGCTGCGCACCCTCGCCGTCGGAGCCCGCGCAGATGATCGTCGCATAGGGACGGCCTTCGAGCCTGCCGAGGCAGGGATAATAGTTGCGGTCGAACATCTCCTTCATCGCGCCCGACAGCGCGGCGAGATTTTCGGGGCCGATAAAGAGGTAGCCGCCGGCAGCGATCAGATCGTCCGGCGTCACATCGCCTACCGCGAGCAGCTGCGCCGTCGCAGCGCCCTCGGCAGCGGCGCGCGCGAGCGCTTCGCTGCCGCCGGTGCGGCTGTGCCAGACGATCAGAAGGTGCGGCGCGGCGCTCATGCGGCGATGCTTGCCAAGCCGCGGCGCGGCGCGCAAGCTGGCTCCCGAAGAGGGGGAGACATATCATGCGCCGACTGACCACCGTGCTGCTTGCCAGCTGCCTGCCGTTCGCCGCAGCCGCGCAGGACGCCGCGAGCGAGGCGACGCGCACCGCGCAGGCCGAGCTCGCGAAGCGCCTGCCGCTCGACGATCCGCGCGACATGGCCAATGCGACGCGGGGCAAGCTTGGCGAGATTGCGGCAGGGGTGATCCTGGGCAAGGACGGCAAGACGGTCTGGGACCGGCGGCCCTATGAATTTCTGAGTGAAGCGCAGGCCCCCGACACGGTGAATCCTTCGCTGTGGCGGCAGGCGCGGCTCGATGCGGTGCATGGGCTGTTCGAAGTCGTGCCGGGCAAGATCTGGCAGCTGCGCGGCTACGACATCTCGGTGATGACGATCGTCCGCGGCAAGTCGGGGTGGATCGTCGTCGATCCCCTGCTGTCCGAGGAGGCCGCCGCGGCGGGGTGGAAGCTGTTCGCCGACACGGTCGAGGCGAAGGAGGGCAGGAAGCCGATCAAGGCGGTGATCTTCAGCCACAGCCATAGCGACCATTTCGGCGGGGTCGGCGGCATCGTCACCCCCGAGCAGGTGGCGAAACAGAAAATCCGGATCATCGCGCCGCACGGCTTTTCGGAGGAAGCGACCGCCGAGAACGTCCTTGCGGGCACCGCGATGGGGCGGCGCGCGCTCTATATGTTCGGGTCGATCCTGGCGCCGGGTCCCGCGGGGCAGGTCGATACCGGGCTGGGGCCCAAGCTGTCGTCGGGAACGATCGGCTATATGGAGCCGACCGAGACGGTGTCGGAGAAGGGCGGCACGTTGACGATCGACGGGCTGGCCTTCGACTTCCTCGACGCGGGCGGGACCGAAGCGCCGTCGGAGTTCGTCTTCTATATCCCCGCCTATAGGGCGCTGCACACCACCGAGGTCGTCACCCACACGCTGCATAATGTGCTGACCCTGCGCGGGGCGCAGGTGCGCGATGCTTTGCACTGGTCGAAGGTGATCGACGCGACCTTGGTCAAATGGGGCGGCAAGGCCGAGGTGGCGATGGCGTCGCACCATTGGCCGACGTGGGGCGCCAGCGAGGTCAGCGAGTTGCTCGCGAACCAGCGCGACGCCTATCGCTACGTCCACGACCGCACGCTCTTCCTCGCCAATCGCGGCGCGACGCTGCACGAGCTCGCGGACGCGACCGCCGAGGCGCCGGTGCAGGCGCGCGACTTCGCGACGCGCGGCTATTATGGCACGCTGAACCACGACATGAAGGCGGTCTATCAGCGCTATTTCGGCTGGTGGGACGGCAATCCGGCCAATTTCAACCCGATCCCGCCCGAGCAGTCGGCGCCGAGATATGTCGCACTGGCGGGCGGCGCGGAGAAATTGCTGGCGGCGGGGAAAAAGGCGATCGCGGCGGGCGACTATCGCTGGGCGGCCGAGCTGCTGAACAAGCTGGTGTTCGCCGAACCCGACAACAAGGAGGCGAGAAACGCGCTCGCCTCGGCCTATGACCAGCTCGGTTATCAGGCCGAATCCGGCGCGTGGCGGAACTATTATCTGGCCGCGGCGGCGAGCCTGCGCGGCAACGCGGTCGAGAGCGTGTCGGGCAACGGCCAGAGCCGCAGCTTCGTCAGCGCGATCCCGACCGCGGTCTTCTTCGACGCGCTTGCGACGCGCTTCGATGCCGCGAAGGGAAGCAGCCTCAAGGGCACCTTCCAGTTCGTGCTGCCCGACAGCAAGGAGACGGTCGCTGTGGTCGTCGGCGGCGGGGTCGAATTCCCGCGCTATGGCTTCACCGAGCCCGCGCCGACCGCGACGATCACCATCGACCGGAAGGTGCTCGACGATGTCATGCTGGGGCAGGCGCAGTTCCCGGCGCTGATGCAGTCGGGCGCGATCAGGATCGACGGCGACCGGATGGCGTTCCTGTCGTGGTTCGCGCTGCACCCGCCCGCCGACCCGCGTTTCAATGTGGTTGTCCCCTAAGCCCCTGACCGACTACGGAGGATCATGACCGACACCGACGCCCCGGCGCACCCGACCGACCCCTTCGACCCCAATGCGCTCAACACGAGCGAGGGGCTGAACCCCGTCGACCCGCGCTATACCCATGTGCTGCGCGTGACGACCGCGATGAACCTGGTGCCGATCGCGATTGCGGCGAGCGTGTTCGACGCGCTGCTGATCCGGCACCTCGATGGGCCGTACGGGCTGATCACCGCGCTCGCCTGGCTGGTCGCGATCGTCATGATCGTCAGCTTTCCGGCGCGGCGCATGCAGCGCTGGGGCTACCGGATCGGCGAGGGGCAATTGCGCGTCGCGCGCGGCTGGATGTTCCGCACCGACACGATCGTGCCCTTCGTGCGCGTCCAGCATATCGACGTCGGGCAGGGGCCGGTCGAGCGCTGGTTCGGCCTGTCGCACCTGATCGTCCACACATCGGGCACGCACAACAGCACGGTCACCCTGCCCGGCCTGCCCGCCGACCTCGCCGCCGCGATGCGCGAGACGATCCGCCGCCATATCCAGACCGATTTCGCATGAGCGAGAGCATCGCCGCCGATCCTGCCGCCGCCCCGCCGGTCGCCCCCGCACCCGCCGGCGCCGAGCCGGACTGGCAGCGGCTGCACCCCGCGACGCTGGCGCTGGCGATCGTCAAGCTGGGGCCGCGCAGCCTGAATTTCCTGCCCGCGGTCGCGGCGCTGGGCTTTACCGGCAACTGGGTCTGGATCGTGCCCGCGATCCTCGCCTTCGTCCTGATCTCGCTCGCCTTCGCCTGGGCAAACTGGCTGCGCTTCCGTTTTCTGGTCGGCGACGACGAGGTGGTAATCGAGAGCGGTGTGCTGTCGCGCCAGCACCGCACCATTCCCTTCGACCGCATCCAGGACGTCGGCATCGAACAGGGGCTGGTCGCGCGCGCGCTGGGCATCGCCAAGGTCGGGTTCGAGACCGGCGCGGGCGGCGCGGGCAAGGAGAATGAGGCCAATCTCGACGCGATTTCGCTCGAAGCGGCGCAGGCGCTGCGCACGACGATCCGCGCGCATCGCAGCGGCGCGGTCGCAGCGCCCGCAGCGGCTCCGGCGGGCGAAGCGGCGCCCGTGGCCGCGCCTCTCGCCGAGGAGGAAGACCGGCTGCTCTTCGCGATGGGGCCGCGCCGGTTGCTGGTCGCGGGGCTGTTCAACTTCTCGCTCGCCGCGCTTGCGGTGGTCGGCGCCACGATGCAATTCTTCGACGATCTGCTGCCCTTCGATTTCAACATGTTCGATCCCACCGACTGGATCGACCTCGCGGGACAATATGGCCTCGACCAATGGGTGATCGCGCATCGCTGGATCGCGGGGCTCGGCGCGCTGTTCTCGCTGCTGCTGATCGGCTTTATCAGCGGCATCGCGACGATGGTCTTCGCCAATTGGGGCTTTCGGCTGACGCGCGAGCCCAAGTCGCTGCGCCGCACACGCGGGCTGACGACGCGCACCGACGTCGCGATCCCGGTGCGCCGTGTGCAGGCGGCGATCCTCGTCACCGGCTGGCTGCGCCAGCGTTTCGGCTGGCACCAGCTTCGGCTCCAGAGCCTGGCCAGCGACGGCGGCAAGGAGAAGGACCATGAGGTCGTGCCCTTCGCGAAACTGGCGGAGATCGACCCGGTGCTCGGCGAGATCGCGATTCCGCGTCCCGCGAGCGACGCCGACTGGCAGCACAGCCACCGCATCGTCGCCTTGGGCGGTTTTGTCGGCGCGGTGGGCGCGACGCTGGGCGGGCTGACCGCCGTGTCCTTCGGGCAGCCGCTCGGCTGGCTGGGCCCGGTCGCGGGGGGGCTGATCGCACTCGGGTCGCTGTTCGGCGCGCGCTTCCACCGCTGGGTCGACCTCGGCGACCGCGTCGCGATCCGGCGCGGGATGTGGAAACCCAAGACGACCTTGCTACCGCATGCGTCGGTGCAGAGCGCCGACCTCAAGACCGACTTCGTCCTGCGTCCGCTGGGCCTCGCGACCTTGGTGTTCGGCGTGCCCGGCGGGAGCTCGCTCGCGACGCATGAGATCCCCGCCATCCCGCGCGGCGTCGCAGAGGAGTTGCGCGCGCGCATCCTGACCGCCAAAGCAAGGGCATGACCGACACCGCTCTGGGTATCACGCGCTCGATCGCCGGGCAGCCGTGGCATTGGCGCCGCGCGAGCGCCGATATGGCGTCCGAGAATCTGGCGCCCGACGACCTCGTCACGCAATTGCTGCTCGCGCGCGGGGTGCCGCGGGGCGACCTCGAGCGCCAGCGCGTGCCGACGCTGCGCGGCTTCATGCCCGACCCGGCGCTGTTCAAGGACATGGACAGCGCCGCCGCGCGCCTCGCCGACGCGGTCGAGGCGAAAGAGGCGATCACCATCTTCGGCGATTATGACGTCGACGGCGCGACCTCGGCGGCGTTGCTCGTGCGGCTGCTGCGCGACTTGGACGTGCCCGTAGGCGCCTATATCCCCGACCGGCTGATGGAGGGCTATGGCCCCTCGGGCGCGGCGCTGGTGAAGATCGGCGAGGCGGGGTCGAAGCTGGTCGTCACCGTCGATTGCGGCGCGCAGGCGTTCGAGGCGATCGCCGAGGCCAATGCCGCGGGGGTCGAGACGATCATCGTCGACCATCACCAATGCGCGACCACGCTGCCCGCCGCCTTTGCGGTGGTGAACCCGAACCGGCTCGACGAGGTGCCCGACGCCGCGGTGCACGGCAATCTGGCGGCGGTCGGCGTCGCCTTCCTGCTCGGCGCCGCGCTGCTGCGCGAATTGCGGGCGCGCGGCTTTTTCGCGAACCGGCCCGAGCCCGCGCTGATCGAACTGCTCGACCTCGTTGCGCTGGGCACCGTCGCCGACGTCGCGCGGCTCACCGGCTTCAACCGCGCGCTGGTGACCCAGGGCCTCAAGATCATGGCGCGGCGCGGCAATATCGGGCTGGCGGCGCTGATGGACGCCGCGCGGCTGACCAAGGCGCCGACCGCGACCGACATGGGCTTCGCGCTGGGGCCGCGGATCAACGCCGGCGGGCGCGTAGGCAAGTCGGACCTGGGCGTGCGGCTCCTCACCACCAGCGACCCGGACGAGGCGGCGGAGATTTCGCAGGAACTCAACCGCCTCAACGAGGAGCGCCGTGCGATCGAGGCGGGGGTCCTCGAGGAGGCGCTGGTCATGAGCGAGCGCGCGGGCAATGCGCCGGTCGCGATCGTCGCAGGCAGCGGCTGGCATCCCGGCGTGATCGGTATCGTCGCGGGGCGGCTCAAGGAGAAATTGCACCGCCCGGCGATCGTCATCGCGGTGGGCGAGGACGGTGTCGGCAAGGGGTCGGGGCGCTCGATCAGCGGCGTCGACCTGGGCGCGGCGATCCTCGCGGCGAAGGAGACAGGGCTGCTCGTCGCGGGCGGCGGGCATGCGATGGCGGCGGGTCTGACCGTCGACGCGGACAAGCTCGACGCGCTCGGCGCTTTCCTCAACGAGCGGCTCGCCGCCGACGTCGAGCGCGCGAGCGGCGACCGCTCGCTGCTGATCGATGCGGTGCTCGCGCCGCGCGGCATCTCGCCGCTCTGGTGCGAGGCGATCGAGAGCGCGGGCCCCTATGGCGCCGGCTGGCCCGCACCGCGCGTCGCGACCGGGCCGGTGCGAATCGTCGAGGCGGGGATCGTCGGCACCGACCATGTCCGGCTGATCGTGTCGGGCGACGACGGCGCGCGCTTCAAGGCGATCGCCTTCCGCAGCGCCGAGACCGAGCTGGGGCAGACGCTGCTCCACGCGCGCGGCCGCAAATTATGGCTCGCGGGGCGTGCCAAACGCGACGATTGGGGCAGCCGGCCGGCGGCCGAGCTGCATCTCGAGGACGCCGCCTGGGCCGATTGAGGCCGGCCCGCGCACCAATATTGCGCGAACGGGTTGACCGCAAAGATATGCCCGTCTAAGGCGCCCGCTCACCGAACGACGGCCCCTTCGTCTAGCGGTCTAGGACGTCGCCCTTTCACGGCGAAAACACGGGTTCGAGTCCCGTAGGGGTCACCATCGGCGGTCGTTAGCGCGGCCCCTTCGTCTAGCGGTCAGGACGCGGCCCTCTCACGGCTGAAACACGGGTTCGATTCCCGTAGGGGTCACCAGTCAAGCGGTTTATCGCGTTGATTTTGCGCGAGAATTTCAAAATTGCCCAAACCTGACACCACAGACGTTCCCACATTTCCCGTGGGCCGAAATGATATGATTCGGAACGCGACGGGACGGAAACAGCGCTGCTTCAAATTTTATTTTAGGCCAGTGGCCGCTCGGATAGCGAATGATGCTCAACTATTTGGCTCACGTCCCACCGGAAATGGTAAAATCTGGACTATCGAATTATCGCCAATCGCAGACCAAGGCAGCCAAATTGGCGAATTTAGCTAAGCGACTTTTGCAACGCCGGGCGGGCGAATAATCTGTCAACATACTCAAGCGTTTTGGGATGCGCATCGGTGAGCAGTTGAAGCCACTTCGCGGACCCCAGTGTAAAGCCCATCATGATGTCAGCAGCCGAAAAATCGTTTCCGGTAATATATGGCTGGGTAGCGAGGGCTGCTTCAACCTTGTTAAACACCGTGTTTGCGCTGTCACGCACCGCGCTGATGATTTCCTGATGTCGATCCGCATCATCCCGGTAGACTGTCAACCAAACGGTCGTATTGATGGCATTGGCGGCTGTGCCTTCTGCAAAATGCAGCCAGTAGAGATAGGCGGCACGATCCTTTGATCCGATAGGCGGCTCGAGCTGCCCATTTCCATACCGCTCCAAGAGATATTGGACGATCGCCCCCGACTCTGAAAGAGCGACATCGCCGTCTTCAATGTATGGGTATTGGCCTGACGGGGTATTCTGGGCGAATCCCCTGCTACCGTCTCGATTATACTCTGAACGTAATAACTCGTATTCGAGCCCCAACTCTTCCAAGAACCATCGGATTCTGACGGAGCGAGTAAGGGGAGCAAAGTGCAGTTTTAGCATCCACCGATGCTGTCACGAACAGCAGCTTTTGCGCAACGAGATTTTGTTGTCGGAAAGCCGTTATCGGCCGTTTGCTGACAGCAGGCTCCGTCGGGCTGCCCCGCGCGGTTTGCTCAAAGTTGCCGGTTCCTCACTCTAATCGTGCACCGCACCGGCTGCCTGACCTTGGTGGCCCGCTGCAAGCAAGCGTCGATCACCTCGCGGTTATCACGGCGCATCTCGGCGGCCTCGGCGATGGCCTGCCACGCCGCCGGACTATCAGCGTGCATGATCCGAGTCCCCGCTTCCCATAGGGTCGGCTCACGAACGGTGCGCGCGGCGATGCGTTCCGGCAGGTGCCAGCTTGTCGGAAGGGTGCGCGCGACAAATCCGGGAAGCACCGACCACAGGAGGCACCCGGCGAGCAAGCCGCCGCCGACATACCACCAACGAAGTCTTTTTTGCTCGTAGATGGAGTTGGCCGTGCCGATGATCGCCCGCAGATCGCGGATTGCCTCGCCACGCTCCCGCTTCGCAGCCACAATCAAGACCTCGTCGTCGCGTCGCGCTCGCGCCGCTGCCGCCGTCATCCGCGCCTCGAAGTCCTCCGGAGTCATCTGCAAGGCGGGCTGGCGCTCGATGGAGACAAGCCGGTTGGCCATCTCTCCCAGCGTCTTGCTGTAATCTGGAATGTCGATTTCGGCTTTCTCGGTCGCCAGATGCTCGACCGCGCGGCGCATCATCGCCATTTCGCCTTCTAGCCGGTTGAACGCCCGCGTCGCCGGATCGGAGTCCGGCTCGTCATAGGGCAGTCGGGGTAGCTGTCTGTCACTATTCATGCTGTCCTCCTATCGGCTCATGCCAAGGTTGCGGCCGTGATCGAACGGCACCGAGTCCGCGAGATCGCGCGCCACACTGCGGCCTGTGGCCGCATCGATGCCCAATTCCCGGCTGCGCCCGCGCAGCAGCGATTCGACCTGCGCGTCGCGTTCGAGGCTCTTCGCCATGCCCGCCATTTCCTGCCCGACGCGCTTCGCACCCCGGAAATCGCCGTCGCGCCGTAGACCGTCCTGCGCCTGCCGGAGCTGCTTCCAGCCCTCGACAAAGCGATCGGCGCGCTGGAACGGATCGGCCCGCAGTTCCGCTTCCTTGTTCATCGCCTGCACCGCAGCCTGGCTGCGCCCCTCCGCGGCCTCGTGGATAAGCTCCGGCTGGCGCTGGAGGGCGTTCTGCAAGTCGGTGGAGGCGTGAGGTCGGATCGCGTCCAATGCCTCTCCTGCCCTGTTTAAGGCGTCGTGCTGGTGAGGCAGCACCGGGAAGCCCCGGTCGCGCATCCGGGCGACCTCGCTGACGGCGCGCGCATAGCGTTCGACGGCGCGGCGCTGGCCCGTGGCATGGGAGGGCTGGGCCTGCGCCTGTTCGCGCGTCCGTTCCGGCGGACGGAAGCCCGCGAACATGCCCTGCTCGCGTGACTGGCCGGGGAGCGAGAGGCGCAGCCCGTCGAAGATCCCGCGCGCCTTCGCCGCACCCGCGCGGGCGATTTCCGCGACGCGCTCGCCAATGCCGCGCCGCTCGGCGAACTCCTTGGCCGGATCGACGCGGGCATAATCGCTCGCCATGTCTTTCGCGCGCTCGCGGGACAGGGTGCGGGCAAGCTGGGCATCGTCCTTGAAGTCGTCGCGGCCATAGTGAAGGGCCAAGCCATCGCGGTGGCGTGTCATACCGACATAACTGCTATGACGGTCCATGCCGGGTGTCGCCAGCACATGGCCACGGTCGACGGTCATGCCCTGCGCCTTGTGGATCGTGGCTGCATAGCCATGATCGACATGAGCATAATCCTTCACGTCGAATGCGACGGAACGCCCGTCATCGGTGCAAACGGTCATGCCCTGTTGATTGACCTGTTCGACGGTGCCCAGCGTGCCGTTCTTCACTTCAAGGCCGCGCTCATTACGCAGGAACATTATGCGGTCGCCCGATGCGAAGGCACGGTCGCCGCGTTCGGTTTTCACGCGAACATCGTCGCCCAGTTCGCCCGCCGCGCGCATCCGGTCGCGCGCGGCCTCGTTGAGTTCGCGCACCTCGGCATTGGTGTGAGTGAGGATGATCCGGCTGGCGTCGGGGTTCGCTTGCCGGTCGCGATCCCACCGCTCGACAAGATCGCTCCGGGCCTGTTCGCGCGTCTCGGCGGTGTGAACCATACCGTGATCGGCGTAGGCGTTGATCGCCTCGCCGGTTCGGCCGGTCGCAAGATGCCGGGTAGCGTCCTGCTGCCAGCCCTCATGCTGGCGGCGAACCTCCGTAATCTCGACGCCGCCATGCCGTTCGTGGATCGCCCGGAACGCCGCACCCGCCTCGATGGCCTGCAACTGCTGCGGGTCGCCGACCAGCACGACCTTGGCGCCGGCGTCGGCGGCATGGGACAATACGCGCTCCATCTGGCGGGTGCCGACCATGCCAGCCTCGTCGATCACCAGCACATCGCGAGACGTGAGCATGTCGCGCCCCTGCGACCAACCATGTTCCATGCTGGCGATGGTGCGCGAGGCGATGCCAGAGCCATTCTCAAGCCCTTCGGCTGCGATGCCCGACAGCGCGACGCCGCGCACATTGAACCCGGCCTCTTCCCATGCCTCCCGCGCCACGCCCAGCATCGCGCTCTTGCCGGTCCCGGCGTAACCGACGACGACACTCAAACCCCTGCCATCGCTCGCATGTTCAAACGCCGCGCGCTGCTCGCCTGACAGGTCCAGCCCGCGCGCCGCCGCCGCGCGAAGCGCGCTTTCCCGGTCGCCCTCCGACACGCGATGTCGTTCGCGCTTCGCCATCAATTCCGAAGCGCGCTGCAACCGCTGTTCGGTGTCGATCATGTCGCGGCTGGTGAAGCGATCTTCGCCGCGCCCGTCCTTGCCGAGTTCGATCAAGTCGGGCGAACCGCGAACAGCGCTCATCGCCCGGTCGTATTGATCCTTCCCGTCGGTGTGGTGATGCACGAACATCGCAAGGTCGCGGTTGGTGAACGTCGCCTGATGGTGGGTGATTGCGTCGAGCGCGACACGCGGCTCCGCGATGATGCGTTCGCCGTTGCGCTGCGCGACGGCGCGATGATCCTCGATGCGCTCGGACTCAAGCCCGCGCTCACCCATGCGCGAGGCTGCGGGGCCGATCTTGTCTTGCGGCTCAAGGTCGATGCCCTGCGCTTCCAAGGATCGGTGATCGATGCGGGCGTCTATATCGAGTTCGGCAAGCCGCGCGTTGACGTGATTGGCCCAACGCTCGCGCCACTGCTCGACAAGTTCGGTGCGGTTCCACTCGCGGACCTTCTGCCCAAAACCGTCCTCACCCACCTCGCGCATGGTGAGCATGACATGGGCATGGGGTTTGGGCTGGCCGTCCGCACCGATGTCCCAATGCACATTCAAATCCGCGATCATCCCGCGATCGACAAATTCGGACTGCACGAAATCGCGGGCAAGCTCGATGCCATCGGCCTTGGTCATCTCGCGCGGAATGGAAAATTCCACCTCGCGAGCAAGCTGCGCGTCCTTGCGCTTCTCGCATCCCTCGACCTCGTTCCAGAGGGTTGCCCGATCCGAGAAGCGTTCGGGCGCGCCTTCGGGCAACATGATCTCGCTATGCTCGACGCCGGACTTGGCGCGGAAATCATGGTCGCGGTCGAGCCGTTCATCGTGCAGCCGCTCGCCTGCGCGATAGGCGGCAGCGGCGACGGCGCTGCGTCCGGCGGCGCGCCCGATGACTTTCGCGGAGAAGTGAAAAATTGCCATGGCGGCAATCCATCTACGCCACCAAGCGCACGTCGGCACGACGTATAAGCGCGCCCTCCTCGAATAAATTCTCGGCAGGGACTAGGCGGTGTCAGACTGTCCCGGCGACGCTACTGCGCTACGCAAAGCAATACTTTAGAATCACTCCATCCGCAAAGAATGGAGAATGTCATGCGTAAACCCCGCGACTTCGATTCGGAACTCAAAGCCCTTGCCGACAAGGCCAAGGTCATCAAGGAACGGCGCGTGCGCCAGCTTGGCGAATTGGTCGCGGCAACCGGGGCGGATGCGCTCGACGCCGATCTGTTGGCGGGCGCGCTGCTTGATGCCGTCGCGAACAAAGACGCGGCAACAAAGGAGGGCTGGCGCAAGGCGGGCGCGGCGTTCTTTCGCGGCAAACAACGCAAGCCTGCGCCGCGACCTGACAGGCAGCCGGAAAGCACTCTACCGCTCGAAGGCGGCGCGGCATCGCATTGAGGCAAGCAAGGCGAGAACCGACACGCGGGAATGGGTGATGAAACGACGCGAGCGCACACGGCATTTGATCGAATTGGGCGGGCTCGCCGTCAAGGCGGGACTGGTCGATCTGACCGACGATGATCGCGCCACCCTCTACGGTGCGTTCCTCACGGTTGCGGACAAACTGCAAGGCGAGGAACGCGGCAACGTGCTTGTCTTGTGGCAGCGCAAGGGCAAGCGCGCGTTCGAGGCGGAACAGGAGGCGAGGAATAACTAACCCCGCCTATCGGCTCGGTTGTGGCGTTCGGTCCCTGTTACGCTTGTCGGCGACATAGCTCTGTCCATTCTCGACGCGAGCTATGTCGAACAGCCCCGTTGCCTCAAACAACGCCGTAAAATTCCGCACACCATAATTGCGCGGGTCGATCGGAGCTTGCCGTCGTGCGGCAAGTCCCGCCGCTGACATCGCGGCCCAACCATCCTCGCGGGCTGTGGCCTCGACCGCGCCGCGCAATATGGTGACAATCTTGGTATCTTGCGACAGCGGTTTGCCCGCTGGCTTTGCGGCGGGTGCTGGTTTTGCCTTATCCTCCGCTTTGGCCTTGGCTTTGGGCGTTGTCGCGGATTCCATTGGTGCGGCGGCAACAAGCGGCTCGTCCAATGTGTCGAGATAGAGGAAGGCGGTGCAGGCGTTGACGAACGGCGCGGGCGTCTTGCGTTCGCCGAAACCATAGACCTCATGCCCGTTGGCCTTGAGTTGCATCACCAATGGCGTGAAATCCGCATCGCTCGACGCGAGGCAGAAGGCATTCAACTCCTGCGTGTAGAGCAATTCCATAGCGTCGATCACCAACGCAATGTCGGTGGCGTTTTTGCCGGTCGAATAGCTGAACTGCTGAATGGGCCGGATCGCAAAATCGTGCAGCTTGTCTTTCCAGTTTTTGAGACCCGCGCTGGCCCAATCGCCATAAGCGCGGCGAATGTTGGCGGTGCCGTATTTGGAAAGCTCCGCAAGCATGTCGGCGATCTTGCTATGCGGTACATTGTCCGCGTCGATCAGCAATGCGATCCTGCGATCCGAGCCGTTCCGCGCACGATCATCTATTTCCATTATTCCGTTCGTCTCCATCGCCATAATATTGCGGTCATCATTGCGCGGAAGCGAGACAAACGCCATCCGCAATAACTAGGCGGCGGCTGGCTTCTGCAACGGCCCGGGCTTTGGTGTCGTGCAATCCGGCGGCTCCCATTCCTGCCGCATCCACGCCTCGTTCGATCTGCGGAAAAGGACGCGCGATCCGTGACAGTAATTGATGCCAACGCCCTCCCTCAAATCGATGGCGCATAGGCCCGCGTCCCCGGCCAGCAGGCGCACGGCGTCAAACGGCCTGAACCAACCGCGCAACGCGCGTGATCGCTTTCCCGTCACGGAATCCGTTGCCATGATTATCTCGCGAAAGTGGGGGCCTGCGGCCTGACGTATCCGATCAATTGTTGGGCCGGGCTTTATATCGAAATAATGATATTCGGCGGGAGCGTTGGGGTCGCATATCTCGCCTACGAGACGCGGTGGCTTGCTCGGCGTAGGCGGAAGCTCAGCCAATAAATCGACAATCAAAACGTCGATCTCTTTCGGCGGTTCCGCTTGCTTCTCCGGCGGCTGCGAAATCGCGCAACCGGGAATCGAGAGCGGCACCAATAGCGCAATGTGCGCCAGCGCCGACAGCAGCAGGGGACCGACCACCTTCTTCCTGCCGTGCCGGTGGTCCGTCATGGCTATGGCATCAACTGCGCCGTCCTCGGGGGCGAGGATGGCCGGTCACGTCTCGCACACGGTCGAGCAGGGCGCGGAGTAGCGCATGAACCTGCGGGACTGTCAGTCCACCGTCATCGGGTTCCGGCTCGCCAAACAGGCGCACTTGGTTCCATCGCCAATAGGGCGTGAGGACTGTCGCCAGCCGCGCCATGTCGGGGCAGTCATGTCCCAACCCCGTCGCATTGGCGTAGGCGAGCGACTTGGCGACGCGCAGGCCGATATGACGGGCGCACCAGTCATCGGCAAAGCCCATGTCCAGCAAATGAGAGGACAAAGCGAGTTGGGCGGTAATCCCGGCCCGATACAGATAGCCGCGCCAATCCGCCCGTTCATGCTCGGCGGGAAAGAATCCCTCTGCGACATGATAGCGGCGGCGGCTCAAGGCTCGCCCCTCTTTAGTTCGGACGATCGCGGCGGGATCGTCGCCATAGTCCGCGTGAAGCGACGCTAGCACCGCACCCCAGGGCGACGGCACGGCAAGCGCCGCAACGGGCGCGGCGGTCAATGCGCCCAAGAGCGCACGGCGCGACGTGGTAGGGACAACACGGCCCATATGCACCTCCGTTCCGCATCCTTGGCGGTAGAGCGGGAGCGACGGGCGGATGCGGCACGGCCCCGACACTCCCGCGCGATTCGCGCTGCCGGATTGCCGATAGGCCAGATGAAGGAAGGGCCATTGCAGCAATATACGACACCGTTTATCGGATAAACGATGGCGTATATTCAAATAAACGGTGTCGTCAACGTGTTTAGCTTGGAGATGACAGATATGACCGATAGCGACGAGACGATGGGACGCCCGCCGCTTGGAATGAAGCCGACGACGATCAGGCTATCGGCCGACACGATCCGCCGTATCGAGGCGCTTGTCGGCAACCGGCGCTTGGCGCTATTTATCCGCGAGGCGGTGGAGAATGAGTTGCAGCGCCGGGAAAACCCGGAGCTGCCCACTGAATAAGGATGAAGAAGCCCGCTATTTGTCACCCAACTCGCGGGCGACCCGAGCGAGATTTTGCCGTGCCTCTGTTAATCCCGGATTTATTTCCAACGCGCGGCGAAAATTGTCCGATGCCAAACGCGGATTACGCTTAACTCCGGTCCCATTGTAATACATGACCCCTACATTCTGGCAGCCAATTGCAAGCCCGTTACGGCACGCTTTCGAGTATAGCTCAACCGCTTCGTTCGGATCACGCGCAACACCCATCCCATCCTCATAAAGAAGCCCGAGATTGAAGCAGGCAAGATCAGTGCCGCCCTCACAGGCTTGGCGATATAGACTCGCAGCGTGGGAGGGTTTCGCGGCGACGCCAACGCCGTTCTGGTATGCCACCCCCAAATTGTAGCAACCGTCCGACTGCCCTCCATCGCAGGAGCGCCGGTAAAGTCTTGTTGCTTCAATGGGATCGCGGGGCACTCCTACGCCGCGTTCATACATGCTGCCCAGATTGCTGCACGCTCTTGCATGGCCGCCATCACAAGCCTTGCCGTAAAGGTTGACGGCGCGCGCGGGATCGCGGGCAACGCCCTTTCCATTCTCGAACAGCGCCCCGAGGTTGTTACATCCGGGGGAAAAGCCTTTGTCGCAGATATTCGAATATATGCTGGCCGCGCGCGTCGCATCCTGTACGACCCCTTGCCCTCGTTCAAGGAGCGTGCCCCAATTTAAGCAGCCACCCTCCATGCCGAGTTCACATGCTTTAGAATAGAACGATACTGCGCGCGGAAAATCTCGGTTCAACGCCTCTCCCTGTTCGTAAAGGCGTCCCAAATTATTGCATCCGAGCGCGTTGCCGCGCTCGCAGGTCATACGATATAGGTCAGTGGCTCGCGTTCTATCCTGAGAAACGCCAGCACCATTGTCATAAAGAACCCCTAGATTTGCACACCCCTGCACGTTTCCTAAGTTGCAGGCCCGCATATATAACGACGCTGCATAGCTTTCATTTCTCGGGATGCTGCTACCTTCGCGATACATGACAGCTAAGTTGTTACACGCGCTTGGGTAATCCCCTTCACATGCGCGGGTGAATAACCCGAATGCTCGATTTGCGTCTCTTGGAACACCAGCGCCATCGTTATACATGACGCCTAGATTGTAACATCCCGCTGCGCCGTCGAGGTCACACGCGCGTTGAAACTTCTCGGCGGCGTCGGGCAAGTTTCCGGCCCGATAGCTCGCCATCCCAGATTGGAATATAGTGCGGGCATCATCTGGTGAGGCAGGACGTCCCTGAGCAACAGCGATCGCCGGAGAAATACAAAGCTGAAAACAGAGAAGCGAGAGGATCGCCACTGCGCGTGGCAACATTTCTTTTGCACGGAACATGCGTCGGCACCTGATGTGTTATGGTGCAGATAGCCTAGCAGAAAAAATTAAACGAGACGTAATGACACGCTGCATCATCGCCTAGAGGTTCCGAATATGCGCAATCACTTAGCCTGCTGAAGCGGGAAGGCGCGTCAATTCAAGATTGCCCGGTTCGTTCTTTGTAACGGCAAATTCGATTGAATTTGGCAGCCACGGCTTGGGCAACGGGTTCTGCGCCATCGGATTATGCACAATATAATAGGGTGGCTGGCCGCAGAATTTTTCGCGGTCGGCGTCTGCGACATAAAATCCTGAGCAGCCGAGCAGCGCACTTACGCACCTATATTCTTCGTTCAGAAAGCTATCCGTGGGAATAGACTCTCCATTATGTTTGAGGATTGAGTCCTGCCATGCAAGGTGCCACCCACCAATCGCTTCCCCGGTTTGCGCGTCAATATGCGCGGTCGGATTGCCAAATGGCAAAACGGCCATAGCGGCGAGTGGCACGCCACCAACGCCGTGCGTATCACCACCAAGCCGACAGGAGTTCACCGCAATGACAAAGGGCAGGTTGGGGTCAATTCGACCACCTTCAATGTCCTTTAGATGTTTGTCCTTTTTGGTTTTCAAAACAGAAGTCCAGCGCAAGAGCATCATCTCAATAGGGACGATGCAAGCCGATCCTTCCGCTTGTTCCTGCCACTCTTTGGGCAAGCCCCCGTTATCTGGATTGCCCGGCTGCGCAGTCACAGCTTCAACGTAAACATTTCCATTCAGCAAGAAGTCCGGTCCCTTCCCAGCATTAGAAGCGGCCCAACCCACGCCGTGAAAGCGGTCGTAAAGCATGGCTTCCCACATGCGGGCGGCGACTTTCGAGAGGTCCCCGCTTTGCAATTCGTCGAGATAATGATCGTCCCGGCAATCGGATTGCGCGAAGGCCGCAATCATCGGCGTCAAATAGTCTCGAATGGACGCATCGCCAGTCGGCCAAATGCTTTTCAATGTCCCCTCGATGATCGAGGCGAGTTCCGAACTATTGCTCATGCCACGCCCTGCAAGCCCTTGCGCTGGATGATGGACAGCAAACGCAAGGCGGGGCCACCGGGACGCTTCACGCCGCGCTCCCAATCCGACACCAGATTGCGCGATACGTTGAGATAGGCGGCGAACACTGGCTGCGAGACATGCTCGCGTTCGCGGATCGCGCGGATTTCATCGCCCGCCAGCACCGGGACCGGAGCAAGGCACGCCTCGTCGAACGTGCGCAGCGTTGCTCGCGAGATGACGCCCGCGTCGTGCGCGTCGTTCATCATCTCGTGGATCGCGCCCGCGATCTCGCTGCGATAGCCCTTATCCTTCGTCGTCGTTGCCATCTTCAATCTCCATCAGCGTTCCCGACGCCACCAGCCGATCCAGTTCCTCGCCGCTCCATTCCAGCGCTTCGGTTGCAGCGTCACGCAACAGCGCCAGGTCGGCTTTCGATATGTTCGCCTGTGCGCTCTTGGCGAACCCGAAAGCGAATATCGCGCGGTCGCCGTGCCGGAACAGGATCAACGTGCGATAGCCGCCTGATTTGCCCTGACCGGCACGCGCCACGCGCTGCTTGATGACGCCGCCGCCAAGGTCGGCGTCAATCAGCCCGCTTTCGGCCCGCTGCACGGCGTCACGAAGGGCCGAATCATCTATTCGCTCCTTCCGCACAAAGCGCTCGAACCAGCCATTCTTGAAAATGCGCGTTATGGCCGGTTCTCCTGCTTGACGGCATATATAACACTTAGCGTTATATTTCAATATCGGGCATCGGCATTCAAACGTGCCGAAGTGCCGAAATCTGCTGCGATCGGCACTGTAGTGCCTCACCTCTTGTGCGGCGGGCCAAGGCGATACAGCGTGCACCGTGGCGAGCGGACCAGTCGATGGAATATTCGCGATGATGCAAGAATCGGTCGCTTCAACAATTGGTCCGACTCGCAGGCAAGCGCCTGTCATACCGAGCCGGATGCGGACGGCAGACCCCAAAGCGCGCGGGCTGGGACGCAATGGGAAAAAATGTTCGCAACGCTGTCACACGACAGGAGACGACGGGGGACGCCAGCGGACGACAGAGCCCTACGACACCATTTTCGGCACTCTTGCGCCATGTCGCAGAAGCGCCAACTTTCAACCCAAGGGGCACCATCGACAACCATAGCATGGAGAAGAAGCGCCCCGTGTCCCAACGCGAAAAAATCATCCGCCTCAAGACGGTGCTACTGCGCACCGGACTTTCCCGTTCCACCCTCTACCGCAAGATCGCAGACGGGACGTTCCCCCGGCAACTGCCGATCAGCATCAACGGCGCTGGCTGGCATGAGTCCGCCGTCGATCGCTGGATTGCCGATCCGGGCGGCTATCGTGCCAGCGATAGCGAAAGGGCTACGCGGTGAAGACCGCGCCTTCTCCCGTTCCGATCTGCGTCCGCGTTAATGACGCCGCACGTATGATCGGCGTCGGGCGGACCAAGCTCTACGAGCTGATCGCGGCCGGTGAAGTCGAGACGGTGAAGCTCGGCAAGGCCACCCGTATCACCACCGCCAGCCTGCATGACCTCATCAGGCGGCAGCGCGGAGCGGGATAGGCTCAGACGCAGTGGCGGCGGCGTCCTTCCCCTTGCGGTCCAGATACTCGGCCCAACGCGCCATCAGGTTCCGGCGCTTCTCGAAAAAGTCCGTGCGGCGATAAGCGGCCTCGACCTTGTTGGGCAGCTTATGCGCCAACGCCTTGTCCGCAACCTCCTTGGGGAAGCGGGTGCGCTCCGATGACCAGTCGGTGAAGGCGGAGCGGAAGCCGTGAACGGTCACGCCCTTGATGCCGTCATCGCGGAGCAGCTTGGTCATGGTCATGTCGCTGATCGGCTTTTCGCCGTCATTGCTGAATACAAGCCCGGTGTCGCTGGTGCGCTCGTTCCACCGCTTGCGGAGCAAGGCGACGGCGGGCGCGGACAGCGGCACGACATGGGTTTCGCCCGCCTTCATGCGCTCGCCGGGAATGGTCCATATCGCCTTGTCCAAGTCAAACTCCGTCCAGACGGCAAAGCGCGTCTCGTTGGAGCGAACGGCATTGTATATCGTGAAGCGCAAGGCATCGCGCCCGGTCGTGGGCGAAGCCGCCGCCAGCTTCTGCATGAGGATTGGCACGTCCGCATAGGGCATGGCTTCCAGATGCCCGCCCTTGTCCACCTGACGGGGAAGTCCCTTGCGGACGGAGCGCAACGATACCTCGCCCGGGAGCCATCCCTTGATATGGGCGAAGTCCAGCACCGCGCCGATGCGCTGCAATATGCGCCGCGCCGTATCGGGTATCTCAAGCCAGATAGGCGAAAGCACCTCGACCACGGCGGCGCTGTCCACCTCGTTCACCGGCTTGGTGCCGACGATCGGAAAGACATGGTTCTCAAGGCTGGAAATCCAGTTGGCATGACGGCGGTTCTTCCAGCCCTCTTTCAACGCCTCGTAGCAGTCGCGCGCCACCGTCTCGAAGCTCGGCACGACGTTGCGCGACTTGCGCCGTTCCGCAACCGGATCGACGCCTTCGCGCACCTGACGGCGTAGCGCCGATGCGGCATCGCGCGCCTCTGCCAGCGACACGTCCAGCACCGATCCCAAGCCATAGTCGCGCCGCTTGCCATGCCGCTGCATCCGCAGCACCCATGTCCGCGCGCCGCTTGGCTTCACCAGCAGGCAAAGCCCTCGGCCATCGACATGCCGACCGGGCTTCGCGTTCTTCACCTTCAATGCCGTGAGGGCCATCGGTTCTATTCCCTGCCTGAAATGATCCCACAATCGTTCCCACATTTCGGTGGGAATTCAGGCAAATCAGGGCGACCGACCGCGAACACATTACAACATAAATCGCTGATTTTACAGTGTAGTTATGGACGCCTTGAGCTTGCTTGACACAAAAGTTCTACACTCGTAGGGGTCACCAAAAAATCACCGACATCGTAGCGAACTCGTGATTCTTCGTGGGCGGATCGGCAACAGCCGACCCGCCGCGGTTCGATTCCCATAGGGGTCACCAAAACCCATCCGATCAAATGCTCCGCCCCGCCGCGGCCCAGTGGGGATCGCGCAGCAGGCGCTTGCGGATCTTCCCCGTCGCCTCGCGCGGGAGCGCGTCGGTGAGTTCGATCCGTTTCGGGATCTTGTAGCCTGCGAGCCTCCTTCTCAGACCCTCGCGAATCGCCTCGGCGGTGAGCGCCGCGCCCGCTGCGGGTTCGACCACCGCCATCAGCGCCTCGCCGTTCACTTCGTCGGGGATGCCGAACACCGCGCAGTCGGCGACGCCCGCGACGGTCTGCAGCGCCGCCTCGATCTCCGCCGGGTAGATGTTCACTCCGCCCGAGATCACGAGGTCGCGCTTGCGGTCGCAGAGGAAGAGCCGGCCGTCGGCGTCGAGATAGCCGAGGTCGCCCGAGGCGAGCAGGCCGTCCCGGTCGAGCGCGGCGCGGTCGGCGTCGCGGCCGAGATAGGTGAAATCGGGATAGCCCGGGTTGCGCGACTGGACCTCGCCGACCTCGCCTGCGGGCAGGCGCTGCCCGGCGTCGTCGACGATGACGATCTCGACCCCCGGGATCGCGCGGCCGACGGTGCCGGGAAACGCGCTCCATTCGGCGCTCGACACATGGGTGATCGGCCCCGCTTCGGTCGAGCCATAATATTCCTCGATCACCGGGCCGAGCCAGTCGATCATCGCCGCCTTGACCGCGGGCGCGCAGGGGCCGCCGGCGTGGAGGACGAATTGCAGCGACGAAAGGTCGTGCGCGGCGCGCTGCGCCTCGGGCAGCGCGAGCAGGCGGGTGAACATCGCGGGCACGGCGTAGAGATGCGTGATGCGGTGGCGCTCGATGTCGGCGAGCAGGCCCGCGGGGTCGAAGCGCGCGGGCAGCACGAGCAGCTCGGCGAGCGCGGCGGCGCGATGCGCGAAGAGATTGGGCGCGGTGTGATAGAGCGGCGCGGGGACGAGCACGCGTGCGCCGGAACAGATGCCGTAGATCAGCGCCCGCATCGCGTCGCTCGCCGCCGCTTGCTCCGCGGTGGCGGGGCGGCGCTTGACCCCCTTGGGATGGCCGCTGGTGCCCGAGGTGTAAATGAGCGATTCGGCGGCGGGGGGCGACGGCTGCGTCCAGGGGGTCGCGGCGGCGAGCACGGCGTCCCAATCTTCGCCGCCGGCCGCGGGGGCGGCAATGCGATAGGCCGAAGCGATCGCCGGCGGCACGGCGACGGCGATCGCGGGGCAGGGCAGAGCGTCGGCGACGCCGGCGAGCAGGTCGGCATGCGCGATGAGCAGTCGCGCGCCGCAGTCGCGCACGACGTAAAGGATTTCGTCGGGGGCGAAGTGCCAGTTGACGGGCACGCAATAGGCGCCGAGGCGGCGGCACGCGAGGCTGGCCTCGAGAAATTCGATATCGTTGCGCAGCAGCAGCGCGGCGCAGTCGCCCGGCCCGACCCCCCGCGCCGCGAAGGCGCCCGCGGCGGCATCGACGCGCGCGGCGAGGTCGGCGCCGTCGAGCGTCCGGTCGTCGGTGATGATGCGCAAAATGCCTCTCCTCTTGGCCATGTCGCCGGATTTAATTAGCATACTAATCACTGCGCGCGCTCGCGCCAGCGGGAAATCGGGGCGGTGCGGATTTGTCTCTTCTCCGATCTGGCGCCGGGGCGGAAGTATCTGCGCTGTCCGGCCGCGGCAGGGCGCGGCAGCTAGGAGGGGTGAGCGAGGACCAGGGACAGATTCAGCTGATATTGCCCGACGCGATCGAGCGCAGCGCCTGTTTCCGCGCGCTCGTCGAGGGGGCGTCCCGCGTCGTGCGCGGCTTTGCGAGCGGCGAGGATTATCTGGCGGCGGGGGCCGAGGCCGCGGGGGGCATCGTGCTGATGCGCTGGGAACAGCCGGGGGGCGCGGGCGGCGCGGCCTTGCTCGAGCGGCTTTGCGGGCGGACGGACATCGTGCTGCTGGTCGCGGCCGAGCGGCTGAACCTCGCCGAATCGCGGACGATCCTGCGCAGCGGCGCCTATGACCTGCTGCCCGCGCCGCTCGATCCGCGCGCCGTGCGGCCGGCGGTCGACGCGGCGACGGGCGAATGGCGGGCGCGGCGCGAAGCCGAGGCGCGGCGGCGGGAGGCCGCGGCACGGCTCGCGGCGCTGACCCCGCGCGAGCAGGATATCCTCGAGGCGATCGCGGCGGGACTGGGCAATAAGGCGATCGCCCGCAGGCTCGAGCTCAGCCCGCGCACCGTGGAGGTGCACCGCGCGAACATCATGCGCCGCGCCGAGGCGGGGAGTATCGCCGAACTGCTGCGGCTGCGCTTCGTCGCCGAGGCGGGCGATATGGTCCGAAGCGGAGCATGATCGGCGGCGCGGCGTGACCGGACGTGCGGCACGCATCCTATAGAGAGGATGAGCGGCGCGTGTCCCTGAGTTGGTCCCCGGGGGTTGCTGCCGTTCGATCGCGCGGCCGAGCCACCCACAAGGCCGTTCCAACCACCGGCGGGGCCGGCGAGGGTCCCCCTTCGCCGGCCCCAACTGGTGTTGCCTTAGGCCGCGACGAGCGCGCGCTGTTCGGCGCGGCCCATCGAGAGCAGGATCGGGTCCGATGCCTGCCGCGCCATGAAGTCGGCCTTGCCGGCGATCCCCTGCCATTGGATCCCGATCAGCGACTGCGCGATCGCGCCGCCCAATGTGTCGCCGGGGCCGGGCAGGATGATCACGTCGGGGGCGAACTCCTTGACCGCGACCTGCACCGAGAGCGCGAAGTCGTAGGGCGCGAGGATCTGGTGGCCGAAGGTGTAGTCCCAGACCTGCGCGGGATCGGACGCGAAGCGGCGCCAGATATGGCCGCGGCCGTCGACCATCGGGATCGCGGGGCTGGAGAAGAGCGAGGCGGGGAGCTCGGCCTTGGCCTTGTCCGAGCTGCCGAACATCAGCGGGGTATGGAAGGGACCGTGCCCGGCGAGGCGCAGCGGGTCGCGGCCGGGGGTTGGCGGGGCCCCGGCGAGTAAGGCGGCAAGGCCTTCCTCATTGCCCGCGAGCACGAGCATGCCGGCGAGATCGATCGAAAGCGCGAGGTCGTGGCCGGGGCGGGCATCGATATTTGCGACGAGATCGAGCAGTTGGTCGCAAAGGCCGGGGACGGGGCGCCAGTCTTCGTCGACGACCTGCAGCAGAATTTGCCCGCCGGGGCCATGGGTCTGGCTGTTGAGGCCCATCGCGTTCGAAATGCGGAAGCCGTCCGCGACCGACACCGCGCCGCCGAGCGCGAGCGCGCTGTACCAGCCCATCGAATTGCCCGCGACCGCGACGATGTCGTATTTCTCGCGGTCGATGCTGAGCCAGTCGAGCGCGGTGGCGGTGTAGATGAGCGGTGCCGCGACATCGCCGCGCATATGGGTCGCGACGCTGAAGCGCTCGGCGCCGTCGAGTTCGGTCACCGTCGGCTGGCTGCGCTCGGCGCGCTGCGCGTCGAAGTTCGCGATCAGCTCGGCGAAGCGCGTGCCGTGGAGCCGCGCGATGCTGCCGAGCTCGCCCTTGCCATAGGTGCCGCGGCCGGGCGCGACGACGAGCGCGGTCTTCTTCGCGCTCATGCGAGCAGCTCCTTCGCGGCAGCATAGATGCCGTCGCGGCTCGGCAGCGTCAGCGTCGCGGCGCGGCCGAGCGGGATGAAGCTGTCGTCGGCGGCGATCCGCGCGACCTTCTTGTCGGGGGTGCGTTCGACGAAAGTCGCCATCAGCGCCTCGCTCTGCGAGCCGGTGATGCGGCATTCGTCGACGATCAGGATGCGCTTCGCATCGCCGACCGCGGCGACGAGCTTGTCCTCATCGACCGGGCCGAGCCAGCGCAGGTCGATCACGCGCGCCTTGACCCCATCGGCGGCGAGCGATTTCTCGGCCTGGCGCGAGAGATAAGTGCCGTTGCCATAGGTGACGATCGCGAGATCCGTCCCGTCGCCATGGACGCCGACGTCGCCGAAGCCGATCGGCGCGCCCTCGCCCGGCGCCTCATAGACGCTGGTCCAGAGGCCGTCGCCCTCCTCGTGCAGGTCGCGCGTCATGTAGAGCGCGATGGGTTCGACAAAGACGACCACGCGCTGTTCCTCGCGCGCCAGCCGCACGCATTCGCGCAGCATCGCGACGGCATCGCGCCCGTTCGACGGCACGGCGAGGATGACGCCGGGGATGTCGCGGAAGACCGCGAGGCTGTTGTCGTTGTGGAAATGGCCGCCGAAGCCCTTCTGATAGCCGAGCCCCGCGATGCGGATCACCATGGGGTTGGTGTACTGGCCGTTCGAGAAGAAGCTGAGCGTCGCCGCCTCGCCGCGGATCTGGTCCTCGGCATTGTGGACATAAGCGAGGAACTGGATCTCGGGCATCGGCACGAAACCGTTATGCGCCATGCCGATCGCGAGCCCGAGGATCGCTTGCTCGTCGAGCAGGGTGTTGATCACGCGCGACGAGCCGAAGCGCTGATGCAGCTTCGCGGTGACGTTGTAGACGCCGCCCTTGGGTCCGACATCCTCGCCCATGACGGCGATTTCCTTGTGCGCGAGCATCAGGTCGGCGAGCGCCCAGCTCAAAAGGCGCGCCATGTGCATCGGCTTGTCCATCTGCCCCGCGTCGCTGCCGAACATCGCCTTGCGGTCCTCGGCCGAGGGGGTGTTGGCGCGCACCACGTCGCGCCTGGGCGGGACGAGGCTCGCCATCACATGCGCGGGCGTCGTGATCTTGGGGCGTAGAATCGCCGCCTCGGCCTGCCGCGCGAGGGTGGCGCCGATGTCCTCATAAGTTTCTGCGATTTCGGCTGGGGTCATCCAGCCCTGCCCTGCCATCAGCGCCGCGCCCTTGAGCAAGGGATCGCGCGCTTCGTCCGATTCGATCAGCGCTTTGGGGAGATAGGCGCCCTGCACGTCCGACCCGGCGTGGCCGTAGAGGCGCACCGTCGCCATATGGAGAAACACCGGCCTCCGCGTGCGGCGGGCGTAATCGGCGGCTTCCTTCGCCCCCGCATAGGCCGAGGCGAGGTCGGTGCCGTCGCACTGGATATAGTGGAGCCCGGCGCGGTGGCGGAACTGCGCCTCGATCCAGCCCGTCGGCGTGCGCGTCGAGATGCCGATGCCATTATCCTCGCAGAGGAAGATGAGCGGCATCGGCGAGCCCTGGAACGCCGCCCAGCCCGCGGTATTGAACGCGCCCTGCGCGGTCGAATGATTCGCCGAGGCGTCGCCGAAGCTGGTGAGCACCACCGCATCGTCGGGCAGCGGCAGGTCCTTCATGCCGTTCCGGCGCGCGATCCCGATCGAGAAGGCCGCGCCGACCGCCTTGGGCAGGTGCGAGGCGATCGTCGAGGTCTGCGGCGGGATGGCGAGCGGTTTCGATCCGATCACCTTGTGCCGGCCGCCCGAGATCGGGTCCTCGCTCGACGCGGCGAAGCTCAGCAGCATGTCCCATGTCGCGCTTTCGCCGGGAAGCTGGCGCGCGCGGTGGAGCTGGAAGGCGTTCGAGCGATAGTGGAGGAAGGCCATGTCGGTAACGCGGAGCGCCGCGGCGACGGCGGCATTGCCCTCGTGCCCCGACGAGCCGATCGTATAAAAGCCCTCGCCGCGCGCCTGGAGATGACGCGACAGCCGGTCCATCTGGCGGCTGGTCAGCTGCGAGAGGAAGATGTCGGTCGCCTCGGCGCGCGAAAGCCCGACGAGCGCGGGATCGGGCGCGTCGGCGCGGTCGGGCAGCAGCCCGCCCGCCAGCGCGGCGAGGAATTTTTCATGTACCGCCTGAGCCGCGTCCACGCCGTGTCTCCCATCGTCTCTTCGTTGCAGGCGCAACCATCGGCCCGCCCGCCGCGGCGCGCTATTATGGCGCGCTGGCGCTTGCAAGCATCTCTTGCCATTGCGCCGCCGGGCGCGCTACCACCAACGGCGATGACGATCCGGGGCTGGGCCAGTTTTTCAACATGATATCGCTGTGGATCGCCCAGGCGTCGGCCGCCGCCGAAACGCCCCGCGAAGGCGGCGAAGGCTGGCTGGTCGACCCCGAACTCGTCGATCCCGGCTATGTCCAGACGATGGCGGGCGACACGATCCAGACCGCCTTCCCGCCCCCGCCGCCGGTGCCCGAGACTCCCGGCTGGCTGATGGCGATCGGCCGCGGGATCCGTAACCTGTTCGACTTCCTCGCCCCCGCGGCGCAGCCCTTGCTGTGGATCGCCGGCATCGCGCTGGTGCTGCTGCTGCTTTACCTGTTCGTCCCCGCCTTCGCGACCTGGGTCGACGACCTGCGCCTGCGCCGCAAGCGCGGCGCGGTGGATGAAGAGGAACTGGTCGGGCAGGCCGAGGCCGGCGCGGCGCGCGCGCTGCTCGCCGAAGCCGATGCGCTGGCGGCGGCGGGGCGCTTTGCCGAAGCGGCGCACCTGCTGCTCTATCGCAGCGTCGAGGATATCGAGGGCCGCCGCCCCGGGCTGGTCAAGCCCGCGATGACGTCGCGCGAGCTGGCGGGAGCGACCGACCTGCCCGCGGTCGCGCGCGAAGCGTTCAGCCGCATCGCGCGCGCGGTCGAGATCAGCCTGTTCGGCGGCCGCGCGATCGACGCCGGCGCGTGGGAGCAGTGCCGCGCCGCCTATGCCGAGATGACGGTGCCGAAGAATTGGGCGCGGGCATGAGCGGCGACACGGCGAACGGCGAGAGCGCCTTCAACCCGCGGCTGATGGCCGGCGTCGTGGTGATCGGCATCATCGCCTTCATCGCGCTGTGGGCGCTGGTCGCGCTCGGCCCGCAGTTCAGCACCGGCAAGAACGTCCAGGGCCATGCGCTGTCGAAGGCCGCGCCGGGCTATGCCGGGATCGTCGACCTGATCGAACGCGCGGGGGCGACCGTCGACATCCGGCGCGGCGTCGAAACCTATGCCTATGACGATTATCAGCCGCTGATCGTCCTGACCCCGACGCACGAGACGCGCGCCGAGGAAATCGCCGAACTGCTGACGAGCGCCGGGGGCGCACCGGTGCTGATCGTGCTGCCCAAATGGCGGGCGATGCGTATCCCGGGAAGCGACACCAAGCCCGGCTGGGTCAGCGTCGGCGCGCCGGTCGCGCCGCCCGCGAAGCTGCTGCCCGAGGCGCCCTTTGGCAAGGTCGCGATCGCGGCGTCGAAGGGGCAGGCGGCGGAGGCCCCGGCATGGGTCGCGGGGCGCGAGATCAGCCTGTCGCTGCCCGAGGGCGTCCAGACGGTGTCGGGCGACACGATCGAGACGCTGGCCGCGGCGCCGGGCGGCGGCGCGGTGCTGGCGCGGGCGCGCGAACGCGACGTCTATATCCTCGCCGACCCCGACCTCATCAACAATTTCGCCTTTGCCAGCCGCGATGGCGCGCGCGGCGCGGCGATGCTGATCGACGGCATCGCCGAGGATGCCGACGCCGACAGCATCGCCTTCGACGTGACGCTGAACGGGCTGGGCGCCGGGCGCTCGCTGCTGCGCTTCGCCTTCGTGCCGCCGTTTATCGGCATCACCCTGTGCCTGATCGCGGCGGGGCTGTTCGCGCTGTGGCAGGCATGGGCGCGCTTCGGCCCGGCGCTGAAACCCGCGCGCGCGATCGCGGTGTCGAAAGCCGCGCTGATCGCGAACAGCGCCGACCTGATCAAGCAGGCCGATCGCGAGCTGGAGGGCGCCGACTCCTATGTTGCGAGCCTGCGCGCCGCGATCGCGCGCCGACTGCACGCGCCCGCGGGGCTCGATGCTGCGGCGACCGATAGCTGGATCGACCGACATCTGCCGCCCGGCGGCAACCTGTTTTCCTCGCTCGCGCGGCGGCTGCCGCTCGCGCGCAACAAGCATGAATTCCTTGCAGACGCGCAGGCGCTGCACGACATCAGGAAGGACTTAATCCGTGACAGCTGATCTACTCGCCAAGGGCGACGGGCCCCAGGGCGTCGCGCGCGTTCAAGCGCTGGGCGCCGCGATCGACGCCGAGGTCGCCAAGGCCGTGTTCGGCCAGCAGCCGCTGACCCGGATGGTGACGATCGCGCTCCTCGCGGGCGGCCATGTGCTGCTCGAAGGCCCGCCGGGAACCGCCAAGACCCTGCTCGCACAGGCCTTTGCGCGCGCGACGGGGCTCGATTTCGGGCGCATCCAATTCACCCCCGATTTGATGCCGGGCGATATCCTGGGGTCGAACCTGTTCAACTTCCAGACGTCGAGCTTCACGCTGACCAAGGGGCCGATCTTCACCGAGCTGCTGCTCGCCGACGAAATCAACCGCACCCCGCCCAAGACGCAGGCCGCGTTGCTCGAGGCGATGCAGGAGCGGCGCGTGACGATCAACGGCGAGCCGCATGTGATGAGCCCGCGCTTCACCGTGCTGGCGACGCAGAATCCGATCGAGCAGCAGGGCGTCTATCCGCTGCCCGAGGCGCAGCTCGACCGCTTCCTGTTCAAGCTGGTCGTCGATTATCCGGCGATCGAGGAGGAACGGCGGATCGTCGCCGAGCATGGCGGGCGCTTCAAGAGCCCCGCGGTCGGCGATTTCGGCGTGGCGCAGGTCGCCGATGCCAAGGCGATCGGCGAGGCGATCGACATCATCTCGAATGTCCGGCTGGCCGACGAGATCGTCGATTATATCGTGCGGCTGGTGCGCGCGACGCGCGAGAGCGCAGATTTAGAGTGCGGCGCGAGCCCGCGCGCGGCCTCGCTGCTCGCGCGTGCCGCGAGCGCCGCGGCGGCGCTCGACGGGCGCGACTATGTGATCCCCGACGATATCCAGCGCCTCGCTGCCGGGGTGCTGCGCCACCGCGTGATCCTGTCGGCGGCGGCCGAGATCGAGGGGCGCAGCGTCGAGCAGGTGGTGAGCGCACTGCTCGAACGCGAGGAGGTGCCGCGTTGATCTACCCGACCCGGCGGGCGATCCTTCTGCTGCTGGCGGGTGCGCCGGTCGCGCTGCTGCTCGGGCTGATCCGGCCCGAGCTGTGGCTGTTCGCGCCCGGCTGGATCGCCTTCCTGGTCGCCTGCCTTCTGATCGACGCGCTTGCGGGCGCGCATCCGCGCCACCTGAAGCTCGATGCGAAATATCCGCACCAGGTCGGGGTGGGCGATCCGTTCGACCTCCGGCTGACCGCGGCGAGCGAGCGCGGGGTGCCGCGGCACGCCGAGGTCGCGCTGGCGGTCGACGAGAGGCTGGCGGTCGGCGGGCGGCTGACCGACGCAATGCGCGCCGTGGACGCCGGCACGGGGAGGGCGCGAACGCTCGCCCGGACGATGCCGCTGTCGGCGAGCCGGCGCGGCAAGGCCTTGATCGACGCCGCGTGGATTCGCTGGCGCGGGCCGCTGGGGCTGGTGTGGAAACAGCGCAAGTTCGGCGTCGACGGCGCGATCGCGGTGGTCCCCAGCCTGCGCGCGGTGATCGAGGAGGGCAGCCGGTTGTTCCAGCGCAACAGCTGGTTTGGTCTGCGCCAACAGCGCATTCGGGGCGAGGGTGCCGAATATGAGGCGCTCGCCGAATATCAGCCGGGCATGGACCGGCGCGCGATCGACTGGAACGCGACCGCGCGGCACGTCAAATTGCTCGCCAAGGAATATCGAGTCGAACGCGACAATCGCGTTGTGCTGGCGATCGACGGCGGGCGGACGATGGCCGAGCCGGTGGACGGCATGCCGCGCGTCGACCGCGCGGTGTCGGCGGCGCTGCTGCTCGCCTACGTCGGGCTGAAGATGAACGACCGGATCAGCCTTTTCTCCTTCGCGGCCAAGCCGCAGGCGATGACACCGGCCTATATGCACACGCAGGATTTCCCGGCGCTCCAGCGCGCGGCGAGCCTGATCGACTATGCCCCGGTCGAGAGCAATTTCACGCTGGCGCTGACGACGCTGTCGGCGCAGCTCAACCGCCGGTCGCTGATCATCTTGTTCACCGAATTCACCGATGCGACGAGCGCCGACCTGATGATCCGCGCCGCCGGAAGGCTGGTGAAGAAGCACCGGTTGCTGTTCGTCGTGCTGAAGGATGAGGAGCTGGAGAGCGAGGAGAAGCGCCGCCCCGAAAGCGCCGCCGACGTGACGCGATCGAATGTCGCGGCGGCGATGCTGCGCGACCGCCAGCTGGTGATCGCGCGGTTGCAGCGGCTGGGCGCCGACGTGCTCGAAGTGCCCGCCGACGCGATGGCGGGCGGGGTGATCGACGCGTACCTCGGCATCAAGCGCGAGGGCAGCTTGTGATCGTACCGACGCTCCCCGCCGCCGCGATCGACGCGCCCGCTTTCTCGACCATACGCTTCCGCGCCGAGCGCGAGGCCGACTGGATCGCTTTCGACGCCTTGCTGACGCGGCTCGAGAAGAGGGGCGCCAAGGGGCTGTCGAGCGAGGAACTGCTCCAGCTGCCTGTGCTCTATCGCGCGACGCTGTCGTCGCTGTCGATCGCGCGCGCGACCAGCCTCGACAAGGCGCTGCTCGATCATCTCGAGGCGCTGTCGATGCGCGGCTATTTCCTGATCTATGGCGTGCGCCAGTCGCGGCTCGACCGGCTGGCGCGCTTCTTCGCGCGCGACTGGCCGCTGGCGGTGCAGGCCGTGTGGAAAGAAACGGTCATCATTGCGCTGATCATCATTCTCGGCGCGGTGACCAGCTGGTCGCTCGTGACGAGCGATCCGCAATGGTATTACAGCTTCGTCGACGAAAGCATGGCGGGCGGGCGCGACCCGCGCGCGACGGTCGAGTTCCTGCAAGCGACGATGGGGCACGGCAAGGCGGCGGCGGGCGAGGAGGAGGGCGCGCTGCACGTCTTCGCCTCCTTCCTGTTCACCCACAACAGCGGCGTGTCGATCATGTCCTTCGCGCTGGGCTTTGCCTTCGGTATCCCGACGATGATGCTGGAATTCTACCAGGGCATCAACATCGGCGCGATGGTCGCGGTCTTCACCTCGAAGGGGCTGGGCTATGATTTCGCCGGCTGGCTGTTCATCCACGGCACCACCGAGCTGTTCGCCGCCGCGCTGTCGGGCGCCGCGGGGCTGCGCATCGGCGCGGCGGTGGTCTTTCCGGGCGCGCGCAGCCGCTTGCAGGCGGCGTCCGACGCGGGGCGCACTGCGGGCAAGGTGATGGTGGGGGTGATCATCATGCTGCTGGTCGCCGGGCTGCTCGAAGGTTTCGGACGCCAGCTGATCACCGACACGGTGACGCGCTATGCGATCGGCACCGCGATGCTGCTCTTCTGGCTCGCCTATTATTACCTGCCGCGCCGCGAGGAGGCCGCATGAGCGCCGCATCGAACGCGCGCGAGCGGCTGGCGCGGCAGGGCAAGCTGCGCCAGTTCATCACCCCCGAGGGGGTCGACCTCGAGCTCAGGATCGCGAGTTCGGGGCTGCGGTTCGGCGCGCTGATCGTCGATCTCGGTATCATGCTGGTCGTGCTGTTCGCCTTCACGCTGCTGATCGGCTGGCTCGGCTATTCGAGCCGGTCGGATGTGTTCGAGAGCATCTGGCTGCTCGGTTTCTTCTTCCTGCGCACCTTCTGGTTCATCGGGTTCGAGCTGGGGCAGCGCGCCGCGACGCCGGGCAAGAGGCTGATGGGCATCCGCGTCGTCGCGCGCGACGGCGGGCGCCTGACCGCCGACGCGGTGTTCGCGCGCAACCTGATCCGCGAGCTGGAGATTTTCCTGCCGCTGATGATGCTGGGGTTCGGCGCGGGCGAGGACCGCGTGTCGGGGCTGACCGTCGCCGCGGGCATATTATGGTCGCTGACGCTCAGCCTGTTCCTGCTGTTCAACAAGGACCGGATGCGGATGGGCGACCTGATCGCCGGGACCTGGGTCGTAATGGCGCAGCGCTCTAAGCTCGACCAGGATATCGCCGCCGAGACCGATGGCGCCGCGACGATGGCTTTCAGCGAAAACGAGCTCGCGGTTTACGGCATTTACGAGCTGCAGGAGCTCGAGCGGGTCTTGCGCGCCCGCGATCCGCGCGCCATGCGCGAGGTCGCCGACACGATCCGCGCCAAGATCGGGCGACCGGTGGCAGAGGAGGACGATGTCTTCCTGCTGTCCTACTACCGGCAATTGAAGGCGCGGCTCGAACGCAAATTGCTGTTCGGCAAGCGGCGAGAGGATAAATATGCCAGCGACTGACCCGTCCGCAGCTTCGGTGACCGAAGCGCTCCACAAGCGCCGCTCGGTGCGCGCCTTTGCCGACCGGCCGGTCGATCCCGCGCTGCTCGAGACGATTTTCGCCGCCGCGCAGCGCGCGCCGTCGGGCGGCAACCTCCAGCCGTGGCAGGCGGTGGTGCTGGCGGGCGAGCCATGGCAGGCGGTGAAGGACGCCGTCGCGGGGCGCATCGCGATGGGGCGCGAGGGTTACCAACCCGAATATGACATCTATCCCAAGGGGCTGACCGACCCGTGGGAGACAAGGCGCTTTGGCGTCGGCGAGGGGCTCTACGCCGCGCTCGGCATCCCGCGCGAGGACAAGAAGGGCCGGCTCGGCCAGTTCATGCACAATTATACCGGCTTCGGCGCGCCGGTGATGCTGTTCCTCCACTGCTCGCGGATCATGGGGCCGCCGCAATGGTCCGACATGGGGATGTGGCTGCAGTCGGTGATGCTGCTGCTCGTCGAGCATGGCCTCGCCAGCTGCCCGCAGGAATGCTGGGCGATGTACGGCGAGACGATCCGCCAGACCCTGGGCCTTGACGACGGGCAGATCCTCTTCACCGGACTCGCGATCGGTTACGCCGACGAGGCGGCGGCGGTGAACCAATGGCCGGTGCCGCGCGTTGGCCTCGATGAAGTGATCGACTGGCGGGGGTTTTCCCGATGAGCAAGAGACGCGCCTGGTGGCGCTATGGCACGGCGCTGCCGATGACGCTGGCGATCGCGAGCTGCGCCGCGGTACCGACCCCGGCGCCGGTACAGCAGCCGCGCCCCGTCGCGGTCGCGCGGGCGGGCACCGCGTCGCCGCTGGTGACGATGGCGTGCAGCGGCGGATCGATCGAGCTCGGCGCCGGGCTGGGCGCGGCCGACGCGCCGCTCGACGTGCAACTGAGGACCAGCGCGGGGACCGACC